>MEOG01000092.1 GCA_001769125.1 Bacteroidetes bacterium GWF2_35_48 | reverse complement strand
TATCAAATAGTTATGAACAAAATATTGTTCATTGTTATCATATATTAAAATTCAAAACAGTTTCTAAGTTTTATAACAATCCAAAGGTTTTATTATTTTTGTAGATTATTATGGAAAAGAAAACCCGACAGTTAGATGAGAAATTTAAAATAAGATACAAGCACAGAGCCTTATATTTGTTTTTGTTTCTCGTGTTTTTTAATATTCTTTGGGATGTTTTTGTTACGCATCCCGGAGCATGGAAAGAAATTATTTATGGGATTTTAGTTCCCTTATTTTTTACACTTTTTTATTTTGTTGTAAAAAATATTAGAAGAATTATTAGCCGTGCTCCAAAGAATAAGCTGGCCTTCGCACATTCCATTATTTTTATTCCAATAATGTATGGTCTGACTGTTTTAGTTATATATGCATTTATTAATTTCTTTTCTGCAATTATTGATAATGTGAATCAGGCAGACGCAAAACAGAGAACTTCCATGGGTGTAACTGACGAATGGATAATTCCTGAAACAAGAGAAAGTAATATAGACAACAGAGTTGAAAATTATATTTTGTTCTCGAATGTTTTTATTTGCAAGTTTACTCAGATTTCTGTTGGCTTGGAGGTAAATCAGTTTGTGAAACGTTATCATGAAGGGAACTATATTACACGAAAAGAAACGGCAACAATCAAAATGCTGGGAGTTTCAACATTCAGCTCAATAGTTTTTCAGATATTTGCTATATTTCTTTCCGAAAAAGTGTTGTATCCTTTAGTCCGAAAACGCCGAAAGCACAAAGCGGTGGGGCGTAAAAAAGCAGATGTCCCGTAGAAATCCCTGATTTATTTTTTAATCATAGTAAGGTAGTGTTTAACCTGTTCAATAAAGAACTCCAGTTTGGGATTGCTGGTAATATTTATTGTAAGATCATACCATTTTCCGTCAGAAGGAATATACCCGATTTTGAATTTTGCCTGAGATAGTCCAACCAAATAATCTACCTGGAAGTTTTCTTCCAATATTAAGTTAATCAGAATGTCAAATTTATTATCTATGAAATTCTCTACAATCTCTCCATGAGGTATTTTCAGCCAGTTAAGGTCTTTGTTTGAAATGAAATTAAATCCTTTCTGATAGGAAAAAGCATCAAGAACGGCATCGCCTTCAATAAAACCTATGGCATAGACTTTAATATTTTTCGCATAAAGAAATTCAGAGAATTGTTTTGCATGGTAATATATTTTCTGATCCTGCGCATTGCAAATTAAACCAATCGTTCTGGCTGATTCAAAGTTATGAAAAGCCTTTTCTCTGGAATGGTTTTTAAGCTTATTTTTTAAAATAAAAGAAGCAATATATTTTTTTATGGAGTCTATAAATTTCACATTGCAATATTAATACTTTCGGGTGGAAAAAAAAATTAGGATTTTCAGCGAAGAAATTTATTCGGAATTTTCCGTAAAGAATGTCTTATTGAAATTAACAAGATACAGTTTTTCTGTAGCCCTTGTTATTGCAGTGTATAGCCAGCGCAGGTACTCAATATCCATTTGATCCGGTGGAACATAACCCTGTTCAACAAAAACATTTTGCCATTGCCCTCCCTGCGCTTTATGACAGGTTACTGCATATCCGAATTTAACCTGAAGCGCATTAAAAAAGGGGTCTGCTTTTATTTTTTCGAGTCTTTTCTTTTTTGGCGAAATATCTGCATAGTCTTCTGCAATGGCATAAAAGAGTTTTTTATTATTTTCTTGCGTAAGAGCAGGTGCTTCAATCATTAATGTATCAAGAATTATTCGCGCATCAAATTCTAAATTTTGATAATCTATCAACCGCAGGGTAACATCTGAAAATCGGTATCCATAACGTTCATAGTACTTGGAAACTCTTAATACTTCAACAATATCACCGTTGGCAATGAAACTTGCTTCTTCATTTTCAGGAAGCCAGAAATAATTATTTTTAACAACCATTAATAAATCTCCGTTGCAGAGTTCAGATTCTTTTCCCAAAATCATATTTCTGATGCCCTGATTGTATTTGTTGGCCTGTTTGTTCGATCTGCATGTTATTATTGTGTTTTCTATCCCATGCTTGTCATAAGATTCTGAAATGGTCTCAATAAGCTCATCTCCCGATAGCCGGATAATATCATTAAATCCTTTAATATGAAAATTTGGTTGCTCAATGTTATTTTCATCAATAGATTTTCTAATCATCGTTGCATTGGTTAATATTCCCGATCCCTCTGTTTGCCGTATTACCTGACGTAAAAGTATTTCTTCCGTTTTTTTTCCGTAAACTCTTAATGCTTCAGGGTCAAGCGCGGGACTTAACGGATTTCCGACAGGAGGGAGCTGCGCAGTATCTCCTATTAAAATTAATTTACAATTTATTCCACCATTTACATATTCTACAATATCATCAAGAAGGCGACCTGTTCCGAAAACACTTGCATCGTTCGATTGATTTGAAATCATGGATGCTTCATCAATCAGAAAAATAGCATTGGAGAATAAGTTTTTATTAAGATTGAAGTTCCCGATTCCATCGTTCATTGATTTCTGTCTGTAAATGATTTTGTGGATCGTGTAAGCCTGTTGTCCTGAGTAAAGAGAAAACACTTTTGCAGCCCTTCCTGTTGGCGCCATTAAAATACAATTTCGTTTAAAAAGATGCATCGCTCTTACAAAAGCGCTCACAGTACTTGTTTTTCCTGTTCCTGCGAAACCTTTTATCAGCATTAATCTTTCATTGCCTGGCTCTGCAACAAAGTCTGCCATCTTTAAAATAAGAAGCTTTTGATCTTCGGTAGGAACAAATTTTAATTCCTGTGTTATTTCTTTTATCAGAAAATCTTTTATCATGCCTCAAATGTAGAAAAGTAATTACTGTAAAGCAAGTTTGTTAATTAAATTTGGTAATCAGTAATAGGTAATTGGTAATCGGTGTCTGAGCGCCTGCCTGTCCGGTAGGCAGGGAGTCGAAGACACCATTTACCAATTACGAAGTAATATCTTTTCCTCTTTTTAGAAAATCCTTGTGCTGTTTCATTAAAAAAATTATTTTTGTAAATTAAATTGCAAAAATTATTAAAATGAATGAAATAAATTTACAGGACGAAACGCTGAATATCAATGCTACCGCATCTTATGCATTAAGTATGCAGGCCGGATTGGATGGGTTTTCTTATTGTATTTTAGATTCTTCACGAAATAAATATATTGCTATCAGGCATATTCCTTTCTTTTTCGAGGAATTTAATTCAGAGGCTTTTTCAGAAAAAATAATTTCGATAATTGATGCTGATGAATACCTGTGTTGCAAGTACAAATCTGTTCGTTTTGTTTTTAATACAACGAAGTATACATTAGTCCCCGAACCTTTGTTTGATAAAGAACAGATGAAATTATTCTTATCATTTAATCATGAGTTAAATGATACGGAAGCTCTTCATTCAAATAATATCCGTAATGCTGATGCTCATATTATTTTTTCTCTTCCGTATCCTCTTGTAGAAGCGGTTTACATGCGTTTTCCCAATTCAAAATTGTATCACTCTTCGATTCCTTTCATTGAATCGAATCTTATTCGTTTTAAATTTAAAGGCAATAAATCTAAAGTGCTTGCACACGCTAACAGTATGTATTTTGATCTTATTGTTATTAATTCATCAGGCATGCAGTTGTATAATAGTTTTTCTTATAAAAATGCAGATGACCTCGTGTATTATATTATGTATATTTACGATCAGTTAAAACTTAATCCTGAAGAAGCCGATATTTTACTAAGCGGTATTCTTACAAAAAATTCGGAAGCTCATTTAAAATTAAAAAGGTTTATTCGGAATATTATTTTTGATAAGCACAATGATCAGTTTCAGTATTCTTATATCTTTAATGATGTTCCTTCCGGAATGTTTACCAATCTTGTTAATTTATACAAATGCGAATAATTAGCGGAGAACTGAAAGGCAGAAATATACATCCTCCGAAAAATTTCAACGCGCGCCCAACAACCGATTTTGCGAAAGAAAGTTTGTTCAATATTATATTAAATAATTTTGATTTTGATACGCTAAACATAATTGATTTATTCTCTGGGACAGGAAGTATAAGTTTTGAATTTGCTTCGCGTGGAGCTGTTGAAATAACTGCTGTTGAAAATAATTTTAATCATTATTCTTTTATTAAAAAAACAGCAGATAATTTGCAGTTGGCGCAAATAAAAGTGATTAAAGCAAATGCATTTATTTTTTTAAAAAGATGTACATCTTCTTTTAATATTATTTTTGCAGATCCTCCTTATGCAGATAAAAACACAGCTTTACTTCCTGATTTGATTTTTGAGAATAATCTTCTTAAAGAAAATGGATGGTTTATTTTGGAACATTCTAAAGATTTTTCGTTTCAAAATTATTCGCGTTTTTTCGATCAGCGTATATATGGAAGTGTTAATTTTAGCTTTTTTAAATAGTGTTTGTCCATAATGTCCGATAGCTGCGTTACTCTCGCCCTTCAAATCAATCATGTACCCAAGTACACTTCTGATTTTCAGGGCTTCGAAAGCCCTGCCTACCGGCAAGGCAGGCTTGCTCTCGAACATTATGAACTAAACACTGACTTTATGGACGGACACTAAATAGTGTTTATTTTCATATTTTGGCAAAAAGGACGAAGCTCTTTTAGAAGCGTACTAAAAAAAGAATTATTTCAGACGTACGTTTACCCTGCAATAATTTGCATCATTTTTTTTAAAATCGTTTTTTCTTATTAAATTTACCGGATTAATTATATGAAACCATAATTTAGAATAGTAGCATTATGATAAGAAAAATCAGTTCCCTTGTTATCGTTGTTAGCTTTTTAGCTATCAGTCTTGTAAAGGCAGATGAAGGAATGTGGCTCCTTAATTTACTGAACAAGAATTATAATGATATGAAAAAAATAGGGTTTAAATTAAGCCCTGAAGATATTTATGCTGTAAATAAAGCTTGTTTAAAAGATGCAATCGTTCAGTTTGGAAACGGTTGTACCGGGTCTTTGATTTCAGCAGAAGGTTTGGTTCTGACGAATCATCATTGCGGATATGGTTATATTCAGGCAAATTCTACGCTTGATCATAATTATCTGGAAGAAGGTTTCTGGGCTATGACTAAAAAGCAGGAGCTTCCTAATGAAAATCTAACAGCAAAATTTTTGATTAGGATTGAAGATGTAACAGATAAAATTCTTGCAGGTTTGAATGATAATATGACAGAGCAGGAGAGAGGTCGTAAAATTTCAGAATTAAGTGCTGAAATTGTTACTCAGGCAACAAAGGAGACAAATTATAATGCGAATGTTAGCAGCCTATTTGAAGGAAATAATTTTTATCTCTTTGTTTATCTTATTTACAGTGATGTTCGTCTTGTTGGAGCACCTCCGTCTTCAATAGGTAAATTTGGCGGAGATACTGATAATTGGATGTGGCCAAGACATACAGGCGATTTTTCATTGTTCCGTATTTATACAGATACTGATGGTAAACCTGCCGAATATAGACCAGAAAATATTCCAATGAAAGCGCAAACGTTCCTTCCGGTTTCTCTTAATGAAATTAATAAAGATGATTTCATGATGATTCTCGGTTATCCGGGTTCAACCAATCGTTTTCTTCCTTCAGCAGGCGTAAAACAGGCTATTGATTTTATTAATCCTGCCATTGTTAAAATTCGTGATGCAAAACTGGCTGTCCTCCGTGAAAGCATGAGCCAGAGCAGGGAAATGAAAATAAAATATTCAGCAAAATATGCGCGCACCAGCAATTACTGGAAATATTTTATAGGACAGACAAAAGGTTTGATCCGACTCGATGTTTTTGGTCAGAAAAAAGAATTGGAAAATCAATTTCAGAAATGGACTGAAAATGGAGACAGACAGACAAAATACGGAAGCGTAATAAAAGATTTTAATGATACCTACCAAGCACTTGAACAGTATAACCTCGCAACTATGTATTTCAGGGAAGCAGCTTTCCGCGGTGCTGATGGAATTTCTCTCGCGCATAATATTTTGTCACTTCATGCTCTGTTGCAAAAAGCAGATACTATGAGCAACGTTACGAATGAATTCAAATCAAAAATAATGGCAGAAATTACTGAGTTCAGAAGATATATGGATAACTATTACAGAGATTTTGATCTTGCTACAGAAATTAAGCTTATGGGCGCATTGCTGAAAATGTATCATGATGATGTCAAAAAGGAATTTCATCCCGATATTTTTGCTAAAGTTGAAAAAGATTTCAAAGGAGATTTTGATAAATATGCAGCTTATGTTTATAAAAAATCTATTTTTTCAAATGAGGAAAAATTAAACGAATGGCTTGGAAATACTAAATTAAAAGTATTACAAAAAGATCTTTTATTTGTTTTAATGCAGGATTTGTTTGCCAATAATACAAAGCACTCAAAAGCGACACAGGCAGATTTTGAAAAATTAAAGAAAGCCAATCGCTTATTTGTTGACGGACTTCTGAAGATGAATCCCGATAAAATGTATTATCCGAATGCAAACAGCACTATGCGCATCACTTACGGACAGGTTAAAGCATACACTCCCCGCGACGCTGTTGAATTTGATTATTTCACAACAATAAATGGCATCATGCAGAAAGACGATGAAAGCGACCCCAGCTTTGAAGTTCCTTTAAAATTAAAAGAATTATACAAAGCAAAAGATTATGGAAAATATGCGTCTAAAGATGGTAATTTGCGAGTATGTTATTTAAGCAATAATGATATTACAGGAGGGAACTCTGGAAGTCCGGTTATTAATGGTAACGGCGAACTTGTTGGTCTTGCATTTGATGGTAACTGGGAAGCCATGAGTGGTGATATTGCTTATGAACCGGATTTACAAAGAACCATTATTTGCGATATCCGCTATGTCTTATTTATCATTGATAAATATGCCGGAGCGCAGAATTTGATTAAAGAACTAAACATAAAATAGTGCCTGCATGAAAATCATACGTTTTCTTGCTGATGCGAAATGATTAAAAAATAAAAACAAAAAAACCGGTGGTTTCGAGTACTTCAGCTACCGGTTTTTTTATGCGATGCTTATGAGTAAGCGTATGATTTTTTTTCTATAGTAGGTTTAATTTCTGAGCAACGTAGTTTTATGTTGCTCTATTTACATTTTAATTAAAATTTCCACATCTGTTGAATTAGAAAAAAATAGGTTGTAAATTAAATTACCTATTATTGAAAATAATTGTAATAAAATTACACTTTTTGGAATTAATTTCGTATATTTGTAAGATATTTTTGGATATGGTTATAATTACAAAGACTAAGTTAGTAGAAGCTGGGGACAAACATCCGGACATTATAGATGCATTAAATGACTGGTATAAAAAAGCTAAGAAAGCTAACTGGAATAGTCTGGCAGATATTAAAAAAACATTCAATAGTGCTGATTATGTTAAAAATGACCGATATGTGTTTAATATTAAAGGTAATGATTATCGTTTGGTTGCGATGATATTTTTTGACATAAGAACCATGTATATCAGATTTATTGACACACATTCTGAATATGATAAAATAGATTGTAGTACAATATAAAAATAAATTAAGGATGAAAACAAGCAAAATCACACAAAGGTCAGAGTACAATGATGTGATGGCAAAAATTGAAGAACTACTTCAAAAAAGTACTCAAAAAGGCGGTTCTGAAAATTTATCAAAAAAAGAACTGACAACATTAAAAACACTTTCTCTTATGGCGGAAGAATACGAGGACAGTATTCCTTTAATGCCAATAAAAAAGCCTGCAACACTTAAAGAAATGATTAGGTTCAAAATGTTTGAACTAAATATAAAACAAAACCAATTAGCCACACTTTTGGGTATTAGGGAATCTCGTATTTCCGAATTATTAAATGGAAAAACCAAGTTAAATATTATGTTGGCAAAGAAGCTTCATACAAAGTTAAATATTGATGCCAATTTTCTTTTGAATATGGCATAGATATTATTACGGAACAGTTAAATCTCAACCCATAGATTTAGTATAAAAAAAGCAAGCTTATAGATGAAAATCTGTAGGCTTGTTTGTTTTTCAAAAACTCAATAAATTTTGGTTATTCGACAAAATTAGTGTGAAAATTTTAAACTTATAAGAACGACTATAGTAGTTTTTCAAGCAAGCATCACCAGATTAGGGTCGGACTGCGCAATAGCATTCCCTACAGCCAGTCCTGCACTGATTAACAGGGGGAGCTTGCTTAATTTTCCACAGAAAATATCGAATAACCTGATAAATTCGAAACTAAAAATTTATTGTAG
This sequence comes from Bacteroidetes bacterium GWF2_35_48, assembly GCA_001769125.1. Lineage (GTDB taxonomy): Bacteria > Bacteroidota > Bacteroidia > Bacteroidales > GWF2-35-48 > GWF2-35-48. Next base: position 9,723 of record MEOG01000092.1, on the reverse strand, counting down.
TATAATTTCTTTTTTTGTATCGGTGAAGTGTATCCAGATTACTAGTTAAAGCACATTAAATATTGAATGATATTTGTGCGGAATTATTAGGAAATTTAGAACGAAAATAGTATGTTTACAAAACGTTTTTATACCCTCAAGGCTTGTAAATATAAAGAATAGATGTCGTACAATTCTACTCCTACATTTTCTGCGAATAAGTTTATCATAGTTTTTTTGTTTCTGTTATTTATTGTTCAGCATTCTTATGCGCAAGTTTCTGCAGAGCGTTTAAAAAACGACGTATTAAAACTTACCGGTACATCTCAACCCCGAAACTATAAGAATACTGCTGCTTTAAATGAAGCGGCTGCTTATATTCAGTCTGTGTTTGCAGAATCCACTGCAACTATTGAAGAACAAAAATATCTGGTTAATGGAAATGAATATAAAAATATTATTGCCTCCTTTGGTCCTGATGATGGGAAAAGAATTATTATTGGCGCACATTATGATGTTTGTGGTAATCAGCCTGGAGCAGATGATAACGCAAGCGGTGTCGCAGGTTTACTCGAACTATCACGTTTATTCAAAAATCAGAATTTAAAATATCGGATTGATCTTGTTGCATACACACTGGAAGAACCTCCTTTTTTCAGAACTAAAGAAATGGGCAGTTATGTTCATGCAAAATCAATGTTCGATAACAATGTGAAATTAAAAGGAATGATTTGTCTTGATATGATTGGCTATTATTCAGATATCCCTAATTCACAGTCTTTTCCTCTGGGTATAATGAAATTATTTTATCCGACCACTGCAAATTTCATAACGGTTGTGGATAAAATGGCTTGTAATCGTTTTGGAAAAAAAATTAAACGATCTATGAAAAAAAATTGCATCGTTAAAGTTAAATCTATTCGTGCGCCCCGTTTTATAAAAGGGATTGATTATTCAGATCATTTGAATTACTGGAATTTTGGATATAAAGCAATCATGATTAGCAACACTGCTTTTTATCGCACAAAACTATATCACACACCCGGAGACCTTCCCGAAACACTTGATTATGATAAAATGACAGCCGTTATAAATGGCTTATTTTATTCTGTTTTAAAAATAAATTGAATAGAATTATATTTCCACAATGATTTTACCCAAGCGCAATTGATTACAGGCGAAGTATAAATCAAACAACAAATTGACATAAGTTAATTTTATTTTTTCACATAATAAAATATTTTTTCAATTCATACATAATGTATATTTTAGCAAAAATTTAATTATTACAGAATATGATTTTTAAAAGACTACGCATTTTTGCGCTGACCCTTCTGACTGCCGGCTTTTTTGCTTGTTCTGAGTCAGGTGAGAATAAAACAGATGCTCCCAAGGAATCGCTTTTTGACGACCAGCAATTAGAAATTCCTCAGGAAACAATGGAGCAGTTAATTGATAATGTCTCATCTCCGATTGAGATGGCTGCATTAATCAAAAAGGCAGGTATCAGTTTCTCTAAAGATTATGTTTCAAATCCTGATAAGGTTGATAACCTCAATACCAGTTTTGAACAGGCTTTACGCCTCGGTATTCTCGGTTCTGATCTGGGGTATTTGAATATGTATGATAAAACTGGTATGGTAATTAATTATATTTCTGCAATTAAATCCCTTGCAGATAATCTTAAAGTTGGTCAGTTTTTTGATTTTCAGACATTGAAAAAATTAGCCACTAACAGCACAAATCTTGACTCTCTGATGTATTTGTCCGTTTCAAGTTTTAACCAGATGGATAATTATTTGAGAGAAAACAAGAGAACCAACATCAGCGCGCTTATGGTTACAGGCGTATGGATTGAAGGTCTGTTTCTTGCAACACAGGTGGTAAAATCAAACCCGAATGTAAACATAGCAGAGCGAATTGGTGATCAGAAAAATATGCTGAATAATATTATAATTATACTCGGCAATTTTAAAAACGATAAGAATTTTACATCCCTTGTAACTGATTTGAATGAATTAAAAGAAGCCTATAAAGATGTAAAAATATCTATTGAACAAGGAGAGCCCGAACAGGTTGAAGAAAACGGAAGGCTTGTTATTAAACAAAATTCAAAAAGTGTTGTTGAAATAACAGACGAGCAATTGAAAAATATTATTCAGGTTACAGCAAAAATCAGAAACAAGCTTGTTCAGTAATAAATTTTAAAACAGAAAATCAGTATATAGCTATGAAAAAGATATTATTTATTATTCTATTTATAAGTCCCTTTCTATTGAAAGCCCAGTGCAATCAGACTCTTGTTGACATTGCCGTAAAAGATTTAAAAGGAGCAGCCAGTTACCTGAAAGATTTTAAAGTACGTTTAAAAGCGCAGGAACCAAGAAAGCAACAACCCGTTGCAAAATTCTCCATTACTCTAAGCAAAGGACAATCGTATCGGTTCAATGTGGCTGCAGATAAGGGGTTGCCAGGTCAGCCCATCATACAATTGTACGATGGAAATAAACTACAGGGGTCTAGTTTTTTTAAGGGAAAAGATTATAAGTCTTTTGATTTTCCCTGTACAAAAACAGGACAATATCTTGTATTTATAACATTCAACGAAGGAAAGGAAGGTTGCGCAGCCGGCGTGCTTTCTGTTTTAAAATAAAAAAAAGCCATCTTCGGATGGTTTTTTTGCTTATTAGTGTTACTCCATCAAATATCTCATCCTAAAATTTCACTTATCATTCCTTCTTTAAGAGAATAATCTGCTTTTATTAATTTTGTAATACCTGCTTTTTTAATTACCAATTGTGTCAGAACACTTGCCAGAACAATCATTTCTGTACGCATAAGAACAAGCCCCTGCATTTTTCTTCTTTGTTCAAGAGTGCTTTCAACTAATGTCTGATGGAGTGCGTTGTATTGTTTCAGGTCAATTTCGCAAGCCGGATTTGTTGAATTTTGAAGTTCCAGAATATCAGCAAAAGTTTCAAAAGAACCAGAAGAGCCTATCAGAGTGGATGCTTTGTTTTCTTTTACCGCTGCAAACATTGGTTCTAACTCATGCAAAAGATAATTTTCTATTTCTGAAATTTCATTTGTTTTTATCGGATCAGATGGATGAAAGTGCTCTATCAGTCTTGCAATGCCGATATTGAAACTTTGTTTCCATAATATTCCTGTATTATTTGCAATAATAAATTCATTGCTGCCACCGCCAATATCAAGAATCAATACAGGTTGATCTGTAAAATCAACAGCAAGAGAAACGCCTTTGTAAATCAGTTCTGCTTCTCTTTCTCCTGATATAATTGTTATTTCAAGTGGAAATTTTGATTCGATTATTTTTTTGAAATCGCCTCCATTTGCTGCGCTTCGTATTGCAGATGTAGCATAAGTAAAAGTTTTTGATACTTCATATTTTTCAATTACAGCATACAAACTGCTGATAGCCCGCTCTCCCCGCAGCATTGCATCCTGAGTTAAATGATTGCTGTTAATACCCCCGAGTCCAAGTTTGACAGAGCGCTTGGTACTGATAATTTTTTTAAATGTTTTTTCAGAATCCGGTTCAAATATCAACAGATTGAAAGTATTTGTACCAAGATCTATAACTGCGTATCTCATATTATTCTTTTTTATTTTTATCGGTGATTGAGCGGAGTCGAAATCACCGGTAAAGCAAAATCAATTATTCTTATTACTGAAATATTTTCTTTTAATAATAGGATATAAAAAAACGCAGGCAAGCAGAATTAGTGCGCCTGTATAAAATCCCGGTGTCATACGTTCGCTTTTACCAAAAATAAAAAAGGCAAGAAGTATGCCATAAACAGGTTCCAGATTAATAGATAACACAATTGTATAAGCAGACAGTTGTTTCATTATATCTACAGTTGCAACGAATGCATAAGCAGTGCAAACGGTTCCGAGTAAAGCAAGAAAAATAAAATCATTCCATGTCAGGGTAAGTTGAATTTCAGAAATATTTTTCGATAGAAGCATATAAATACTTACACCAGCAAACCCGGCAATCATTTCATAGAATGTAATAACATTCGCATTGTTCCGGGCAGTTAGATTTTTATTTATTACAGTAAACAAAGAAGAAAGAAACGCGCAAATAATAGAAAAGATAATGCCAAGATAATAGCGCATTTCAAATTGAAAAATAATATAAATGGCAAAAATTATTATAATACCAATTACAATTTCAAGCCAAGAAATTTTTCTGCGTTCGATAAGTGGTTCAAGAATGCTTGCGAAGAGGGTTCCGGAAGAAAGGCAGCCTAAAGCAACGGATACATTCGACACTTTTATAGAATGAAAAAAGAAAATCCAATGCGCTGCAACAATGAGTCCTGTTGCAACAATTTTTAATAGCTCTTTACGTGGTACTGCAAAATTAATTGAGCGAAATTTCAGAAAAAAGAAAACAGCAATAAAGGCAAACATCATGCGATACCACACCAGCTCTATAGCTGGGATTTCAATAAGTTTTCCAAGAATAGCTGTAAAGCCAAGAATGAAAACTATAAAATGAAGCTTGAAAATATTCTGATATTTTGTGGTAAATGACATTCCTTTGTTTCGATGTAAACAATTAAAAAACCTGTGACTCTTCACTATTAAAGATAATGAAGTTCACAGGTTTTTCAGGTTGGGAAAAAATCTATTTTTTTATCGGAGTATATTTTAAAGTTTCAACAAGAAAATCCCAAAATTTACCTACAGATTGAACATGCACTTTTTCATCTGGTGAGTGGGGAAAGCGAATGGTAGGACCAAATGAAATCATGTCCCAGTGTGGATAAACACCGCCAAGCAAACCACATTCCAAACCGGCATGTATAACTTTAATTTCAGGAATTTGTCCGTATTTATTCTGGTAAATATCCTGCATGGTTTTTAAAATAGGAGAGGCCATGTTTGGTTTCCATCCGGGATAGCCTCCAGAAAATTCAACTTCAGCTCCTGCAAGAGAGAACACACTGTCCATCATGTTTGCTAAATCTTCTTTTGAAGAGTCAACAGAACTGCGCATCAGGCAGGAAATTTTCACAGCACCGTTTTCTGATTTAATAATGGCAAGATTTGTTGAAGTTTCAACAACACCTTTCATATCATCGCTCATGCGGACAACACCGTTCGGGCAGGCATACACAGCACAGATTAGATTTTTTTGTGTTTTTTCATCCATTACATTTGCAGGCATATCTGCTTTTTTCGCTTCAAATTGTAATGTAGGTTCAACTGCTGCAAGTTCATTTTTGAAAAACTCTTTATGATTTTGAATGCTTTCTAAAAATGATTTTTCCTTATCAGCAGGAAGTGTTACTATTACATACGATTCACGAGGTATTGCATTGCGAAGGCTTCCTCCATCAATTTGAGCAATACGCACTGAAAATTCTTTTTCAGCAAATTTTAAAAAACGGAATAATAATTTATTAGAGTTTCCGCGCTGCAAGTTGATGTCAACACCGGAATGACCACCTTTCAAGCCTTTCAAGTCTATTCTGTAAGCAATATGATCGGCTGGAACAGGAACATTTTCATATTTGAATTTCAGCGTAGCGTCGAGTCCGCCCGCGCAACCAATGTATAATTCGCCTTCGTCTTCTGAATCAAGGTTCATTAAAATGTCGCCATCAAGCAAGCCTGCTTTTAAACCAAATGCTCCGGTCATGCCTGTTTCTTCATCAATAGTAAGAAGAACTTCTACCGGACCATGAACGAGGTCTTTCGCTTCAAGAACAGCCATAGCAGCAGCAACTCCAATGCCATTATCAGCGCCAAGCGTTGTTCCGTTTGCGCGAACCCATTCTCCGTCAATTACAGTTTGAATAGGATCTTTTTCAAAATCGTGGTTTGTATCACTATTTTTCTGGGGAACCATATCTAGGTGTCCCTGAAGAACAATGCCCATTCTGTTTTCCATTCCCGGAGTAGCCGGTTTTTTAATGATTACATTTCCGACTTCATCTACAATGGTTTTTAAACCGAGTTTTTCTCCGAATTCTTTTGCATACTGAATAATTTTTGCTTCATTCTTTGATGGATGCGGGATATTGCATATTTGTCCGAAAATTTCCCATAAGGGTTTTGGGTATAAATTACTTAATTCATTTGCCATTATTATTCCTCCTTTTAATTAATTAATTTGCGAATATGGTTAATTTTTATGAATTTGTAAAATTTCGTAGAGGTTTTAAAACATGAATTGAATTTATTAAGATAAAATTTTGCCACAGGTTTCACTGATTTTTACATGATTCAGAACTCCTGATCTATCGCAAAATATGATGCGATATTTTGTCATAAAATTTGCGATTTAACTATTTTTTACAAAAGATAATCTTGGGCAAATTTTTCGCCAAAATCGGTTATCTCTCTTTGTTTTTACCCCGAGCGTTGCTCGGGGTTACAAACATTCGACTCTTCCAGAGTCGTTTTTCTCTCTTTATATCTACTGTGGCAAGTCAGAAGTTCTGAAATTCGTGAAATTTGTGTCATATATAGGTTTAATTAGTTAACACCAAACCATCTTCTTCGCAATCCACTAAAATTTTTTGCCCTGCCTGAATTGTTCCCGCGAGAATTTCTTTTGAAAGTGAATTGAGAATGTTTCTTTGGATAAGTCTTTTTACAGGCCGCGCTCCATATTGCTCATCAAACCCATTATTCGCTATCCATTCTGTTGCTGCATCTGTAATTTCAATGTTCATATCATTTTTTGCAATCATTTGCTGCAAACCGATTATCTGTAAAGCAATTATTTTTTTTATTTCTTCTTTTGTTAAGGGTGTAAACATGATGATTTCATCAATACGGTTTAAAAATTCGGGACGAATTGTTTGTTTCAATAATTGCATTAATTCTGTTTTTGTTTTTTCAAGAATATCTTCACGGTTTGCTTTTTCCTGAAGATTGCTATAAATAATGTGCGAGCCAATATTTGTTGTCATGATGACGATCGTGTTTTTAAAATTTGCAGTGCGACCCTTATTATCGGTCAGTCTTCCATCATCAAGCACCTGTAATAAAATATTGAAAACATCGGGATGTGCCTTTTCTATTTCATCGAGAAGTATAACCGAATAGGGCTTTCTGCGTACAGCTTCTGTCAATTGCCCACCTTCGTCGTATCCCACATATCCGGGAGGTGCTCCGATCAGGCGTGAAACCGTATGTTTTTCCTGATATTCGCTCATATCAATGCGGGTCATCATGTTTTCATCGTTGAAAAGATATTCTGCCAGAGCCTTTGCAAGTTCTGTTTTACCGACTCCCGTTGTTCCCATAAAAATAAATGAACCAATGGGCTTTTTTGAATCCTGCAAACCCGCCCTGCTACGGCGTACTGCATCAGAAACTGCAGCAATGGCTTCTTCCTGACCAACCACTCTTTTATGCAGTTCAGCTTCCATGCGTAATAATTTCTCTCGTTCACTCTGAAGCATTCTGCTTACAGGAATTCCCGTCCAACGCGCAACAACATCAGCAATGTCTTCTGCATCTACTTCTTCTTTAATCATTGCATCGCATTTCTGAATTTTTTTTAATTCAGATTTCAAGGTTTCAATCGAAATTTCTGCTTCTTTGATTTTGCCGTATCTTATTTCAGCAACTTTTCCGTAATCTCCCTGCCGTTCGGCCTGCTCTGCTTCAAATTTCAGCGATTCAATCTGTTCTTTTGTTTTCTGAATTTTATCAATTACAACTCTTTCGTTTTTCCATTTTGCAGTTAAATCGTTTCTGCTTTCATTAAGATTGGCAATTTCTCTGCTCAAATCTTCAATTTTTTTAACATCTCCCTCGCGTTTAATTGCTTCTCTTTCTATTTCTAATTGTTTGATTTTACGTTCCAGCTCATCAATTTCTTCGGGAACAGAATTCATTTCGAGCCTTAGTTTTGAAGAGGCTTCGTCAATTAAATCAATTGCTTTGTCGGGGAGAAAACGATCGGTAATATATCGTTGTGATAGCTCTACAGCCGCGATAATGGCTTCATCTCTTATTCTTACCTGATGGTGCGATTCATAGCGTTCTTTTAATCCGCGAAGTATGGAAATAGCATCCAATGTATCAGGTTCGTTTACCATTACGGGTTGAAATCTTCGTTCAAGTGCCTTATCTGTTTCAAAAAATTTTTGAAATTCGTTTAAAGTTGTAGCTCCGATAGCGCGCAAATCGCCACGTGCCAGCGCGGGTTTTAAGATGTTAGCAGCATCCATGGCTCCCTCGCTTTTCCCTGCGCCAACCAATGTATGAATTTCATCAATAAATAAAATAACTTCGCCGTCTGAATTCACAACTTCTTTCACAACGGCTTTCAGTCGTTCTTCAAACTCGCCCTTATACTTAGCGCCTGCAATCAATGCGCCCATGTCTAAAGAAAAAACTTTTTTATTTTTCAAATTTTCCGGTACATCGCCTTTGATGATTCGATGCGCCAATCCCTCTGCTATAGCTGTTTTTCCAACACCCGGCTCACCGATAAGTATTGGATTGTTTTTTGTACGACGCGATAAAATCTGAAGAATTCGCCGTATCTCATCATCTCTGCCAATAACAGGATCGAGCTTGCCCGATTGCGCTCGTTCATTCAAATTTATGGCAAAACGATTCAGTGAATTATAGGTTTCTTCTGCTGTCTGGCTGTTTACTTTTTCTCCTTTCCGCAAATCTTGAATAGCAGCAAGAATATTTTTTTCATTCAGCCCATTGTCTTTCATAAGCTGCGAAACCTGATCTCCTGAAAGAAAAACGCCCAATACAATAAATTCGACAGATACATACTGATCGCCATTTTTCTTCGAAGCATCTTTTGCATATTGTAATGACTGCGCGGATTTTGACGATAAATATTGTTCGCCACCCGTTACTTTCGGATACGATTCAATTATTTTAGACAGAACAGTCTCAAAGTTTGCTGTGTTTACACCGTTTTTCTTTAACAGAAAAAGCAATACATCCGGCTCGGTATTCATTACAGACATTAAAAGATGACCTGTTTCAACAGCCTGCTGATTTTTTTGCTGGGCAAGAAGAAGGGCATTTTGTATTGCCTCCTGCGCTTTTATGGTATATTCATTCAAATTCATGGTGGTTTATTTTTTTGTGGCTTTATCAATATTGATGCCGTTACCTATTATATAAGATTTGGTGTCAATACGACAGAGAGAAATAATTTTTAAAGGACAAATTGACGTTTGAATATTTAGGAGTCCTAAAAAAAATCTTTTTATTTTTCAATTTTCTTTTTAATTTTGTATTGCAAGCCCAAACCAAATAGCATGAATGCAAAACAATTCATATTTTTTTTCTCTTTCTCTTACTATTTTAAGGTGTTAAGCGTGTACACCCATTCTCACACACACACTCTCTCTCTCTCTCTCTCTCTCTCTCTCTCTCTCTCTCTGTAAACACTACGTTTCACGATATTTCTATGTATTGATGCGTTTATACTTTGCATATAAACCCCCTTAGTTTTAGGTTGTTTTTGACGATTAACAATCAATTTTTTCAATTTAAATCAAATATTAATCTTAAAATCTTAAAAATTATGAGAACGAAATTACAGTCTTTTGTTAAGGCAACATTTTTTTGTCTTTTCTTTTATTTAATGTTTTTTTCCGGGAATACAATTGCACAAACTGTTATTGTAAATTATGATTTCAATAGTGCATCATCATATCCTGTCTCACCAACAGCAACAGCGACAAATGTTTCATCTTCCTCAACATGTACAGA
>MEOG01000091.1 GCA_001769125.1 Bacteroidetes bacterium GWF2_35_48 | reverse complement strand
AGCAAAAGTACCTAACCACAATATTGATATTCCATTCTGTCCAGCTACGCCTTGTTCTCCCTGTACCCCTTGCTGACCATCCTGCCCTGCTGGCCCTTGCACTCCCTGTATCCCTTGTGGTCCTTCAGTTCCACTTGCCGCGTAAAGCGCATAAGGAACACTTAACAGTTGAGTTGTACCCATTTCAACAAAGCTGTTTCCACCTGTTGCATCCAATTCGATTTTTATAAAATAAGGTCCATTTGCCCAATCAATGCCGGCTATGGTACCGATTTGGGTTGAGCCACTTCCAATTTCTATATTCACAAGACCGAATTCATTGGTGGTTACAGCATGTTCTTCTGAAAAAACAGATGTTCCTGTTGCGCTTCCCTGCAAAAGAGAGATTTTTAAATTCACATTTTGAGTTTGCAATGTTACTCCGGATGCGTTACGCACTACTGCCTGATATTTAAAAAATGCCGGAGACTGCGCTATTAGCAGGTTTGCTAAAACAAGAATGAAAATAGCGATGAAAAGGTTTTTTTTGATTTTCATAGTACTTTAGTTTTAATTTTTATTAATTTTAAGAAAAGCTTTTATCTGTTCGATGTCTGATTTTAAATTTTCGTTATTGATTTTTAATGTTGAATTATCTTCTCGTAAACGTTTATTTTCACTTTGTAAATTAACTATTATTTTTTGAAGTTCTGAAAATTTATTTTGTTGTAGAATTTCTTTTTCATTTAATTCCTGAACAGCTTTTACCAAAGGTACAGTAAACTCTGCATAACGAAGACCATAAAAATCATTATTATTTTTGGGTTTATCAAGTCCGCTAAAATCATATCCTAATTGTTTTGAAATTTCATCAATTTCCTGAGCAATAAATCCGGTTCTGAGAATTTCGGCAGCAAGGGCTTCTGCATCCAAATCTCTTAAACTGTCAGGTATTTGAAGAAGTTTTGCAATAGCATTCATATCGTGATAATAAGTAACGGGGCGTAGTTTTGTAATAAAATCTAAACCATGTACGTTTTCTGTGATATTTTTTTTGAAACGGGCATCAGAAACAGTTGTCCAGCCCACTTGCCCACCGATGCTTGTTACGCTTGTGTTTCCGATACGTACCATATTGCTTGCGGTAATAGCAACACCACTACCCAGAGCAGTTGAGTTTGAAAAATTAGTTCCTGAAGAAAATGCAGCGTTGCCTATTGCGGTGTTACTGTTGCCGGTTGTATTGCTGTACAACGCATTGTAACCAAATGCAGTATTATAATTTCCGGAAGTATTGGCTAAACCGGATAAATTCCCAACAAGAGTATTATGGCCTGCATTGCTTGAAACCCCTGCGCTTCTGCCAATGAAAACATTATTTTGTCCGGTTGTATTATCATTACCGGCATACGCTCCTATAAAAATATTTTGAGCTCCCGTTGTATTACTCATTCCTGCTTCTGATCCAATCATAACAGAATTAGGAGCAGTAGTGTTGCTGGAGCCCGCTTTATAACCAATAAAAACGTTGTTATTTACATAGCTTCCGTTTGATTTTCCACATTCAAATCCGATGAAAACATTATAATTTGAATTTGTTGACAAGCCTGCATTTTTTCCTAAAAAAACATTATAACTTCCTGTAATATTAGAATATCCTGCGCTGTCTCCCATAAATACATTTCTATTTCCAGATGAATTGTTTCTACCCGCTAAATATCCAATAAACGAATTGCTGAAACCGGATGAATTATTTCTACCGCTTTCATATCCTAAAAAAACGTTGTAGCTTGCCAGATTACTGAACCCTGTATTATATCCCAAAAAAACATTGTAATTACCTGATGAATTCGACTTCCCACTCTGATTCCCAATGAACACATTTTTATACCCACTTGTGTTTAAAAACCCTGCGCTGTCTCCTATAAAAATATTGCTGAAGCCCGATGTATTGGAGTATCCGGATCTGTAACCTAAAAAAGTATTTTTATATCCCGATGTATCATTAAACCCTGCTTCAAAACCTAAAAAGTTATTACTATAACCTGTATAATTTACCGGAGATGATAATTTCTGCCCTGCATCTCTTCCTGAAAAAAGGTTGCTGGTGTTTAAATGGAAAAAATTACTTGTAAAATTTTTTGTTGAATTTTTTCCGCTAACCGCAAATGCTCCTTTGTTTTCAGCCTTGGAGCCTCCTGGATCTTTTATAAAAAAATGTACACTATCCTGATATACGACCATTACTGTTTTGTTATACTTATCTTTTATTTCAAAAAGAGGAATGGTATCATGAGCAGTAGGATCTGCCTGTATCTGTAGTCTGCCGGTAGGGCTTGTTGTACCAATTCCGATTTTCTCACCATTCTGATATAGTAATGAATTATCTAATTCCGAAGCACTGAGAAATTTAGGAATATAATTAGCAGTGCCAAGGGATGAACCAATAGCAGGAGTCTGCCAGGATGCATTACCACTGAGGTCAGAAGTGAGTACTTTTCCAGAACCTTCTGTATCATCATTGATTCTTAATGAACCCTGAATATGCAGAGAAGATAAGGGGGTTGAAGTTCCTATTCCAACATTTCCGCCATTGTTATTGTAAATATTATTTACATTGTTTGACCACACACTGTTAAACGTTGTTCCTGATAAGCTCAATCCGCTCCCTGCTGAATACACGGTATTATTATCTGTGGAGGAAATGGTAATATTAGGATAAGTTCCAGAAACAGACGTAGCACCTGATCCCGTAAGATTTATTGCACTTCCTAAGTTCGTGTTATAAATAGTGTCATTGGATATGGATATTCCTGTTCCGGAATGGATTGTTGCATTTGTACCGGGTAATCCCTGAGTGCCTTGTATACCTTGCGCTCCTGTTGCTCCATCTTGTGCCAGAATTTGCCATGTACTGCCATCAAAAACATAAGATTTTTTATCTGTGGAATTATAATATGCATTATTTAAAACAGGGTTTGCTGGCGATGCCGCAAAAGAGCCCAACCACAATATTGATATTCCGTTCTGTCCTGCAATACCTTGCTCTCCTTGTACCCCTTGCTGACCATCCTGTCCTGCCGAACCTTGCTCTCCTTGTGGTCCCTGTGAACCATCCTGACCGGCTATACCCTGTTCTCCCTGTGGTCCTTGTGGTCCCATTGTTCCACTTGCCGCATAAAGCGCATAAGGAACACTTAACAATTGCGTGGTTCCCATTTCAACAAAGCTGTTTCCACCTGTTGCATCCAATTCGATTTTTATAAAATAAGGTCCGGAAGCCCAATCAATGCCAACTACGGTACCGATTTGGTTTAAGCCACTTCCGATTTCTATATTCACAAGACCGAATTCATTGGTGGTAACAGCATGTTCTTCTGAAAAAACAGATATTCCTATTGCGCTTCCCTGCAAAAGAGAAATTTTTAAATTTACATTTTGGATTTGCAATGTTAGTCCCGAAGAATTACGCACTACTGCCTGATATTTAAAAAATGCTGGAGACTGTGCTATAAGCAGGTTTGCGAAAACAAGAATGAAAATAGTGATGAAAAGTTTTTTTTTGATTTTCATAGTACTTTAGTTTTAATTTTTATTAATTTTCAAAAATGCTTTTATCTGTTCGATGTCAGATTTTAATTTTTCGTTATTGATTTTAAATGTTGAATTATCTTCTTGTAAACGATTATTTTTACTTTGTAAATTAACTATTATTTTTTGAAGTTCTGAAAATGTATTTTCTAGAGAAATGTTTTTATTATTCAGTTCTTGCACTGCTTTTACCAGAGGAATCGTAAATAAAGAATATGCCACACTATAATTGTCTTTATCGCTTATAGGTGTATGAACGCCGTTAAAATCATAACCAGCTTCTTTTGCTGCTTCAATTACCTCCTGGGCAATAAAACCACTTTGACGAATTGAAGACGATTCATTGTAATCAATTTTTTTCATTCTTTCTTTTATTAAAGAATCAGGTAAATCTATCATCTGAAAAGCATCAAACTTTCGTGTATCAAAATTATAAACGACAGGTCTTAATCTTGTAATAAAATCAAGACCTTTTACTTCTTCAGTAACATTATTTTTAAACCTTCCATCCGATGGAAAAGTGTAGGCTACCTGTCCTTCTATAACTGTTACAGTTGAATTACCAAAACGAATTTTATTACTTGCTGTCATGCTTGCATTGGCTCCTACCGTTGTAGAGTTAGAGTATGCAGACCCGGAAGTAAAAGAATTATTTCCTAATGCTGTATTATTTGTTCCCGTAGTATTAGCAAAAAGGACACCGTAGCCAATACCAACATTGTTATTTCCTGAAGTGTTGGAATATAAAGCCATATACCCATTTGCAACATTACCGCCTCCCGTGTTCTTATAAAGTGCCTTATGACCACTTGCGACATTGCGAGTACCGGAAATATTCTCATAAAGAGCCTGATATCCAAGTGCAGTATTGTCACTTCCTGTTGTATTAGAGTGAAGTGTTTGGTTTCCAATAGCAACATTACTAGTGCCCCAGGTATTTGAATAAAGTGCCTGAAATCCATTGGCAACATTGTAGCTTCCTGAAGTGTTACCTAATCCGCTTTGATTACCAATAAAAACATTCTTAATCCCTGTTGTGTTAGTATATCCTGCACTATCACCAATAAAAATATTGCTATAACCACTGGTATTTGAATAACCCGCCCTGTATCCTAAAAAAATATTTTTATAACCGGATGTATCGTTATAGCCTGCTTCGTAGCCTAAGAAATTATTGCTGTATCCCGTGTAATTTATAGTGCCTGATAATTTTTTACCAGCGTCTTTTCCCGAAAAAAGATTGTCGGTATTCAAATGGAAATAATTGCTTGTTGTTGATTTTGTACTGTTTTTGCCACTTACGGCAAAAGCTCCCCTGTTCTCAGCCTTCGAAGGATCGTCATCTACCCAAAAGTGAATACTGTCCTGATAAATCTGTACTACCGGATTCCCAAATTTATCTTTAACCTGAAATAAAATATCTGCAGGATTTGCAGCTGCATCTGCCTGAATTTCTAATTTTCCTGAAGGTGTTGTAGTTCCA
>MEOG01000090.1 GCA_001769125.1 Bacteroidetes bacterium GWF2_35_48 | reverse complement strand
TCGGGCGTTTCTGTAACAATTCCTGTTTCAAAATTCCATGTTGTTGCATCGCTGATACCTGCAAAATTATTATCGCTCATATCTTTGATAGCACCGGATTCGACTTTTATATAATATTCTGTACTTGCAGAAAGCGGGCTGATTACAACTGTAACAACATTGTTTAAAACAGTAACAGTCGTAGAAGTTATATCAATTGTTTCAACGACAGAATTATCTGATAACTTATGAACGATAATATTTCCAGTTCCTTTTTGTACATTTTCATCGAAAGTTAAAATAAGGTCTGTATTAAAAAGCACGCCTGAAGAATTATCAGCAGGTGAAAAATTTGTAATAAGAGGAGCCGTTGCATCTACAGCAGTTACAGTAAATGTTGCACTGAGATTTGCAGCGCCATCCCAAAAGCCACCACCTGTTGAGCTATATGCTCCGTATTTATAAGAACCTCCGTTTAAGCTGAATCTGCTGGCGACATAATATGTTCCGGCTGTTGTAAGATGTGTTCCAAGGTCAAACCGGAATTCATCATTATTTACGCTTTCGCCATAATAGCTTGCGGGTTGCCAGTCTGTCCAGAAAGATGGGCTAACATCAAGTGTACTGTATCCGATCCATGCTTCAATCCCTGCTCCTGCGCCAGCACCTTGTGTGATGCCGTCTTCATAGACCTGAGCATATACATAATAACTTTGTCCCGAGGAATTTGTTGCAGAAGCCGGCCATTGCAGATTGCACCAGTCAACTTCTTCAACAGATGCAATAGTTGTAAATGTCCATGAAGTCGCATCTGTAATGCCGGAAAAATCATTATTTGCAATATCTTTAAAAGTGCCTGCATCAACATTAATATAATATTCTGTTCCTGATAAAAGCGCATTGATATTAATAGTAGCTTGCGTATTGGAAATAACAACATCTGCAGAAGTTACATCAATAGTCTGAACAGTGCTGTTATCACTTACCTTTTTTACAAGAATATTTCCTGTTCCTTTCTGAATGTTTTCATCAAAAAAAATAGTTAGGTCTGTTGTTGTTGCAATATTAGTTGCATTGTCTTGAGGTGTTAGCAGTAATACAGATGGAGGATTAGAGTCTGCGCCACCAACAGTATATTCATAATTTGCATTATTGTTATTTAGAAGATTTAGGGTAAAATAATCAATACTGGCCACATCGGGAGTGTTATTTATTGTTGAAAGAATGTAATATTTTACAATAGTTCCGGCTGCCTGAGCAGGGATTGTTCCTGCATAGGTTGTTGACATGAATTGAGATAACGCAGCAAAAGAAGATGAAGCCCAATTATCTGTTGTATAACGAATGAATAAATATTCACCGGAAGAAGGACTTGCGCTTAGAGTAGCAGATACATTTACAGCATCTGATGCACCAATATTACCCGCTGCAGGATACTGTGAAGTTGCAGAAATTGTAACAGGATTAAATGTTGTTTCCAAAATTGACAAATCATTATTCGCTGTTGCATTTTCTCCAACAATGAAAGTATAGTAATTAGAGGTTGTCATAGCGAATTCTATGTTATGATCCCATGTTCCGCTTGTGAAATAATAAGCTTCTTCACTTAATTTCTGATTTAGTGAACGCGTGTAATTTGTAGTACTTCCACACCATTTTTCTGACCAGTCACTGGCTGCTTTATTAAAAACAAATTGAGCAGTTCCTGTGTTGGGAGACTGCACAGTTACAGCAGAAACAGATCCTCTGTCTGTCATAGAATAATCATTCCAGATTACTCCGAAGTTTGCAAAAAGATTTTGTGGTTGTGCCTGTAAAGCAATACTACAGATGCTTAGAATCGCAGCAAATAAAATTTGTTTCATGATTTTTGTTTTTATGTTTAACAATTAAATACAGTTTTATATATATGCGAATATACGAAAAATATAAAATAATACGATTAAGGAAAAGGAATAAATAATGATTTTATTTACTTATGAGAAATTTTGAAGTGAAAAATATTTTTTCAGATGAGGCTGCAAAGAAATAAATACCGGGACTAAAGGACGAGGTATTAAAAGTAAAAGTATTAAAGCCAGATTCGGAAGAAATATGTTTTATACTAATTAATTTTCCGCAAATATCATAAATGTTAAAATAAATATAACATGGGGTTTCTGAATGAAAAGAAATGTCAATGCTTTCTGAATTTTGTCTGATTGAAAGTAATGAGTTTTCATTTGAAAAATTATTGCAATCAATAGCAATGATATTAGAAAAAGAATAAATTCTATTGTAATCAACTTGTTTCAGTCTGAAATAATTAATGTCATTATTTGATTTTTTAAATGAAAAAGAATAGGGGATAATTATATTACTGTTTCCATTCCCTTTGACAGAGCCAATCGTATTAAAAAATATTCCATCGGTAGAATGTTCAACAGAAAAATAATTATTATTTATTTCAGTGGCAGTTTTCCAGTTTAAAACTATAGTATTGTCTTCACATTTTCCATTAAAGCTGAGAAGATTTACTGGTAACGGATTTTTTGCTGTTTTGGATCCAAAAGAAATAGGACTGTAATTTGTAAACGCAACAGTACTTGTTATCTCTCCAGTTGGATACGGTCCTGTAGCTGTACCTCCCATGTTAATCCACTTATCTGTTTCCCAATGTGCAACAGTAAGATCAGATAAAAATGTGTAGGCTGAACCATTATTTGCAATATCACTACGAACGGCATCTTTCCAATACAAAGTAATTGCCGGAGCAGAAGTTCCGTTATTTCTTTCGAACATCCAGTATTCAAGACCACTGACATGATGCAGCTCTTCACCCATATTTGAACCGTTAGGCCAATTTGGATACCCGTCTGTATTTGGAGAAACAAAACTATATTTTGCTGAAAAAGCATCTGTAACAACTAAGGGAGCTGCAATTCCAATAGGTGCCCACACATAGTCTGTCCCTTGAATATCACCTGTTGGGAATACAAAAGCATCATTCCCAATTTTTTTTACGAGACCTTTGATGAAGCTATTCGCAGAGCCGGGTTCGTTGTTATCTCCGGCAGCATTTGTATGAACAGAGGCATCATCCGAAAAAACAAATAGGTTTGAGGCATCGCTGCCAAGCAATCCTTTATACAAAGTCAGTTTTTCAGTTAATGTGATTCCAGAATTATTAATTGTTACAATATCCGTAGCATTTGTTTTAAACAAATATAAATTTAGAATGGAAGCAGGCAAAGCATCTCCGGTATTCATATCCCCAGAACTGACAAAGCCATAGCTTGCAGTATTTGGAAAAGTTCGTGTTCCTGAAATTCTTATATTACCATCATTTACTCCTGTTCCCGATGTTTTTATACCATTGGGTGAACCGAATAAAAGTGTTGAACCGGCAGTAAGCGTTACATTTCCTGCTCCGTCTATGTAATCTGTTTCATCTAGTCTGAAAACAGTTGGAGAATTAACAGTAACTGTTCCGCCAGCCTGAACAGTAAAACTTTCACTTGCATTAATATTAGAGGGATTTGATTCGGTAAGATTTGCGGCAGTACTATTTAATTCGACATTATAATATGCAATACGCTGTGAAGGAGAACCATAATTTCCACGCAGTAATTGCTTTTGAGTACTTCCAGTTCCGTATAGTTCAAACGTACCTCCTGTAATAGAATAAGCAGCATTTATCCCAGTAAGTTCAGGTTGAGAGTTTGTCAATTTAGAAATTCTAAATCGGCCTCCATCCATAATTAAACCTCCATCTCCGGTTATGCCAAAATTTTTAGAATCAAAAATAGTAGTGGCATCAGTTATCGTTAAACTGTTAGATATACTCAAAGCAGTACTTATGCTTTTATATCCATTATTTGCACTACCTCCGGATATTTTAATAATATAATAAGTTTTTCCTCCTTTCAACACCTGATATGTTCCATCTGTATTAGCTGCCAGTTCTATGATTCCTCCAGTTAAGTTGTAGGTTCCGTAAAGTTTTGGGCAGTATTCGGTAACATCATCCGGGTAACTTGATTCTGTGGTTAAGAATTTATAAATCCCTCCGGTCATCGTTAAATTGCCGTTTCCATAAAATCGGGTTGCACTTCCATTTTCAATTAAAGTCCCCTGAATAATTTTTATTTCTGCACCTGTATTTGTGTTTATCTGCGCAGTAGGAGTGAGTGTAGTAGCGTTATCATTTAATTCCACGATAATTTTTCCGCCAGAATACAAAGGACTAGTCAAACCATTACCTGTTGCCTGATTTGAAGCTCCTGAATAATGATAAATCGCATCTTGTCTATAGAAACGCGTTGTTGTTTGTACATTTCCTGTAGCATCAGGCGCAATAGAAATTCCATCAGGAGCCCCAATTTTTATAGTACCACCCGTTTTATTATCAAAAGATCCTACTCCTGAAACAACATAGGTTGACAGATTGAAAATTGCCCCGCTTTCAACAGTTGCAGCTTGTGAAACAGAAATATTGTCTGCCAGTGAAACAACTGCTCCCCCTGAATTTTCAATTTTTAGATAGTCAAAAGCTGTTGTATTATTTATTGTTTGATTAGAAGTGCCTTTAAATGTAACCAATCTGTTTTTGGGATTAAAAGTACCTGTACGATTCCAGTTTCCATAGATTTCCATATCCCCACCGGCAACATCAGACAAAGACAATGTCCCGTTCAGATAAAGATCGCCTTTAACAATTAGCTCTTCTGTCATGTCAGATGGATCATAGTCCATATACAAAGCAGAGTTTTCGTCAATGGTTAGATTTCCAGCACAGCCCTTTTGAACAGCTGGGGATTCGTAACCTAAATTTAAAGTAGTATTATTTGAAAGTTGCACATGCCATGGATATCCTCTGCCTGATTGCGCAGACCATTCTACTCTTCTGTCGTAATGTCCGTTGGTCCAGTATTTCAGTGTAGAGCCTTCTGCATAAGTAGGAGCATTAATATTCACATATCCGCTTTGATTTATTAAAAGAATCGTATTAATAGTTGAAGCAGTACCGAAATTAACCCCATCATTAGCTACAGATGCATTATTAAATGCAATTGTTCCTGTGATTGAATTATTTCCAAGAAAAGCAACCCAGCCATCATTTGGAGTGAATGTTCCGTTATTTGTAATTGATCCTCCGGATAAGATAGTGAGCGTTCTTTCAGAAGAAGCTTGCGAAATAAAAGTTTTATCTTCATTAATCAGAAGATGCAATACAGAAATATTTGCATTGAATGAAGTTGTATTATCAATAGTAACATATCCGAAAGTTGTTGCTGAATTAATATTTTGTGCAGAAGTTCCATTGAATGTTACTTTTCGGTTGTTAGCATTAAACGTTCCGTTGTTGGTCCAGTCTCCTCCGATATAAAGATCACCAAAATCTGCCCCTGAAAGTGAAAACATTTTTCCTGGATTTATAGTAAGGGAACCACGCAAATATCTTGATACAATAACATCTGCTTTTGAATAAACATTTCCTCCATCAATAATTACATTATAGGGAACTCCTTGTCCTGAGCTGCTAGTAGTGTACCATTCAGATGCAAGTTCAAAATTTGAAGCATACTTTAATGTTGAATTTACACCATAGACCGGAGCGTTTGTATTAACATATCCTCCGCTATTCAAGGTAAGTGTTCCGTTAATTGTAGAATTAGCACCAAAATCAACTCCCCCTGAAATATCTACATTATTAAAAGCAACAGTACCGGACACAGATCCGGCACCAGCAAAAGCAACTTTGCCATCGTTTGCAATGAATGTGCCATTATTTGTGAATATGCCACCGGAAGAGATTGTCAGGACATAGCCTCCGGTATAGGAAGTCATCGTAATCCCATTGTTAATAGTTATACCAGATACAAGAGCATTTTGATTAAATCGTGAAATATTATGAGCAATAATAATATTTCCAAGGTTTTTGTCAGTGGGGGGAGTAACACCAGCGTCCCAATTTGATGCAGTGCTCCAATAACCAGTGCTAGTTGTAATCCAGCCACCCGGGACAGAATAGCTGTAATCGGTACTGCGGTTAATAGTAAATAAATCTGCATTGGCTCCATCTGTGGATACATTATTTGGACCAGAAGTAAAAATATAATATTTCACAGATGCAGAGGGAGTATTGAAATCCGCAGGTATAGTTGCTGTGCATGGACCTGTTCCAGTCATTTCAACAACTGTTGATGTTGTAAAGTTATCGTTTGTGTATCTGAGGTAGGCTTTTTGTCCTGTAGATAATGTTCCTGATAAACTTGCAGTAACTGCAACAGGCAAACCGGAATATGATTTAGCAGAAGTAGGGCTTTGAGATGCAGATGAAATAGTTCTTACTGTTCCCTGCACTTCAAAAAACACAAAAGTACCCGTAGGATTGGAGCCTGCATTCAAAGTTTTAAAAATATAATTATACGAAGTACTTGGAACACTGTAAAAAAGTGCGCCAGAAGTAGTGCATGTAGTATTTAATGAATATTGAGTGCTTGGAGAAACAGGAACATCAGAGCCAATTGATACTGTATATTGCCCAGTTGTTCCATCCCAATCTACACCAAAACGCCAATATTGGTTTCCTGTGCCGTTAGCAGTAGTTGAAACAAAATAACTTGTTCCTACTCCAGCACCAAAGAATTTAAAATCTCCATTTCCGGTTGGGCAACCTCCACCACCCCAACCTGTAGAGAATCCTGCACCGACTATAGCGTTCTGAGCTATGGTTGTAATTGCACAAGAAAGGAAAATAAATAATATGTAAATGTTTTTTTTCACGAATTATTTTTCACTAATTTTTTATACGAAAAAATAAAAAAAAAGTTCTTGTTTTTTGACATTTATTTTATGATAATATACAACAAATTCCAGCTTAATGTTAGCTCTTACGTTTGATGTTTTTTGAAGTATAGCGTGGAGAATTTAAACATTTTCCGCAAATTCTTTTGATATAAAATTATCATATGACTTGCAAACATCTATTGCAAAATCAACACCTATGTTAATAATTTTATCCCATTGCTTTATTTCTAAAGATGCAATATCTTGCTTCCTTATTTTCATTTTAAATAACGAATAAATCAACCCTGCATTAAAATTGTCTCCTGCTCCAATTGTGCTTACCGATTCAATTTTAGGGACAGAATATTTTTTATTTATTTTCTCTGTATGTAGTGATATTTTACCCTTTCCCGAAGTACAAATCAAAATTTGATTTTCATTCATAAATGATGAATAAAAAGAATGAATATCGTTTATTCCACAGGCGTATTTTATATCTTCATCGGAGCAACGTATTATATCAGAAACAGAAATATTTTCTTTAAAAAATGTTTTAAATTTAGGATTTGACTTAATAGATGAAGGTCTGATATTTGGGTCATAAATTAAAACAGTGCTGGTTTTTTTTGCTTTTTGTAAGAGATCATAAAAATGTTTTCTAATTTCTTTTTGTAATGAATAGGATGAGCCAAATAATACTATGTCATTTTTATTTATTTTAGAAATATTTTTTGAAAACAATCTTGCTTCAGGATAGTTTTTGTAAAAGGAGTAGCTTGCATTGTTTTCATCATCAAGAACAGCAATTGCAATGCTTGTTTGTCCTTCCTTATAAATTTGAATTGATTTTGTTTGAACATTGTTAGATGTTAGAAAGTCAATTATTATTTTTCCCGTAGCATCATTTCCTAATTCGGAGACAAAAGACACAGGCGCATTTAATCTGCCGAGTGAAACAGATGTATTAAGCATTGAGCCTCCCGGACAGCCGGAAACAGGTTTCCCATTTTTGAAAACGATATCATAAAGCACTTCTCCGATTGTGAATATTTTTGGTTTCATAGTATTTTTTTTATAGAAAGGGTTGCAGGTTGCAGGTTAATAGTTGTTGCAAGTTGCAAGTTTATCCGCTTGCTTTGACACTTCGGCAAACTCAGTGCAACGCTCCGCTCAGCCAGCGGATAAACCTGCAACTCTTTCAACCTGCAACATCTCACACATCATCTCCTTTTTAATCTTCTTCTAATCCAAAATTAATACTAATAATTAAATATTTACGTTTTTTAGCTAATTTTGAAAAAAATATTTTCATGAGAATCGTTACAATTTTTTTGATATTCGTTTTATTATGGGGCTTTAAAACATTTGCCCAGAGTCCGCTTTCACTTGAGTTTTTAAAAGATACCACTCCCAAAGGTAAAGAATATATCCGTTTGATATTTAAAGCTGACAGCTTATTCAAATCAAGAAAGTTTCAGAATGCAATAGATGTTTATGAAGATGCGCATGCTTTAAAGCCCCGGGAAGTTTATCCGCGCTTTAAAGCTGAGGACATAAGAACACTTTATCTTCCGAATGAAATAGTTAAAAATGAAGTAAAAGAGGTACAACCACAGGAATATCGTTTTTCAAAAAAACATCGTGAAAAAATTGAAAAAGAACAAGCTAAACAACTTGAAAAGGAGGGTAAGAAACCTGAAATAAAAAAAGACCCTGTTTTGATAGCGGAAAATAAAAAGAAAGAAGAGAAAAAAGAAGTTGTTCAAGAGAAGAAAGAAGAGAAAAAAGAGGAGAAAAAAATCATAGCAGAAGTTAAAGTTGAAAATGAAAAAAAAGAAGTAAAAAAAGAGGAGAAGCAGGAAGAGAAAAAAATGCCGGTTGTTGATGCAAAAACAAAACAGGATGCGAATGCACAACTTAAAGCAATTGAAGAATTAAAAGCAAAAGAAGAGGCTGATGAAAAACGAAAAAAAGAAGAAGAAGTCCAGGCAAAAGAAGAAATTGAAATAAGAATGAAACAAGTTGAAGCAAAGCGTCTGGAGGAAAAAAAGGACAAGCCGGTTGAAACAAATATTAAAAAAGAAAAAGAAATTACAACAATCAGCGATGTGATTATTAAAAAGAGTCAGGATGAAGAAATAAAAAGAATTCAGGCTGAAGCTTCGATAAATACAGAAACACGACCTGAAGATGAAGAAGCTCTTTTAAAAGCAAAATATCCCCAGGAAAAATCGGTTGAAACAATAAAAGAAAAAACAAAGACAACTACTCAGGTTGTAATTAATAAAAATGGTAAAATAACAGTATTTTCAAAAGTTGAACATAATTGGGGAGCAACATTTTATTTCTTAAAAGAACCCGGACAACCTATTGTTAATATTAGCAGGGATTATTTTGAGAGAAATACAAGAGATAAATAAATGTAAATGGTGGCTTCGACTCCGTTCAGCCACCGGTTACATTTATTAACAACTCAAAGACCAATATTGTTGATATTATCAAAAGCTTCAAATTTCATATCCTGTAAATTATATTAATTTTGTTTTCTTAACTTGAAGTATATTATTGCATAAGTTGTAGCATAAAAATGATTCCCGAAAGACAAATATATATTTCATTTTTGAAAAGCATTCTGATTCTTGTCTTCCTGAATTTGTTGCCTGTAATTATTGTTGCGCAGGAAACCGAGGAGGCAGAGCTTCCTTGTGGTATTACTCATGATAAAAAAATCACGAAATTATATGAAGAGGCTTTGTCGTATAATAAAAGGGGAAAAAAAGATATTGCCATGGATTTATTGCAGCAGGTTCTCGATAAAGATGATACTTATGTAGAGGCATTATTTTTTCTTGGAGATGAATTTTATAATAAAGCTTTGAATGCAAAATTCAGTACGAATGAAATTCAAAAAGCACCCAGTTATTATGCGCGCGCTGAAAGAAATTTTCTGAAAGTTATAGAAGTGTGCCCTTCTTTTGGGGATTTTTATGCCTATTTTAATCTTGGTAAATTTTATTATTCAGTGGAAGATTATTCCAAAGCAAAATCTTTTATGACAGAATTTGTCAAGGGGCATACTCAAAACAAGGATGATATTCAGCGGGCAAAAAACAATATCAGGAATTGCGAAGAATATGAATACCTGATGAACAATCCTGTTCCTTTTGACCCGAAGCCGGTTGAGGGTATCTGTTCTAAAGCTGATGAGTATCTTCCCCTGATTTCTCCCGATGGCGATTTAGCATTTTTTACCCACAGATTTTCAAGAAAAAATACGATAACTAACAGTGAGAGCTTCATTGAAGAGTTTACCGTGAGCGAGCGCATTGAAGAAGGGAAAGAAATTTTTAAAGCCGGAATCCCAATGCCCCCTCCTTTTAATCAGGGAAAAAATCAGGGCGGTGTTGCCATTTCCATTGACAATAATCATGTTTACATTACTATTTGCGAAATGACACAGGGTGCTTATGGTCCCTATAATAATTGTGATATTTATTCATCAGATTATGGAAATGGAAAATGGTCGCAGCTAAAAAATCTGGGACAAAATGTAAATGGATCCGATACCTGGGAGAGCCAGCCTACATTGTCAGCTGACGGGAAAACACTTTACTTCAGCAGTATTCGCAAAGGAAATATTGGGTTTAGTCCCGATAATCCAACCTGCGATATCTGGAAAACTGAAATGGGAAGCGACGGGCGCTGGGCAAAAGCAGTAAATCTTGGAACTAAAATTAACACTACGGGAAATGAAAAATCGCCCTTCATTCATACCGACAGCCAGACACTTTATTTTTCTTCAGACGGTTTATTTGGACTGGGAGGCTACGATATTTTTTATTCAAAACTGAAAGACGATGGTGAATGGGAAACGCCTAAAAATATCGGATATCCGATTAATACTACAGGTGATGATGTCGGTTTTATCGTGAGTACTGATGGTAAGAAAGCCTACTTTTCTTCAAACAGATTTAAAGGAGTAGGAGGGTGGGATATTTTTTCTTTCGATTTGTATAAAGAAGCCAGACCCGTAAAAGTTGCATTAATCAAAGGAACACTGAAAGATGAAAAAGGAAAAGAATTAAAAAATGCAAAAGTTGAAATTAAAAATACCGTAACAAATAAAGTTACAGAAGCAATGGTTGATAAAATATCAGGAAAATATGCCGTTGTTATTAAAGTAGAAGATGAAAAAAAGGAAGATTTTTTGATGGTTGTGAAAAAAGACGGGTATGCTTTTACTTCAGAATACATAAAACCTTATGAAGATGAAAAGGTTGAAAAGCCTGCCATAACAGTAAATTTTGATGTAAAACGAATAGCAGTAGGGGAAGCAGTGAAACTGAACAATATTCAATTTGGTCATGCTTCAGCAAAATTTGATGAAGCCAGCCAGATTGTACTGAATAATTTTGCAGAATTTTTGGAAGATAATCTTAAGATAAAGATTGCAATTCACGGGCATACTGATAATACCGGAACTGCCCATACCAATCTTAAATTATCTGAAGAGAGAGCAAAAGCGGTTTATGACTATTTGCTAATCATGGGCATTGATGCAAAAAGGATGAGTTTTAAAGGTTTTGGTCAGACAAAGCCAATTGCATCTAATAATACGACAGAAGGGAAAGCTTTGAATAGAAGAACAGAATTTGTTATTGTATCAAAATAAAAAAACCGGCGTTTCGACAAGCTCAACGACCGGTTTAAAATAAAAATTATTTTGTAATCGTAATTACACGCGTTTTTCTTTAATTCTAGCTTTCTTACCTGTTAAGCCACGAAGATAATACAATCTTGCCCTGCGAACCTGTCCAATTTTGTTTACGTTTACTCCGTCAATAAATGGAGAGGCAAATGGGAAAATCCTTTCAACGCCAACACTTCCTGACATTTTACGCACAGTAAAGGTACGTGTATGACCGCTTCCTTTAACTTGAATAACTACGCCACGATATTCCTGAATACGTTCTTTGTTACCTTCTTTGATTTTATAGCTTACAGTAATTGTATCACCGCTTTTAAATTTCGGAAATTCTTTTGTTAAAGCTAATTTGCTCTCAACAACTTTCATCAAATCCATTATTGTAAATATTATTTGTTTATACCTTTTTAAAATGGACTGCAATATTACAACATTTTTTTTTATATCCCTCATTTTTTACAAAAAAAAATATCATACACACTGAAATCAGTTATTTGTACTTATTCTTTTTCGTATTATTCGTTTTTATTCGCAGGTATCCTGATTGCCATTAATATTCACATAATTTAAATATTTCTATTTTGTCTATAAAAAAAATCTCTTATCAACACAGCGAATCCAATGATTTTTTTATGGATTTATCACTTTTTTTATATTCGCTTACAGAAAGTCCCGTGATATTTTTAAATTGTGTGGAAAGATGCTGCACGCTGCTGTAGTCCATCATATAGGAAATTTCGCTTAATGTAAATTCATTTCCGTCGAGAAGTTCTTTAATGCGCTCAATTTTATGAAGAATGATAAATTTTTCAAGAGTTATGTGGTTGTTTTTGGAAAACACTTTTGAAAGATGCTGGTAGGAGTAACCTAATTTTTCTATAAGATAGTCTGATTTACGAATAATACTGTCCACATTATTCGACAGATGTACCAGTTCTATTACGGCTTGTTTTATTTGTTCTACAAGAATGCTCTCTTTTTCCCAGATTACTTCAAATCCATTAGCTTCAAGAATAGCTGTAACCTGATCGAGAGATTTTCGAGAAGCATCATAAGTTATATTTAAAACTCCAAGCCGTATTGAATTTACAAAAACTTCATTCTTCTCCAGTTCCTGCCTTATTATCCGACTACAGCAATTACAAACCATATTCTTGATATGCAGTGTTTCATTTATGAAGGGAGAGGAGCTCATTCGTATTTTTAGTGATAAGTTTTGATTTGTAAAATTAATAAAAAAGGATTTATCTGTACAAGATAAATCCTTTTTATTTTTTTTGTTACTTATGATTATTCATCATCATCATCATCATTTTTAAACTTCATTTTTCTGTGTTGATCCATTCCTTTCTCACAATCATCATTGCCTCTGTGTTTCATTACTTTTTTAATTTTCTTGTGCTTTAAGCCTTTTTTCCCACCATGTATATCAAATTGTAGTCTTTGTTCTTCTGTAAGTATTTTGCGGATTTCCTGTTTCTGCGCTGCTCTTTTTTTATGCATCTCCGCTTTTAATGCTGACATTTCATCAATGATTTTGTTAATTGCGCTCATATCTGCATTATCTGCTGATTCAAGGGTTTTAAGCTGCGCTTTTTTTTCTGCAAGTTTATTTTTTAATTGAAGATTTTCTTTTTGGTTTGCAAATTTTATTTTATCAATTTTTTGTTTTTGTTCATCTGATAAATCTTTAATCCCCATCATTCCGTTTCTTTTCTCGTGCATTCCATAATTTCCAGGACCTCTTTTTTCAATTACAACTTCTTCTTTAATTTCTTCTTTTTTTACTTTTTCTTTTTTGCCCTGGGCAAATGTCATACTTGTTCCGGAAAGAATAATAACCAGAAACATGGACAAGAATAATTTCAATTTCGTTTTCATAATAAAAATATTTAAGGTTTTACTGTTTACATTGCTTTGACTTGGGTTTTACTAAATGGTTTAATTTGTGTGTTATTTACTTTTTGCAAAACTATTAATGCGATTTTGTCATAAAATTTGCATACTGATTACAACATAGATTTTGCTCTATATACAGAGCAAATTTTTCGCCAAAATCATTTATTGATATTTGTTTACACCCCGAGTGATGGTTGTTGAGCGAAGTCGAAATAAACTCGGGGTTACAAATATTCGACTACTTTGTAGTCGTTTAATGCGAATTATTTTTATTATTTTATGGATTATTATAATGGAATTAAAGTTTATTGCTTAATAAAAAAAGGCGCAAAAAGTGCCTTCTCTATTGAGTTTAAAGAATTTTATATTGTCATAATTTCCTTTTCTTTTTTATCCAAAATCTCATCAATTTTTTTGATGTAGGCATCTGTAATTTTTTGAATTTCATCTTCGCCTCTTTTTATTTCATCCTCTGGAATTCCATCTTTTTTAAGCAGTTTCAGTCCTTCGTTGTTATCTCTGCGAATATTACGAATACTTACTTTCGTGGTTTCTCCTTCGCCTCTTACCTGTTTTACCAGTTGCTTTCTGCGTTCTTCAGTAAGAGGAGGCACCATAATCCTTATTACTTCACCGTTATTAACAGGGTTAAATCCTAAATTAGCTTTTAAGATGGCTTTTTCAATAGAATCAATCATGCTCTTATCCCATGGCTGAATAAAAATAGTTTTTGGATCTGGAGCGCTTACATTTGAAATTTGAGATAAAGGAGAAATCACTCCGTAGTAATCCACCGAAACGCCATCAAGCATGCGGGGATTTGCTTTTCCTGCCCTTATTTTTAAAAGTTCATTTTCTAGATGCTGAATAACGTTATTCATGGATTGCTTTGCATCATCAAGATACATCTGGACTTCTTCGCTCATCGTTACAAAAATTTAATATTAAACAGTGTAAATATATTTAATTACTTACTAAAGTTCCAACTTTTTCGCCTAAAATTATTTTTTTAAGATTTCCTTTTTGATTCATATCAAATACCAAAATAGGTAAATTGTTTTCTTTACAAAGAGTGAAAGCCGTCAGATCCATAATTTTCAGGTTCTTTTTATACACATCGTCAAAAGTAATCGTTTCAAAGCGGGTAGCTGTTTTATCTTTTTCAGGATCGGCTGTATAAACTCCGTCAACACGGGTTCCTTTTAATAAAACATCTGCTTCTATTTCCACGCCACGCAATGCAGATGCTGTATCTGTTGTGAAAAAAGGATTTCCGGTTCCTGCTGAAAAAATAACCGGTTTTTTACTTTTCAACGCTTCCAGTGCTTTCTGTTTGCTGTAACCTATCCCTACAGGCTCCATTCTGATAGCGGTCATTAAAACAGCTTCTACGCCTATATTTTCAAATGCCGACTGAATTGCTAATCCATTGATAACCGTAGCGAGCATTCCCATGTAATCTCCTTTTACTCTGTCAAAGCCTTTGTTCGTACCGGACATTCCTCTGAAAATATTTCCTCCGCCAATAACAATCCCGACTTCAACACCCATCTCACAGATTTCTTTTATCTGTTCAACATATTCATTTAATATAGTTGTATTGATGCCATAATTATCGCTACCCATCAGCGATTCTCCGCTAAGCTTTAGTAATACCCTTTTATATTTCATAATGTTTTAAATTAATATTTAGTAATCGGATTAATAAAAAAAAGGTAAATTTAGGAATTATGTGTAAATAAAAAAAGAGAGTTAAACTCTCTTTTTTTATTATTAACCTTTAAGTGAGAACCGCTTAAATGCAGTAACGGTAAGCTCTTTGTTAATACTTTGCAGATATTCACGGATTGTTTTTTTGTTGTCTTTCACAAACTCCTGATTCAGCAAAGTTGATTCTTTATAGAATTTATTAAGTTTTCCTAAAGCTATTTTTTCAATCATGTCAGCAGGCTTGCCTTCTTTGGTAGCCTGTTCTCTTCCGATTTCCATTTCCTGATCGAGAATTTTCTGCGAAACGTCATCTTTATCTAAAGCCACAGGAGCCATTGCTGCAATTTGCATTGCAACATCTTTACCTACCTGAATATCGGCAGTAACAGAGAACCCAACAAGTGTTCCTACTTTGTTGCCGGGGTGAATATAAGGAGTTACCATTGCAGCCTCAATTTTTTCGTATCCCGACAAATCAACTTTTTCTCCTGTATTTGCGCTTTGTTCAACAACTAATTCTTCAACCGTGCGACCATCTAATTTTAATTGTTTGAGTTCATCAAGATTGGCAGGATTGTTTTCTAAAGCCAAATCAAGAACTTTATATGCAAAACCTACAAAGTTTTCGTTTTTTGCAACAAAATCTGTTTCACAATTTAAAACAATAACAGCGCCTCTTTTTGCATCAGGCGTTACTTTTGATAATACTGCGCCTTCGCTGGCTTCTCTATCTGAACGTTTATTAGCAATTGCCAAACCTTTTTTTCTGACAATCTGAACTGCTTCTTCAATATCTCCATTAGCTTCTTCCAAAGCTTTTTTGCAGTCCATCATGCCTGCGCTGGTAATTTTCCTTAATTTGCTAACGTCTGTAGCTGATACTTGATACATATATATATTGTATTAAATTTTTATTCTCTTGTTTTTCTTGCACGTGTTTTGCGATCTTTTGAAGCATATTTTTCAGAATTTTCTTCTTTTTTCTCCGTGCCTACCACATCAACATTTTTATCTTTTTCAACTTTGCGGTCATCCAGTCCTTCCTGAATAGCATTTGAAATAATGTCAACAATGAAAGAAATAGATCTTGATGCGTCATCGTTTCCTGGTATTGGGAAATCAATCGGATTGGGATTTGAATTGGTATCAACAATTCCAAATACCGGAATGTTTAATCTTTTAGCTTCTTTAACAGCAATATGTTCTTTAGAAACATCAATAATGAATAAAGCAGCAGGAAGCCTGGTAAGGTCGGAAATACTGCCAAGATTTTTTTCAAGTTTCTGACGTTGACGAGAAACCTGTAATCTTTCTCTTTTTGAAAGATTGTCAAATGTACCGTCTGTAGCCATTTTATCAATAGAGGTCATTTTTTTCACAGCTTTCCTGATTGTGGGGAAATTTGTTAACATTCCTCCAGACCATCTTTCTGTAACGTAAGGCATACCTATTGCTTTTATTTTTTCAGCAACAATATCTTTCGCCTGTTTTTTGGTAGCTACAAATAAAATTTTTCTGCCTGATTTTGCAATTTGTTTTAATGCAGTAGCAGCTTCTTCAATTTTTACTACGGTTTTGTGCAGGTCAATAATGTGGATTCCGTTTTTCTCCATAAAAATATAAGGAGCCATAGCTGGATTCCATTTTCTTTTGAGGTGTCCGAAGTGAACACCAGCATCTAATAACTGTTCAACGGTTGTACGCATGTGTGTGTGTTTTAAAATTGTTTACTTTCTTTTTTACGGTTCACGCAATCATCAAGTAGTCCCGGTAAGCCGGAAGTCTTAATGATTTAGATACTAAACTCGCAGGAATATTAACGTTTGCTGAATTGAAATCTTTTACGGGCTTTTTTGCGACCTGGTTTCTTTCTTTCAACTTCGCGTGGATCTCTTGTGAGGAATCCATTAGATCTCATTGCAGGTTTGTCTTCTTCATTTATTTTAACCAAAGCGCGTGCGATAGCCATTCTTACAGCTTCTGCCTGTCCTGTTACTCCACCACCTTCAAGATTAACTTTGATATCGTATTTATCTTTAACATTCAATACGCTTAGTGGCTGTGCAACTACATACTGTAATACTTCAGTGGGGAAATATTCTTTAAACTCCCTGTTGTTAATGGTAATGTTGCCCTTACCTTCTTTTAAATAAATGCGGGCAACAGCACTTTTTCTTCTACCAATGGTATTTATAATTTCCATATAAATTTTATACTATTTAATTGTATCGAGATTAAGTTCTTTTGGTTGTTGAGCCTCATGTTTGTGCTCTGTTCCTGCGTATACATGCAGATTTCTGAAAAGTTCATTGCCGAGCCTGTTTCTTGGCAACATCCCTTTTACTGCCCACTCAACAATAGAAAGTTTATTTTTTGCAAATAATTCCGTAGGATTGATACGTTTTTGACTTCCCGGATATCCTGAATGCGTAAAATATCTTTTATCATCCCATTTTTTTCCGGTAAAAACAATTTTATCGGCATTGATTACAATAACATTGTCTCCACAATCAACATGGGGAGTAAAATTTGTTTTGTGTTTGCCTCTTAAAAGGTTGGCAACTTTTGTTGCTAAACGTCCTACAATCTGATCTTTTGCATCAATAAGGACCCATTCTTTCTGAACTGTAGCTTTGTTCGCACTTACGGTTCTGTAACTTAATGTATTCACTTTTTTATCTTTTTTAATTCTTTTATTAAGAAATAATTTCACTTTTTAAAAGCGGACTGCAAAAATACTATTTTGATTTTAATAAACAAGATATTCCTGAAATTATTTTTCATAAAATTTCAGTCAAATAAACTGATAATCAATAAATAATATGCAATGCGCTGACAATAAACGTTTTGATGAATTTTTGTTCCCACAATTCGGTATTGTACAATCGTCCCATGGGGCGATTCTTCAATACCATATCTCAACAGAAATGAAAAATAAATAAACAATCCAGCGCATCGGTAAACACATGAAACAACAGACCTAACCCTATTACTCTGGTTTTTGGAATTATAAAAAGCGCCAGATAAAGTCCTATTGCAATTATTGAGTGTAATGGATGAACTTCGAGGCTGCATCGGCAAGGATTATAAAGGGTTTGTGAAAAAAGATGGTCGAGATCAATCAGCAGTGTAAGCAGCATTATGAGCCATGCCTTAATCCATTGTTCTTTAAAAAAAACACGGGCAATAATTCCGGGAGCAATCAGGTGTAAAAAATAATGAATGATGAAGCGCAGCATTATTTAGTGTTTGTTTATAAAGTCTGTGTTTGATTCAGAATGTTCGAGAGCAAGACTTTCGAAGAATTGAAAACCAAGGATTTTACTTTGGTAAATGACTGTTTTCAATTCGAGAGTAACAGGGCAAACAACCGGTGGTTGTTTGAGCCAGCTGGTGCAATGCTCGGACATTATGGACAAACACTATTTTGGTAATTTTTCAATGCGGGTCCATACCTCGGTTCTGCCAAGCAGCGAAACACCCAAATATCCCCTTAGGTCAAGTGTTTTCCCATCGTTGGCAAGTTTCATTTTACAACTGTAGGTTTTTCCGCTTTCGGGATCATAAATATTCCCTTCTTTGTAATTATTCTCTCCTACATAATAAAATGAAGTTAATATTTCAAGCCCGCAAATTTTTCTATCCCGCAGTTTAGGATCAGGGTTTTCTTTGTCTTTTACCCGTAGTTTTGTTTTTTTATCAAGAGAATCTTTTATCCATGCAAGTTTTCCGTAAAATTTAGCTCCTCTTTTATAAATTTCAATCACACCATTTTTTTCACTCGATAGCCATAGCCCAACTATATTATCTGCCGGATTTTTTTTGTTCTGCGCAAAAGATAAAATTGGAATGGAGCAAAACAGCAATAATAATATCTTCCTCATATAATTTTTTTATTTATCAATAATGCAAGAATAACATTTTTTTAGATTTTTTCAAATACTCTTTAATTTGGGTTTACCAAATATAAATATTTTCGTAAATTAATTTTATTAACAAAATCATCTTCTTATTGTCTTTTTTTTAATTTTATGAGTTTTATTTTTGTTTCGGATGAGCATTTATTCATTATATAAATATTTAATACTTTTTGTTGCCGTAATTACCTTCAATTCCGTTTTTTCACAAACATGGAATGTGAAAGAATTTTCTTTGGATGACGGTCTTTCCCAAACACAGATTCTTTGCTTGCATCAGGATAAAAACGGACAAATTTGGATTGGCACAAATGGAGGTGGGCTGAATATTTATAATGGTAAAAAATTTTATAATCTTACACAAAGAAACGGTCTGGCCGCAGATGTTATTTATTGTATAAGTGAAGATGCAAATGGAAAACTTTATTTTGGAACAACCGAGGGCTTGAGTGTTTTTAACGGAACTGGTTTTACTAATTTTTCTGTAAACGAAGGATTGCCCGACCCTTATGTTTTCAGTGTATTTGTTGAAACCCCTGATAAAATATGGATAGGTACGCAGAAGGGTCTCGTTATAATGGAAAACGAAAAAATCAACAAGCCCGATAATTTAAAAATATTAGAAACGATTCCTGTATGGATAATCCATAAAGACAAATCTGCCAATATGTGGTTTGGCACGATGAAGATAGGTCTTGTGCAAATGACTCCTGATAAAATTCTGAAAAAATTTACAGTAAAAGACAGCCTTTTTGATAATCGTATCCGCGCCATTAAAGAATTCAGTAATGGCAATTTGCTTATTGGGACATGGCGAGGTGTTAACATTTATGATGCAGCAAAAAAGAAATTTGTAAAATTTGGTGTGGAAGTTCCTAATGGAGCTCTGGCAGTGTTGCCAAATGATGATTTTTGGGTCGCTTATTACAATGGTCTTATTCCGAATTTCAGAAAAATAGAAAAAATTACTCCTACTATTCCTGCTGAAACGTATCTGAATTTTAATCTTTTCAAAACCCGCATTGACAGAATTTACTCCATGATTATTGATAAGGAAAATAATCTTTGGATTGGTACAGAAAACGGTTTGAAAATGTTTTCCCAGAACAAGAGGTTTTATAATTACAATGAATCTGATTCTTTACATTATAATAATGTAACAGCTTTAATGAAATCTTCAAAAGGCGATTTTTGGGTTGGCGCTTCAAAGAATGGAATTCTTACTTGCCGCATAGATAGTAGCTTTGCGCTTAAACCTTTAAAACGTTATGGTTTTTACAGCGATATGTCTGAAAAAAAAGATAAGGTAAAATCAGGTAAAGCAAATGCAGCGACTGGGATTCTCAGCAAAGAAAGCAAAATGAAATTCGACGCTTACATTTCCGGGACCTCTGTTTATCATATTAAAGAAGACAGCAAAGGAAATATCTGGATTGCTACCAATCTTGGTCTGACAAAATTTGATGGTACGAAATTTTTTTATTATTCCTGTCCGATAAACAAATCGAATAAAGTTATTACCTATGAGTATCCTGAGGGTCTCAGCAACGAACGTATTAATTATATTTTCGAAGATTCTAAAAGCGTAATCTGGCTCGGCACATACAATGGCGTTACTCAAATTATTGACGGTGCTTTTATAAATTTTAATAGTTCTTATAAGATATTTGAGAACACAATTGTATCATTTATTTTAGAAGATGAAAAACATAACCGCTGGTTTTGCACCAACAAAGGTCTGATAAAATTCGATGGAAGGAATGCTGTTTTGTTTGATGAGAAAGCGGGATTTACAAGTCGCGATGTGGTTTGTGCTTTGTTTGATAAAAAACAGAATCTCTGGATTGGAACCAAAGAGGGCGTGTTCAGATATAATGGTAAAGCTTTCGCTAAAATAAGCGATAAAAATGGATTGTCTTCCAATAATATTTATCTGATGGAAATTGAAAATGATGAGCGTCTTTTTATTGCTACCAATAAAGGTTTGGATGTTTTAAATATTCGTGAATTTAATGAAAAAGGAAAAATCTCTCTTGATTTTTATGGTAAACAAGAAGGATTTTTAGGGCTCGAATGTTATAGAAATGCTGTGTATAAAGATAATGAAAACCGCCTCTGGTTTGGAACTGTAAACGGAGTTACTGTTTACAATCCGAAATTTTTTATCAAAAATAATGTGTCTCCAAAAACAATGATATTAAAAATACAGTTAGAATATAAAGATATGGATTCCCTTATTATTGCTGACTGTACTGATGGCATTAATGAAAAAACAGCTTTACCTGAAAATTTAGTTTTACCCTATAACAGGAATCATCTTACCTTCGATTTTGTTGCAACAAGTTTGAGTGTTCCACAGAAAGTAAAATATCAATATTATCTTGAAGGATTAAATGCAGACTGGCTTCCTCCGATGACAAAAAATGAAGCCGATTATCCCGGTTTACCCGACGGAACCTATACTTTTAAAGTTAAAGCATGTAATGAGGACGGTGTGTGGAGTGAGGAAATAGCTTCTTTTACTTTTGTTATAAAACCTCCGTTCTGGAAAACCTGGTGGTTTTACACGATTCTTGTAATTTTAACTGTAGTAATAATTTTTCTTTATATGCGCTGGCATGAACGAAAGCTTATTCTGGAGAAAGAACTATTAGAAGCAACCGTTAAAGAGCGAACTGCTGAAATCATGCACCAGAAAGAAGAAATTGAAGCCCAGCGCGATGAAATTATGGATCAGAATGAAATTCTAAATCAGCAGAAAGAGGAGATAGAGGCACAGCGTGATGAGATAATGGGGCATAATGAAGTCTTAATGCAAAACAAGGAAGAAATAGAAGCGCAGCGTGATGAAATCATGGTAAAAAATGAAGTTTTGCTGCTTCAAAAAGAGGAGATGATTAAACAGGCGGAAGAGCTTGAGAAGCTATCTATTGTTGCAAGCGAAACAGATAATGCTGTTGTGATAATGGATGCTGCCGGAAATTTTGAATGGGTAAACGATGGATTCACAAAAATGTTTGGCTACACGCTGAAGGAATTGAAAAAAGTAAGAGGTTCAAATATTTTTGAAGCTACTGAAAATACAGAATTACGTGAGCTTATTGATAGTGGAATAGCAAGCAGTAAGCCTATAATTTATGAATCGCCGGGAACAACTAAAGAAGGTAAAAAAATATGGACACAAACAACATTAACTCCTGTATTAGATAAAGAAGGATCTCTGAAAAAGTTAGTGGCCATTGAATCGGATATTACAAAAATTAAAGATGCAGAAAAGGAAATATTGCATCAGCACAAGGAAATTACAGATAGTATCAATTATGCGAAAAGAATACAAACTTCTGCATTGCCTGATTTAAGACTTATTGCGCTACATGTAAGTGAGATTTTTGTGCTCTTCAAGCCGAAAGATGTTGTATCAGGCGATTTTTACTGGTTTGCCGACGTGGAGGATCAATTGGTTATTACTGTTGCAGATTGCACGGGTCATGGGGTTCCGGGAGCATTTATGAGTATGCTTGGCATGAGTATGCTGAAAGAAATTGTGGTTAAAGAATATATTACGCAACCCGATGTTATTCTTCGAAAATTGCGTAGAGAAGTAATTAAAGCATTGGGGCAGACAGGCGCTTCGGGTGAGCAGAAAGACGGTATGGATATGTCGCTTTGTTCTATCAACATGAAGACAAAAGAGCTGCAATGGGCTGGCGCAAATAACCCTTGTATTATTGTGAGGGATGAAGAATTCCCCGATCGTGAAGCAGATCTTAAGTCTGAAAATAAATTCATGTATGAAATAAAAGCAGACAAAATGCCGATTGCGATTTATGAGAAAATGGATAAGTTTACACTGCATGAAATACAACTCAAAAAAGGCGATATTATTTATCTTACCGGAGATGGCTTCCCTGACCAGTTTGGCGGACCTAAAGGCAAGAAATTTATGTCAAAGCGACTCAAAGAGCTTCTGCTGAAAATATCAGATAAACCTATGGAAGAACAACATGCTTTTCTTGATAAAACCATTACCGACTGGATGAATGCTTACGATGAAAAGTATGAGCAAACTGATGATATTACTTTGATGGGAATTAGAATTTAATGGGGAAAATTATAAGATGACAAAACTTATTTTGTATTAGTACCCGTAAGCTTTTATGTTAGATTTTTAGGGCTTATAGCTCGGAGACTATAGCGTTTTACCGTAAATATATCACTTAATAGTCTCTTAATGCGATATTATCTTTCGTTTCATTTATCTTTGAATAATGATTTTATTTTGAAAAAGCTCATGTGTTTTTTTATTAATCAATTGAATCATATAAAAACCAGAACTTAAATCCTCAATTAAAATTGAGCTCGTTACTGATTTAATTTGATTTTGCTTAACAATTAAACCTTCTGTGTTTATTATACGAATAATATATTCATTTGGATCCGAGCTTAAATCATTTAAATTAACTATAATAAATTCATTTGAAGGGTTTGAATAAACTTCAAATGTATTATTATTTTTATTACTTTGAATTGTTTGAGATGATGATTGAATAGCATACTCTTGAAGTATAATAAAACAAGATGTAGCAGAATATATGCCCAATTTTATCCAGCCATAAAATATCTGAGAGCCAATAACTAATCTAACTCCAAGATATTTATCATAAACATTCCACCATATACCTGAAGATCCTGAACCCAATGGAGGAACATTATTTGAATAGGAATATATTAACGTATAATTATTATTTCCCCAATAACATGTTGTTCCTATTTGATCATTTATTTCATGTATTTTTGGGTCGCCACTTCCTGGGCTTGTCAATGATATTGAATTATTATTTAAGCTTGAAACTGAACAGCTTTTTGTTGTTGAAGAATTACCATAATAATACGAAGCATAAAAATTAAAATCATTTATCCCATCACTATTGATATCTAAAGAATATGATCCCATTATAAAAAGATCTTCTATATTTTTATATATTATATTTTGATTTTCACCAATCGTATCTCCAGCTAAAATAAAACTTTGCTGTGAAAAAACATTTTCAGAACATGAAATTAAAAATACATACATCAGAATTGTATTTTTAATAATCTTTAATATTTTTTTCATGTTATTTAAGTTAAGTTTTAGATTATGATAGCAAATTGCGAAATATGCCCTTATTTAAATACCAGGCTAATTACTTATAATTATTTTCTTGGTTAAAATTGTATTCCCATCGCTAATCCTTAAAAAATAAATCCCTGCATTGAATCCTGAAACATCAATTTTCTTCTCCTTTTCTAAATTGGAAATATAAAGACTTTGTCCCAAAGTATTACGGATTTCAATTTTGGAATTTCTTAAAAATTTGCTGTAAATCGTGAGTTCTTCTTTTGCCGGATTGGGATATATATCTATAATAAAATCACTATTCAGATTTTCTTCAATACCTGTAAGGTAAATATGGTTATACATTTTTTGCGCTGCAATAGCTGCATTTTGCAACACATAATAATTTTCACCAGCCAATAGCGCTATAACCACTTTCTCTGTATCCTGCGCTGCAATTGAAAAGGGACCGGCGCTTACAACATCACAAACATCAATGCCAAAGCCAAAACCTGCTTCGTGGCGATTATTTGTAAGTACATGAAATTTCTCTAATGTATTAAACCCGTCAGATATGTTAATCGTTCCATCACCGCTTTCTGTCTGATCAATCGCATAATGCAATTTATTTTGACCTGATAAAATTTTCATCCCTGCATAAATTCCATCGGACTCTGCTGAATAATTGTATGAAAAATTATGCTCTGAATTGTATCGTGCAAAATTTGTTGTATCAATGGAAATATCCCAGTCTGCAAAAATACCGGCATACATTTCTGCCAGCATAATGTTGTTATTATTAATGATGTCGTATTCGAGAATAATAAAATCTGCAATTGAGTCTGTATGCCATGCAAACGACCTTTGATTGATTTTAATGTTCAATGTATTGCTTGCATATTCATCATTATACGAAGAAAAAATATCCTGATCTGAAACTACTGATGGAATTTGTTTTAGAGCGGGTTCCAGAATTTTAAAACTGTTATTTTGGCGAATACAGGTTGATACATTTGACGCGCTGTTTCCAACCATCAATCCGGCATCAAAAATCAGAGGATATCCGTTTTTAAATCTGAATCCGGAACCATTTTTCAGCATATAATAGTTATAGGCAATATTTCCATTGGCTGTGATTGTTGTTGTAATATTGCTTGTATCAGTATCTGTATAACTTTTCTTTGCAATAAATTCAATGAATTGTATGGCTGAATAATTCTGACTTGTATCTGTAAAAGTGAGTTTAAATTTTATCGTTCTGTCCCACGGTGTTGAGGGAGAAAGTTTGAAAGAAAATGGACTTTGAATGTTTGTAACAGTGTCCATCATTCCTATTGCTGTAGTGTTAAAAGTCGCATTCAAAACTATTGCAAATTGCGATTGACTTACGAGTGTTACAACAACATTTGAAGAAGCCGTAAGATAGTTTGTAAAATTTCCTTTCAGAAAAACCGTATCTCCGGAGCTTATCCACTGGTCGTTGTTATCACGAAAATCATACGAATGAAATACAACAGAAGGAGGCAATGTATCTGAAACTGCCCTGAAAAGATTGACTCTTCCTGAGCCCAGCATTTCAATATAAGATGCATTTGCTGGAATTGTATCAATGTTATCTGCCGTAACTTTTAGCGCTTCTTTAATCTGATCATTCGTGAAATTGGGATACTTTGATTTTAAAATTGCCGCGCATCCGCTTACGATGGGAGCTGAAAATGAAGTCCCTGCACCAGTCTGAAAATATCCATTCAAATCTGTAGTGAATATTATGTGAGAGGGAGCAGAAATATCTACACGGGTATTAAATGTGGAATTGTTTGTTTTATTGTCATTGGCATCGGTTCCAGAAACACTAAACACATGCTCAAAAGAAGCAGGATAATGCAAAGATGTATTGTCGCTGTTACCGGCTGCTGCTACTATCAGTAAATTTTTTGCATGTGCATAATTGACAATATCCTGTGCGTAATGCTCTGTCCCGATGGTGTCTCCCCACGAGCAATTGATGACAGCGTATCCATGATCTGCCGCATAAACAATAGATTCATAGCCCGCAACTCCAATTCCCTGCGCATCAGCAATTCGAAGGTGAACAAATCTGCATTTGAATCCTGTACCTGCAATTCCTTTATTATTATCTGTGCTTGCAGCGGCGATTCCACTTACCCAGATACCATGCTTCATTGAACCTGCCTGAGGATTGTTGCTTCCTGCCGCGCAGTTCCATCCTCTGAAATTATCCGTATAACCATCATTGTCATTGTCTATGCCGTCAATCGGGTCGTTGTAATTGTAAGCGACATTATACATTAAATCTTCATGCCCGTTGTCTGTACCCCAGTCTGAAATTGCCATTACAACAGATGTGTCTCCCTGACACACATCCCAAGCATCATAAGCATTTATTTTTGATAGATAATATTGATTGTTAAGCAATGAATCATCAGGAATATAAAGGGGTTCAACTATTCGATGTTTTTCTGCATATTCAACAATTGGATTTTGTTTTAATTGAAAAATTATTTTTTCTATGGGAGTTGAATTGGTATATTTTAGCTCATAAATAGTAGAAATATCAATGGTTGTAACACCTGATTTAACCGGATTTGAAAAAGGAAATTTTTGTTGTAAATTATACATTCCGATTTTTGAAAACAAGCTTAAAAGTTGGGTGTTTTGAATTGTTTTTTTAGAACACACGGGTTTGTATTCCGGCTTTATTTTTAAAATTATAGTGTTGGCAAGATATTTACCATACTGATCCGTTACGATATTATTTTTTTGAGCGGACATTGCCAGTGGTAGTGGTAGTAATATAATCAGAAAAAGAATTAAGCGTTTCATACTACAAGAAATTGGTTTTAAAATGAATTGCAATATACAAAAAATCATTGCTCATTGCTCATATTATGTTATTTTTGTTGAAAAATATAAAAACGATTTTATGAAAAAATATATCTTGTTTGTAATATTTTTTAATTCTGTAGCTTCTTTATTTTCGCAGGAAGAAGGTTTCAGCCAGAACCTCAAAGTTCAGATTTATGTCCGCGATTTTAAAGCTGCAAACCAGTCTTTGCGAAAGCTTATTGACAGTACAAAAGTTAAATTAATTTCTTATTCCGAAGGAAATACTTCTTACAGTATCTTGAAAAATGCGGATATTTCACTCGCCTGTGATAAAGCAAACTATGATATTTTCGATCAGTTTTTCCCAAAGATTGGATATGTAAGCAGTAAAACACTTAAAACAACAAATAATACAAATGATATTAATCGTTTGAAAAATGAGTTTGCTTTTTTAAAAAAGAAAAAGGAGGCGTATGAGCAAGAATTGCAAAAAATGGACAGAAAAGAAGACCAGCAGTATTCAAATTTCTGGGACAAAATAAGAGATATTGAAGACCAGATTCACAAAACGGAACAAAGCATTGAAGAAAAGCAAATGCACACATCACACTATACAATATCAGTATTATTAAATGAAGATTCTGGTTCGCCCGGCAGCTCCTCAGGTAAAGTCCAGTTTGTAAATATGCCCGGTGCGCAATACATTTATCTGATGATAGAAAATCCGAAAAATGAAATTTCTGCAAACACATATCATGGCGGGACTGTAAAATATATGTTTACAAAAGGAAAAAGCGCTCTTGAGTTTGGAGTTTTAAAGAACCTTTCTTCATTGAAAGAAGATACTGCTGCATTTGCTGAATTGTTTATATATAATTTTGGTCAGGATTTTTATCCCCGCTACTTTGGTCGTGGTATCCGAAAATTTTTAAACCTTTATACCGGATATCATATCGGTGGTGTTTTTGCAACTTCCAACACCCGCTCAAAACATTTTTTTGAAGTAACACCACACATTGGATTGGAATTATTTAAAAATAAATATTTGCTCCTTGATTCCAAAGTAGGATATTTTATTCCGATCAGCGAAAAATATAATAGAAACATGAGAGGCTTTACAGCAAGCGTATCCTTAAATTTTTTATTTTAATAATGCACAACATAATCTCTCTCGCACTGTAATGTACAATCGTTCCATGGAACGATTCTACAGTGCCAATAATTTAAATTTTAAACCATGAAATTAACCTTTGCCACCAACAACAAACACAAACTCGAAGAAGTTCAGGCAATACTAGGAATTAATTTTGAACTTGCCGGACTTGAAGATATAGGATGTACAGAAGAAGTACCCGAAACAGGTAATACATTAGAAGCAAACGCGCTTGAAAAAGCAAGGTATATTTACGAGAAATATAATACCAATTGTTTTGCCGATGATACAGGTTTGGAAATAGATTATCTGAATGGTGCTCCGGGTGTGTATTCTGCCCGTTATGCAGGGGAACAAAAAAATCCTGCGGATAATGTTAAAAAAGTGCTTTCAGAAATGCAAAATGCAAATAACCGGAAAGCCCGTTTCAGGTGTGTCATTGCATTAATTTTAGAAGGGAAGGAATATTTTTTTGAAGGAATTGTAAATGGGGAAATGCTTAACGAACCAACTGGCAAAGCAGGTTTTGGCTACGACCCCATTTTTCAACCCGATGGTTATGATTGTTCTTTTGCTGAAATGCCTCTTGACAAAAAAAATAAAATCAGTCATAGAGGAAGAGCTGTTGAAAAGTTAATAGCATTTTTTAAATCTTAATTTTTTGATTATGCAATGCTCCACAATTCAAGCTAAATCAAATGCAAATTCTTTAATGCATTGTACAGACGTTGCATTGCAACGTCTCAATGCATTCCTTTTTTTATTAATATTTTGCAATGAAATCTAAATTCAATTTTATACGAATAGCAGTACTTCTCCTTTTTCTGTCCATCTTCAGTTATTTTCACTACTTTTCAGGAATAAAAGAATTGCCACAAGGTCCGCATATATGGGCGCAAGCAGACAGATATGCGCTTTCTCTTGGTTTTATGGAAAACGGATTTAATTTTTTTCTTCCCCGAACACATAATCTCGCTCCCGAATACCTCCCCGATAAACCTGTTGAAAACAGACAAGGTATTACGCGTGTTGATTTTCCTCTTCATAGCTATATCCCTGC
Organism: Bacteroidetes bacterium GWF2_35_48; assembly: GCA_001769125.1. Lineage (GTDB taxonomy): Bacteria > Bacteroidota > Bacteroidia > Bacteroidales > GWF2-35-48 > GWF2-35-48. The sequence goes on along the minus strand of MEOG01000090.1, from coordinate 38,521 downwards.
ACTTGTTATGAAAATTTTCAACTCTCACGGTCTCGGAATCTTTAGGCTTTATACTCTTCTTTTTGGAATTACCGGAATGATTTTATTATATTTCATAGTTTATAAATTATCGCAATCTGATACTTGGGCTGCATTTACTGTTGTCTTTGCTCTAAGCATGCCCGCTTATACTTATTATCTTTCGGGGACTTTGCCTTCTGTTCCTTCAATAACATTTGTTTTGGCTGCTGTGTGGACTTATATCAAATTCTACGAAGAGAAAAAATATTTCTATTTCCATTTTACTGTTTTGTTTTTTTTGCTGGCAGCCTTGCCCCGACTTCATTTCACTACTTTTCTTATCGCTTTTGCTTTGTGGAGATTATTGATTTATCTTAAAAATAGAAAAATAATTTTGAAAGAACTTATATCGTTATTTCTTGCTTTTTCAGTGATTATTTTTTATTTTTTTTATAACGCCTGGCTGCACAAAAACTATGGATCAGTATATTTATCTAAACCAATGCCCCCTGATAGTGTATCTGATTTTTTTTATGTTTTGAAAGAAATTGTAAAACGTAATTTTTGGAAAATTTTCCCTCCCTTTCACGCGCTAATTTATGTATTTGTAATTGCCGTTTTTTTTATCAGATTGAAAAAAGAGAAAGCCGTATTTTTTAATGTATTTACATTTTTTTCTTTCTTGGGTATGGGCTTTATTTTTTTAATTATGTCCCGACAATTTATTGATCATGATTATTATTTTCTCGATACTTTTTTTCCGGTAATTCTTTTAATGATGATTCTTCTTTCACAGGCTTACAAGCAAAGAATTAATTCCGGAATATTTTTTCGTTTTGTTCTCCCGCTTGTATTGATACCACTATTACTTGTTTCCGGAGCATGGAGTGTGAAAGAAAAATACAGGCTCAACAACTGGGACTTGCAGCTTATAATAAAAACAAATTTTTCAGATGCTCCTTCTTTCCTTAAGAATGCGGGAGTTTCAGAATATGCTTCCGTACTTGTTATTGATGCGTGTTCTGCAAATTATCCTTTGCTACTAATGAAACAAAAAGGCTATACCATCGTGTATTCAGAAGCTGAATTCGACACCTTGCCCAGATTGCTTTCATACAAGCCCGATTATGTAGTTCTACAGCATTATTTCTTGCTTAACGGTGTATTGAAATATTATCCTCAAATAATGAATAAGATTACAAAAATTGCAGAAAACGATAGGATTGCATTGTTTAAATTGAGTGATAATAATAATATTTATAATGTTCCGGAATTTCTCGCAAAAAATAATTACCAGATAAATTTTTTCGCTAAAACCGCTTTTGAAAATAATGAGCCTTCACAATGCTGGTCTAATACACATTTGTCTGATACAGGAATTTCTTTTTCCGGTTCGCATTCAGGAATTTTTAAAGATAATATTGAGTTTGGTGCGACCTGTGTTATACCTGTTAAGGATATTAAGGTAAAAGAAAAACAACGTATTCTGGCTGATGTAAGTATTCATTCAGATAATCAAATCAGAGAAGTTTATTTAGTTGTTTCTGTTGAAAGGGGGAGTGAAAATTTATTTTATTTTAATGAAGAAATAAAAATGCAGGCAACGAATAATCAATGGAAGAGAGTATCTTTTGTGGTAAATTTGCCTGATCTGCTAAATGCCGATGATTGTATTATTAAAATATATCTATGGAATCCTGGTAAAAAATCTTTTTTATATGATGACTTTTCTTTCGTAATTCTTAATCAGGATTATCTGAAGATTTAAGATATATTGAGATATAAATTAGTGATTACTTCTGTTTTAACCCAGTTTTTATTCTACCACGATGTGATGCGCTGAATTTGCCTACTCTAAAACACTATCTAGTGTCAGCAAGAAAACACTATCTACGGAATCCTCATAAATTTATGCGCCTGCAGCGAAATACACCACTTTGGATTTGCCTTAATGTATTCAACTATTTTTGCAATATTTTGTTTGTAGCGACTCCACTCAGGTTGTAGAAATAATTTGCATTTTGAATTAACTTTTTTCGATGCTTCTTCAGCCCAATTAAAATCATCGTCTTCAAAAATAACCACCTTTAATTCATGAGCAATATTGTAGACAGATGGCAGGGGAGGAGTATGTTTTTTCGGAGAAAGGCAAACCCAGTCCCAAACCCCTGATAAAGGATAAGCGCCTGATGTTTCAAGAAATGTCTGAATATTTTTTTCTTTCAAGCCGGAACACAAAGGGTCAAGATTGTAACTGAGAGGCTCTCCGCCGGTAACAACAACAGCTTTAGCCGGTGTAGTCGCAATATTATTTATGATATCTTTTATGCAGGTAAGAGAATGCAAATCCGGAGACCATGATATTTTTGAATCACACCACGAACAGCAAATATCACATCCACCAACACGAATAAAATATGCCGCTTTGCCTGTATTATATCCTTCACCCTGCAAAGAGTAAAATTCTTCTATTACCGGAAGCTTGTTCCCTCCTTCAAATATATCTTGCATCTTTTAATATTTATTTTTTTGTTTTATTAAATGACCAAACAACCCCTTTCTTCTGCCGTTTTCAGTCCTCAGTCCTCAGTCCTCAGTCTACAGTCTACAGTCTACAGTCTGTCCGACTTATAGACTGCCGACTGCCGACTTTTTCGACTGCCGACTTCTCGACTACCGACTGTTGACTTTTCCGACTTCTGAATCCCGACTCCAGACAGCCACACCTCACAACGATGCAAATTTAGTAATTCATTTCCGTTTCTATTATGCTTTTACTTGTAAACATTTTTAATTTTAGCATCTTTGTAAAAAATAAGAAAAATGAGACTCATTGTACCCGTTATATTTATAATTCTGTTTGTAAGTCTTATAGATTTATATCTTTTCAGAGCACTTAAGATATTCGTAAAAAAACTATCAAACGAAAAATTAAAAAAATGGATTTATATTTTCCATTGGTTAATACCCGTATTGACGATAATCATTTACTTGATTGTAAATTTTAAAGTTGCATCAATAAGAGAGCCTCAAAATTATGTGTATATTTTTACTGCTTTTGGTGTTTTTTTTTTAATTTATGTACCCAAAATCGTTTTTTCAATATTTTTTATTTTAGAAGATATTTTGAATTTGTTGCTCCGTATTTTTAAAAGAACAAAGAATCGGTTCAACTACATTTCTTTTATTGCTTTTCCGATTTCAATGATATTTGGTTTTTTTATTTTGTATGGCATGCTATGGGGGAAAAATGACTTGCAGATACAAAGATCTCAAATCAGCTTGTCTTCAATGCCTGCATCATTTAACAATCTGAAAATAGTTCAAATTTCTGATTGGCATTTTGGCAGTTATGGTGGAGATACAATAATGGTAAAAAAAATCTGTGACAAGGTCAATGAAGAAAAGCCGGATTTGATTTTTTTTACAGGAGATTTGGTAAATAATTTTGCCGAAGAAACAAATGGTTATGAGAAATATTTAAAGGGATTGAAAGCTAAATTTGGAAAATTTTCTGTTTTGGGAAATCATGATTATGGTGATTATTACAAATGGAACGATTCTACAGAAAAGAAAGAAAATTTTAAAAAAATTATTGAATTTGAGGAAAAATGCGAATTTTATGTTTTGAGGAATGATTTTTATCGGATATGTTATATGGGAAATTGCCTATGTATTATGGGCGTTGAAAACTGGGGAAAGCCACCCTTTAAACAATATGGCGATTTAAAAAAAACATACAGACATTCTGTTAATAAGGATTTTAAATTATTACTTACACATGACCCTGATCATTGGAGAGCAGAAGTTTTAGATTTTGATATTGATATTACTTTTTCTGGTCATACCCATGGCATGCAAATTGGATTTCCATGGTTTGGAGAAAGGAAAAGTCCGGCTTCATTGCGATTTAAGGAATGGAGAGGAATTTACAATGAAGGGGAAAAATATCTTCATGTCAATGTTGGAGTAGGTTTTATCGGTTTGCCGGCACGAATTTTTATGCCTCCGGAAATTTCGGTAATCACTTTAAACCAAAAATAAAAAACGGGATTGTAAGTCCCGTCTCCTATCTGTTAGTGTTTATGTTCTTCTTTGCTCCCTTCGCCCTCTTCTCCATGTGAGCATGCTTTTTTAATTTTTGTTCCATCTTTAGTGAATTCTGTCGTGTAACCAATTTTTTCAATGGCAGCAACCAGTTTGTCTTTATCCTGTTTAGCCGGATCGTATTTTATTGTAACGACCTTTGTTTGCAAATCTGCAACAACCGATTTAATCCCTTCTGTTTTTCCGAGTTCTTTTTCAAGAAGCGCTTTTCCATTACCGCAATGAAAGAAAACTTTAATTTTAATTTCTTTTTCTTTTCCTGTAACTGCATTTGCTTGCAAGCTGATGCTCAAAAAGAGAATAGCAGTTAACAGAATTGCAAAAATTGAATTTAATTTTTTCATAATTTTTTTGAATTTAAATTTTCCCAAAATTACTTTTTTCTTTCTTATTATTGAAAAGAAATTGTTAAAAATTAGTTAATGCTTACTTTTTACATTAAAATTCCTAATTTTTAACCCATGTTAAGCAAAGTGTTTTTTTTTATTAATCAGTCCGAAGTCCAAAGCCGGAAGATGCTTTGCTTTGAAGTCTACAGTCCTCAGTCTGTCTGACTGCCGACTATTTGACTGCCGACTGCCGACTGCCGACTGCTACATTATTTCCCACAATTTGCGTAACATCAGTTCCTAATTCAATCCCAACCTACGGAATCTTAATATTAATCCCTGCAACAGCACCAATACCCCAGCTTGTTGTTTTATAATCATGAATTTCTTCTCCCAACGCATCAACCCCATTGCCATAATCTTTTAATCCTACAAAGCCACGAAGACCGCCATAAAGCACAAGAATATCACCGGCATGTAATGCAAAGCCTCCACCAAGCATAGCGCCGTAATTTATCCGGTTATATTTATCTGTAATATTTTTTTGATCTAATGAGTCAATTGTTGAATTAAAAGATGCTTTTAATACAAAGTTGAAAACCGGTCCGGCTTCAATATAAACCCATTTCCCAAAAGAAAATAGTATGGGAATATCTAATGTTTTAACATCGGTTAATGATTTGTATCCGCCCATAATATCTCCTTCATATCTTTGCTGAATATTATTGAACACAAGTTCCGTTTTCAGGCAAAATCTGTCGGTAAAATAAAAACCACCTCCAACGCCGAAATTTGTACCAAAAGACGATACATACTGTTGAACAGAATCGGGTTGTTCTGCAATATACTTGTTGTTTAAGCGTGTGTAACCGTAGCCAACTCTTCCTCCCAGAAAGGGTTGTTGTGCATCTGCTATATATGAAAATCCCATCACAAGCAGAATGATAAAATTTATAGTTTTCATAATTTTATAGATTTTTATTTCCACTTTGCAAATATAATACCATGAATTGTGTATTAGCACGTTTTAAGTGGGAAAAATTTCATATATTGTTTTATATTGTATCAGTCGAAGTAGTGTCAGCAAGAAAACTCATGTTTTTTGTTTGACAGTGTCAGTGCTTGATAAGAAAACGTCAAGTTCAAGCCTGCCTGTCCGGTAGGCAGGGCTTTTGAAGACCTGAAAATCAGGAGTGTACTAATGTACATGACTGTTTTTCAGGTCGAGAGTAACAGGGCAAACACCCTGTGAGTGTTTGAGCCAGCTAGTGCGGATGATTGACGTTTTCTTGCAAACACTAAGTATAATAATTTTGTTAATTCCATAAGCATTGTTAATTTTAATGCCAAAATAATGGCGTGAAATTTTTAATTCAAATATTGTTTCTAATTCTGATTTTCTCAGAAGCATTTTTTGCCGCACCTGTATCAAAAACAGATAGCCTTGAGGCTGTCTTGAAAAAGGTTAAAGATAAGCGGGAGAAAGTTATTATTTTATCTAAGCTTGCCGAGGAGTACTCTGCATTGAAAAACCCCAGGAGTTTCGATTTATTAGATGAGGCAGAATCTATCGCTCAAAAAAATAACTTTTCAGACGAACTATTGATGATTTTAAACCAGAAAGCTAAATTCCTTATAGTTTCTAATCCTGAAAAATGCTACGAAATTTCAATGAATGTAATTGAACGTGCCCGCAGGCAAAATAATAAAAAGGAAGAAGCGGAAGCATTATTGAATATTGGGCGTTTTTATGTCGGAAAAAGTATTTTTGATCAGGCGATTGATTACTTCCGCAAATCGCTTTTAATTAAAGAATCCCTTGGGGATACAAAAGGCTGTGGCGATCTGCGTCATAATATTGGGTATGTTTTCGTTAAAATGGGAAACAATCAGGAAGCAATTAACTACTTCACTCAATCTCTGGAAGATTATAAAAAAATCAATGAAAGGAAAGAAGAAGCTGGGGTGCTGGTTCAAATAGGAAACATTTATTTTTATAAAGGCGATTATTTTAAAGCTGTCGGATATTATCAGAATTCATTACAAATTGCAGAACTGTTAAAAGATACAGTTATGCTCGGAAAATCCTTCCAGATGATGGGAATCGTGCACCATGAGTGGGGCAAATACGAAGAAGCGATTGAATATTACAAAAAATCTCTTGATTGTTTTGAGAAATTAAAGCACAGGCAGGGAACGGCCAATAATTTTATTAATATTGGTCTTGTGTATGTTAGTATGAATAAAACTAAATTTAATGATAACACAAATGTTGAGATAAGCAAAAAGTTAAAACTTAACGATAAAACCTGGAGATATAATAATGAAAAGTCGCTTGAGTATTTTAAGAATGCTCATGCAATTATGAAGGATCTTAAAGATAAAAAGGGCATTTGTAATACATTAAATAGCATTGGTCAGACATATCTGGAAGCAGAAGATCATAAAACAGCTATTGCTTATTTTGATACAGCTTTAAGTACTGCACGGAATTTGAATGATAAAATGTTGGTTATGCAGATTGCTGCAAATATTGGACAGTCATACTCTAAAATTAATAAACCAGAAGTAGCAGAGAAATATTTCCATCAAGCACTTGATAACGCGAAAGAAATGGAAATGAAAACCTATATAACTCAAATGTACATGAGCCTTGGTCAATTGTACACGAAAATAAAAAAATATGATCTGGCATTACAAAACCTCCAAAATAGTTTAGAGCTAGTAAGGCAAATACAAGCGAAGGAATATCTTGGGAAAATCTATGAAGCTTTTGCAACACTTTATGAAAAAACAGGAAATTATAAAGGCGCTTATGAATATTTCAAACTTTTCTCCCAATTGAAAGATTCATTAATGAATGAACAATCTCTTAAATTAATTACAGAGGTTGAAACAAAATATCAAACAGAAAAGAAAGAAGCAGAGATTAAGATATTAAATACATCTAACGAGCTTAAAGAAAACCAGAAAAACCAGCTAAAGCTTGTACTTTGGGTTTTTGTTGTGGGATTTATTTTGATAATTGTGTTTTCTGTATTATTATTCAGGCAGTTTAATGAAAAGAAGAAAGCGAATATCATTTTAGCGCAACAGAAAACAGAAATTCTTGAAAAAAATGAGGAGCTTCAGCAGCAGAAAGAAGAAATACAGGCACAGGCTGAACTTGTAGAATTGCAGAATCATGAATTGGAGAAACTTTCTATTGTTGCGAGCAAAACAGACAATGCTGTTATTATTGCCGATGGTACCGGAAAGATTGAATGGGTTAACGAAGGGTTTACACATTTATTTGGGTATAAGTTTAGTGAATTTGTTGAGAAAAAGGGAGACAATCTTATAGCGGTAAGCTCGAATCCTAATTTTTTAGAACTCTTAAATCAAAGTATTAAAGAAGGGAAATCTGTTGTGTATACTTCTCTTTCGGCAAAAAGGGATGGTGAAAAAATCTGGTTACAAACAACACTTACTCCTATCGTGGATTATGAAGGAAATTGCGTGAAAATAATTACTATTGATTCCGATATTACAAAAATAAAACTGGCTGAACAGGAAGTCGAAAAGCAAAGAGATATTGCTTTAAAACAAAGGGATCTTATTGGTGAACAGAAAAAAGAAATTACAGATAGTATCAATTATGCATGTCAGATTCAATCTGCTGTTATCCCTTCAACTGAAATTATTGCCGGAAAAGTATCCGATTATTTTGTTCTTTTTAAACCGCGCGATATTGTTTCCGGAGATTTTTACTGGGCAACCACGAAAGAAAATAAATTGGTTGTTGCAGCCGTAGATTGTACGGGTCATGGGGTTCCGGGAGCATTCATGAGTATGTTGGGAATAGCTTTTCTGAACGAAATTGTGAACCGACTTTTTGAAAAACATGGTAATAATTTAAAAGCTTGTGGTATCTTAAATGAGCTTCGTGAAAGAGTTATAACTTCTTTACACCAGACCGGAAAACTAGGAGAAAATCAGGATGGAATGGACATGGCATTGTGTATAATTGATACAGATACAAATCAATTGCAATATGCCGGCGCGAATAATCCACTGTATCTGATTCGCAATAATGTATTAACAGAATTCAAGGCCGATAAAATGCCTATCGGAATACATTATACTACGTTACCCTTTACAAATAATATAATAGATTTACAAAAAAATGATACTGTTTATATTTTTTCAGATGGTTATGCTGACCAGTTCGGTGGCGAAAGCGGAACAAAATTTAAGAAAAAATCTTTTCAGGAAATGTTAGTTAAATTACAGGATTTTTCAATGCCGGAACAAAAGAAAAAGTTAGAACAGCAATTTGATAACTGGAAGGGAATTTATGAACAAATAGACGATATTATTGTTATTGGATTAAGAATTTAAAATTGTTTTATGAAAAGAAATTTTGTTTTTTTTGCTTTATTGTTTACTGCTGTTTATTTTTCTTTTGGTTTTGTTTGTTTCAAAAAAATAGATTTTAAAGAGCATTCAAATACAGAAGGTGTAAAATTATTTTATAACTGGAGCGAAATAAAAGGGAAAAAAGATAAGCCATCTAAAGGTTTACAGCTTATGCTGATGATTGAAAATACAAATGATTATCCGATAAATGTTAATTTTGAATTAGCCATGCATGTAGATCATGTTGTTAAATCAAAAACCGGTATAATTAAAAAATGTATCAAACCAAAAAAGAAAATTAAAGGAAAAGCAAAAGGATTGGCTTTTATTATTGATGAAATCTCTATGGATGATGTGTCTAATGGAAAAGTAGAACTTCAGTTTACAGAAATAGAAGTGAAGAAAACTTCAAAATGCAAATAGGTTAAATCGGTGTCTTCGACTCTGCTCAGACACCGATTACCGATAACCCCTTTTCTTTTTATTTTAACGCCTTGCTCCGTGCTGTACACCTGTGCTGAGCCTGTATGGATCTATTCTGTCTGCCTTAACGGCGAGCCAAACAGGTTAATGCTTATTAATTGTGCAGCAACACCAATTATCATATTCCTAATTGAACAACCCAAACTTTTTTTGTCCTGTCCGTAATTTTAAATCTTTCATCAATTTGCATTCCTGTTACCCAAACAATGGAGTCTCCCGATGTTAATAACCAAGTATTATTTTTATCATACAGAGATAATTTTTTATCAGTAAAAAAATCACTGATTTTCTTCTTCCCTTTCATGCCCAAAGGATAAAAATAGTCTCCCTGTTTCCATTTTCTGAGTTCGAGCGGAAATGTTATTTTGTTGAAATCAAGACAGGCTGTATGATTATCTTTTATTAACTGAAATTTATCTGCATCACAAATTTTAAAACATAGCGAGACAGGAAGCGTAATTTTTTTTGTTTTGATTGTGATTTTTTTTGATACGATTTTCTCATTTTTATTTTTTTCAACAATCAGATTATTCCGGTTGCGAAGTATTGTATGCGTATCAGAACAGATATATTTTCCGGTTTGTGATGAAATCAAATTATGAATGTCTTCAGCCTGATCTTTGTTAAATTCAAAATCTTTAAATATTTCGTAAAGATACGTTTTTATTGGGTTTAGCATTTTGATTTTTTCAACTTCAATCAGCCATTGTTTGCCTTTTTGTTTCAATAAATTATTCTTGGTTTTTGCAATTACATCTGAAAAAATTTGTTCTGTTTCATAAAGTTTTGATATGTTTTCTATCATTGTATTTTCAAAAGAAGGGTTGAACCTTTTTAGAAGAGGAATCAACTCGTGGCGAATCAAATTTCGCGCATATTTTGTTGTATTATTACTGCTGTCTTCTCTGTATTGAAGTTCGTTTTTTTTACAATATGTTACAATGTCTTTTCTAAAAGCAAAAAGAAGAGGTCTGATTATTTTATCTGATTTTGCAGCGATTCCGGTTAAGCCTGTTATTCCTGTTCCCCTTGTAAGATTGATAAAAAAAGTTTCAATAGAGTCGTTTGCATTATGTGCAACAGCAATGTACTTGAAATGATGTTTTTTTCTTAACATTTCGAACCATTTGTAACGAAGTTCCCTTGCTGCCATTTGAATGGAAATGTTTTTTTCTTTACTTATTTCAGAAGTGTGAAATGATTTTGTGAAAAAAGGAATTTTATATTGAGCTGCAAGTCGGCAAACAAATTTTTCATCTTCGTCTGATTCTTTTCCGCGAAGCTTAAAATTGCAATGTGCGATACTGCATGAATATCCTGCTTTTACAAATAAATCAAGCATTACAATAGAATCAATACCTCCGCTGACAGTAAGAAGAATTTTATCCTCAAACTGGCAGAGTTTTTGTTTTTCAATAAAAGTTTTGAATTTTGTTTCCATAAAATCGTTAGCAATTTAAAGATTTTCCAACAATATTTTTAATTTTACATGAAATAAAGTTTTATGAAAGCACTGCTATTTTTATTTTTTAACCTGTTTTTCTTTTTCTGTGTTTTTTCACAGTCGGTTGATATATCTTCACTTTTTCAACCCGGGGTAAGGGTTGGAGGTCTGTTTATGCCTTCTCATAAAGTGAATGACTCTGTGAGTTATAGTATGTACCGTATACGTACAACGGGCATAATCCCTCTGAATGGTAAGGTTAATGTAGATATAGGAAAATTAAATATCGGAGCGCGTCAATCTTTTCTTACACTTAATGCCGGAGTTCGTGAAACGAAATTTTCTCCTGTCCCTTCTTCAAATCTGATTTATAATTTTGCTTTGGGATTTACACAGTTTCGGGCTAGTTTAGCATCCGGAATTTGGGTTTATCATGCGCGTGTAAGTTTTGATAATGATCTGAAAAGCGACAGGAATTCGTTTGTTAATGTTTTAGGTGGAGGTGCGAAAATTTACATTAAAGGCATTAATAAAATAAATGTACTCGGTTTTGGAGTTATTTACGACGGTCGCATCATTCCTTTCCCTGTAATTGGGTTTCGCAGGCAAATAGCTGAAAATTTTACTATGACGGTGGTTTTGCCGGTTGAAGCAACCTTTAATTACAAATTTGGACCAAAGTTCGAAACAGAATTTAAAGCATCTGTGACCGGTTTGAAAACAGGCTTTGTTGTTGATTCGACAAATGCACAAATTCATTCTAAATACTGGAACGGTCCGGTAATTTTAAGTAATTATAATCTTCAGGCGTGTCTGTTGTTTATTTATAAACCTGCAAAGAATTTTCAGATTTATGCAGAAGGCGGCATATATCCCTTTTTTCAGTTGTCGCTGACAGAAACAAATGAGAAGAATAAGATCAGCAAATACAATGCTTTTATGGCGCCTTATGCAGGTCTAACTTTTCGTTTTAATCTTGGAAAATTTCTTTTTGAATCCCAAATGTTTGGAACAAATGAATGATAGAAAATCAAATACCCTGTATATTTCGTGTGTTGTGGGATTGTAAATATGATGCAATTGTGTCTTGTAAATACGTTGCAATTGTTGGTTGTAGATACGTTGCATGCAACGTATCTACAACCAACAATTGCAATTTTTCTCACATTATTCGGAACTCTGATTATATCCGGAATAATTCTTTATTTTTTTGCCCGTTCAACCAGGCGGATTTTTATTAAAACAGCAGGTTTGAAATTTGATATTTTTTTTACTGGATGGCTTGGTGTTCCTGTTCATGAGCTTGGACACGCTTTTTTCTGCCTGATTTTTTTTCATAAAATAACCGAAATAAAATTATTCGCACCCAACACAATGGAAGGTACTCTGGGCTATGTAACGCATAGTTATAATAAAAAAAATCCGATGCAAATTGCCGGAAATTTTTTTATTGGAATTGGTCCAATAATATTTGGCTCATTGGTTTTGTTTGCATTGCTTTGGTTTCTTTTACCCGACAAACAGGCTATTAATGCAATTTTATCGCAGCCCTCTGTAGAATTTTTGTCTGATAATTTTTCAGGTCAGGCAAGTCAGATATTAAAAACAGGGAAAATTATTTTTTTATCTGTCGTTAGCAGTGATAATATACAAGAGCCTTTGTTCTGGCTCTTTTTATACCTTTCTCTTTGCATTGTTTCACACATGCAGTTAAGCCTTGCAGATATTAAATCTTCATTGCTCGGAATTTTAATTATTTTTTTACTCTTGTTGCTTGTAACTTTTTTTGTTAGTTTTTTTAATGGAAATATTTTACCCTGCATAGCCTTTATAAATAGTAAAACAGGTGTTCTAACAGGCATATTAATTTTTGCTGTTTTTATGTCTGTTTTTAATTTTCTTCTCTCATATATCCCGTTGAGCATCTATTCCCTGATTCGGTATAAAAAATTTCTTAATCCCTTTATCAGATAATATTGCTTTGGCATGTACATACGTTGCACTTGTGCTGAGCGGAGTCGAAGCATGCAACGTATCCACATGCCTGCCCCATCCCAAAACAACAATTTCACACATTCATCAAACGAAATAAAATATTTTTTATAAATTTGGACAAATTAATTTTTATAAATTATGGTTGATACAATATCAGAATTGAAAAAAATTGCCACACAGGTAAGACGCGATATCGTTAGAATGGTTCACGCTCAAAGCTCCGGTCATCCGGGTGGTGCTTTAGGATGCGCTGATTTTTTAACGGCTTTGTATTTCGAAATATTAGACCACGACCCCTATAAATTTGATTTGGATGGAAAAGATCAGGATCTTTTCTTTTTGTCAAACGGACATCTTTCGGCAGTATGGTACAGTGTGCTTGCACGTTCAGGGTACTTTGATGTGGAAGAACTGGCAACATTCCGTACGCTTGATACAAGACTTCAGGGACATCCTACAACTGCCGAGGATTTACCGGGAGTAAGGGTTGCATCCGGTTCTTTAGGTCAGGGTCTTTCTGTTGCTATTGGCGCAGCGAAAGCAAAAAAACTGAATAATGACGATCATCTGATTTATGTGCTTATGGGAGATGGAGAACTTCAGGAAGGTCAGATTTGGGAAGCCGCTATGTTTGCAGGTGCTAAGAAAATTGATAATATTATTGCAACAGTAGATTATAACGGCAAGCAAATTGACGGACCTGTAGATGAGGTTTTGTCGCTCGGAAATCTTCAAGCGAAATGGGAAGCTTTCGGATGGGAAGTTTTGGAAATGAATGGGAACGATATGGAGGAAGTTTTAAGTGTGTTGAAAGACGCTGAGCGCCATACTGGTAAAGGTAAGCCTGTTGTTATTCTTATGCGAACAGAAATGGGCATGGGTGTTGATTTTATGATGGGAACTCATAAATGGCACGGTTCTGCGCCAAATGACGAACAGCTCGAAAAAGCATTGGCGCAATTAGAAGAAACCCTCGGGGATTATTAAAATGTTTGGCAATGTAAATACGTTGCATGCAACGTATCTACATTTCTCAAACTTTTTCTTTCAATCAGACAACCAAAAAAGAACTTTTGCGTCTTTAAATTGAACACAAAATTTACCCATCATGAAAATTATTAACATATTGCTGTTTTTCAGCTTAATAACAAGTCAGATATTTGCCCAGACTTATACGATGTCCAATGCAGCTACTGTAAATACTTGCAGTGGTACGTTTTATGATTCCGGAGGCGCATCAGGAAGTTATAGTGATAATGAAAGTTTTACCCGTACTTTTTGCTCAGATCAGCCTGGGTCACAAATTTCATTGACGTTTACCAGCTTTACCAGCGAGCAATGCTGCGATCACCTTTATATTTACGATGGTCCTACAACAGGTGGAGCTTTACTGGCTCAGGCAGAAGGAACAAGTCCCGCAATTATAGTAGGTCAGGTAATAACATCATCTACTGGTGGATGTTTAACTATTAAATGGACATCCGATGGCTCTGTAACAAATACAGGTTGGGTAGCCCTGATCAGTTGTACTTTTCCTTGTCAGCCTTTCAATATTACAATAGATAACCCAAGTACTCCTTTCTATAATGGCGACACCATCCGTATATGCCAGAATACCCCTTTAACACTTAACGTTACAGGTTCTTATCCAACAGCTGGGACTAATTATGCTCAATCGGATGCAACTACTTTATTCCATTGGACTTTTGGCGATGGTTCAACTCCCGGTTTTGCTGAAGGTATTGGCTTAACATCTGTTACACATACATGGTCAGAAGGAGCATATTATGTAACTTTAGATGGTACAGATATAAATAACTGTACTAATTCCAACCTTGCACGAATAATGATTTTGGTTTCTCTTACACCAGATTTTTCTGGAACATATATTTCCCCTGATACAATTTGTCCTGGAGAAACTACTAATTTAGTTGGAAGCGCTCCTGTAATTAATCCATGGGCAGTTACTATTGACACAATGGTGGCTGGTCTCACATATCTGCCTGATGGGCAGGGAACACCCTATGAAACTACAATTACAAACACTCTTTTCATACCAGGGCAAACAATGACAAGCGTTTCAGACATCGTTTCCGTTTGTTTGAATATTGAGCATTCTTATGTGGGAGATTTAACAATTTCTTTGATTTGCCCATCTGGAGAAACATTAGGTATTATTACTTATTCGAATGGCTATGGAAGTACATATTTTGGAACACCGATTGATGATGACAGCAATACTGCTCCTGGTGTAGGTGCTACTTATTGTTGGACACCTACTGCCACGGGCTCGCTACCTGTTACATCTGGATCAACAGCTCCTCCCGGGAATTATTCACCATCAAATGGAGGTAATTTTAATACCTTACTTGGTTGTATGTTAAATGGCGACTGGACTATTCACGTGGAAGATCATCTTGGTTCAGATAATGGATATATATTCTGGTGGCAACTGCATTTTAATCCGAACATAATTCCTCCTCAATTTTCTTTTACTACTACAGCAAATGATTCTACTTTATTTAGTTGGACTGAAAATGATTCTAATGGTGGTCTTGGGGCACAGGTTGATGGTTTGGCGGATGCAACACCAACAACATCAGGAACACATTCTTATACATTTCATGTTCTAGATAATTATAATTGCGAATACGATACGACTGGAAGTGTTTTTGTTCTTCCTGTTATTGACCCCTCTTGCTGTGTGATGCCTACTCCCAATGCAGGAATTGATTCTGCTGTATGTAGCATGCAGTATACATTAAATGCAACATTGGCTGCCGGCAATACTGGTTCATGGACTGTAGCTCCCGGCGCTCCCGGTACAGCAACAATTGCAAATCCTTTATCCCAGAATTCTTTGGTTACAGTCAATACATGGGGAACTTATTACTTTGTGTGGTCTGAAACATATAATTCAGCTATATGCACACAAACAGATACTGTTGCTATTACATTTAATGAAACTCCCACTTCTACTTTTACTGTTTCATCAATTCCTTGTTACGGAGACTCTACCACTGTAACATATACCGGTAATGCTGCTATTGCCGGATCAGATACCATTTATGTTTGGGATTTTGGCGGAGTAAACAACTGGATTTCACAAAGCGGAAATAATCAGGGTCCTTTTGCTGGTACCTGGTCTACACCTGCTACTTATGACATTACTTTACAAGTGATTCAAAATGGTTGCTATTCTCCGATTACAACAGTGCCCGTTATTTTACCTTCTGCGTTAGAACATTCAAATACGATTGTCCATAATTTATGTTATGGCGAAAGTCTTGGAAGCATTGAAATTACAACCAATGGTGGAACATTACCCTACAATTACAGTTGGGCTTCCGGTGTAAGTATTTTAAATAATCTCGCAGCAGGAACTTATGATGTTACGGTTACTGATGCCAATGCCTGTAATTTTTCAGAAAGCATTACTATTACGCATCCAACTTATTTATCTATAGATACTGCATATAAAAATATTGACTGCTTTGGTGGTAATGATGGCTTTATTAGTATTACTGCACAGGATGCTACTCTTCCTTATACGTTCACGTATGATCCTGTAATGTCAAATTCTCCACTACAGAATAATTTACAGGCAGGAACGTATCCTGTAACGGTATCTGATGCAAATGGCTGTGATACCACGTTTACATTTATTCTTTCGCAACCACCGCAATTGATTTTATCTGTTTCAGATGGAGATGCCTTGTGCTTTGGCGTAAGTATTACCATGACCGCGGATGGTGTCGGAGGAACTCCTTCTTATACATATCTCTGGAATGGCAGTGCCAATACGCAAAGTATTACTGTTACACCAACCGTAACTTCAACTTATGTGGTGCAATTGCAGGATATGAGAGGCTGTTTGAGTAATCAGGAATCAATTGAAGTTATTGTCAGCCCATTGATGAATGGTACCTTAACGCTTCAGAATAACAAATGTTTTAATTCCTGCGATGGTAGTGCTTTGTATCAGGTAAGCGGAGGTATTTTGCCTCTTGAGTACTCATGGCCGGGTGGTCAGCCTCTGCTGGAGGGGCTTTGCGCTGGTTTATTTTCTGTTACAGTAACAGACCAGATTGGATGCTTTGTGGATACATCTTTTGTAATTACACAACCTCCTCCTATAACGTATATGACAGAAACAACTCCTGCTACATGTTATGGTTATAATAACGGAAGTGCTACTGTTACAGTTCAGGGAGGCACACAACCTTACTGGTATTTCTGGTCAAATGGTTCGAATATGGCAACAGCCACCAATTTATTTGCCGGAACATATAATTGTGTTGTAACGGATGCAAACGGATGTAATGTTAATCCTTATGTTACTATCACACAACCTCCAAGAGTTTATGTCTCTTCTTCCGATGATCAGCAGATTTGCATCGGAGGCTCTGTAAATATTTCTGCTCAGGTTATGGGTGGTACACCTCCTTATTCTTACTATTGGGTAGGCGACTCCAGTATATACACAGGACCGGTTGTTAATGCAGATCCTATACTTACTTCAACGTATGCGCTTACAGTAACAGACAGAAACGGTTGTGTGGGAAATTTACAGGAAATAGTTGTGAATGTATATCCACCGCTTTCTTTAAATGCCTTTATTCTTGTGGATACTATTTGTCCCGGCAAACCTGTCAGCTTAAGGGCTGATGTTTCCGGCGGAAATGGTGGTCCGTATATGATTTATCTTAATAACGGAACACTGATTTCACCTCCTGTTGATGTATTCCCAATGGAATCTCAAACTTATACGCTGACATTGCACGATCGTTGCGAAACGCCTACTGTTGTTGATTCTGTTCGTATAGAAGTGTTACCTTTGCCCCCGAACAATCCTTTGGTTGACCAAATGTCTGGCTGCGTTCCTTTAACGCTTCAATTTATTGAAACAAGCCCCAATGAAGGACAGGTCTATGCGTGGGTGTTTGGAGATGGCGTTAACAGTGAGGGGTCTGTATCAAAAAATCCGACACATACTTTTAATTATCCAGGAACTTATTATGTTTCATTAACTGTAACTTCTCAACATGGTTGTACGAATATAGTTACAATGGAAATGCCTATTGAAGTCCATCCCTTGCCGGAAGCTCGTTTTGTACCGAAACCAGATGTTGTATCAATTGTTGACCCAAAAGTTGATTTTTATAATTACTCATCCGGCTCTGATACTTGTTTCTGGGTTTTTGGTGATGGCGATTCATCATTAATCTTTAATCCATCCCATTATTATAAACAGGCTGGTACGTATGAAGTAAAACTTATTGCACGCACCGAGTTTGATTGCCGCGATACTTCTGTTCAGAAAATTTTAGTCAGGGAAGAATACACGGTTTACGCACCTACTGCATTTTCTCCGAATAATGATTCTAAAAATGATTACTTTGAAGTTTATAATCATGGAATCCATCCCGAAGGATATCATCTTTTAATCTATAATCGCTGGGGGGAAATTGTTTTTGAAACAAAAGATAAAGATAAAAAGTGGGATGGGAAATATAAGGGAGATATAGTTTCTTCGGATGTTTACACGTGGGTCTTGTATTATCGTAATCTGAACGGCATGGATTATACGCGATCTGGTCACGTAACAGTTATTCGTTAACAGAACAATCCAAACTAAACCAATGAAATATTTTTTAAAAATTCTGTTTGTTCTTCAGATAGGTTTTGTCTATTCTCAAAGTATTTCACCCGGGCAAAATCCTTGCCATGCAATTGATTTATCTGTTCAGAATTCAATTGCTTATGCTGAATATAGCAATGCCGGTACTTTTTCATCTGATATTCCTTTGTTGAATTGTACAAGGCATTATCAGGGAAAAGATTTGTGGTTTTCATGTATTGTTCCATCTTCGGGCCTACTCAAGATATCAACGCAGGCAGGGAGTATTACATCTGCAGGTCTTGCTGTTTATTCGGGAGATGAGTGTATCGAAATATCCCAGATAATTTGCGAAACAGATTATATTTCGATGCCTTTTATAAAGTTAAACGAAAATCATCATCAAGCAGGTAAAAGAGTATGGATTCGTTTTTGGCCTTTAGGGCAAGTTATTGAAGGTACTTTCGGTTTATGCGTTTCAGAATCCGAGGCTGAGGTTAAGGATGTGATGGCATTAACTGTTACGACAAATCTCACACCGCAGCAATTAGTGCAGAATTATCTTATTACTGGTTGCTTGCAAGCTTATAATGTAACATTTACAGGCGATTTGCAGGGAATAGGTTATTTTACAAATGCAAACCCCCCTCTTGGTTTTAACAGTGGTGTGATATTGGCTTCGGGTCCTGTTACAAATGCAGTAGGCCCAAATAATTCAGGGTCTATCAGCGGAACGCTTTCCGGACCGGAGTCAGACCCACAGCTTGCTGCTTCAATCAGTACAAGTGCCAGTAATATTTATGATGCAACGGTGCTTGAATTTGATTTTATCCCTTCTTCTGATACCATTTCTTTTCAATATGTTTTTGGTTCTGATGAATATCCGGAATTTGCAAACAGTAACTACAATGATGTTTTCGGTTTTTTTATTACCAGCCTTGATGCTGATGGATACAATTATGTAAACAAAAACATCGCTCTGTTGCCTGGAACAAATACTCCTGTAAGTATTAATAATGTGAACCATGTTAACAATACACAGTATTATATAAATAATGATAATAATGCAAACATTCAGTACGACGGATTGACAGTAACATTAACCGCCTGGGCGCTTGTTCAGGCTTGTAGTCATTATCATATTAAACTGGCAATTGCAGATTGTTACGATTCATCTTTTGATTCCGGTGTATTTTTAAGAGAAGGTAGTTTTTCTTCGGGTGTTTCTGTTACAATGCAGAATCATAGTATGCTTGGTTCTGATCACGATTTATATGAAGGCTGCATGAATTACTATGTTTTTGCAAGAGCCGATACTACAAGCTTAATTGATACGGTTCAGGTTGATCTTATAATAACAGGAACGGCTGCATCAGGCACTGATTATTCCCCGTTACCAACAACAATAAATATTTTACCCGGTCAGATTTATGACACATTGTATTATTATGGCTTGTTTGATAATTTAGATGAGGGCGTTGAAACAATAATTTTTTCTGTGGCTAATGGCTGCCAGTGTAATCAATCTTTGGTTAGCGATACAATTTTTTTGTATGATAATTTTACGCTTAACGGTCATATTGATGATGATGCTACAATTTGTATGGGAGACAGTATTACACTGCATGCGCAGGTGCATCCCGGGTTTGCTGATAATCCAACAATGATTAGTTATTTGTGGAATACTGGCGACACGACTGCAAATATTGTTGTGTCTCCAAATGCAACAACAACATATTCTGTTTCTGTAAACGACCCCTGTCTTCAGGATACGGTAATGAGTATGATAATAACGGTTGTTCCGGCTATTAATCCGCAATTTCATGCAAATAAAGACAGCGCGTGTTTCAATGAGCATGTTATTGTAACATTTGATGGTTTTTCAGGACCTGCTGCTACTTATGTCTGGAATTTTTCCGGCGCAACGATTGTTTCCGGTTCTGATTCCGGTCCGTATGAGCTTTTCTGGGGTTCTGAGGGAGATAAAATTATAAGCCTTCAGATTTCTGATATTGCCTGTGTTCATTCATGGAACGAAACGGTTCATGTAAATCCCATTCCACAGGCAGCAGTTATTTTTACAAATGTTATTTGCAACGAAGCCTGTGATGGAACAGCAACAGTTGTTCCCGGCGTTACTACTTCGCATTTGCCTTTGTCGTGCATCTGGAGTGATCCCGCATTCCAGACAACAATTACGGCAACAGGTCTGTGTCCCGGGATGTATAATGTTACATTTACGAATACCGGTGGATGTTCCTCTTCTAGCACAGTTAATATATCTGAACCTTCTGCCATGCTTGGATATTTACAGGGAACAAATATTTTATGTTACAACGGAAGTAATGGCGCGATAGATTTAACTGTTGGAAATGGTACGCCTACTTATACATTTTTGTGGTCAAATGGCGCAACAACAGAAGATTTGAGCAGCCTTCCTGCAGGTTTTTATTCTGTTACTGTTACAGACGCCAACGATTGTTTTATAATTGATTCCATCACGCTTACACAGCCTTCGCAAGGCATTAGTTGTGTGTTTGATCCTTATGATATTTCTTGTTTTGGCGGAGGAGACGGTAAAGCTGTAACACATGTTACAGGGGGAACTTATCCATATTCTTATCAATGGAATGATATAAACGGGCAGACGACACCTACAGCATTCAACTTATCGGCAGGTTCGTATTCTGTAATTATTACCGATATAAATAATTGCACGGTATCAAGCACTGTTACCATTCAGGAACCACCACTGATAACACTTTCTGCATCTTCAACTCCGGCATCATGTCATGGAATGATTGATGGTTTTGCAAGTGTTACGATTTCGGGTGGTGTTCCTGCTTATACTTTTGCTTGGTCAAATGGTTGCACTCAGGCACAGAATGAAAATATTGCAGCGGGAGTTTATCATGTTACTATTGTTGATCAAAACCTGTGCATTGTTTCTGCTTCTGCTATTGTAACACAGCCAGAAGCGATACATTTGGTTCCCGGAAGTGATCAGTGGATTTGTAAAGGAGATTCGGCAGATATCAGTGGACAGGCTTTGGGCGGTACATATCCATATACATATTTCTGGCAGGGAGCTGATGGTACTGCGCAAACAGGACAATCAATTAATGTTTCTCCTCTTGTTACTACTGTTTATCAGGTTTCGGCAACGGATAATTTTGGCTGTACAAGCGGAATACATAGTGTTACTGTTTTTGTTTATCCTGATTTATTTCTTGATGTTTATACCATAAAAGACACTGTTTGTAAAGGAGAAGCGGCTGTTATCAGAGCAACAATAATGGGAGGGGATGGAGGTCCTTATGAATTGCTTTGCAATGGCGTAATGGTTGCGCCTCCTTTTGATGTTTTTCCTGAAAACAGCCAAATGTATGTAGTTACGTTGAGTGACCGCTGTGGAACGCAATCTGTTTCAGATTCTGTTATGATTTATGTGCTTCCGGAACCGCCCAATAATCCGGTTCTTGATAATTTTACAGGATGTGTTCCGCATACGATAAGTTTTTCGGAACAAAGCCTGAACGAGGGTCAGAGATATCAGTGGAACTTTGGTGATGGTGGTTATTCTGAAGCAAAAAATCCGGTTTATACATACACAAACCCGGGCAATTATTATGTCCAGCTTACGGTTACATCTATTCTCGGTTGCAGAAAAACGATCGCTTTTTTAACGCCGGTTGAAGCATATCCGCTTCCTGATGCGCGCTTCTACCCGCAACCTGATGTAACTACTGAAATAAGACCGGAGTTTCAGTTTTTTAATATCTCTGATAATTATGTATCTTCTTACTGGATTTTTGGAGATGGCGATTCTTCAATATATACTGGGAATCCCATTCATACGTTTCCGGGAAAAGGCGTCTACAATGTGGCACTTGTAGTTATAAGTAATCATGGTTGTCTTGATACCTTAATCGTTCCTGTAAATATTATAGATGAATTTTCATTATATGTTCCTACTGCTTTCTCTCCTGATGGTGATGGATCTAATGAATTTTTTAAACCTTATGGTTCCGGAATCGCAGAAACTAATTACTATTTTATTGTTTTCGACCGATGGGGCATGAAGGTTTTTGAAACCAAAGATTATAATCAGACATGGGATGGAAAAACATCCGGAGAAAAGGCTAAAACAGGAATTTATACCTGGGTTCTGTTCTACAAAGACCTTATTGGAAACGGAAAAACTTCCGCAGGAACAGTAACACTTCTGCGATAAAAAAAGCCTTTCAATGAAAGGCTTTTTTTTATTATTTCGTTTTATCTGGAGCAGGCGGTACGGGTGGTAATTCCTTATAGTTTTTCAACTCTTCAAGTATAACTTCAATCGCTTTGTTTAGCTGCGCATCTTCCCCTTCAAATTCTCTTGCAGGATCATTATCAATTATTATGTCAGGGTCTACTCCATAACCTTCAATAATCCATTCACTTTTTTCAGAAGAATAGGAAGCAAATTCGGGTCGATTCAGATAGCCACCATCAATAAAGGGAAGACTGCCTCTTATTCCCACAACACCGCCCCACGAGCGCACTCCGATTACTTTTCCTATTTGATGTTTTTTAAATCCGAAAGGAAATAAATCTCCGTCTGAAGCAGAATACTGATTGATGAGCAGTATTTTTGGTCCTGGCATTGCCTGGCGCGGAGTGTGGCTTACGGTATTTACATTGCGTGAAATGTTGGCGCGTGTAATTTCTCGCATAAGTCGTTCAATAATCATCGGAGAGACATTGCCTCCGCCATTACCACGGTCATCAATAATCAATGCTTTTTTCTTTAGTTGCGGATAAAAATATTTTGCAAACTCATTCAATCCTTCCTGCATCATGTTTGGAATATGAATGTATCCAACCTGATCATTGGTCGCTTTGTCTACTTTTTCAATATTTTTTTGAACCCAGTTGTAATAATAAATATTTGCTTCATTATTTACCGGGATAATGATTGATTTCACTGCTCCTGCTTCAGAAGGACTGCTGTTTACTGTTAATTCAGTTTGTTTGTCTGCCATGCCAATAAAGGCTTCTGATACATCATTCAGGTCTTTAGCAGATACGCCGTTTACAGCAATAATATAATCTCCTTCTTTAACTGAAACTCCAATCTCTGTAAGAGGAGAGCGCAGTGTATTATCCCAGTTTTGACCTTTCTGAATTTTTTCAATTTTGAAAAATCCCGAAGCGTGTTTGCTGACTTTTGCGCCAAGCAATCCTAATGATATTTTTTCGGGAGATATTTTATCTCCGCCACCTACATAAGCATGACCTACATTTAGCTCCCCGATTAATTCTCCAATTATATAATTCAAATCATTTCTGTTGTTAACATAGGGTAGGAGGGCATCGTATTTTTTATGCATGGCTTTCCAATCGAGACCGTGCATGTTTGAAACATAAAAGAAATCTCTCATTTGCCTCCAACTTTCATTATAAATTTGTTTCCATTCTTCTTTATAATTTACCCATACCTTCATGCCGCTTAGGTCTACAGCTTCTTTTACTTTAATTTCATCTTTTGGAATATCTATAATATAATATTTTCCGGCTTTCTGCACCATCATTTTTTTCTTATCTGCTGAAATATTGTAAATGTATTCTCCGAGAACCGTTTCTTTTTTATCTTTCAGATTATACATTTTTATATTCATAGAACCATTGAACGGTCTTTCATAATAATAAAGATTTGTTCCGATAGCATTCAGGAAAAAGTAATTGGAAGTTTTCACAGGCAAAACACCGATTCTGTCAATAATTCCATCTTTATCTACCACTACATTGATTTTCTTTTCATCGGTTTTTTCTTCTTTTGTTTCTTTATTTTTTGCTTTCCCCTTGTCCTGTTTTTCTTCATTTTTTTTCTCTTCCTGATCAGATATTTTTACTTCATTGTTTTCGGGCTCAAAGGGCGATTTTGTTTTCTTTGATAAAGTAACAAAATAGATTCGGCTCATATCTGTATATGCATGATTCCATTCAGTAGAACTGTAAACCGGATCAAAGTCACGGGCAGAAACAAAGAAAAGAAGCGTGCCATCATCACTAAATAAAGGGCTTTCAGATTCGTACCAATTATCTGTTACAGGAAACAAATCTTTGGAAGTTACGTTATAGAGCCAGATTCTGTTCATTCCGTTTTCTTCGGGTCTTGCAAATGTTATCCATTTACTGTCGGGCGACCAGTTGAAATGATTGTATTCCCAAACATCGTTTTTGTCAACTACAACAACTTCTTTTGTCTCTATATCTACATATTGCAGACGAAGCATTTTATCGTTCCAGAGAATTTTTTTTGAGTCGGGCGACCAGCGGATTGTGTATTTATAAGTATCTGCATTTTTTGTTAACTGAATAGGTTTCTCACTGCCATCTTGTTTCTGAATATAGATTTCAAATTCTCCATTCATATCTGAAATAAAGGCAATCCATTTTCCATCGGGCGACCATACAGGATTACGTTCGTGCGCATTGCTGCTTTTAGTTAAATTTCTGGTAATTCCGGTTTTTGCAGGAACAGTGAAGATATCTCCTCTTGCTCCAAAAAGAAGGCGGCTTCCGTCAGGCGATATTGTTGCGGTATTAATATTTTTTGATGCATCTTTCAGCTCATTTCTGCTGCCTGTAAAATCATCAATAATCTGAACTGAAATTTTTGTGCTTTGTTTTGTTTTTAAATCAAAAAGATAAATGCTGCCGCCGTTTTCAAATGCAATAGCATCGTTTCCGAGTGAAGGAAATTTAATGTCGTATTCTTTAAAATCTGTAACTTTTGTTGTAGTTTTTATTTTCACATTGTAGCAAAAAAGATTCATGATTCTGTCTCTGTCAGATAGAAAATAAATTTCATCGCTTGCCCACATAGGGAAAATATCCTGCGCATTGTTATTCGTAATGTTTTCTATCTTTTTTGTTTCATAATCGTAGATGCGAACATCGTCAGCCATTCCTCCTTTATAATATTTCCATGTGCGGAATTCTCTGAAAACACGATTGAATGCAAGCTTTTTTCCATCTGGGGAGAACGAACAAAATCCTCCTGAAGACAAGGGTACTTCTTCGGACATTCCTCCATCAGCAGATACTTTGAAAAGTTGCCCAACAAAATCATTGAACGATTGTTTGCGTGAACGGTACAGAATATTTTTACCATCGGGAGTCCATGTTGTAACAATATTGTTAGGGCCCATGCGATCGGAAATATCATCACGATTCAGTGTTGCTGTAATAGTTAAGCGTTTCGGAACTCCGCCTTCAGATGGCATCACGTAAATCTCGGTGTTGCCGTCATACTGCCCGGTGAAAGCAATTTGTTTACCATCGGGAGAGAATTTAGCGAACATTTCAAACCCCTCGTCATTTGTAAGTTTTCGGGCAACTCCTCCGGTGCGTGCAACCGTATATAAATCTCCTGCATACGTAAAAACCACCTGACTTCCATGAACCGCTGGAAAACGCAACAACTTTGTTTCCTGTTGGGCAAAGACAAAACTTACTGTAAAAATTAAAAGTGCTGAAAACAATACATGCATCTGTTTCATAATTTTGAAATTTATTTTTTTCAAATATAAGCATACTTACAGAAATGAAAAAATGCAATCGGTCATACATGCAAATTATGATGTAAATTACAGATTTTTCCGGATATCAGCACAGGTAATTTCAATATTCAACAATTACTCCTGTTGATTACCTGCCAGCCGAAGCATGCAGGCTGGTTGTTTATTTTTTAACGAACAATATTTAACTTTCAACATCCAACGCTCAATATCCAATATTCAACATTCATCGCAAAATCATAAGGTTCGCGCTCGTCTCAAGGCGGGCAAATAGGTAGGCGGACGAGTGTGGGAATAGTAAATCCTGTTGGTTATTTTATATTTATATTCTTACTAAAAAATGTAATAAATTCCATAAATTTTAAAGAAAACATGTAATGCATTACATAATTTTTAAATATAATACGTAATCAATTACATTAAAATTTAATTAAACATGTAATATATTACAAAAAATATGTATATTTGTAAAAATTTTGATTTATGCAAACTCTTTTTGAAACCAGCAACAGGCTTATTGATGCTGTTAATTTAAATTTTAGCAGAAGCCTCTATCATAAGATAAACTGGAAACAGCGATTAATTGAAATCAAAGGCGCCAGAGGTGTAGGAAAAACAACAATAATGCTGCAAAGAGCTTTTGCTGTTTGGGAAAAAAATCAGCAATCTGTCCTTTACGCATCACTTGACGACCCCTATTTTTTCAATCATTCTATCTTAGAAACCGCAGAAACATTTTATAAATACGGTGGTTTATTTTTATTTCTTGATGAGGCACACAAATATCCTGCAAAACAAAAACAACACGACTGGTCTTCTGAGTTTAAAAATGTTTACGACAGGCTTCCCGAGTTGAAAGTGATTTATTCAGGCTCATCTGTAATTCAGCTATACAAAGGAAATGGAGATTTAAGCAGAAGAAAAAGCTCTTACCTTTTAAATGGTCTTTCCTTCAGAGAATATCTTGAATACAATAATATCAGTAAGTTTCCCCTGCTGACAATTCAGGAAATAATCAGTAACCCTGTTTCTGTAAGTAAAAATATATCAAAAAAAATAAAAGTATTACCCCATTTTAAAAGCTATCTTCATCATGGACACTACCCTTTTTACAATGAAGACCCATCTCAGTATTTTCAAAAGATAAAAAATATCATCAATGTAATTCTTGAGGTTGATATTCCTTTTGTTACTGATATTAATTATGAAACGATTGGCAAACTCAAAAAACTTTTTTCTGTACTTGCATGCACGGTTCCTTACACTCCAAATTTTACAAGCATAGGCGGTTTATTAAATATTGCAGATATCAGAACTTTATATAAATATTTAATATTACTTGAAAATGCAGAGCTTATTCAAATGCTCGGTACTGCCGGTAATGGTAACAAAATATTGCAGAAACCCGATAAAATTTATCTGAATAATCCCGATATTATGGAAGCCATGCGAAGCAACGAAACTGAGATTGGCACTGTACGTGAAACCTTTTTCTACAATCAGGTAAAACAAACGAATAAAGTTTCATATCCAAAATCCGGTGATTTTTTAGTAGATAAAAAATATATTTTTGAAGTGGGAGGAAAAAATAAAAAACAAAAGCAAATTAAAGATTTACCAAACTCTTTTATTGTACAGGATGACATAGAAACAGGCTTTGTAAATACGCTACCTCTTTGGCTGTTTGGATTTTTATATTAAAATTTGAGGCGATTAATTTTTTACATATTTACCCAGGGGTCGTTCTCGTTGTTGCATCAAAGAGGGCAAACAGGGTTTATCAGCGCAGACAATCTCAATATTCAATTACGGGAGGGCGGTACTTTACAAATGGACGAGAGCGAATGGAGGGTGGTTTTGTGTTTTTCAAAAATCTCAATATCTTTGTTTCAAATTAATCAGAAACGGGTACAATACTTTAAACAATGGAACTAAAAATAAATGTTGAGTACAATCAAATTCTCAATATGATACATCAGTTGCCGGTGCAGGAGATTGAAAAATTATATTCTGCCCTACAAAGTCAATTATCTTTAAAAAAGAAAAACAATAAAAAAAAATTAAAAGAAATAATACTTTCTGCGCCCACCTGGACAAATGCAGAATATGCAGAATATATTGAAATAAGAAACCATATAAATAAAACAAGGCTTATATGATTTTGCTGGATTCTTCAATTTTGATTGATCTTTTTCGGAAGCAAAATAAAGAAAAAACAATGTTTCATAAGTTAATTGAGATAGAGTCTGAATTTTGCATATCATCTGTTACTCATTATGAAATTGGTTTAGGCAACAAAAAGTCATATAATCAATTTTGGAACGAATTATATAATAACATAACTGTTATACCCTTTGATAAAAGTTGTTCTGCTACTGCTATCGAAATATATATTGATTTGAAAGGGAAAAACAAACTTATAGACATAGCAGATATTTGGATTGCAGCTACAGCCAAAACTTATAATTTGAGGTTGGCTACTCTTAATAAGAAACACTTCATAAGAATTTCAGGATTAGAACTAATACTATAGTGGGCACTCATTTTTTCAGCACTCATTCTTAAATATAGTGGTCATCTCAGGCAAACAAGCTAGCGGACGAGTACGAGAATAGACAATTTTTGAACCAAAAAAACAAAAACAAACGCACTCGTAGCCTCCCTACAACGCATTTCCTTTAAACGAACAAGTACAGAAACCCTATTGATTATTTGAGGTTGATTTTTAACGCTTAACGCTCAACATTTAACATTTAATATTCAATATTCAACAACAGAAAGCCTGTTGATCATTGGTTATTTGACCTGCCTGCTGTAGGCATGGTGTTGATTATTGATTATTTATTTTTTAACGCTCAATATCCAACATCCAACGCTCAATATTCGATATCCAACAAACCAACAAGCGCACGCATCTCCTCCTCACAAAGCATTACTCGTAGACGAGCGCAAACTGGAGGTTTATATTATGCTTTTCAGAGTAAATCCAACTCTTTATTCAATAATGATATTTTTATTAAATAAGCCACTTGCTGTTTCTATCTGAATGAAGTACATGCCTGTCGGAACATCTGAAATATTTAAACTTGTTTTTGAATTATCAGTACGAAATGTATTTAACAATTGCCCGTAAACAGAGAACAGTTTAATTTGTTTTATTTCTGATGTTGCAGAAATAGTAACAATGTTTTTAGCTGGATTTGGATAAACAGATACCTTGTCAGTAGTGTTTTTCAGGTTCAATGTATTTATAGAAACCGAAAGATTATCAATAAATAAATTCCAACTGTTTAAATCGCTGTACACATTCCATCCTAAAAAATAATTGCCTGTTTCCGGTACTGAAAAAATAACAGACGCTGCTGTATATTCTTCATCTATAACAGTGGTTAAATTAATTAAAGACTCCGTTGCTGCCGCAGAGGAAGAAGGCGCATCACACAAATGCACTTTGAGATTTTCAGGATATGCACCCGATTGTACTTTATAGAAAAATTCAAGCTGATAGTCTGTGCCTGCTTCCATTTCAATACATTTTGTGAAAAGCCAGTCGTTTGCAGGTTCATTCGGATTGAATGCGTAGTAAGCGCAACTGCTATTATTTATGCCACCTGTATTTGAAAGATACCATGTGAAACCATCGCCATTTTCGTTTTCAACAAGAAGCTGATTGTTGTCTGAATCGTTTTCAAAATTTACAGAATAAGGCATACTTGCCGGGATATAATTCTGAATAGAATAACGAAGTGTGTCGTTAAATGGATTCGCATCTGAAGAGTATTGTGTATATAAAAGCAGCTCGTAGTCTCCAAGTGCAGACATGTCGCAGAGATTTACAAATGTGAATTCAACTTCTTCTTGAGAATCCAAAGTATAGGGGATTTCTTCAGTAACCATTGTTCCATTTAAAGAGAAAGATATTTCAGGATTGGTAACAGTTTGTGTACCGAAATTTTTAACGATTACAGTAATGAATTCCTCATATCCAAGAAAGCAGGATGAAACAGGCGACATTAATGCAGTAACTCCTATATCTGCATAATCACAGTTTCCGATGTAAGGAATTTCATAATAATCGGATGAAAAATCACTGACATGTTCAATTAGTTCATTGTTAAAAATAACTTCAAAATAACCCGGAACAAAAATGCCGTCTCCATAGCTGTCATTAATAGAAAAAGCGTAACATAAATTTGTGTCTACGCAAACTTCTGTGCTTTGTAAAACACCCGGCTCCATGTAATAAAGAGGATATCCATACAAATTGTAGTTGAAATTATTAAATACTTCCCAGTGTGTTTCATTCGGAAAACTGTCTGGAAGAACATTTACGGTTAAAATTCCGTTTCCTGTTATCAGACGGTGAAATATCGTATCATTGGTACTGTTTTGATCCGATGAATACAGGGTGTTGAATGTAAAGTCATATACATCGGGCGCAGAAAAATCAAATGTGCCGGGAAATGTGAGGGTGAGAGGCTGAAAGCTGTTCAGTGGTCCGGGAACGTCCATCGAATAATTTGTATTATTTAAATTAAGATGTACAGAAAAATTAGCAGCTGTTGTAAGTCCGAAATTTCTTATCTGAACAGTAATCTCTTCCTGATTACTAAGGGAGCAGCTTCCCTGCATCGTGGGAGAAATAATTTTTTCGATACCCACATCAATGTTTGAAATTAATGTTTGCAGATTGTATCCGAAAATTTTTTGTCCCTGCATTATCCCACCAATAGTAACAGTCCCGGGTATAAGATTCGGTGCAATAAACAATCCTCCTGCTATAGGTTCAAATAAATCGGCTCCTGCATCTGAAGTGCAATCGTGAAGAATTCCCGTAAGTTCTCCGCTTGAAATTTTAATCATAGCAAGATCACAACCATATCCTCCCTGATCGAAAATCCACAGATACGGACCGCCAGATGTTATGTTATCATAAGCTGAACCATACATGGAATTCAATTCAAAATTTACCTGTGGTATCATATCAATTACCTGTCCGGTTTGATTTACCAAATAAATATCCGTATCCCAGTCGCCGACCCAGAAAGCATTCTGTTGAATGTCGTAAGCAATATGACGAATGGTTATGTATGCGGGACATGTAATTGAATCTACAATTTGCTCAGTTGTGAAATTCATCTTATAAATTTTATTGGAAGCATCCGATCCGTAAAAATAGATTCCGTCATAAGCAAGATCGCGTATCCCGCTTACAGGGCTGATAGAAAAGGCTCCTGCCGGTTCTCCTGTCATACTGAATTTATAAATGGAATCCATATTCCATTGTGAAACGTAAAAATAATTTCCATCTGTTTCTGTTCCGCTTCCAATAGTTACATCATAGGCAAATTGGACTTCCCATGCACTGTTGATGTTTTTTTGAAGTGCATTTTTTCCGTTGATTTTTTTATTTGTTTTTTCTGTTTTTCTTTCTGAACGAAAGCTTCCGGATATTTCTGTTTTTTTTGCAGATTTTTTTTGCTGCTTCACGGGTTTTTTATCAATAGCAGAAATATCTGATAACGTAGATAAAAAAAGCGCTGTAATAATTATTATTAATTTCATTTTTTTTTATTTGTTGGATTGAATAATTATTTTTTTACTGATTCTGTTACCGGAAGCATCTATGGTTAAAAAATATACTCCGTCTGCCAGAGAGGGTTCAAGCTTAAATTCATTTGTATTTATAAAACTTTTTTCGAATACGATTTTTCCTATTAAATCAGATATTATAATATTTCCGGTTTGCATTTTTTCAGATAACAGCACAGTGATGTTACCATTAGATGGATTTGGAAAAACTTCAAAATAAATATTGTTTGTTTCATTTAATTCTTCAGACATTGTTTCTTTTAAACTTGACGTTGTATAATTAGCAGTCCAGCCTGGTTTTGTTACAGATGCATTTGATGTAAAATGTACCAGCATTTTCCCGGAGCTAGCAGTAACAGATGCAGGGATTGTTGCGCCGCTATAACTTGCAAGCAAAGGCGCATTTGTTGTTTCTCCGTTATAAATTGTAACATAATCTGCATTGGCTTCCGTGTTATAAGCAGAAAATGTTAGTGTAACCGGGTTGCCATTGGCTGGTTTGATGAGCCATTTACAACTCGAATTATGACTGTAATATTTTGTTCCGCTGCCATCTGTAATTGTGCCCGCGTTGGCTGTCATTGTTTTAATACCCGAGCAATAAGCAGTTTGTGAAGTATATTTTGCAGACCAGCCAGCCTTAGTAATGGAGCCATTTGTGACAAAATGCAGTAACATGTTTCCACTGGATGCTGAAACAGATGCAGGAATGGAAAGTCCGCTGTAGCTTGCAAGCAGTGGGGAATTTGTTGTTGTACCATTATAAATATATAATTTATCATTCACAGATTCTACTTTGAAAGAAGAAAATGTAACTTTAACAGTTTGGGCATTTGCAGGACTTATCAGCCATTTGCAATCTGAATTATTGCTGTAGTCCTTACTTCCGCTGCCGTCTGTAATTGTTCCTGATGCTGCGGTAAATGTCTGAGTTCCGTTGCAATAAGTTGTAATGGGATTTCCTGTATAGTTAAGACTCCATCCTGCTGCAGTAGCACTTCCATCGCTTGTAAAGCGTATTAATACTTTATTTCCGGTGGAAGTTATTGAAGCAGGGAGGGATGATCCACTGTATGAACCCAGCAGGGGAGAAGATGTGGTTTCTCCATCGTAAATTTTTACAAAATCGTAATTGGCTTCTGTTGCAAATGCAGTAAAATTTACACTTACTGTTGCAGAATTGATGGGTTTGAGAATCCATTGACAGTCTAAATTATTTCCATAATCACTGCTTCCGCTGCCATCACTCAATGTTCCGCTTTGCGCTGTCAGTGTAGTAGTTCCTGAGCAGCATGCTGGAGTAGTAGAAGGTTTAATGCCAATGATTGCTCCCACGCTTGAATTAAAGGAATAACTCGAAGGGCTGAGTGCATTGAGGTAAAAATAACCATCAGAGCTACCGTTCCAGCCCCAGTTGATATGGAAATGATTCGTTCCCTGATATCCATCGCAGATAAATCCATGACCGGCATGGGCATTGGGATCGTGCCCATTAATCATAACAATTCTTTGCGCATCCAGTTCTGCTTTAATTGTGCTTTCCCATTGAAGATCTGTATATGAGGTTTTATTAATATATTTAGCTGTAGAAGCATATTTGAAATAGGTAACAAGCGCTTTTCTAACTTCTGTTGTGTATGCAGAAGAACCGGAAGGTCCGTAATCCATCGCAATTGCAATACCGCAATGATACAGCAGTTGTGCCGCGGCTTGGTTTTCAGACAGAAGTTTATTTGGCATGGATGCCCAGTTGTAAGTTGTACCGGCAAAATTAGCTGATAAAGCGCCATAAGTCGCGTGATTGTATGATTTGGAACTTGCACCTTGTGCAGGGTAATTGTAATATTTTAATATTTGCGCAAAAGCAGTTGCCACGCATCCTGTAGGACATCTTCCGCACCGCGTTGTGCCAAGCGATGCATCAGCAGGACACATTGTGTTGTAATAGCAGCCCTGAGACCAGGTCGTTGTTGTCAGTGGTCCTACGTCCTGTAGTTCTTCGTCTGATTTAGTAATATCACCTGTCTCGTATTTTTCCCAAAGCGCATTAATATTAGCATCCACACATTCAATATCATCTTTAACAATGGAATAAATTTGTTCGCTGTATTTTTCTAACAACCATTGCAAGCAATCGGGCACATCATTTTCATCAAATGAATTGTTAAAGGAATATCCCAGAACCGGAGTAATTCTTTCATCAGCAGAGACAATGACAAAACCGATTCCGTTTGTTTTCATAATATGAAAAACAGGGACCTCATTATGGTAAATTGTTGTTTCTCCATGAAACGCTACAGTTAATGCGGCTTTATCAAGAGAACGATTGCGTTCTGCAATCAGATTTTCTGCTACTAATTTAGCTCTGTCTATACTTACAAGCTGTGAAAAGCAATTGCTAAAAATAAAAATGAACGATAAGAAAAGAAGTACGTTTTTCATAATTTTATTGAATTAAAAAAAGAGTGCAAAAATATTTTTTTTATGTTAAATATTTATGGATTAAAGGGTATTTTTTTTATTACAAGTTGTTATACGTTTTTGCGCAGAGGCTCTATTTAATCAGGGTGTTAAATGAATTAAATTATAAAAACGGATTAATAAAAGTTAGCTTTCTTATTCCGTTTTTCCCTGCAATTTCAATATTTTGTTTGTGCTGCATATCTTCGGAGTAAAGAACCTTGCATTTGGTTTCTAATGCAGATGCAATGATCAGACTGTCATAGTATGAAAATTTATACTTAACCATAACCGAAATAGCATCCTCGATCGTTTCTTTATGAATTTGTGACACATGGCATCTTTCAAATAATACCTCAATATGAGTTTTCATTGTGTCATCAGGTAATTTGAATTTTTTATGGCAGACATTGATATTTTCGTTTATAACCTGAATACTAATTACCGGGCTTTTTTCAAGAAGTGTAATGGCAATTTCCTTTTTGTCCTGAAATTCTCTTATCAGGTATAATAAAATATTTGAATCAGGAAAAAATTTATCTTTCATTTGCTTCATCCCGATTAAACTTAAAATTACTGGTGTCAATTATTATTGACCGGTAAAATTCTTCAATTTCTTTATCTCTGCTGGTTTTTTTTGCAGATTTGGTTTTAATTATTTCTTCTTCGATGGG
The DNA here is from genome assembly GCA_001769125.1 of Bacteroidetes bacterium GWF2_35_48. Classification (GTDB taxonomy): domain Bacteria; phylum Bacteroidota; class Bacteroidia; order Bacteroidales; family GWF2-35-48; genus GWF2-35-48. The sequence goes on along the minus strand of MEOG01000090.1, from coordinate 3,851 downwards.
AAAAGCAAGTACTTCTACTTTTTTCCCAATCATATTTGCAGGAAGATGAAGCACGAGTCTGCTATTATCTGGTATTAAAACTTGTCGGTACATAATTATTTATTTTTTTACACAAAAGTACAGGAAATCTTTGAAAGAAAGAAACATGTTTTAAAATTATATCTTGCTTATGAAACATTTTGCACCCTCACTTAGCCCCAAGCATTTCTGCAACCAAATAACCATGCGCTGTGGCATAAATAATAGAGCGCGTAGCACCTGAACAATCTCCAATAAAATAAAGCGATGAAAAGGTATTGTTGTTCAGATAATTTGAATAGAATTTTATTTCAGGCGCATAAACAAGATTATCGGGATTTGCCACACCGGGCACAACGATGTCGAGGTTTTCAATGAAGTCAATGATGCTTTCAATAATTCTGCGTGGAAAAGCCAGATTAATGTCTCCCAGAATATATTTGTTTTCATCAAGCGTAGGGAAAACCCGATACCAGTTTTTTGATCGTTTTGAATTTTTAAAATGGCTGTAGGTCTGCAAAAGCACTTTCCCATCCCCTGCAAGAAGATTCGCCAATTTTGCAATGTAAGAGCCATAACCAATCGGGTCGTTGAATGGTTGTGTTAATTTAAGCGTAGCAAGAATTGCAAAATTTGTGTTGGTGCTTTTTTCTTTCATCTTGGCATGACCATTCACGGTTGTAAAGTCATCGTAGTTTTCTGTTACCACATAACCCGAAGGATTGTTGCAGAAAGTGCGCACCATATACCCGGTTTTACTTTTATACCGGATTTTAAATTCATACATTTCCTTGTTTAATTCTTCAACAATATGGTTGGGCAATTCATAGCGAATTCCTAAATCAACTTTTGAATTGTCAAGAATTAGTTGCGGGTATTTTGATATAATTTTAGTTACAAGCTTATGACCGCTGCGACCAACGCCAACAATTACCTTGTCGAAAATTTCACCATTGGATAGTCGTATAGATTTTTCAAGCACTTCCACTTCTGTTATTTCCTGTTCAAAGTGAAAATGAATATTTTTAATTTTTTTAAAATGCTCGTAAATATTGTAAAGTACTTCTTTCAGTTGATCTGTCCCAATATGGTAAAAGTCTGATGTGATAGGCTGGAAGCCTTTTTCATAGAATTTTTTGTAATACACTTCATTTGTGAACGAGTGGCCGGTTTCAACATTTTTATCATTCGTGAAATTAATATAATAATCCACTAATTTTTTTTGCAAATCCATATCAATTTCAATATCTCCGCCCATTTCCCTCGATACAAATAATTTTCCGTCAGCGCGTATTCCAGATATGCTTGAAGAATAAATGTCTTTACTTTTTTCAAAAACATGTATTTCAAATCCGCTGTCTTTACTTTTTTCAATAAAGCCTATTGCTGCGGCTCCAAATCCTATTACTGCAATTTTTTGTTTCATTGATTTTGATTTTTAATCTCTTAAAATGATTTTTTTGCCACTGATTGCACCGATTCACACAGATAGTTTTTTTAATGTTGACTTTATAATCTGTGAAATCTGTGAAATCTGTGAAATCTGTGAAATCTGTGGCATTTAATATACCAAAACAAGTTTATTTTGATATATATCCCTATGCAAATGTATCGAAAATTTTTAATCCCTCTTTTTATTTTTATTTTTTCTCATTTTGCCGGATAATCAAATTAATCCTACCTTTGACAAATTATTATAATTCATCATGAAAATATTACGAAATTATATTGTTAATTATTCCTGGTTCTACGCCATAATTTGGTGGCCAATAACTATAGCTTTTTATTTTTTTTACAGAAAAATTATTGTTCAGGGGAAAGAAAATATTCCAAAATCAACACCTGTAATGTTCACTCCAAATCATCAGAATGCCGCTATTGATCCTTATGTTTTGGTTGCTACTGCCTCAGCAGGGCAGATATTATTTTTATCACGAGCAGATATTTTTGCAAAACCATTGCTGGCAAAGATATTACAACTTATTAAAATCCTGCCTATTTTCAGGGAGCGTGACGGAACCGATTCTCTTCAGAAAAACAATGAGATTTTTAATATTGCTATTGAAGTTCTGGAACGGAAACAAACCTTTTGTACTTTTCCGGAAGCAAAGCACCACAATAAGCGTTTTCTTCTTCCATTAAAAAAAGGAATACCCCGCATTGCTTTTTCTGCCGAAGAAAAAAATGATTTTAAGCTGGGAATACAAATTGTCCCTGTAGGTATTTATTACGATCAATATGCAAATTCCGGAGGCATTTTGCATGTAATTTATGGTGCTCCGATTAAAGTTTCAGATTATGCAGTCATGTATAATGAAAATCAGCCTAAAGCTATACTTACCCTTCGCAATGATATAGCGGCTTCTATAAAGCCCTTGATGATTGATATTCAAAATCAGGAGTACAATGAATTTTACGAGGAGCTTCGTTATATTTATAATAATAAAATGCGGCAAACATTAAATCTGAAAAATAAGCAGGCAGACCGTTTTGTTGCTGATAAAAAAATCATTGAGATTTTAGACAAGATTTTTTTGGATAATGAAAAAGAATTTTTAGGGTTAAAGAATAAAACAGAAGAATATTGCAGTATGAGAAACAGGGCAGGCATCCTTGAGATATCAGCCGAAGGATCAATGTCTGCATTGGAAGTTTTTGGAAATTCTTTATTGATGCTTATTCTGACTCCTGTGTATTTATATAGCTGGCTTGTAAATTTTATTCCCTGGCTTCCTTCTTTTTTTCTGAAAAAAAAATTCGAGGATCCGCAATTTCACAGCTCTGTAAAATTTATACTCGGACTTATTTTGTTTCCCATTTTTTATGGAACACTATTGCTGACGACAGGCTTGGTTTTTAAAAGCTGGTTATTGCTGCTGCTTGTCTTTTTAAGTTTTTTTCCTGCCATTATTATGTTTGTAAATGGAAAAGTATGGTACAGGAAGCTACTTTCAGACTGGAAATTTTTACTGTATAGAAAATCAAAGCTGGCATCATGTTTGAAACTTCGTGATGAGATTATAAAAATCATGGACGGCTTTTTTTCATCTATATTATAAAAATACAATGAGTAATTTCCAAAAAATATTTCTCACTTTTTTTTGCATATTAACTGCAATAAATTATTTGCAAGCGCAAGAGCCGGAGCAGGAGTCTCCTCTTGTTCCTTTTACAAATGGAATTAACTTTGGGTTTCGTGATTCAATTACAAATAAAGTCCGAATAATGCCTGTTTATAATGGTGTCAGCTTTTTTTACGGCAGATTTGCAAAAGTAAAAGTCAATAACAAATGGGGCGTGATAAATAAAAAAGGAGAAACAATTCTGGAAACAAAATTTGACTCTTTGTTTATACTTAAAAATAATATTTTTTTATGCTATCAGAATTCAAAGACTTTGCTTGTAAATTATCTTGGTAAATCTATCGGGGAGTATGATAATATTTTAATATTTGAAGATAATGACAGCCGTTTGGTTGCGCGGGATATGGTTGAATCAACGCATTCTTTTTTTGGCAATAGTGTTTTATATATTGTTAACAATGGCGGGCAATATATGAAAGTTGTGAAAACCGATACAACTCTTGTAAAATATAGTGATGGAATGTCTTCAAAATATATACGTGAAAAAAGAACTTTTCCGTATGTTCAGGGGGGTAAATTCGGATTGCTGAACGACAAGTGTGAACCTCTTTCAGGAATAAAAGCAGATAGTGTGAAGATTTTTATGAAAGTTTATAACGGATTTTAAATCAAAAATCTTAGTATTATCAATACATACAGTAGAAATAATTCAAAAATGTAGCAAACAGATATTGTTAATAAAAAGTTAAT
>MEOG01000089.1 GCA_001769125.1 Bacteroidetes bacterium GWF2_35_48 | reverse complement strand
TTTTATATTTTTGTTTTGTTAGTCTGTCGCATACCATCTTCTTTGTTGCCTGCGACTCGAAGTATTATTATACATCTTCGTCTTGACGCCTCGAATCTGGCACACGACAGACTTTTTCAGCAGACCCTAAATAATTTACCCCTTTATTAGTACGAATTACTAACCCCTTAAAACCAGTGGTGGAAAAAATACTTTTCGGAGTAGAATCAATATTATTGTTTTACAAATTTCAATATCCGGGTAATATTTTCTGAATATATTTTTACAAGATAAATTCCTTTAGGAAAAGCTGAAACATCAACACTGGTTTGTTTTTCAACTTTAGCACAATACATCAATTGGTTTAACATATTAAAGATTTCAATCGAGTATATATCCACATCATTTGTTATTTCAAGATTTAGCTTATTATTAACAGGGTTGGGGAAAATATATATGTTCGCCAGATCAGCTAATATTTGAGTTGTCTTATTTGTTAAAAATAATTCACAAAAATTAAATACCTGAGGCGAATATTGATATGCAGGATTTCCATAATGACTAACTGCTATTTTAAATACACAATCTTCAGGAATTACCTGAATAAATTGAAGATTTATGTTTTGGATGGATTGTGTTTTCATTATATTCCAGTTATCCATGGAACCGATATTTTGTCCGTTATAATTTGTGTTTATTTCATGGCTAACATTTAAATAACGGGGACAATATACCTGTGCATTGTTTCTTTTAACCATATCATTGGAGGCATATAAATTATCTCCATCAATACTATCATTATAATTATTATAGCGGAAAGTCGTGTAAGGTTGTTGAGGAGCCAGTTCTGCAACCATGGCAATCAGGCTGTCTTCTCCTGCTGTTGAAGGAGCCAGCGAGCAGACAATAAAACCACTCGCATAACCATTAACATTAGAGGAAATAGCATCGCGGACATCCTTAACATTATGAAATCCATCGTTATTGAAATCAGTTTTTTCAAGACCTTTCCGTATAGCAAGCGTTACAGGCTCATAGCTTTTATTTAGTTCTGCATTGAAGCCATTAACTGTATTTAAAAATGCAGCAATACCATGAATATTTAACGCTTGTGAAGCCGCCATCTGACCCGCTGTACCGGTTAGTATCCAGGGTTGTTCGTCTGTTTCAGAGGGAACGTGAATTATTACCACCTGATTGTTCGTTAAATTAGTATCAAGTGGACTTGCATCTAAATGATGGGCTATTACCGCTTTCCCGTTCAGATCTGTTCCCAGTGTGGCATCTCCCCAGTTCATAAGACTGGAGCAATTCTGAATAATCCCTTTTGCGGAATAAAATCCCTGAAGGTCGGTCATAAAATTTACTACAAATAAATCAAGATATGAAATATTAGTAGTGTCAATTCCTGCTGCAGCCATTCCTGCCACCATAGCTTTTCCTTCGGATACATATATAGAATCTATAGAAAAATAATTTTCATTTCCTATTATTGATCTCGCCAATGGAAGCAGTCCTCCATAGTTAGGAAGTATGTAATTTGAAAATACTGAAAATATTTTATGGCTGCATAAATAACCGTAAGCAAACCCCCTTTCGTAATGAGTTCCCCATATTTTTACAACCATGATATTGCCGGTATCAGAAACCACTTCTCCATTTACCGGCTGCGCATTTACAGTACTAAAAACTGATACAATAAAAAAACATATAATTACAACTATTTTTTTCATGATAATTTTTCCTTAATTTTTATTTATATTATATTTTGTTGAATTTTTTTTGCAATATATCAAAAAGTAAATGTAATCATTAAGTATTTTAATTAAAAAAATATAGCTTTCATTCTGAAAATTATCTGTACCTGTTGCATATATTTTATTTTTGTCATATCTTGCAACATATTGTGTAAAATTATCTCATGTTAGACCAACGATTACAACAACGTCTTTTACAGAAACTTTCACCACAGCAGATTCAATTGATTAAGCTGCTGGAAATTCCAACTATGGAACTTGAACAGCGTATAAAAAAAGAGCTTGAAGATAATCCCCTGCTCGAAGACGCTGAAGACAGAAATGAAAAGAGTGAGCCGATTGAAGCTACAGAGGCTGAAGAATCAGATGAAAAAAATGACGATGAATTTTCTTTTGAAGATTATCTGAGCGATGAGGATATTCCTTCTTATAAATATTCTGTAAATAATTATTCGAAAGATGACGAGAAGAAAGATATTCCTTATTCTTCCGGTATTACATTCTACGAATATTTAAAAGCGCAGCTTAGCCTGAAATCACTCTCTGAAAAAGAAATTCAGCTTTCTGAATATATTCTCGGTAATATTGATGACGATGGCTACCTCAGACGAGAACTTGATGCCATGGTTGACGACATTGCTTTCGCGTATAACATTGAAACTACAAAAGAAGATTTAGAAAAACTTTTGACTGAAATTCAAGATCTCGATCCTCCCGGTGTTGGTGCCCGAACTTTGCAGGAATGTCTTTTGTTGCAGGTAAACCGGCGTTTACAGGAACAGCAAAACGATATAATGTTACGCGCTAAAGATATTTTGGAAAATTTTTTCATGGAATTTACACGCAAACATTATGAAAAAATTACAGCAAAACAGGGTATTGTTGAAGCAGAATTAAAGCCGGTTATCACAGAAATTTTAAAACTGAACCCGCGCCCCGGATCTACTTTCAGCGAAGCAGGAAATCGAATCATCATTCATATTACCCCCGACTTTTTACTTGAAATTGTAGATGGAAAATTTCAGTTAAGTTTAAATTCCAAAAATGCCCCGGAATTAAGAATCAGCAACACCTACTCTGACCTTATGGAGGAGTATAGCTATAACCGCGACCATCAGTCAAAAGAACAAAAAGAAGCCGCCTTTTTTATGAAACAAAAACTCGATTCGGCTAAATGGTTTATTGATGCAATCAAGCAAAGGCAAAATACGCTTCTTTCTACAATGAATTCAATTATCGAATTTCAGAAAGAATATTTCATGGAGGGCGATGAAACAAAACTTCGTCCGATGATTCTGAAAGATATAGCCGAGCGTACAGGGCTTGATATTTCAACCATTTCAAGAGTTGTTAACAGCAAATATATTCAGACAAATTTTGGAATTTTATCATTGAAATATTTCTTTTCAGAAGGCTTGCAAACCGAAAACGGCGAGGAGGCTTCGTCGCGGGAAATAAAAACAATTTTACAGGAATGTCTAAGTAAAGAAGATAAAAGAAAACCTTTAACAGACGATAAACTGGCCGTAATACTACAGGAAAAAGGTTATCATATTGCAAGGAGAACTGTTGCAAAATATAGAGAGCAACTTAATATTCCTGTTGGCAGATTGAGAAAGGAATTGTAATCTGAATTTTGAAGTATCGGTAACATATATGACCAACACCTTAGCCAAAATATTTTCCTACATTTTCCATCCATTGCTGATGCCGACCTATGGAATGTTATTGCTTTTCAACACAGGCACCTATCTATCTTTTTTGCCTTTTGAATATCAGAAATTATTGTATATAATTGTTTTTCTTGCAACCTTCGTTCTTCCTGTGCTCATGGTTCCTCTTTTTTTATACCGGAATTTTATTCAGTCAATGGAAATGCACCAGCGAAATGAGAGGTTTTTTCCTATGATTGGCACACTTATTTTTTACTCGGCAGCTTATATTTTATTTACAAAGCTCCCGCTACCGGATGCCGTTAAAAGCTATATGCTGGCTGTTGCTGTTTGCGTTGCGCTGTCTCTTATAATTACTATTAAGTGGAAAATAAGTACGCACATGATTGGAATTGGTGGAATTGCAGGTGTTTTGGTGGCTTTATCCATTATTTATTCAAGCAATCAATTGGGCTATTTGGCAATAATTTTATTAATAAGCGGATTTATCGGTTTTTCAAGATTACAGCTTCAGGCGCACACTCCGGCGCAGGTATATGCCGGTTTTTTTCTCGGATTTTTTGTAGAGCTGATAACAATTGTCAGTTTCACGTGAAACAATAAAGAAGACAAACACTTCTATTTATAAGCTTTCAGGCTCATACTCCGCTAGCGCAGATTTGCAATCCGTGCGATAAGCTGCAAATAAGAACAAATAAAAACGCCAGATAAACTTGGCGTTTTTGGTTTTATTATTATTTGACCCAATTTTGTTCAGGTTCTAAGTATGTGTTAACAACAGCCCTCACACTTACAATTTGATCATCAACATGAAAATGTACCATGTAAGGGAATTTTTTCACTTGCAGGCATCGGATATTATCATAACGGATTTGGTAACCCGGATTTTTTTTAATAGTCGAAAAAGTTTGTTTTACAGCAGAGTAAAATCTTTTGCCCAAGCCCTGTTGTTGAGAATTGTAATAGTCAATAGCATTTTGAATATCATCAAAAGCCTTTGGATCTGTTTTGATGGAAAACGCACCTTTCATTAGAGCCTGAAATTATCTTTTACATCATCCCAGTTAAGCATGTTTTCAGGTTTTGTGTTTTTAATACGATCTCTGACCAATTGTTTATGTTCTTCAGGTATATTATAAACGCTTAACTCTTTTTCTTTTTTTAGTCCATAGTTTAGTAAAAGTTTAACAGCCCTAATTAGTTCAATATCGTTGATTTCTCTAAATTGTTCTATAATCTGTATTTTTTCTGCTTGAATATTCATAATGCGAATTAAGAATTAAATGATGATACTTAAAAATCAATAGCCACATAGTCGCAAAGCCACAAAAGCTCACAAAATAAATTTCAAATCATTCCTTTCAATATAGTGAGATTTAGAGTCTTTGTGCCTTAGTGGCAAAACTTATCTGTTCCAACCCTAAATTGGCCTTCATAATAGAAAGATAAAATGTAAAAAATATTAAACGTATAAATAGTATACCAAGAAGGCTGCAAGCAAGCAGATTGGACAAACACTACTATTTATAAGCTTTCAAGCTCATATCCAAACTCTTAATCTGATGCGTGAGCGCACCCACTGAAACAAAATCTACTCCACACTCAGCATAATCCCTAACATTATCAAGCGTAATTTTTCCTGATGATTCTGTTTCAAATTTTCCATGAATCATTTCTACGGCTTTACGTGTATCTTCAATAGAAAAATTATCGAGCATAATACGCTGAATATTACCAATTTCAAGAATTGTACCTACATCATTCAGATTGCGGGCTTCTATTTCAATTTTTAATTTTTTGTTTTGTGCAACAAGGTATTCCTGTGTTTGTTTTAAGGCTTTTGCAATGCCTCCTGCGTAATCAATATGATTGTCTTTTATTAGAATCATATCATACAGACCCATTCTATGGTTGGCTCCTCCGCCAATTATAACGGCTTCTTTTTCCATAAAACGTAAACCGGGAGATGTTTTTCTGGTATCTAATACTTTGGTTTTCAGACCTTGCAGTTTTTCAACGTAATGCCGGGTTTCTGTTGCAATACCACTCATCCGCTGTAATATATTCAATACCAATCTTTCAGCTTTTAATATGGAATGTACTTTTCCTTCAACTGTAAATGCAATATCGTTTTTTAAAACACGTGCGCCATCATCAAGAATAATGTCAAGAATGATTTCATTATCAACGAAATAGAAAACACGTTGCGTCATATCAACACCTGCAAGGATTCCGGAATCTTTAATAATTAACTTTGCTTTACCGGTTGTGTTTGCTGGAATTGTGGCCAGAGAAGTATGGTCGCCATTGCCAATATCTTCTCTTATAGCGTTTTCAATAAATATTTCGATGTGGTCTTTCATGATGGCGGAATTATTGTTTTTCAACCCGAAACTGGTGAATATAGGGTTGTTCGTTTATGATTTTTAGCAGGAAAAAAATACGATAATTTCCATTGTTGGTTTTTATTTCCCCAACAGCAAACCTTGCTCCCTCTTTTCCTCCCTGATGCAAAACAGAAAAATCGCTGGGTGTATTTTTAGCGAAAAAATCTTTTATAATTAATTCTGCCTGTGCTTTGCTGTAAACATCTTCCTGGTTTAGAATTACAAGTTCAACATTCTGATTAAAATATTTTGCAAGTTCTTTAGCATTGCCTGTTTTTATAGCAGTAATAATAACTTCAGGAATATTGTCTTTGGTTTTGTCAGAGAGTGAAAATAGAGAAAAGGAATAAAAAAATAATATGGGAATTATCAACCTCAATAGCATTATCGGTAATTTGTTATATTTTTGTAAAGCAGAATTTTACTGCAAAAATTGAACCAAAATTTAATGTTGATACTGAAAATACAAGCAGCAAACCTACATTTTTTATAGCTTATATCAAAAGTATTAGACGATTTATTTATAAGGCAATGAAAATATGAAAGTTGAATTGATTGTTGTTGGAAAAACCGACCTGAAAACCATTGAAAGCCTGAATATAATGTATACAGAAAGAATTCGGCATTATTTATCCTTTGATATAAAGGTTTTACCTGATGTAAAAACCCCTGGAAATTTAACCGTAGAGCAACAAAAAAATGCAGAGTCGCTTTTAATTATGAAAAATATTCGTGAGCAGGATTGTGTTGTATTACTTGATGAAAAGGGCAGTGAATATTCTTCTGTGAATTTTTCAAAATTTATTGAATCAAGAACACTGGAAGGGAAAAAATTGATTTTTATAATTGGCGGACCTTTCGGATTTTCCGAAACAGTATATAAGCGAGCGCAATACAAGGTTTCATTATCTAAAATGACATTTTCACACCAGATTATCAGAGTAATTTTTTTAGAACAATTATACCGCGCTATGACTATAATACGCAACGAAAAATATCATCATGAATAATTTTAGATTATTCAACAAAAACTGTGGATGCGTTGAATTTTTACAAAACAAGAAATTCGCAACTCTACTATATTTCAATTTTTATTGCCACAGATTCACAGACCAGCCTGCGTCTGGCAGGTTTCAAACAAGCAAAGCTTGTTTGTTTTGTGATAATTAGTGCCTGCAAGAAAACATCAATTTCATCGTTACGCTTGACCTGAAAAGTAGTCATGTACATTAGTACACTCCTAATTTTCAGGTCTTCGCAAGCCTTGAACTTGATGTTTTCTTGCAGGCACATACATTGTGAGCAAAAAACATGAGTTTTCTTGCTGGCACTAATTAATAACCGTTCTAACTCATGGAATAATTTTGAATCTGTGAATCTGTGGCAATTATATTATTGAAAATCAGGATTTTTTATTTATACATTAGAAAAATATTAACCACTAATAATTGCGAATAAATATAATTTAAAAAAATTGAAACTTTTTTTTTGAAATAACGTATAAGATTTTGCTTTTAGATTAATTATTTGACCAAATGTCTTTTTTTGATGATTAAAATTATACTTTCAATAGCTGTTTTAACGATTTTTACACTTCAATGTTTTTCTCAGCAAAATTTTGAAGGCAGTATCTTTTTTGCCCGTATCACAAATATTGATACAACTTATTATGCTTATCATGTCAAAGGCGATATGGTGCGCATTGATGAGCTTGATAAGAATAAAGTTATTATGAACAGCTTGCTGGTTGATATAAAAAATCAGAAACTTACAGCAGTAAATCCTGCACGTAAATTATATATGAAAATGCACGTGAATCCTTACAGTCCCGAGCCCGATAAAAATTTTGAGATCATAAAAACGGACAATAAAAAGACAATTTTAGGATATGAATGTGAGCAATGGAGGGTGAAAAACAAAGCGCAGAATACAGAAATATCTTACTGGGTGGCAGATAATAATTTTTGTTTTTTTAGTGATTTACTGAAGCTCCTTAACCGCTCAGAGAAGCAAGCTAAGTTTTTTCTTCAAATTCCGGGAACAAAATGTCTGGGACCTCTACTGTCAGAAGAAAGAACCTTGCTGAGAAGTCAGCGTATGAAACTTTCTGTAATAGATATTAAAAAATCAAAACTTGATAATTCTATTTTTCAGATTCCTGCCGATTACAAAAATTTTGAAAGGTAATGTCCAGCCTAGTGTTTTCTTGCAAGTATTTTTTTTCTGGTTAATAATGTCGGAAGTCCGAAGATCGAAGTCGGAAGTCTGAAGCTGCTTTGCGTTCAGTGCTTCCAACTTCCAACTTCTGACTTCTGACTTCTGACTTCTGACTTCCGACTAATAAATAAAAAAAGCATTTTGCGTAACATGAATTATTAAGGAAAAATTTCTTTCCCTCCGAATCATATACTCAAATTGCATAAATCCTTTACCTTCAAGTTGCAGATTACATGTTGCAAGTTATTATCAACCTGTAACCTGTAACTTGCAACATGTAACAAAAGTGAAAAAGTTAAAATATCATACGCTTACAGTATTAATTGTTATTTTTGTTTTTTTTAACAGGCTTTTCTGATTGAATTTTTATGTTTTTATATAAAATATTTAACAATAATAATCCTGTTGTTTTTATCCTTATGCCGGTTTTGCTGATATTGGTATGGGCAAAAACATTGTATACAGGTTCATTTACTGTATTTCATTCAGAAAGTATACCCATGCCTTTTTATGAATGGACAAACATGCTGACATTTAATAACACGCTTGCTTCTTTGTTTGCAGGATTGTTATTGGTGGCTCTTCAAACAGCACTTGTTATAAGGCTGAACATTAAATACATCATTATTGAGAACCGTTCCTACTTACCGGCTTTTCTTTTTATCCTTTTGATGGGAAGTTATGTACACCTACAACGTTTACATCCTGCTTTATGTGCGAATATTTTTATGATATGGGCACTGGATAAAGTTTTAGCTTCCTATAAAACACATAAAGCCCTTTCAGGAATTTTTGATGCATCCCTGCTTATTTCCTGCGCCAGTCTTTTTTATTTGAATGCCGCTTTTTTAATTGTTTTTATATGGATTGGATTTCTGATCGTAAAATCACTGAAACCTTACGAGTTTATTTTATCTCTGCTTGGTTTTATTACACCTTATTTTTTTGTTGCATCGTACTACTACCTAACTGATAAAATAACTTTTTTTACTGATACGCTGATAGTAAATTTCCAAATAAAAAATACGATTTTAGTCTGGAATAATTATCATCTGATATTGTTTAGTTTTATAGGTTTAATGTTTCTTGCGGCGGTTTTATATTATGTTCAGGGAGTTAATATGAAAAAAATTGCTATCAGAAGATTTTATCTTATTTTTATTTTGTTTGTTCCGGCAACAGCAGCCATTTTTGTTTTACAAGCTTCTTCTTCTGTTGAAATTTTTACTTTTCTTGCAATGCCGGTTGCTTACCTTCTCTCTTATTTATTAATTTCTATCCGCAAATTCTGGGTAAAAGAAATTTGGCTGGATGTATTTTTGATTTTACTTGTCTTGCAGCAGATTTTAGGGTAGGTGATGGTTTATTCCGTGCAAAAACTTTATTTGAAATTTATTATTATTTATTATTTTTACAGTATAAATTTATTGAAATGTGATAAAAAAAATAACACTATGTGCCTCCGCCGCAAAATGATTCAAAAATTTTAAACACATGAAACAACCCATAGAAACGTATATTAAAAATCTATTGCTAAATAACCACAGAGTAATAGTACCTGATCTTGGAGCTTTTATTGCACGGGCATCTTCTGGTTCTGCCCAAGGTGGTTCACTATCTGGAAAAACAATCGTGTTTAACGATATTCTTAAATTTAACGATGGGCTTTTAGTTAATCATATTATGCAGGAAGAGGATGTTGACCTTAACCTTGCGCTTGATGATGTTTCTGCTTTTTCGGCAAATGTTTTAGCAACCCTTAAAGAGGATAAAAACTTTATGATTCCGGGAGTAGGAATATTATCGCGTGATAAACGAGGTAATATTTCTCTACAGCAAAATGTTTCTGAAGAGATTCCTTCCGAATTTACAATTAATGAAAATCCACCTGCCACAGAGACTGAAAGTAAAGAAGAAATTTTACCTCCAGCTTTAGAAAAGAATACCATTGTTGATAATATAAAGGATGAAACCATTCAAGTTCCTGTCGAAAATAAAGAACCTGTATTAATAGAAAATAAAGAAGAAACAAAAGAAACGGTGCAGGTTATTGACGAGCCTGAAGCCTTGTATATACAGCCTGAAGATACGGATAAGAAAGAAATTGAAAACACGGAAGAAACTGTTTCCGAAGCTCCCGTACAAATGCCTCCGCCAATTATTTCAGATGAAGAAATAAAAGAAACACCTCCGGAAATTTATGTTGAATCGCTTCCTCCTGTTTTAGAGGAAAAGCTTCCTCCAATTGTAATTTCAGATGATGTTATAAAAGTAGAAAGAACGAAGGAAGAAGTTTTACCTCCGCCCTTACCCGTTGAGAAAAAAGAACCGGAAAAAATTCTTGCTCCGGAAAGACCTAGTATTGAGCTTGACGAAATGCGTCGCATTGAGCTTGTCGAAATGAAAAAAACAGAAAAGAAAACAGAAATAAAACCAAAAGAAGAAAAAATTCCTGTCTCAGAAAATCAGCCCGTAAAACCCGTCAAAAAAGCAAAAGCAGATGATAATGCAGCGAAAAAGAAAAAATCAGTATTGTTTCCTGTTATTATCTGGAGCGCATCAGGAATGATGTTTCTGGCATTGGTATTTATGGCAGCTGTTAAGTTTGGTTTTATTAAAGGTGTGAAAATTGATTTATTTTCAAAAAATGAATGGGTTTCTGTGAATGATAAACTTTCTGCCGACCTGAATGATTTCAATAAGAAGAACCGCGACAAGTTGATGCTTCCAGAAGGCGAATCAAAAAAACAAGGAGATAATGTTGGTTTTTCTGATGGGGAATCCGGTGGCTCAGAGGGTGGCTTTGATGCGTCGGCAGACAATAGTAACTCTTTTGGAAGCGGTGAAGAAGTCAAAGCCTCAGAAAATAAAACATCTGAAGGAAGTTTTGATGCCCCTGCTGATAAAACTCCTCCGGTTAAAGAACAAAAAAAGGAAAAAGAAAAACCTGCGGAAAAGGAAAAAGCTGCGCCAGAGCCAAAACTTAAAAAAGAAGAACCCCAAAAACAGGCTTCTTCCGGAGGGCGCATTGTGTTAGTTGCAGGATCTTTTAAAGAACAAATTCTGGCAGAAAAATTTGCCACACAACTTCAAACCAAAGGTTTTGAAAACGCTTCGTATATTGGAAAAGTTAATGGGCTACATCTGGTTGCATATAATACTTTTGACGATCAGAAAATGGCAAACGCAGAATATGCAAAATTACAACAGAAAGGCGTGCAGACCTATTTGACGAAGCGTTAGAATGGATGCAGAAAAAAGTATTGAAATCCCGGGAATCGGTCCTGCTATAATTGTTAAAAGCTCTAAAGCCCGGAATATTAGTATTGCCATTAAAGCTTTCCACCCTGTAAAAGTTACGGTTCCCGGTTATGCTTCTTTTGCAGAGGGTGAGCGTTTTCTTGAACTCAAACGCGCCTGGCTGATAAAAACGCTGAGTAAAAAAAACAAACTCGAACAGGGCTTTACTGTTTTTCAGAAAGACACTCCCTTTTCTACGCGCAAGCATCAATTGCTAATGCATCCTGAAGACAGAAAAAACATCAATATTAAGGTTGCAGATGGCATTATAAAAATATCCTATCCTGCTCATGTAGACCCTAAACACGAACTAATACAAAGCTGCGTTCGCAAAGGCATAGAAGAGGCTTGGCGCATAGAAGCCGGACGCTATTTACCAAAACGACTGCTCGAACTGGCACAACAACACGGTTTTTCGTTTCGCAAAATAAATATTCGGAACAGCAAAACACACTGGGGAAGCTGCTCTTCCGATAATTCCATTTCACTTTCATTGCACCTTATACGACTGCCACAAAACCTGATTGATTATGTGCTGTTGCACGAATTGGTGCATACCATTCATAAAAATCACAGCCCGCGTTTTCATAATGCCCTTGAAAATATTCTCCCGGGAGAAGCCACGCTGTCTAAAGAGTTGGCAAAGTTTTCGATTAGTATTTATTAACTGAACTTTCGTAAGAAAAATCATAATTCCATTTTCATACATATAAGCTAGTGTAATCAGTAATTTAGGCAAGCGATATTACGGTGCTCTGCACCATGGATCTTTTATACCTTTTTAGTTTTACAAATATTATGCGGCTCTGCCGCTGCATTCCAAATATAGCAGCAGAGCTGCGATAACATTTGTAGCTGCGATAGCTGCGTTGTTTACAAAAGTGCAACGCACCGGAATATTATTTTGAATAGATAATAGTTTACGATATATCGTATAAAAATATATTTTTTGATATATGTTTATGTTATATCGTACAAAATATATAATATTTGTAAAAGTTTATGTTATATCGTATAAATTTATTTGAAAGCAGAATTTAATTTTTTGCCTTTATATAATGTTGTTAAGAAACATTAAACAAAACCTGAAATTCTTTTTCATCACAACCAAACAAATTTTTACCAAGCACCAGACAAGAAAATTATTGATTTCTTTCCTCAAATTCATTGATTGAATTTTCAAAAAAATCCTATTCGTAACAAAAAAAAGTTTTATCAAATGTTAATATTTTATTATCTTTGCTCATGTTATAACTTTTAGGAATTAAAGCAAAATACAACAGCAGGGTAATACTTTTGGGTAATACTCTTATTTAAAAAATAATCAGATTAGTAGTGATGGAAAATAAAAAAAATATATGGAAACAGAAAAGCAACGCGCAAATATAAAACGTATTGTAGTAAGCCTCATAGGGATTCTAATAAATGCATTTTTAATAGCCCGGGCAACTAATGAATTGTACAAGTTAACATCTATCGTGATACTTATTATCTGCGCCATTGCTTTTATTTTCAGTGTTGTTAGTTATATGTTGACCCGAAATGCAGATCGGTAATATTTAATACTTACAAAAAGAAAGAGCGAAAATTCTTTAAAATTCAAAAACTGCTTACATTTTATTTTCCATCATAACCAGACAGGTTTCACTATACATTTCTTTGCCCGTAACAGTTCCGCCAATTTTTGGAGCAGCTACTCCTTTTTGAAAGAATAATTCTGTATTGGTAAATATTCTGGTTTCGTCCCATAAGTCGGCATCAATAAAGCTTTGCAGCAGTTGTGTCCCTCCTTCTACAACAAGCGACTGCACTGAACGATTGAAAAGTTCTTTAATAATTTGCGGTAAAATATTCTGTGAAAAATCAATTTGAATGAATTCAGTATTTATTGTGTTTTTATGTGTTTTTTCAGTAAAAAAAAATGTTTTTGCCTTATCGTTTCGCAAGTAGTGTGTAACCGGAATTTTTAAAGTTCTGTCAATTACAATTCTGAGAGGATTTTTGCCTGTCCAATTGCGTGTTGTGAGTTGCGGATTATCAAGAACAGCTGTATTTGTTCCCACCATAAATGCATCTTCTTCGCTGCGCCATTTATGCACTAATTTTTTACAAATGTCGTTGGTTATCCAGCTTGCATTTATGCCTTTTTTTCTACGTATTTTATCAATAAATCCATCTGCTGTCTGCGCCCATTTTAAAATTATATACGGACGTTTTTTTTCATGAAAAGTAAAAAATCGTTTGTTCAGTTCGCGTGCTTTCGGTTCAAGAATTCCAACTAATACCTCGCATTTTGCTTTCTCTAATTTTTCTATACCCGCACCACAAACAAGCGAACACGAGTCTTTACACGCAATTACTACACGGGGAATTTTTTTCTCAATAATAAGATCTGCACAGGGAGGCGTTTTTCCATAATGAGAACACGGTTCAAGATTCACATAAAGAGTAGAATCTTTTAGCAGTTCCTGATTTTTAACAGAATTAATCGCATTCACTTCGGCATGCGCCTGTCCATATTTTTCATGATAGCCTTCGCCGATTACGCGGTTTTTAAAAACAATAACACTTCCAACCATTGGATTTGGAGAAACGCTGTCCAACCCCAATCGAGCAAGTTGCAGACAACGATGCATATATTTTTCATCTATGGTAAGGGATGTCATGTTTTTTTATATTTTTACAAAAGTTAAATTTTTGACAAATTTGCAATATAATTCGTAGAAAATGAAAAAATCTCAAAAAACAGTTTCAGAACTGGTAAAATTTTTTAAAAAAGAATTATCAGGAATGTATCCTGAGCGTGAAATACAAAGTATTATTTATATTGTTTTTGAAGAAGTGCTGGGCTTTTCAAAAGTGGATGTGTATGCAAAATCAGATGTTATACCTGAAGCAGAGGGTATGGAAAAGCTGGCAGAGGTGTTCGAACAATTAAAAAACTACAAGCCCATTCAGTATATTTTTGGGAAAACAGAATTTTACAACCTACAGTTTTTTATTACACCCGGCGTACTTATTCCCAGACAGGAAACACAAGAGCTTGCTGATTGGATTATTCACGAAAACAATACGCATTTGAAAAAATTTCTTGATATCGGAACAGGTTCCGGTTGTCTGGCCATTACCATAAACAAAAATATTTTTCGTTCCATCGTTGATGCGTGTGATATTTCTGATGAAGCACTGACTCTTGCAGAAGAAAATGCATTAAACATTAATGCGAAAGTTAAGTTTTACAAAGCCGATATTCTTAACTGGCAGCAATACGATTTTTTTCAGGAGTACGACATTATAGTTAGCAATCCGCCTTATGTGCGTGAAAGTGAGAAAAACTTTATGCTCCCTAATGTTTTGAATTATGAGCCACATCAGGCTTTATTTGTAAGCGATGAAGACCCTTTGATTTTTTACAGAGTAATTTGCGATCTTGCACAAATCCATTTAAAACCGCGTGGCAAAATGTATTTTGAGGTAAACGAAGCACTGTTTATGGATTGTAAAATTTTATTTCTTGAAAAAGGCTTTAAAAATGTAGATATTAGAAAAGATATTAATGGGAAATTTCGCATGATGAGTGCTAGTCGGGGGTAATATTATGTACAGTAAACGTATGATATTTTAAGTTGCAGGTTGCAAGTTTCGCTTAACTTATCAGATTGCAGGTTAAATGGTAATTTCGACCACCGCAAAGCACCTGTCCGGAAAGACGAGATGACAGGTCGTCTAAATTACCTTATACCCTGCAACCCTTTCAACCTGCAACCTGCAACCTGAAGAATTAAGTATAATAAACCCTTTTCACAATGAAAGAAGAATTAAAGGAAGATTTCATCACGTTTCTTTCAAGAGCGCAGAGATATTGCAGCCTGAACGAAAAATGTGAAGATGATGTTCGCAAAAAATTAAAGGAATGGAAATCAAATCCTGTTTTGTTCGACGATATTTTATCAGACCTTAAAAAAGAAAAATATATTGACGAGGAGCGCTATACGCAAGCTTTTGCAAGAGATAAATTTCGTTTTTCTAAATGGGGGAAAATTAAAATTGTGTATGCACTCAAAGGAAAAAATATTTCGGAAGAACATATTCAAAGCGGCTTAAATACAATAGATCAAAAGGCGTACTTCGATTTTATAGAGAAAGAAATAAAGGCAAAGCTTGCTTCTGTGAAGGGAAAAAATGATTTTGAGAAAAAGGGTAAAACGCTTCGTTATATGGCAGGGAAAGGCTTTGAAGCAAATTTGTGTCAAAAATTTCTTGACAAAAAAGTATGAATAAGCAGGTTTATGCTGAGCGGGCATAAACTATGTTTTTAAATGTTGCAAACAGCTTATTGATAGCTATACGATAGAATTATTAAACTCTATTTATGCCCAGTCGAAGTATAAAGGTCTATCTCTCCATTTCTTTTTCAATGATTTTCTGGAGCATCTCTTTCGTATGGAGTAAGGTTGCTTTGGATACCTATCAGCCAATAACTATTATTTTTTCCCGCCTTATTATTTCTTCTGTTTTCCTCTGGATTCTTTTTAAAATAATGGGCATTTTACAGCCTCTTGAAAGAAAAGACATCAAGCACTTTCTTCTTCTGGTTTTATTTCAGCCTTTTTTATATTTTATCGGCGAGTCGTATGGATTGCTTTATGTGTCTCCAACAACCGCATCGGTTATTGTATCAACAATTCCTTTGTTTACACCCTTTGCCGCTGTGTTTTTTTTAAAAGAAAAAATCAGCCTGATGAATATTGCAGGAATTTTGCTTTCCGTGGTTGGAATTTATCTTGTAATTGCTGTAAAGGGTATGTCGCTAAATGTCCCATTTTATGGCATTGCGCTATTATTTCTTGCTGTATTTTCGGCAGTAGGCTATGCTGTGGTACTAAAAAAATTATCAGGAAAATACAATGCGGGCACTATTATTACCTATCAGAATTTGTTTGGTATATTTTATTTTTTACCCGTGTTTTTTCTTGTAGATTACAATCATTTTATTAGCGCGAACCATAATCAGGGCGCAATACTTTCAATTATTTTTCTCGCTGTATTTGCCTCGTCTTTTGCCTATATTCTTTACATTTACGGAGTGCAGAAATTAGGAGTAATCCGGTCTATGGTTTTTGTAAATATTATTCCTGTTTTTACAATTATTTTTTCATTTTTTCTTATAGGAGAAGAAATTACACTTCAAAAAATAGTGGGTATTTTTATTGTTTTTGCTGGAGTCATGATTTCGCAATGGTCGGGGAGGGGAAAAGTTTTGGTAAAGAAGTGATTTGTTGATAATTTTTTAATTGCTTCAAAAGCTTTTTTCCTGCAAAGCTGGATGATAAACAGGCTGTTATGTGGCAACAAACATTTTAACGAGACTCAAGTATTGCAAGCACCATAACTCTGTATAACATCCTTTTCAATCGTGCATGGTTTTATTTTTACAACGCTCCAAACAAATATTTAAATAAATGAAACTTTTTCTAATTATAAACGTATAAAAAATACCGTTTAATAAGGAAATAATAAATAAATAAAAAAGAATAAGCTACATAGATGCACTCTTAGCTACATAGATGTCTTCACAACCGACACTTCGACCCTTCGACTTCGCTCAGGGTTCATCAGCGATCGGTTTCAGAGGCTACATAGATGTTAAATTGCTACACAGATGCTTGATTTTTTTTTGTAACAAAAAATAAAGTTATGAAAAAGATGACACACCTCGGCAAACCAACAACAACTAAACAATCAAGCTTTTATTTTTTTTCTGTGTTAATGCTGTTTGTGATATTCCTTGGGGGGAGTTTTAGGGGGTGGGGGCAGGTGAATATTACACCCGTCAGAACAGATGTTTCTGGTTTTCCAACTTGGACTGATGTGTCAGTTGCAGGGACAATATATCTTCAATTGTTAGTAGCAGGAGCTTCTACAAAGACACCTGCTATGGATTTTGATGCATACACTTCAGAAACTTTAAATTATAAGGCAAGAACCTATGGAGGGGCTAATGCTGTTGAAAATACGATTTCAATATCGATTTCAATTAACAATGGTACTGATTGGACATTGATTACTACAGTTTTACCTGCATCTAGTACTATGACTGCACAAACTCCAATTGATTTAAGTTCTTATAGTGGAACTCAAGTTTTAGTTAAGTTTTCTGTTGCTGGTACAAGTAATACCATTGGAGCAGGTATAGATGATATTGATATAAAAGGAACAGTCTCAGGTTCATCTACCCCAACCCTAACAACCCCCACATCTTCATCCATCACAACAACAGGAGCAACTTTGGGTGCCACCATAACATCTGATGGAGGAGCTACTATTACTTCACGAGGAACAGTTTGGGCAACCACTGCATCTCCAACCACAAATTTATTAGCAGAAGGAGGAACAGCAGTTTCTGCATTTACACATGCAAGAACAAGTATGTCAGCAAATACACTTTATTATTATAGGGGTTATGCTATTAATGCCAATGGGACTGGTTATTCGTCTGATGGGACTTTCTGGACTCTAGCAAATGTACCTCTTGCACCAACCGTAAATGGGGCAACATCTAGTTCATTAAATGTTACTGTAAATGTAAACAGTAATCCAAGTATTACTGTATTTGCTATTCGCGAAGCAGGGGGACAGTATGTTCAGGCAAATGGGTCATTAGGGGCTTCTGCTGTTTGGCAAACTGCAGCAACATGGGGAACTAAAACCGTTACCGGGTTAACGGCATCAACTACCTATACTTTTGATGTTAAAGCTAGAAATGGAGCAGGTACAGAAACTGCTTTCAGTGGAACAACTGCATTAGCCACTTTAGCTGCGACTTCAACAATAACATTGTCAGCATCAACAAAAACAGGTTTTACTTATGTAGAAGGTTCTGGATCATCTCCAGAGCAATCTTTTACCGTAAGCGGTGCAAACCTTACTGCTAATATCTCTATGACCGCTCCAACAAATTACGAAATTTCTAAAACATCAGGATCCGGATTTACTTCTCCATTAACATTTACGCATAGTGGAGGAACAGTTAATGCAACTACAGTTTACATTCGATTAAAAACCGGTTTGTCTGCAGCAGATTATAATAACGAAGTAATTACTGCCTCATCAACTGGAGCTACAGATAAAACAGTTACTTGTAGTGGAAGTGTAACATCGGCTAGTGTAACTATTTTTACTGAAACCATGGGAACAGCACCATCAACAACACTAATTCCCGATCATGAAACTGCAAATGCTTTTGATAACGATGGATTTACAATGTCTGGATCAGGTGATGTCAGAAATACAACAGCTTCGTCAGGTTATTCAGGTGCATCAGGGTTGGGGAATGTTTTTCTAACCAACACTGTCGGTAAGGATTTTATCATTTGTAATATCAATACTTCCGCCTACACAAATCTCTCGTTAAGTTTTGGATTGTATGCCAGTTCAGGCACCACTTATAAGCCAACAGTTGAAGTGAGTACAGACGGTTCCAACTGGACAGCTCTCACTGTTCCGGCAGGAAGCATAACTTGGGGTATTAAAACCTGTACCGGAACAATACCATCTACCAGCACACTATGTATCAGGTTTACCCAAAATCAAACTACTGCCTCGTTCAGAATTGATGATGTCCAATTGGTTGGGACAATTGCATCCGCCTGTGCAACTCCTGCAGCACAGCCAACCTCTTTAATATATAGCAATATACTTTATAATAGTATTGACGGTTCTTTTACTGCTTCAGCAGGAACACCGGCTGCACACGGTTATCTTGTGTTCCGAAACACCGATAATTCGGTTCCGAGCCCGGTGAATACGACAACGTACACAGCCGGCTCAACCCTTGGGACAAGTACGGTTGTCAGTGTTGGGGAAAGTGCCGCATTTACTGCAACCGGGTTAAGTTCTTCGACTACTTATTATTTTTATGTTTTTGCCTATCAAAACACCTCTTGTTCCGGAGGCCCTCTTTATCTGGCAACAGCACCATTAACAAGCAGCCAAGCAACACCTGCCGGTCCATCAATTACTCTTGGAACTATAACAGGTTTCGGAAATATTTGTGTAGGCACAACCGCCGGACCAAACACATTCACAATTTCAGGAACCAATTTAACAACAGCCGATATTACAATAGCTGCTCTTACTGGTTATACTTATTGTACGACATCCGGAGGGACATACACCTCCACTTTAACTATTAGCGGACATGGTGGTGGCACCTATGGACCGACAACAATTAATGTGAAGTTCACACCATCATCAGCTATAAGCTATAATGGAAATATTGCTGTTTCTGGCGCAGGCGTATCTACACCTGAAAATTGTGCTGTAACAGGAACTGGACTTGCTGTACCAACCATCACAGGTACAACACCCGGGTCTGTGTGTATTTCAGGAACTGTAAATCTTGGCGCTACAGCCAGCGCAGGAACTATCAATTGGTATACAGCATCAAGTGGAGGTACAAGCCAGGGAACAGGTACCAGTTTTACAACTCCCTCAATTTCTTCAACAACCACTTATTATGTTGATGCTACCGATGCAGGATGTACAACTGCTTCAAGAACTACTGTTACAGCAACGGTTAATGCCATTTCTAATGTCGCTTCTGCTGCTGCTTCTGCAGGAAACGCACAAGCAACATTAACATGGACAAACCCCTCTGTTTGTTATGATGAAATTTTAATTGTTGTAGCTCCTGCATCTAATACAGGAACTCCATCTGGTAATGGTTCTGATTATACTGGAAATTTAAATTACCAAAGTGGTACAGCTTTAGGCAATGGATATGTAGTTTATAAAGGGTCAACATCATCACAAATAGTTGCAAACCTTACAAATGGAACAACCTATTTTGTTAAATTTTGGACACGTTATGGATCAACTTGGTCTAGTGGTTTAGAAACAACTGTTACTCCAGTTGCTGGTCCAATTGTAACTTTTACGTTTAATAATTCACCATATTTATCACCAAGTACTGTTCCTGCAAATGCAACAGTTTCAGATATGGCGTTATCGACCGGAACAATTGAAACAAATGTTACAACATCGTCTGGCTTTACAGATATGCCATATATAGCGGAAACTGGTGGTTGGACTGCTACTGATCAGGCATCAGCAAAGAATTTTTATTTTACTATTACACCAGCTGCCGGATATGAACTAAATATCACAGGAATTTCTTTCAAAGCATATGCAACAAGCGCTGGACCATCTGCTTTTTCATTTGATATTGATAATGGAGCTGCAACTTATACTACTAACGCTCCGGACGCTTCTTTGGCAACAATTAATCAATCAATTAGCGGCGTTACGGGTAAAACTAGCGCTGTTACTATTAAAATTCAAGGATGGCTTAATGGAAGTAGGTCTTCTGCTGGGAGTGGAGTTTTTAGACTTGATGATGTAAATATTAGTGGAACATTAACTTTATCGGCAAGTCAAATAACGGTAACTCCAACAACTTTATCAAATTTTAGTTATTTAGTTGGTGCTGGTCCTTCTGCAAATCAAACTTATACTTTGAGTGCAAGTGGTTTATCTCCAGCATCAGGAAATATAGTGGTTACTGCTCCAAGTGGTTTCGAGGTTTCTACATCATCAGGTTCAGGTTATGCATCTAGTATTAATGTTGCTTATGCAAGTAATGCTCTTTCAAATACTACAATTTATACAAGATTAACAGCAGGTTCATCGGCTGGTACTTATTCAGGTAATATTACAAACGCAGGTGGTGGTGCTGCAACTAAAAATGTTGCAGTAAGCGGTGCTGTAATTAAAGGAGAACCAACGAATGATCCCACTTCTTTTAACTGTGAAACAGGGACTACAATTACAATTCCTCTTACATGGACAGATGCTTCTGCTGGCACTCTTCCTGATGGCTATTTAATTAAATGGAGTAATACAAGCTATGGCGCAATTACAGACCCTGTTGATGGAATTACAGTCGCTGATGCACCCGGCTCTGCCTCAGGCGCATTAAACGTTTTACAGGGCAATGGCGAAGGTACTGCTACCGGATTATCACAAGGTACTCAATATTATTTTAAAATATGGTCATATACGAATACTGGTTCTAATATTGATTATAAAACAGGCTCTGCCGCTACAACTACTTGTGCAACTTTAGATGCACCATGTGTTGATGTTGATTTTGAAACATCAGGGGATTACTCTGCATGGACAAAATCGGATGTCAGCTTTCCAAGTTATAGTGCTTATGACCATACTCCCAGCGGTGCAATACATGCACTGTTTACACCTAGTACAGACTATATGTACACAGATTTAAAAACAAATCCACAAACTTTAAATTTCTGGGTTAGAGCTAATGGTACGAGTGATGCATATACTTTTGTTGTTGAAACCTCCCCTGATGGATCCACATGGACTCAAAAAGGAAGTTATTCAGCAAATGGTTCCAATACAGGGGATATTACTACTATCTATTCTGAAAAACAGATAACATTAGGTCTTTCAGGAAACTATTATATTAAATGGAAATTTAGTTCATATACCAGCGGTCAAGTATTGCTTGATGATGTGATTCTTTATTGTAACAATGTAACACCCGGAATTTCTATATCAACACCTTCAATAACAGCCGGAAATGTTGAACAAAATGCCGATAATCATATAATTTACAAAGTTGCTATTACAAGTACAATTACATATGCTGCATTGCAGGGAGCAACATTTGATTTAGGAGGCAACTATACAAGCACTACTTTAAAAACAAACCCATTCAAACTTTGGTACAGTGCTACCGATAATTTTGGATCAGCAAGCCAGATCGGCATCTCACAAGCTTATGTCCCTACAGGTGATCCGATTTCATTTTCAGCATTAAATACTTCAATTGTTGGAGCCGGAACAGGTACGGGTTATTTATGGCTTACTGCAGATATTGCATGCAATACAATTGTAGACAAAACTATTAGTGTGGATGCTATTGATAATGCAAATCTCACATTTACTTCAGCTAATTTTAACACATCCGGCCCATACAGTGCAGGTGGAACACAAACTACCGTTTTAGCAACATCAGTAACAAATATTACCGGCGCAAATGCCACAGATGAAAACACAGGCACTTCTACTATCACTTGGACGAATCCTTTATGTTTCGATGGTTTGATAATTGTTGCATCAACTTCATCTGTTACTTATACACCTACAGGTGATGGAACATCGTATGCGAGTGGGGCTAGTTTCACATACGGATCAGGAACAGAGCTGGCAGCAGGACAATATTTAATTTATAATGGAACAACATCCTCTCAAGTCCTGACAAATCTTGTTGGTGGAACAACCTATTATATAAAAATATTTACACGGAAAGGCTCTGTGTGGAGCAGTGGAATCGAAACAATTGCTACACCTACAGCAAAGGCTGAACCAAGCGATCATCCAACTAATTTTACCTGTGGCTCATCAACATCCTCGTCAATAACTTTAACGTGGACAGATGCCACCGGAGTAATTCCACCAGATAGATATCTAATTCAGTGGAGTGCTGTTGGATTAGGCTCCATAACGAATCCTGTTGATGGGACAACATACACAGTAAATGCTGCAAGCATTAATCAGGGAATACATACATACGCTGTAACAGGTCTGAACCCTCAAACAACGTATTATTTCAAAATTTGGTCTTATACAAATTTAGGCGCTGCATCTAATTATAAAATTGATGGAACTATTCTTTCCACTAGTTGCGCAACTTTGCCGCAAGCATGTATGGCAGAAGGCTTCACGGCCAACAGTCTTCCTTCAGGCTGGCTTGAATCGGTTGACAATGAAGTTACCTATGCAAGTGGAAAAGCACAATTTCCTCTAAATAATGGCAGTTTATCAACATCTGTGATTGCTAATCCAACATTGTTAACATTTACATTAGCACGTACTTCAAGTACAACAGCCAAGACTATGTACGTTGAAGTTTGCACAACATCACAAACAGGTACTTATTCAACTGTTGCAACATATACCCATGCGAACACTACACATGATGGCACAACAAATTGTACTGTAGATTTATCTTTGTATAGTGGTGAAAGTACTGTTTATCTACGATTCCGAAAAGCCTCGTCTACTACATCATATTGGTATCTTGATGATATCTCTGTTACTTGTGGTTCATGCGAAGAACCCACAACAAATCCAACGGGTTTATCTTTTACAAATATTACAAATACAACTGTTGATTTTTCAATAGGAACAACCGGAAATGGAACAAAACGGATTGTTATAGCGCGACCGAGTTCTGCAGTTAATTTCACCCCTGTTGATGGTACTACGTATATTTCGGCAGATTATGATGCTGGTGCTGACTTAAGTAATGGGAATAAGGTTGTTTACAACAACACAGGGTCTTCAGGAACAATATCAGGATTGGCATCTGGTACTACCTATTACTTTGCTGTTTATGAATACAAATGCGCTCCGGGTATAGAAAATTATTTGACAAGCGGAACTATATTAACAGGTTCTGCAACTACCAAAATAAGCCCTTTAACTGAATTAGCAGTTGTATGTCAGACAACAAATACTGCAACAATCTCATGGGTTGCTCCCGAGGGGTCGTATGATGGTGTGATAATTGGGCTTGGAACAACAATGCCAAATGATTTAGCCGGGACAGAAAATGAAAGTTCCTATTCGGCTAATTCTCAATATCCGCTTGGTTCAACAATAGGGACAAACGGAAAAGTTGTTTATAAAGGAAACGGAACATCTGTTACCGTAACCGGCTTAACAGCTTCAACAGCTTATGAAATCAAAGCTTATACCTTTAAAAACTCAACAACCTGGGCAACAGTTTTTCCAACAGCCTCAATTGCATCACTGGGAACACCAAATGTTAGCTCTATAGCTACAACACCAGCAGATGAAGAAGTTCAGGTTACCTGGGCAAATCCGCAAACCGGTTGTTTTGATGAAATAATGGTGGTTGCAAAAGCTACATCCGCAGTAACAGCTAGCCCTTCAGGCGATGGCTCTTTGTATACGGCAGATCCTGTCTTCACAGGCTCCGGAACAATATTCGATGATGGAAAAGTTGTTTTTAAAGGGACATCAAATTCTGTTACTGTTACAGGCTTAACCAATGGAACAAGTTATTGCTTTAAAGTCTTTACAAGAAGTGGCTCAACATGGTCTACCGGAGTTTACGAATGTGCAACACCTATTGACGGTGTTGTTGAATTTGTTCCGGGTAGTATCGCAGTTGTCGGTGTTTGTTCACAAATTCAAGACTGCAACTCAGGCTATAGCAATGGTGATGATGAAATAAGCATTGTTTGTTTTAATGATATTACTACAGGAATGGTATTTGATATGACAGACAATGGATTCAGTCGGTGTGAACCAGGTGAATTTGGTAATGCAGAAGGATTTTTAAGAATACGAAGAACAGGTGGCACTGTTAACAAGGGCAGTATAATTACATTCAGACTTAAAAACCTTTACCCCTACTTTGTTGGAATTTATCCTGATAATGAATGGGAGATTGATATCCGATATGGTTCGTTGATATTAAATACAGCAGGTGATCAGATTTTCTTTATGACTGGAGGAACATGGAATAATGGTACTGCTGGAGACAACAATGCTACGTATACAGGAGGGACAGTGCTTTTCGGTTTTAACACTAACAACGAATGGCTTCCTGATGTTTGCAGTGTATCAAATAATGCTTCCGGTGACGGATCTTCTCAAAATTCCGGATTACTTCCAAATCTTGATTGTTTTAGTATGATGCCTGGAGTTGCAACAGATTATATTAAATTTAACATTTACCTTTCTGCCGATCCAATTCCTCATCATACTCAGAGGGGATGGATTGAGGCGATTAAAGACCCTGATAACTGGGTAAAATTTAATAATTGTAATGAATATTATAATGGGAACTCACTTTATCCTGTTATTAATAATTTTACTGCTTCAGAAACCAGTATTGTTATTGACACAGATGCTGGAGGTGAAGTTGGTGTTGATCCCGGAATTTGGACAGGCGCCGGAGGTAATACCACTTGGTTTGATTGCAGTAACTGGGACAATATGATAATTCCTGATTCAACAACAGATGTTAATCTTTCAAGTACAGGCGTTTCGAATGACTGTGTTGTTGGAGACCCTGCTGAATATGATTTTACAGAAGCTTCTTGCAGGAACTTAACAGTTGAGTTATCCGGATATGAATTTTATGTAAATAATGCATCAAGTAAGCTTCATATTTTTGGTGATTTTTCTAACAATTCAACATTCTCTCATTCGGCAGGCTCTGTAGTTTTTAAAGGAGGCAGCGAACAAATAATCAGTGGAACAACTTCACCTGAGTTTTATAATTTGCTAATAAATAATTCTTCATCAACAGGAATTGTTTTAAATAAAGAAGTATCTGTTGCCGGCACATTAACACTTACAGACGGTTACATTATCGGAAATGACACGTTAATTATGAAGGCAGGATCTTCATTATCTGGTGGCAGTGATGCTACATTTGCAAAAGGCCCTGTGCGAAAAGTTGGTAATACATCATTTACATTTCCTACGGGTCAGAATAGTAGTTATCATCCTATATCAATTTCTGCACCCTCTGCTGCAACAGATCATTTTACAGCAGAATATTTCAAAGCAAATCCACAAACAACATTTGGTACTACTTTGGGTACAGGAATTAATCATGTCAGTCAATTGGAATACTGGATGCTAAACCGAACAAACGGTTCTTCTGCCGTTTCAGTTACCCTTGCATGGGATACAGCCAGTTTAGTTGAAACAGCATATCTGAGCGATTTAATTGTAACAAAATGGGATGGAGCACAATGGATTGATCTGGGATTGGGAAGTACTAGCGGAGATGTAAATGATGGAACAATTATTACTAATGGAACTGTTCCTTCATTCAGTCCTATTACATTTGGATCAAAAACAGCAAAAAATCCACTTCCTGTAGAAATGATGTATTTTAGTGGAAAATATATTTATTCTACTGGTTACGTTGATTTAAAATGGGCAACATCCACAGAAATAAATAACAGTCATTTTATTGTTCAAAAAAGTAGTGATGCAAGAAATTTTTCAGATATAGCCATTGTCTCTGGATTTGGGAATAGCAGCTCTGTAAATCAATATTCAGAAACAGACAAATATCCGCTGTTAGGTGTCAATTATTATAGATTAAAACAAGTAGATTATAATGGCGAATTGAAATATAGTCAACTTGTTGCGGTTGAAGCTAATAAAGACAGCAAGGTGTATGTTTCAGGTCTTTCATCTGAAACAAATAATATTTCATTTACTATAAATTCGACCGAGGAACTGCCATTAAGTGTGAAAATTTCAGACATGACGGGCAAAATAATTTATTCCCGATCTCTGAATATTACAGAAGACTACACAAAACTTACGATACCTACATCCGGATTTGTTTCTGGGTTATATTGTCTAATGATTTATTACCACGATAAACAAATAACAAATAAATTTATTATTAAATAACATTTTGTCTTTCTTTTGATTCATGTTTACATGTTGATACCTGAATTATGTGATACTAATATACTTTTTTATGATAAGAGTTGTTTTGATTTTCATTGCTTTGATTTTTTCAAATACCTATTTGCGTGCAGAAATACATTTTACAGAAAGTTTTACAGCTGCTTTTAACACATCTTCATACAATAGCGGAACGATTACTCTTAGTAGCGGGGTATGGGATTACAATCAGATTCGGGGTGAGATTTCTGCAAACTCTGTTAATGGAACAGGAAGTGCAGCCCGCTTAAATAGATTGATTTCAGGTGGTTCCTATCTAATAACTCCCTCTGTAAATACAATTGAAACTATTAGTTTTAATTATCGTGAATTAAATTCAGGCGGTGGAACTTTTAAAGTTCAGAAATCTGTTAACGGGGGCGCATTTGTAGATGTCGAAACGCAGGCATTTAGTGGTACTACTTATGCCTTGTATACATTGACAATTAATGACGCAAACAATAATATCCGTATTAAAATTCTTAGTGATAACAATGCAGGATTTCTAATTGTTGATGAATTAACACTTACAAGCATAATTACTGACCCAACTTTGACAATAAATCCATCTTCCCTCACCAACTTTTCCTACTACTCCAATTCCGGTCCCTCTTCTTCTCAAAGTTTTTCTATTAGTGGGAGCAATCTTACCGGAGCCCCTGGCAATATTAATGTTGCAGCACCTTCTGACTATGAAATCTCACTTGATAATTCAACTTTTTCATCTGGCTTGAATGTTCCATATACATCTGCAAGTCTTGCTTCAACAACAGTATATGTCCGTTTAAAAGCCGGTTTGGCGGTTGGCTCTTACAATTCTGAAAACATAAGCATTTCCGGCGGTGGCGCAAGCAATGTAACTGTTTCCTGCAGCGGAAGTGTTACACCTGTTCCCTCTCCATCGCTTGTTACTAATCCAACAACATTATCGGGTTTTACCTATATTGTCGGCTCCGGTCCATCAACCTCGCAAAGCTACACTATTAGCGGAACTTGGCTCACAGGATATCCCGGAAACATTACGATAACTGCGCCAACAAATTATGAAATTTCAACAGATAACACGAATTTTATAAATAGTGTTACTGTTCCCTATACATCAGCAACATTAGGTTCTACTACCATTTATGTACGCTTAAAAGCGAGTCTTGGTGTAAATTCTTACAATGCTGAACTTATTACAATTTCCGGAGGTGGCGCTTCTAATATTACAGTTACTTGTAGCGGAAGTGTTACTGCGATTCCTCCGCCCTATCTCAGCGCATCATCGGGAGCTCTTACAAGCTTCACGTATGTTGTAGGAAACGGTCCTTCTTCATCACAAACAACAAATATCGGAGGCACCAATCTCACAGGATATCCCGGAAACATTACGGTAACTGCATCCACAAATTATGAAATTTCACTCGACAATTCCATTTTTTCTACGAGCCTGACTATACCTTATAGTGGAGCAACACTAACTTCCACTCCTTTATTTATGCGCCTGAAATCAAGCCTGGCAGTAGGTTCTTACAATGATGAAGGATTAACTGTTTCAGGTGGCGGAGCTAACACAATAACCATTTTTTGCAGCGGTCTGGTTACAGAAATGTCAACAGAATGCGGGAATGAAACTTTTATAAATATCCCCACAAGCAGCTCCTCGTCTTATCTTGCGAGGACATGGACAGGTGATGACGGAGGAACGTGGAACGCAACAAATGCAAGAACAGATCAGACGATTACCTCACAGTCAATTTGTTTTAAAGGCTATGCCGAATCACCTGTTTCAGCTAATGGTATCGGCTCGTTAACCATCACAACAAAATTTCCATTCAGCGATGGAACCATGGATTTACCTGTATTCGTAAATGAAATCCAGATCGGAACAGTTCCTGTGTCTTCAACAGTAACTACTACAACAATTACCGATATAAATATTGAAGGAAATATTCAAGTTAAATTTCAAAGCGATGGAATCAAACGCCCTGCAATAGATGATCTTTCATGGACATGCTATGTTCCTGCTCCCACACCGATTCTTACTTTAAGTACTGCGACACTGAGCGGTTTTTCTTATATTTACGGATATGGACCATCTGCCTCACAAAGCTTTGAACTCAGCGGGAGTGAATTAACCGGTTATCCTGAAAACATTGCAGTTTATGCTCCTACAAATTACGAAATTTCCACAGACAATATAATTTTTGCATGTAGCTTATTACTTCCTTTTAATAGTGAAAATTTAACGTCTGTAACAATTTATGTTCGTTTAAAATCAGATTTAATTGTAAATATCTACAATTCAGAGTTTATTGACATCTCAGGAGGAGGCGCAAGTCTAGTGAAAGTTAGCTGTAACGGAGAGGTGTATGCTGTTCCCAATCCCTCTATCAGCGTAAGCACAGAAACCCTTTCTGGATTTACTTACGTACTCGGCTCCGGGCCTTCTGCTTCACAAATCTTTTTACTGAGCGGAACATGGCTCACCGGATTCCCCGGAAATATTACACTCACAGCTCCTGAAGATTATGAAATTTCAACCGATAATGCTAATTTCTATGACAGCTTTGCCATTCACTATTATTCCGACACACTTGACACAACAACGGTGTACATAAGACTTAAAGTCGGGCTTGCAGTAAATACGTATAATTCTGAATACATTACCATTTCAGGAGGTGGCGGAAACAGCAGCATTCTCTGTAATGGCTATGTTACGAATTTTCCTGCTCCTGTAATAAATTCTGTAACCGTAAACGGAAATTATAAAATTGGCAGCAATGTGCCTGTAATCATACATGCAGATGCAAGCGGTTATACAGCAGGAGCAATGACTGTACAAGGACAAGCTGCATCCGATTTCACAGATAATGGCGATAACACATATACCGTTTATTATTCGGTTTTTGAAAACGACAATGATGTTGCAAATGCTTCTGAAATTCAGCTTTCACTTGTTCTCGATAATCAGGGTTCACAAAATTCACCCTACACTACAGTGCCAACAGGAATCGTCAGCATTGATGCCCACAGACCTCTTATTGATTCTGTTGTAAGAATTTCCGATACAGAGCTGTTGGTTTTTTTGAATGAGTTTGCTGATGCTAACACGATTTCAGTTGCAAATGATGCAGGTTTTATTGTAACAAATATATTTGATTCGCTTATGAATTATAGCGTTACTGCTGCAAATTCCGGAAATACAGATCGTGAAATTATTTTAACTGTTAACAATTCCGTTTCTTCTGCATTAACAGGTTTAAGAGTATGGTATGTTGCCGGAGGGAATGGAGCAATTTCTGATGTTGCAGGAAATCTGATGAATTCAACAGCAGCAATCATTATTTCCGCATGGATGCCTGATGGGGAGCAGAGAATGAATAGCGAAAATTCAAATATTACAATATATCCGAATCCCGCGCATGCTGCTTTTACAATAACTCACAACAATGCAGAGTATGTAGAAATCGTAAATCAATTGGGTCAGATTGTGCTTCAGCAGGAGCTTTCAGAAAATAATAGTTTAATCATTTTAAAGAATCATACTATTTCTCCCGGTACTTATTTTGTGAAAATTTACTGCAAGAGTGCTGTTGCTGTTAAAAAAATTGTGATTGAATAAAAAATTAACCCGGTGATTAAGCGGAGCCGATTTTTCCGGTGGCTGAGCGGAGCCGATTTTTCCGGTGGCTGAGCGGAGCCGAAGCCACCGTTACTTTCCAATCAGCTCAATACTTCTCTTCACAAACTTAGTCAGCTCTTCGCCCTTTAACATTCCGTTAGCAAGCAGCGCCAAATCAATAACTTGTTTTACTAATTTATTTTCTTTTCCGTAATCCTGAAAAATGCCTTCTTTTCTATCGCTGAGCTCGCGTTGTTTCTTTTCAAGCTCTTCCTGACGGTCTTTTACATCCTGAGGAATTTCTTCAGGTTTTTTCTTGCTATTTGCTTCTTTCAGATTATTTAGCTCTGTCTCTACAGGCTCCAGTTCTTTTTGTACCTCTGTCGCTTTAATGCCCACAGCACTTTGAGTTTGTTCAATGATGTCCAGTATTAAATTATGATTTGTATTAACTACCAGATTGAGATTATCAGGCAAATCGCCATAAAAACCCATTTGACCACCACCCATTTTCGACATATCTTTCATGCGGCGCATGTACTCGCTTTGCGTGATAATCACAGGAGGTTCATCTGCATCCAATCCTTCAAAAACAACAGAAAAATAAGCCTTTTCAGGAAGCACACCACGGAACACGGGACGCAATTCATTCTGCTGGTCTTCGCTTAATGCAGACTCTTTTTTATCGTCTTTGTGAATGAGTTTATCTATTACGTCTGCATCAACGCGTGTGAAGCGGGAATCTTTAATTTTTGGTTCAATATTATTTATGAAGTGCATATCAAGATGACCGTCCATCATTAAAACATCGTAGCCTTTATTTTTTGCGCCTTCAATAAACGTGTACTGTTCATCACGGTTTGTAGCATACAGGTAAATTATTGTATTGTGTTTGTCTTTTTGATTTTCTTTTATCAGATTTTCATATTCTTCCATTGTGAAATACTTACCGTCAGCATTTTTAAACAGGTAGAAATCTTTTGCGCGTTCGTAAAATTTTTCATCTGTTATCATTCCATATACAATGAAAAGCTTGAGGTCGTCCCATTTTTTCTCAAAATCTTCACGATTGCTTTTGAAAATATCATGCAGACGGTCTGCTACTTTTTTAGTGATATGTGAAGATATTTTTTTCACATTCTGATCGCTCTGCAAGAAACTGCGGGACACATTCAGCGGAATATCTGGCGAATCGAGAACGCCATGCAAAAGCGTAAGAAAATCTGGAACAATTCCCTCTACAGAATCGGTTACAAATACCTGACGGCAGTAGAGTTGAATTTTATTTTTCTGAACTTCAAAATTGTTGCGGATTTTCGGAAAATAAAGAATCCCCGTAAGGTTGAAAGGGTAATCTACATTGAGATGTATGTTGAATAAAGGATCATCATAAGATGCAGGATATAATTGCTTGTAAAATGCTTTATAATCTTCGTCTTTAAGATCAGCAGGTTTCTTTGTCCATGCAGGTTTTGGGTCATTGATGATGTCATCAACATCGGTATCAACATACTTATCATCTTTCCATTCTTTCTTTTTTCCGAAAGCAATTTCAACAGGTAAAAATTTGCAATATTTTGTGAGCAGTTCTTTTACTTTAGATTCTTCTGCAAAGTCTTTAGATTCTTCATCAAGATACAGAATTACATCTGTACCAATGCTGTCTTTTTTTACATCAGAAATTTTATATTCCGGACTGCCATCGCAAACCCATTTTACAGCATTCGAGCCTTCTTTGTATGATTTTGTTACAAGTTCCACTTTTTCAGAAACCATAAATGCAGAGTAAAAACCAAGCCCAAAATGACCGATAATGGCATTTGCATTGGTTTTATATTTTTCGAGAAAATCATTGGCACTCGAGAAAGCAATCTGGTTGATGTACTGATCCACTTCTTCAGGTGTCATTCCAATACCATTGTCAGAAACCGTAATGGTTTTTTTCTTTGAATCTACAGATACAGTTACTTTAATGTTTGAAACATCATCGGCATATTCTCCGGCAGTTGCAAGGGTTTTAAGTTTCTGACTTGCATCAACAGCATTGGAAACAATTTCACGTAGAAAAATCTCATGATCAGAGTATAAAAATTTCTTGATTATCGGGAAGATGTTTTCTGTTGTAACACCAATATTTCCTTTACGCATATTTTTATAATTTTTGGTTAGACAATAGTAAATTTGCAGCGCATCTAGTCAAAGGCTGTGCCACAGGATGAATACTGACAAATAGTCATAGAATTTTAAAAAGGAAATATTATTTTGAAGAAAATCAATCGTATTACTGCCATATAATTGGCGTTTTGGATTTTGTCAGGAGATTTTTTACACTTGATTATAAGGATACGCAACATGTTATTGTCACCAATCAGTTGTTATGCAGGTATTTACTTGTTATTTCAATCAACATATCTTCATTTATTGGTTTTATTAAATAATCATCAAATATTCCGGTGTATTTTTTAATTTCGTTTTGTAAAGTGTAACCCGATTGTCCTATTATTGTCAAATCAGGGCGAATTTTTTTTATCAATTTTGCGGCAGCATCTCCTGTCATTATTGGCATTTTAATGTCCATTAAAATTAAGTCAATGTTTGGGTTTGCTTTGCAAACGTCAACGGCTTCTTTTCCGTTTTTTACATGAATAAGTTTTAAGTTCATTTTGCTTAAAAATTCTTCGATTAAAAGAAAATTGTATTCTTCGTCTTCTGCTACCAAAACAGTTTTGAAATTTTCGTTTTGTGTAGTCGGCGATATTGTTTTATCAATTTTATTTGCAGGATTATAAGGTATTGTGAAATAAAAAGTAGCTCCTTTTGTTGGTTTCGATTGCACCCAAATTTTACCGCCCAGTAATTCCACAAATCCTTTTGAAATGGATAAGCCCAACCCTGTTCCGCCGTAACCTAATTGTATTGATTTATCCGCCTGCTGGAAACGTTCAAATATTTTCTCGTGCATTTCGGGTTTAACGCCTATACCACTGTCTTTTACATAAAATTCCAGTTCGACAGGATTAACATCTGTTTTTAAAGTGTAACCAAATTCAATATATCCTTCGTGCGTAAATTTAAAAGCATTTGAGAGTAAGTTACTTAAGATTTGAATAATTTTAGTATTATCAGAAAATATTTCCGATTCGATGTCGGTCAGTTCCTTTTTTGCATAGAGTGAAATTTTCTGATTTATTGATTGTTGCTTAAACACCGTTAGTATTTCTACGATTACATTATTGATACTAACTTTACTAATATTTAATTTTTCCTGTTTTGTTTCAATGGATGAAATAGTTAGAATATCAGTAACAATTGAAAGCAATTGATGACTGCTGTTTTGAATGATGGAAATAAAATTACTCCGTTTTTCTATTGATAAATCGAGTTTGTTAAGAAGATTTGAGAATCCGCAAATTGCATTCATTGGTGTGCGGATTTCGTGCGACATATTTTGAAGGAAGGCTGTTTTCAAACGGTCGCTTTCTTCGGCTTTTTCTTTTGCTGTAATTAAAATTTCTTGTGTTTCATATAATTTTGAAATATCCCTTCCGATAACCGCTAAACCTTTTCTTTCGCCGTTTGAATGAAAAACCGGAACTTTATAAACATCAAATACTTTTTTTTCGCCTGTTACTGTTGGTATTATTTCGATACCTTTCGAGATAGTTTCATTATTCCATGCATTTTCATCAGTTTCCATGCATTTTGTAAACGCATCTTTATATATTTCGGCGGTATATTCTGATAACTGTAAATCGTTTTTCCCAAAATAATCTACATCTTTTAAACAAAAAAGTTCCAAATCGGCTTCGTTAGCTAATAACCAACGTCCCATTCCGTCTTTATAACAAATGATATCAGGTATAGTGTTAATAAAAGTCATTAATCTTTGTTCGCTTTCTTCGGCTTTTTCTTTGGCTGTAATTAAATCACTTTGATAATTTCTTTCTTTTATTATTGTCCACATTCCGTTTAAAAGCAAGTTTATCTGTGCAATATCCCTATTATTATAATCTGTTTCTTTATTTGCCAATGCAACGATTGCAACAATTTTTTCATTATCGAAAAAAGGGAAACAAGCAAAATTGTTAATATTTATATGTCCGGCAGGAAATCCTTTTTTCAACGGATTGTGTTCAGAATAATCATTGATAATTATTGGTTTACGTTGTCTTAACACTTCTGCCCATAATCCTGATTGTGAAACAACAAAATTTATTGTATGGTTTAGGACAGCACATTCGGTCATAACATTTTCTGACCATGCAAAAATTTCTACATTTTCTTCTGTTTTATCAACAAAGCCTAAAAAACCGATTTTACTTTTGCATAGTTCAATTGACTTATTTAAAATGTAATTATAAATTTCATTTAACGGTAAGGTTTTTTGATTGCTTAATTCAATCAGGGTACTTAATCTAAATTCATTTCGTAAAATTTCTTCTTCAAACTGTTTTTGTATAGTAATATTTTCAACACTCGACCAAATAAATTTTTCACCATTTTTTTCAATTATTCTTCCCGATAATCGAACCGGAATATGTTTTCCTGATTTACTGATATATTCTTTTTCATAAGGACCGTAAACCCCTTTTTCGTTTAAGCTTTTTAACTGAATTTGTTCTTGTTCAGCATATTTTTCGGGTGTAATATCCCAATAAGTTAATCGAAACGTTTCTTCAATTGTGTAATCTATTATGTCTGCGTAAGCCTGATTAAAATCAACTAATTCACCGGTTATTTTTGTTAAAGCAAGTCCAATTGATGATAACTCAAACAACATTCTGTTATAATTACCACTATTCTTTAATTCTTTATTTATAGTTTTATATTCCTCATTAAGCGCATAGTATTCATTGTTTCTTAATGATAATTCATCATTTAATGCTAAATATTCATCGTTTTTTTCTTTGAGTAGAAGTTCTGCTTTTTTGCGTTCGGTAATATCACGAGAAATGCCAATAATGCGATGGATACGTCCTGTTTCATCACGTGCCGGAATAAGTGTAGAATGAAAATAACGTTTGCCGGAAGGTAAATCAAGATGTGCTTCTTCTTCAATGGGATGACCGGCTTCAACACAATGACGGTATTTAGTGTTCACAATCTGGGCAACTTCCGGTGGTACCGTTTCTTCAATAAGTTTACCAATCAATTGAGAACGAGGTATTCCTGTGGACATTTCAAATGCGGGGTTTATTTCCAAATTTCGAAAGTGCCCGTCATCTGTAACTTCAAGCAAAAACAGGCTATCAAGAACATTGTCAAATATCTCGCGAAATCGCCATTCGCTTTCTTTTAAATCACGAAGCATTAATAATCCTGTTAAAGCATCTGCTAATCTTCTGCCGATTTCCTGAAATAACTTTTCGTCGTCGTTTGTCCATTCTCTTGCATAAGAGCATTGATGTATTCCGAATTCCCATGGCAATCTGATTTTTGGATAAATTGCCATTGACATAAATGTTTTGATACCAAATTGTTCTGAAACATCAGCAGGTAAAGAATTGTTTGTTCCTAGTCCAAATTTTACAACATCTTCAGAAGCTAAAAGCAGTTTAAAAGTTTTTGCTACATCGTCATCCATTGGTATATCAATACCTAATGCTAATACTCCCGGATATTCAGGTTTATAACGTTCCATTGGAACATTCCAATATTTTGCATTTGGGTCGCAAGGATATAATAAAAATGCACGGTCGCAATCGAAAATATTAAGAACTTCATCAAGTACATTGCTCATCATTTGTTCTACATCATTTGTACTTTGAATAGTTCGGTTAATCTTATCCATACTTTCAAAAAAGTGAATATTTGAAAGTCGTTCTTTTTCTGCTTTTTTTCGTTCGGTAATATCTCTGCCGATAGCCAAAACTCCGATTATTTCACCTGTTTCGTTATATTCGGGTATCATTTTTATCAAATGAATTTCTTCTTTTGATAATAAATCCGGAACTAAAAATTCAAATTCTATATACTGACCAGTTGTAATTACATCTTTTATATTTTTTTCATAAACAGAATAACTATCGCCAAATTTTTTTTCGGTAGGTAGTAAGCCAATAATATTTTCAATGGAATTATTTATTGTTTTTTCAAGGTTCGAATTCGCATAAACTAGTCGACAATTTTTGTCGTAGCGAAGTATGTTGTCGGGTGAATTTTCTGTCAAGCTACGATATTTTTTTTCACTTTCTCTTAAACTCTTATCAGTGCTTTCTCTTTCTATTTCTGCGGCTACACGAGTAGAAACCAATTGTATTTGTTGAATAATTAAACGTTCATTAATAATAGGCTTGCTATCCATAACTGCTATAAGTCCAATTACACTACCCGTTGAGTCCCAAAGAGGAATCCCTGCATAGCTTTCAATATTCATTTCCTTTAATAAAAGATCATCAGGGAATAAATCTTGTATGTTTTTTGGATAGCAGCATAAGCTTTTTGTAATTACATTTTCGCAAGGAGTATTTTTTAATTCATATCGCATATTAGGGACAATAGTCCCATTTGCATATAAGGCCACCGTTTCTGCAAATTCATTGTTAGCTTCCAAGCGATCAATTATAACATAATCAACAGAAAGCACTTTCCCAAGATATTGTACAAGAGCATTAAAAAAAGTTTCTGAATCATTCAACCAACCTCGCTGAGCAATAAAACGCAATGTATCTTCAGTAAGTTTACGTTCAGTAATATCACGAGCAATGGCACAATTATATTGAACTCCGCCAAATTCAACTTTATTGGTTGTAATTTCAACCGGATATTGACGTCCGGTTTTTGTACGATGAATGGTTTTTATAGTAAAAGAACCCTGCAAAAATATTTCGTTCCAATGTTCTTCCCATTTTTCTTTTGGAAATTCAGGGTCAATATCAAAAACTTTTAAAGAAAGTAATTCATCAATAGAATATTCAAGATTTCTACACGCTGCCTGATTTGCAAAAATTAAATTTGCAGATTTATCTGTCCAGAAAATACTGTCTGTAATATTATCAATAGAATATTGAGTTCGGTGCAATACTTCTTCAGACTTTACTTTATCTGTAATATCAGCAACAGTTCCAACCGATCGAATTGGTTTTCCATGTTCATCAAAATCAGATTTACATCGTTCGTTTACATATTTAATTTCATTGTTTGGTAATAATATTCGGTGAACAATGTTATAAGGTTCTGTTGTAGTTATGTGGTTCAGATATGAATTATTTACAAAATCTCTATCTTCGGGATGAATAAAATTTAAAAACGCTTCGTAAGTTGCTCCAAATTCTTGTGGATTACACCCAAATATTCTATATATCTCGTCGGACCAAATTAATTCATTATTCGATAAATCTAATTCCCAATTACCAATATGTGCAAGAGATTGTGCTTCTTTAAGCTTTGTTCTATCTTTTTCCGCGATATTCTTAGCTATAACCAATTCATTGTTAGTTTGTCTAAGCTCTTCATTTACTGCTTCGTATTCATCATTTTTAATTTGTAGGTTTTGTTTGTTTTCTTCGGCTATATCTTTTGCTTTGATTAATTCTTGTTCGTTGTTTTTTCTTTCCGTAATATCCTGTGCAGCTCCCCACAGTCCAATAGTTTTACCTTCTTTATCAACTACAGTTTCTCCACGTACCCACATCCAGCCATTACTACCATTTTCTCTTACAGTTTTCAATTCAAGCTCGTAAGGAATTCCGGTTTCTCTTGTTGATGCAAGTGAAGTTGATAATATTTCCCAACTTTCCGGTGTAAACAATTTCTTATGCTCTGTATAAGGTGGAGGTGGAAGTTTTGGGTCGAATCCATACATTTTATCAAGTTCGTCTGACCAAATAACCTGATTTGTTGAAACGTCTAAATACCAACTTCCGATATGAGTAATTTCCTGTACTCTTTTTAATTCTCTTTCACTAATA
The DNA here is from genome assembly GCA_001769125.1 of Bacteroidetes bacterium GWF2_35_48. GTDB lineage: Bacteria > Bacteroidota > Bacteroidia > Bacteroidales > GWF2-35-48 > GWF2-35-48. The sequence continues at coordinate 94,263 of MEOG01000089.1, read as the reverse complement.
ATTAGTTCCTTTTCAGCTTTTTTTTGTTCGGTAATATCGGCAACAGTTCCAACCGAACGAATTGGTTTTCCATGTTCATCAAAATCTGATTTACATCGTTCGTTTACATATTTAATTTCGTTGTTTGATAATAATATTCGGTGAACAATGTTGTATGGTGCTTTTGTATTTATGTGGTTCAAATAAGAATTATTTACAAAATCTCTATCTTCGGGATGAATAAAATTTAAAAACGCTTCGTAAGTAGCTCCAAATTCTTGTGGATTACACCCAAATATTCTATATATCTCGTCGGACCAAGTTAAATTATTATTGATTAAATCTAATTCCCAATTGCCAATATGTGCAAGAGATTGTGCTTCTTTAAGTTTATTTTCGTTTTCTTCTGCTTTTTCCTTGGCAATTAAATGTTTTTCACTAGTTTTAATAAGCGTTTTATTAATTGCTGTATATTCTTCATTAAGGGCATAGTATTCATTATTTCTTTGAATTAATTCATCGTTTGAAGCCAGATATTCATTATTTTTCTCAGTTAATTTATAATTTAAATTTTGTTCTTTTATAAAGTTATCGTTAATGTTTCTAAGATTAATAAATCTAAGAATATCGTTTTTAAGTACAGCTGCTGCATAATTAAAGAATGTCGGAAGTTCTTCTTTAAATTCTTGTGTTGTAATATACAAATTGTCAATTTTAATTGCGCCTATGAATTTAGTTCCAACATTGAGTGGAAAAATCCACGTAAATGCTTTTGTAAATTCAGATGTTTGTAACAAAGTATCTTTAAATTCGTGTTCAATTTCAATAAATTCATGTTTTTTAAATACTTTTTTTACAAGTTGATCAGTAATATTTTCAATCAGTTTATTTTCATTTTGACAATTGGTTGTATAAATTTCATTTTCTATCAAATAGTAAATTGTTGAATTTGTTCCACCGATATTTTCTATAATTATTTTCAGCAGTGTTTCAATTGTATTTTCCAAACCTGAAACCATGCCAAGCTTTTGCATCATATTTATAATCAATTGCAAATATGCTTTTTGCTTTGCTAACTTATCAGCCCGTTCTTTTATGGCAGATAATTCATTTTCAGAAATAATAATATCCATACCAAAGTTCAAATTAATTATAAAATTTATTTTTTCCCATAATCATAAACAACATCCAACATGTATTTAATATTTTCTTCAGGAATTTCATAAGGCATGACCAATGTACCAAAGAAAAACTTTCCGCTGGGCATTCCTGCATCAAATATTCGTTTTACCTCTGTTTTGATTTCATCTTTTGTCCATCTGATTAGTTCAATATCATTAATAACACCGGCAGCTATTGCTCTTCCTGCAATTATCCGTTTTGCTTCGGCAATATTATCCATTGGACTTAGATAAAATGTTTTTAAATTTAAATGTTTAATAACTAAATCAATCACATTGTTCATGCGTGAACTACCACAATAATACACTACACCGTTAATGCCTACTTGTTGTATATCGCGCTTCATCCATGGCATACTTAGCTCATTAAACTGCTTTAAAGAAACAAAATCAGTTGAACCAAATGGATTTGCATAAACAAAAATATCGGCGCCTGCATTCTTATATGCTAAAAGATGTTTTGCGAAAAAATCGGAACATTTTTCCAATAACTCATCTCTTATATCTGTTGGACCAAACAATAATAATTCCATCCATTTTTCCATTCCCATTAACATAGCGGGTAAAGTCATTGAAGAAGTAGTATAGGCACAAATAGGGTATTTTCCACCCGCTTCTTTTTTAAGTATTTTCAAGCATTTTAGTGGTTGTTCAAAAGCAGGATGCGTTGTTATGTCTTCGGGAATTTGGAGTTTATGAATATCATCATAGTTTTTAATTATCATGTGTCCCACATTTGGTGGTCCGTTTTTGGGAAAAATCATTTTATTACAACCAAGCAATTCCGCTTCCCTCCCGGCATAAAACAAGCTCCAGAGACTGTCATAACCATATTTCTCACGCATTTTTAGTTGTGCTTCTGCAACATACTCTCCATTTGAAAAATATTCCTGAATTGACAAACCCAATTGCTTTGCACCTTGGTCAATTAAATTACAAAACACCGGAACACGGTCAATAATTGTTCCATTTACCAAAGCAGTTAAACGTTCAATACCTGTTACCATTTTTGTGATTTTTTCAATAAATTTGTAATTATAATTCCTGCTAAATTTCCATTTTCTGCCCATGCGTCTGCATGAACACTCTGATAAAGTTTATGGTCGAAACGATATGGAGCGCCTCCGACAATAATTTTTATTTTTTCTTCGAGATGATTTTCTGTTAAAAGTTTACGAACTTTCAAACATCCGTTTTCTCCGGTTGCCGTATGATACATCATCGAAGAAATAGCGATTATATTAGCTTTATTCAAAATCGCTTGTTCTACAAATTTCTCTGCTGCAATATTTAATCCTAAATCAAATACATTGATCATGTGCGCCTTTAAACACCCTGTTACAATACGTTTACCTAATCCATGAAAATCGCCAATCGGAGTTCCGATTATTACATTTCCGATTTTTTCAGGAACAGTTTTAAATTGAGCGACCATATTTTCTGTTATTTCATCGGCTAATTGACTTGCAAAAAAATGCTGAGCCAAATTGACCTCCAATTTTTCACTCACAAGCATCATATTATCTACTGCCGGAACAATTACTTCAAATACAATTTCTTCGGGTAGCATACCTTGCGCTAAAGCTTCATCAATAATTTTGTATATTGTTTTTTTATCAGTATCGAATATTGCCTGATTATACAATTTAATTATGTTTGTAGTCATGTTAAAGGGTTTTTTCTGCTTTAGATAAACAAGTGGGGCAAAATTCATGAAAATCCTTTTTGAAATTTTCTTCGGTTTGCTCGCAATAAATATAAATTTATTTGTCGTTTGCCAAACAGCTCTGTTTAAGATATCCATGAACGATGTCGTTACGTTCTTTTTCGGTTTCATATAAACCGAAAATTTGAACACCCCAATTGCAGGTATAATCTCCGATACCTAATTTAAGTTCTGATTGATTTGATTTTTTGATATGCATAAGTTTTGTTTTTCTAAGTGCAAGATATAAAAAAAATGTGATATATATTTTACTTTCGTCAGGAAAAATTCAAATGTGCTATCAAAAATTTTGTTAGTACGGTATCTGAGCATTACCGTTAACTTTGATATTGCCTTAATTGCTATCACATTTATTTTTGCGTTGTTTTCTTGCAGGTAAATTTACCGCAGCAGTGTTACATTGCCCACCTTGGTAAATATTTCCTCGTTAAGGCAGCGTACTTTCAGGTGATACACAAAAACTGCGGGATCGCAGGGCTTTCCGTTATAAGTGCCGTCCCAGCCCTGAGCAATAGAAGTGGTTTCAAAAACTTTATTTCCCCATCGGTCATATATTGCAAGATAAACATCATCGGCCATATTTGTATACAAATACAAAAGATCATTGTTGCCATCGCCATTCGGGGTAAATGAATTGGGTACAAAAATATAGGGTTCCGCACAAAAAACATCGTTCACGAAAATTGTAATAGTGTCCCGGTTTTTACAGCCTAACGAGTCTGTAGTCCATACTTCAAAAAGTGTAGTGTTTAATGGGGAAACCACCGGGTCTGTGAGATTGTTATTTACAAACAAGGTTTCCGGTTCCCAGATATAATAAGCATTTGTCAGTCCATTTGCATGAAGCGTTGTGGTGCGCCCTCTGTAAATAACAATATGGTCGGCTGTTGCATCGAGCGGGGGTGCGTAATCAAGCGTGTCAATTAAAAAATGATAAAGAATCCTGCACCCGTTAACATCGGTTACGGTTGCATAATAATCGCCGTTACAGAGATTTTGCCGTTGCATGCCGCTGCCATTGTCGCTCCACGTAACAAGATAAGGCGACGTGCCTCCCTGTGGGTTTATGCTGATTGTGCCATTGCATGCAAAAGTACAGGCTGCGTGTGTAAACAAGGTATCGGCAACTAATAGTTCGGGATTTGGCAGACTAATAATGGCTGTGTCAGAACAATTGTGCGAATCTGTAACAATAACCTGATACGATCCCGGTAAAACGCCATGAATTACCTGTGTTGTCTGCTGCTGAAGATCGTTCCATTGAAACGTATAAGGAGGAAAACCGTTTGAAACAATAGTAGAAAGCGTGGCAGTATCATTATGGCAATTAATTGCTGTTGATGCAATAATAAAAGGATTTAATGCCTGTGGCTGTAATACATTTATCGGCACAACACGAATGCACCCTTCATTATCCATAACCGTAACAACATATAATCCGGAGCATAAATTATTTATAAAAGTTTCATGCGAACCATTGTTCCATGTATAAATAAAGGGTGGATTTCCTCCTGTAGCGCTTGCAGAAACTGCGCCATCGCAATATCCGTAACAGGATATAGAGCTGCCTTGCGTAACCGTTGTTGCCATATCTGAGGGATCAACAATCTGCGCGGACAAAATTGTATCGCAGCCATGCGCATCAGTTATTGTAACATTATAATTACCCACGCAAAGTGCAGAAACAGTATCATTCTGCATATCGTTTGACCAGAAATAATAATACCCGGGCGTACCTCCTGATACGCTTGCTATTATTTGCCCCGTGCAGTAACCATTGCAATCAATAATGGGTGTTACAACCAGAGCCGGAATAAGTTCAGATGGCTCTGAAAGACTTACGTTTGTTACTGCTTTGCAGCCAATACTGTCTGTGATGGTTACTGTATATAAACCATCGCACAAACCAAGCGCAGTCTGGCTGGTTTGATTATTATTCCACAAAAAACTGAAAGGAGGAATGCCTCCTGTAGATACCGTCGCACTTCCGTCACACTCGTTGTAACAACTGATAAAGCCAACTCCCGATATTGTTGCAGAAACCATATCTACAGCAATGGAAACTGTATCAACCCGCGAGCAATTATGCTGACTTGTTGCTGTAACAAGAAAATTTGTTGGCACAACCGGACTAACAAGCGGCGCATTCGTGTTTCCCCCGCTCACAATGGCAGCACCTGGAGACCAGGAGTAACTCAACGTGTTTGAAGGATTAAGATTTGTTACATGTAGATTTATCGTATCGCCAAGGCAAATCAAGGAATCTGTTCCAGCCAGAATCGGCACCTGGTTTACAAAAACAGAAATACTGTCAACACCCATGCCTTCACAACTGACGCCGATTCCCTGAATATAATATGTTGTATTTCCTTGCGGCTGCACAACAAAAACACTTGTGGATGTATTCGTGTTGATATGAGTATTGAAGCTATTCTGCGTGTTCCACAAATAACTTACAGTCTGGTTAGGCGAGTTTGCTGAAAGCGTAACACTGCCTCCTTCACAAATTGTTGTGTCATTAATAGCAGCGATTGAATAATTCCCGATAACAGGATTTACAGTCTGAAAAAAAGTATCTATACAAGTGCCATTTGTTATGGTAAGAATATAGTTTACAGGTGATGAAGAAAAATATGCCCAGGGGTTTGAAATATCGGGATTGCTCAATCCTGTTTCGGGTGTCCAGTGATACGTGATATTTGGATCTACTCCGGGCGGAACACCAATCTGAACACTGTCTGCCGGACATACAGAAGCCATGGCAAGGGAATCTGTATTATTGGAAATAATCTGAATTTGTTTTACAATGGTGTCTGCAAGATTACAGGTACCAGGATCGCTTGCTATTAGTGTTATGTTGTATGTTCCTGAACCTGCATACGTGTGAACGGGATTTTCATCTGTAGATGTAGTACTGTCTCCGAAATCCCACAAATAATTTGTACCAAGGCTTGTGTTTTGAAAATTCACAATATATGGAGCGCAACCTGTTGGAGGCAATATAAAATCGGCAATCGAAAAGTCATCCATAAACGAAAAACGAAAAACAGCATTGTTGCAGTTGTAAGAATTATTTGTAGAAGACCAGGGACTCGAACCTGTGTGAGGGTAAGTTGGAAATTGCTGACAACCGCCACAGCTTGCGCATACACTCTGGTAAATATTTCCTTTCCGGTCAAAGCGGCTGGTTCCTCCATCCACGTGATCATGTCCGCTGTAATTACAAGACGCATAATGTTGCTCTCCAAAAAAAGTTGCATATTCTAATGCAGAGGCATCATCTGCAAGCACCATAATATAAAAATCCTGCCCATCTGTAACACTCTGATGCGCGTTTGGCGTAACCTCCATTCCTACTGTTCCGAATGTTGTGCCCCAGGTGTATGTAACACCATCCACGATATAATCACCCCATATTCGCCCCCAACCTGATAAATAGATACGATTGCAAACATCCACGGTAAATGCGGTTAAAGAAATATTGGGTTTTCCCGAACCTGTACCAAATACAGTTGACCAAAGTAAGGTATTAAGATCATTGTTGATTTTTGCAATAAACTGACCGCTGTTGGGTGTATTATAAGCCGCATTATAAATAAGTGTATTTCCGGTAGCTTCTGTCTGTCCGGAAATGTAAACATTGTTATATTTATCTAAGCGCACGAAATACGCCTGATCATACATATTCGAACCAAAATAAGTTGATTTGACCAATTGATTTCCACTTTCAGTAATATGCGCAACAAAGCCATCCGTATTTCCACCAAGAAAATTCTGATTTAAAACTCCGGGTGTTGTTGGAAAATTATGCGATACGGTTCCTCCGGCAACATACACATCGAAATTGCTGTCCACATCAACAGAATACACAGCGTCGTCTTCACTGCCACCTATATAAGAGCTCCATACCAATTGCGACAAATTGCTGTTCAGTTTAAAAACTACACCCTCCTGTTTTCCTGAATGCGTTTGCTGAAATGCGCCCGAAGTTGTTGGAAAATCAGAAGAAAAAGTACAGGTGCCGATATAAACATTATTTTTTGAGTCGCATATAATTTCTCCCCTGGCACCATCTGCATAATTATAATAAAGAGAATCAGAACCATGCATCAATGCACCGTTTGTATCCATGTGTGGCTTGTAATTTAAACCATCATTCGCAGAACCTCCGATATAAGTGGAACCTAAAAGATTTGTGCCGTCCTCGCTTAATTTTGCAACAAAAATATCAGTACCCTGACTGAAAATTACAGTCCAATCATAAGAAATGGTAAGACCTCCGTTAAACGTAGAATCATAAGAACCGGGCAGCATCGGAAAATTGTCGGAACCGGTTGTTCCGAATACATGCAATTCGTTATATTCATTCACAACAAGGCTGTGGGGCATATCTGAACTGTTTCCGCCAAGGTAGGTTGCATAAATTTTTGTTGTTCCATCGGGCGTATATTTAATAATACCCACATCCCACAAGCCCCCGTTTGTAATCTGAAAAGCACCTGTAGAGACCGGGTATCCTCCAGATTCAACAATCCCTCCGGAAAAAACATTTCCATAATTATCGTAGGTTGCCGTAAAGCCCCAGTTGTCTGTAGTAGAACCTGTATAGGTAGAAAAAATAAGAACCGGGTCAATAACTAACTTCGCTGATTTGTCATACCCTTCCGGAAAAATAAAAGATAATTTACTCCCATCTAATTTAAAGAAACAAGAGACCTCTTTTTTGATTCCGTTTTTTTCCGTGTAGGCATAGGGCTTAAGTTCCGAAAGCTCATTTACAGAAGTGCGTATTATCAAATCATTATTGTCGAGAAAAATGCTGTCGTGTCCTTCAAAACGTAATGTTATAACAGAGGGATTGGCATAAGGGGCAACAATAAAATCGTATTTGAATTTTCCTTCAGAAACATGAATTTTCATATCAATATTCTGATACAGATTTTCGTAGTTTACGACATCGTATTTTTTCACTCTTGAAGCCCATTTGGAGCGATCTCTGCCAATGTAAAAATTACAGTAGTCGAGAGCGGTTTCTTCTGGTTTAATTTTGACGTCAGATAATCTGGAATTTTCAAAATGAACTTTGTACGCATGGTAATTAATCGTGTTGTCTTTTTGATGATTATGCCCGCATGCTGCATTATGATGTGCGCAGGATTTTTCCAAATCAGTACGCTTTACAAAATTATAGGTTAAGCAATTTTTTTCCAGCCATAGTGTTCCATCGGGAATGTTTGCCTTAAAAAGTACCTTCTCCGGCCACTGATTTTTATTTTCAATAAAGATATAGGAACGCTGGGCTGTTACTGATAAGCTGTAACAGATAAGTAATATACAATATAAAAAAAAATTGTTTAGTGCTTGCATTATCCTATAAAAATCTGAAAAAATCTTTATCTGTATTCCTGAAATATTTTTGGTAAAAAACTCCTGAAAAACCTGTAGGATATTATCCCTCGCAACACAATCTGCGATGTTTCACAAAATTGTTTTGTTATTAAATCTTTTACCATTATTCCATCACTATTTTTGAATGATAAATAGCTTCATTAATTTTCATCTTTAAAAAATAAATTCCGGGTTTTAAGTTTAAAGAACCAGTATTGAATTCAAAAAAATGATTTCCTGACTCACATTGATTATCAATTAAAGACTGAATTACTGTCTGTCCTTTTGAATTAATAATATCTGCCTTTACTTCAGAATAGCTTTGCAGTTTGAAAGATAATTTTAGATTATTTGAAAATGGATTTGGAGCTATCGAAATATTAAATTTATCTCTGTCATTTTGTTCAACACTGTTACTTTCAACTTGTATAATAATAGAATCAGAGATGCTTTCACAACCAAAAGAACTCCATGCAATCAGATACATGGAATAAGTACCATTTGTTTGATAAATATGAGAAACATTGCTTGCGGTTGAAATAGTGCCATCTCCAAAATGCCAATTAAATAACTGACCGTTTATTGTTGTATTTTGAAAAAACACTTCGGTTAGCCCTGCTATTACATGACCAGTGTCGCTGTCTATAGCAAATGATGCAGTTATCATTCCTGTATCAGGTAAAACTAGTGATATTGTGTCTGTACAGAAAATATTTGGCGACCAGGACTGATAACGGAAACGAACATTATAGGGATACCCCGAACATAAATTTACCAATGAATCGGAAGATGACGATTGGCCATCAGGTGGATTAACCCATAAATACGATGTAGACAATGAATCTATCGGGTAAACCATGATTTTCCCATTGCAATTCATACATGTAGTCGGATCTATTGAAACCATAGGATAAACAGGCGTAGGTTCAAATATCGTATCGGTAATTAATTGACTGTAACAGCCCCAGGGGTTGTTTGTTACTAATGATACGGTATGTTCCATGACGATTCCTGTAGTATCCCAAACTATTAAATAAATAGAATCATTCGGATAAAGTGTAGATGAATTGGGGCGACAAGATTCTACAGTTCCTCCATGAAAGTCCCAGGTAAAATGGCTCGGTTGACCTAGTGGATCAAAGTCAGGAGTAATCAAAGCGGTATCTCCATAGCAATACGGTGGGCGAATAAAAATATTTCCTGTTGGTATACGCGCAAAGGTTATACGAAGTGTATCTTTATCTATACAACCGTGTGAGAATGGAGCCACATTTATTTGGCTGTTGTCCATTTGCAAATAGAATTCATAGTATGGTGGATTTCCGGGGTCTGAATTATTTAATCCTACTATTACCGTATCGGTAGGCCAAGGGCTTGTGTTTGTATAGGTATTTGCAAAATGTATATTCGAAGTATAAGGAGCTAACCATTGCAAAACGCCTACACCATTCAGGTTTGGATGCAGAGAATATCTGTTACCACATATCGTATCCCATTTTATTTCTGAACCGGAAACAGGATTATCTACCCATAAATTACCCCCTGAATTTGCAACAGGCATTTTATAAAAATGAATAGTTATACTGTCAGATGAAGAAATATTTCCATCAGTAACAGTCCATGTGAATTTTGCTAATTTAGTATTTGTTACAAATGAAATTGTTGCGGTAATAATTGCGGAATTTGCATCCGGAATAAAAACAGTTCCCGTCGGTCCGGACCAATAACCAGTGCAACCAACTCTGGGATCTTGAGCTGATAACTGAATTGAGCTACCACACTGTACAGAGTCCCATTCATTATGATTGATCAATGAAACACATTGCGCTTTCAGAGAGCTGAAATAAATAAGCAGAGATACAAAAAAAATAAGTCTCATAGTTTTAAGATATTCTTGAATTGGCAAATACAAACAAACCTGCAAGTTAAAGAAATTTTATTGCACATCCAATAATAAGACACGAAAGAGTGGAAATAGTTGCTTTGCTTTTTGTGGAAAATGATAATCGGTGGCTGAGCGGAGTCGAAGCCACCGATTATCAATTTCATTGCATAATGTATGTCTAAGGGCTTTATACAGTGTTTAATTACGTTATGTCTTCCTACTCGCAAGGTACGTGTGAATTTTTTTTGAAAAGCTTATCAAAAAAACTCCATGCCGAGAATAGAAATATCATCAATATACGCATTGCTGCCCTTAAAAGCATCTAACTGAATTTTTAAATCAGCAACCATTTCACTGATGCTTTGATCTTTTAAAACGCAGGCTGTAACATTATCGTCGCCGAATTCTTCTCCCTGCTCATTTTCGGTTTCAACAAGACCATCCGTAAAACAAAGCAGTTTATCATTTTTTTCAACAGTAATAATTCCTTCAATAATACCAGGGATACTATCTAACATACCTATTCCAGTACAACCAAGAGTTAAAAAGCCTATGCTTTTTGCAGAAGCTTTATATAAAACCGGAGGATTATGTCCGGCATTAATGTATTCAAGCGTATGTGTTGCTGCATTATATTTTGCAATAAATAAGGTAATGAATTTTTCTCCATTGGCATTATTCATAACGGTATAATTCAAGCGTGTTACCATGAGCTTCAAAGAAATTTTTGAAGAAAACAGGGCGCGTACATTTGCCTGAAAATTCGACATGAGCAGCGCTGCAGAAATTCCTTTACCACTGACATCGGCAATGCAAAAACCATATTCTGTTTCGCCGAGTTTTATAACATCGTAATAGTCTCCTCCAATGCCGGAGTGCGGATGGTAATAAGCTGCAACCACAATTTCTTTATTTTCAGGAAGGCTGGCAGAACTCGGAATAAGCATGGCCTGCATTTTTGAAGCAAGCTCTATTTCTTTTTTCATGGCTTCCTGGCGAAGGTTATTCTGATTCAGCCTTTTGTTTTCAACGGCAACGATAATAAGATTTGCCAGTGTCTGAATAAAATGCAGGTGCTTGATTGTTGGGCTTACTCCCTCGCGTTCTTCTTCAATATCCCCGATAAGAACATACGCAATAATATTGTCTTTATGAAATACAGGAATAATAACATCAAAAACATCTAAAACCGGATGATTAACTGAAATAATATTTGTAATCTCACGATATTTCAGCATTTCGGTTTCAAGGTTACCGATAGTGGCAGAATTAACTTTGTAGCCAGATTCAAGTACGCACTCCCACTTAATGTTATTATAGGAAAAAACAACAACTTTACCTATATTCAGGTCATTCCTGAGTAATACTTCAAATTTGTGAAATAACTCATCATTGGTCAGGTTCTCATTAATAGCCTGACTGATGGCAAGCAGTACATCAAGTTTAAAATTAGAAAGGATGAGGCGTCTCAGAGATGCTTTGATTTTCATAATTGATTATAAGTGCTATAAAAAAAATTCAAATAAAACTCAAAAATACAGTAATTTTTTATGTGTTGCAAGTTGCAGGTTATTAGTTGTTGCAGGTTTCGGAACTTAATTTAATTTTACTGATATTAAATATGCAACCTGTAACTTGCAACATAAATTTATTAATTAAAAATATCCTTAATACGAAAAATATTATAATAAGGTTCATTTTTTTACCCGGCTCAAAATTAACTAAATCTGTGAAAGTATTGCCGGATGCATGAAATATTTATTGTAAGATCCCTGTTATGGTATTGTAGGTACGCTCCATGGAGCGTACCTACATTACCATAACATAATCTTGTAAGCATACAATATGTCATCGGAATTTATAATTTTCAAAAGATAAATCCCCGCGTTAAATCTATGCAAATCTATTTCTTGATTATTTTTAATAAGAGAAAATGTTGATACTTTCTGACCTGAAAAATTGTAAATTTCAACAAGGCAGGGCTCCGTAAAATGATTTGCTTTAATAAACAATTTGTTTCGTGCCGGATTGGGATAAATAATAAATTCTGTTGTGTTCGTTTTATTTTTATTCTCATGAAGAGACTGAACATATTCAATATGCAAAATAGCAGCCTTTGTTGGATCGCCTTCGTAAGCATAAGCAGAACGTGTTCCAGATCCGGTTATTATAAAACAAAGCGGACTGTTATTTCCAAACCCCGGACGACTTACTATTTCCTGAACAATACAAGATAAATCCGGTGTCGTGTGGGTGCTGTCCGATGCACCGACTGTATTCCATGCTGCGGGAAACCACAAAACAGAAGCCGATGTTGTAATCCGGGAAGAAATATCAGATGTTTGACTCAAGAATATTGTTGCGTTGTCAGAGGCTTCTCCCTTTATGACAAGGTCGCATGCATCGCTATTTGTATCGGAAGCTGTAAACCGGATATAAGCCCGGGTTATGGTTGCGTCGTTTGGAAGCCCTGTATTCTCGAAGCGTAAGCCCACTGTCTGATCTCCTGTAACAAAACTATCATAGACCAATTCAATATCTGAACTTGTCAGGTAAATCTGTCCCAGAAGAATTTCTTCTGCATCATTGTTTCCGATGGAGATAGGCGTTTCTATAAAAATTATTCCTGAGTCGGGCTGTACTGTAAAATAAATAGTATCTGAAAATGATACAGCTCCTGCATTATCAGCAGCCTTGCAAAACAACCAGTGATTTCCGGTTAAAAGATTATTAACTGTAAATTGATATTGTACGGAAGAGTCTGTACCAATAAAGATTCCGTCAAAATAAAAATCAACAAAAGAAATTGTGCCATCAGAATCATTTCCTGTTGCAGAAATTGTAAGACTGTCTTCTGCGTAAAAAGTAGCTCCGTTTTGTGGCGTTATAATACTGATAAAAGGAGGCTGGTTGCTTGCTCCTGTTACCCAAATCGGTGAAGATATTGCCTCCTGTCCGTCTTCCTGTGTGATTTTTACGTAATAATATTCGTTTCCGTATACCGGAATTTCAAAGCTGATGTCAATAACAGGGTAAAGACCCTCCCATGTCTGAAATAAAAAACCTTTGCGGAAAAGTTGCACTTTTGTAAACAATTCTCCATCACCATCTGTTGCCTGAATGTGAAAAATTTTACTTCCATTTATAGTAGTGGAGCCCATTTCAAACGTATCTATTTTAAAAGAGAGCGCAATGTTTTTATCGAGCGTGGAAAAAAATCGCCGCGCTTTAAATGCTGTATAAATATCAGATTTTGTTAAATGTTGTGATAATACAGCCATTCTGCTTTCAGTACCATTTCCCCATGTTGCATCATGGTTATCTTCAGAGCCTGTTGCACCTATTTTCCAACCGCGAACCAGCGCTTCGTCAAAATAACCCAGATTGCCATCATTTTCATAATAGCCATCATTATAATAAAAACCTGTAAACCCTTCACTCTTGTTCCAAAGCTCCATTCCAACGAATTTTTCACTGACAGGAGGCTCAAACAGGTTAAACTCCATGTCGAAAGAATTTTCTCTGCCCGGATGGTTAAAAAATGCAACCCCTTCACGTGTTGAAAGCCAGTCGCACAGACCAGAAAACGTTGTTGTACCCGTATAAAGAGATGAGGTGTGATCGTCTGTGTTTATCACTGCAACATGACCATAGGTAAAGTTACTCGACCATTCAAAGCCCCAGAATGCAACAAAAACACTGTCCTGATTAAAACTTTGTGCGGTGGTTTTATAATCACTCCATGAAGAAGAAGTGAAAAACATACAATGATCTGCTAGGCTGAAAAAATCAAGATGCGCAGAATCTCTTGCGTAGGTGTATGCTTGCGTAGTTGTTCCTGTACCGTCAGATACGCTGGTGTGATTGTGTAAATGCCCGTAATATACATTGTACCCACCAATAGAGGGATGCTGCGCAAATAAAACACCAGATAAAATTAAAAATATTAAAATTAAAGATTGTTTCATGTTGTTTTTTTTACAAAAATAATATTTTAATGGATTTTACCGATGATTGATATCGGTATTGTAGGTACGCTCCATGGAACGTACCTACATTTACCAACATCATCGGTAAAAAACAAACATATATCTAAAAAAATTTTGAACAACCTGAAATGCTTGTAAATGCAGCTTTTCATGCGTTTTTAAAGTCTTATGTTAAGAGATTTTTAAGCTAACATTACTAAAATATAAACTTTACACCAAATTCTATAACAATCACTTTGTTAAAACGATGTAGTTTTGTCTTATTAAAATCGGTTTCTTAAAACAATAATTAAAATGAACTTTTTATTCTCATTGTTTTTCTTTTTTCTGATGAGTTTCGCTCTTTTTGCACAGGATGATTTTTATAATGCGACAAGTGTTCATAATATAAGGATTACATTTAAAGAACGCAATTGGGACTATATTTTAGATAGCTTATACGAGCATGTTGGCGAAGACGGACGCTTAATCGGAGATATTATTATTAATGAAAAATTATTAAAAAAAGCAGGTATAAGATATAAAGGAAACAGTTCTCATAATTCTCTTTTTTCAAAAAATCCTTTCAATATTGATCTTGATTATTGTTTTGAAGATCAGAACTACGGAGGATATAAAAAAATAAAACTCAGCAATGTTATTCACGACCCTTCTTTTGTACGCGAAGCAATAGCTTATCATATCGCGGGAAAATACATGCCTGTTCCAAAATCTGGTTTTGCTAATGTTTATGTTAATGATACATTAATCGGCTTGTACAGTTGTGTGGAGGCTATTGATAAAGCTTTTGTAAAGAAACATTTCGGCTCTAAATCAAATCCGTTTTTTAAAGGAGCTCCTGAAAATTTTGTTGAAAGTCCACTAGCACCCAATTCCAATCTGGGCAGTGCTCCGGGAACAGATACCACAGCATACCAGCCTTTTTACAAAATGGAGTCTGACACAGGCTGGTTAAGTCTTGTGAATTTTATACAAATATTGAATAATAATTCTGATAATATAGAAAATGTTTTGAATGTAGATCGTGCCCTGTGGATGCACGCGCTGAATTATTCAATACTGAATCTCGACAGTTATATCGGCTATGCGCAAAATTATTATCTGTATATGGATGAACACGGTCGCTACAATACCATTCCGTGGGATATGAATATGTCTTTCGGAAGTTTCAGGTATACTGATGGGACATCCGTCAATACCATAAACATTGAAAACATGAAGAAGCTGAACCCGCTAAAGTTTGTAACTTTTTCATCTCCTACATTTCCTCCGCGCCCGTTGATAAAAAATTTGATAGTAAACAGTACATACCGTAAAATGTTCATGGCGCACATACGTACCATTATGAATGAAAACATCAGGAATAGTGAATACTTTGAGCTTGGTAAAAGTCTTCAGAACATTCTTGAACCGTATGTTTTGAATGATACGAATAAATTTTATTCTCATGCAGATTTTATAAATAATATTGATTCTACGGTACGACCTGCTGCATCGCCTGCAACGATTTCTTCGGGTTATCCCGGAATAAAAAATTTGATGGATGAAAACGGACGGCTCGGATATCTTGAAACTGTTCCCGGTTTTTGCGGTTCTCCGGTTATTTCTCAATTGCAATCGTATCCTTCTTTTCCTGAAAAAAATCAGCAAACTTATATTACCACAAAAATTTCGGACGCAGACAGCGTAGTTATTTTCTACCGTTTTTCAAAATATGATTTATTTCAAAAGGTTCAGATGTTTGATGATGGCAATCATAACGATGAACTTGCCGGTGACAGTATTTTCGGGGCATCAATCTTTCCTGAAAAAAATACGATACAATATTTTATCTGGGCAGAAAATGACAGTGCCGGAATATTTTCTCCTGAAAGAGCCGAATACGAATTTCACACGATTTTTCAGAAAGTAACACCCGGAACAATCAATATTAATGAGCTTTTCCACTCTGATTTCCTTGCAGAAAACAACTGGATTGAATTGTACAACACAAGTCCGGAAAAACTCAATCTGAAAAATCTTTTTCTTTCAGACGATAAAACAAATCGTTTAAAGTGGGCTTTACCAGACACAAGTATTGAAGGTTTCAATTATTTTTTGATAAATAAAACAATCTTTTCGGATTTATTTTTATCAGAAATCAGCTCTCTTTATTTGTCATACAGCAATGATTTGATAATTGATGAACTTCCGGTTGCGCACTCCCTTGATGCAATGTCCATAGGTCGCTATCCGAATGGTACGGGCGCATTTGTGTATATGGAACCAAGTCCTGCAAAGTATAATCTTACAGGAAATATTCCATCACTCACTTCAGAGTTTGAAATCTTCCCGAACCCTGCACATGATAAATTATTCATTACATTTGCTGCTTCAAAAATTCCCGAATCATTTGAGTTAATATCTGTTCAAGGTGAAACACTTGCATATTCCGTATTCTCTCAACAGGAAAATGCCAGTACCGTAATTTTAAAAGAAATAGATATAAGGCATCTGACACAGGGAGTGTATTTCATAAAAGTGATATATCCCGATAAAATAAAGAATAAAAAATGTATAATTCAATAATCTGAAATTTTTATGAGAAAAGTAATTTATTTTTCAGCCGTGTTATCCTTTTTATTTTTTTCAATGAGTTTGTATTCTCAGCAATGGGGGCTCTACACGCTTTATGCACCAAAAGACGGCGTTAAGGCATACCTGATAGATACAGCAGATAGTCCTGTAGCATTTCATGACTGGACATTCCCTTCTACTGCCAAAAACACCTATTCAACGTATCTGATTCCGGGCGACACTCTTGTCAGAACAACTTCTTATAAAGCTTCTGGTGCGCCAGGGCAGGGAGGCACTACCGGAAAAATTCAGAAAGTTACATGGGATGGTACTGTTGCATGGTCGTATCAATATTCTTCCACAACAACACAAATGCATCATGATATTTGTCCCATGCCTAATGGAAATGTTTTGTTTATTTCGTATGATGTAAAATCTTCAACTCAGGCTACTCAGGCGGGTTCTTCTACTGCTGCTACATTCTGGTCAGAAAAAATTATTGAAGTAAAACCTACCGGAGCCACTACAGGTGAAATTGTTTGGGAATGGCATTTGTGGGATCATTTGTGCCAGAATTATAATGCATCGAAAGATAATTATGTTGCTTCCATTGTTGATAATCCGCAGTTGTTGAATATTAATTATACAGGCTCAGGGCAGCTTCCTGATCGTTGGCACATGAACGGACTCGATTATAATGCAGCACTTGATCAGATAGCTATAAGTATTCATTACATGAATGAAGTTTATGTAATAGATCACAGTACAACTACAGAAGAAGCCGCTGGACACACCGGAGGAAATTCTGGAAAAGGTGGTGACTTTTTGTATCGTTGGGGAAATCCGGCAGCATATAGCGCAAGCGGAACTAAAATTTTCACGACAGTTCATGATGCGCATTGGGTATGTTCCGATCATCCCACGTATCCGAATTTTCTTTCTGCTTATAATAATCAGGGGGGAACGGGTGGAAAAACGGCAATAAATATCTGGGGTCCTCCTTATAATGGATATAATTATCTTCATACTTCCGGAACAGCCTACACTCCTTCAACATCAGCTTACCAGTACAATGCTGTTTTTACGGCAACAAACGAAGGAAATTCACAACAATTACCAAACGGAAATATGCTGGTTAATAATTTTCAGGCAAATATTTATGAAGTTAATTCTGCCGGAACTATTTTATGGACCAAAACAAATGCAAAATCATCGCATGCATACCGATTTACAAAATGCCAGATACGGGGACCTGTTGTTTCTGCAAATGCTTCTGCGCAGAATATTGAACCGGGAAATACTGTTAATCTGAATTCTTCGGCATTATCAGTATCTGAAACAAATCCATCGTACAGTTATGCTTGGAGCGGTACAGACGGATATAATTCCAGTCAGCAAAATCCTATTGTCAATCCGGTTCAGACAAGTACGTATACCGTTACAATAACAGACACAAACGTGGGTTGTTCTGCTACTGCATCTGTAACAATCAATGTAAATGCAACAAGCGTAAAAAGTGTTACAAATTCTGAAAATCGTGTTACTGTTTTTCCAAATCCTGTACGTGAAAAAATTCAAATCACAGGAGCAAATGTATGGGAAAAAGTAAATTATGTTACATTAGTGGATGCATGTGGGAAAGAGCTTTTAAGAGACTCGAACATATATGAAATAAATGTACAAGACATGAAAAACGGAATGTATGCTTTATTTTTTTATATGAAAGATAACAGCAAAGAATTTCATAAAATAATCATTTTAAAATAAATTCATCATGAAAAAAATAATTACTATTTTAATGTGCGCTATAACGGTCGGATTTGCTCATGCGCAGGTAACCTTCAACAATTTTACTGCAGAATCAACATCAAACGGCTTGCCCGATAATTTTGTTAATGATATTGCTGTAGATGCGCAAAACAACAAATGGTTTGCCACAGCAGCGGGTGTTGCAAGGTTTGATGAAAATACCTGGACTGTTTTTAATACGAGCAATTCAACAGGTCTTGCCGATAATTATATTACCTGTATAGCGGTTGATAAAGACAATAACATCTGGATTGGCACAGATGGATATGGTGTAAGCAAGTTCAATGGCTCAATCTGGACAACCTTTACAACAAGTGATGGACTTGCGAATGATGGCGTGTATGCTATTGCAGGAGATGATGCCGGAAATATCTGGTTTGGGACTTATGGTTCAGGTGTAACAAAACTTAATGGTACAAGCTGGACGACCTACACCTATGCTGATGGTCTGCCCGGTAATGTATCAATCAACAGTGCTTCGATAAATTCAATTTTTATTGATGAGCAGGATAACAAATGGTTTTCAACAGATATGGGAATTGTTATTTATAATGGGACTTCCTTTACGGTTATAAATCAGGCAAACATGGATAGCTTACCAAGTGATTATATTACAGCCATTGCGATTGATGACGATAATAATAAATGGGTAGGAACATTTCCTTATGCGCTGACGAAGCTTGACAATAATAACAACTGGGTGGCAAATTACAGACTTATTGACGGGTTGTATATAGAATTTGTTCGCGATGTTGAGGTAAATCCTGTTGATAATGTTGTGTGGGTAGGAATGTATGCAGATTACAATCAGGAAGGGGGAATTACAAGCATTAACCAGCAGACATTTACTTCCTATTCTGTTCCAGAAGGTCTTGTAGACAAACAAATAATACGAATGGCAATTGATAATACTGGAAACGCGTGGGTGGCAACAGGAAACGGAGTTTCAAAAGTGAATTTATATACAGGTATTACAGAAGAAATTATTTCTGATTTAATTTCTGTATTTCCGAACCCTGCAAACGATTTTATAAATTTGAAAACAAGTAATAATACCATAAAGAATGTTGAGGTTTTCAATTCTCTTGGAAAAATTATTTATTCCGGGAATTATACAGGACGTTTAACTATTGATACGCGAAATTGGGATGCAGGGATGTATTTTGTAAAAACAGAAGATGAGGTAAAAATGATATTGGTATGGTAGTAGCATCGCTCCATGGAGCGATGTTACATACCATACACATATAAATTCAAACACAATGTACAGACGTTTATTTTTGTTAATAATAGCAACAACATCATTGTTGTTGCTATCCTGTAAAAAAGAAGCAGGAAAAGGAGGAAGCTCCGCTTTATATGGAAAAGTAAAAGTACGCGATTACAATACTACTTTTACAGTTTTACAGGATGAGTTCTACGCGCAGGAAGTCCGTGTTTACATAATTTACGGAGATGCGCGTGGCGTAAGTGATGATGTGCGTACAAGCTACGATGGCTCTTATGAATTCAAATATCTGCAACCGGGAACGTATCATATTTTTGCATATTCTAAAGATTCAACATCGCAAACAAACGCGCTGATTCCAATAATAAAAACCATAGAAATCACTAAAAATAAACAGGAATTAGAAGTGCCGGAAATTATTATAATTGATTAAACCATGAAACTGATTTATCTTTCTTTAATCTTTATATTTTTTATCTCTGAAGCATCTGCACAGAAGAAAAAAGACATAAAAAAACACAATATAAAATCTGTTACAGAAATAGTAACAAGTGAAGGCGAAGAAGGCAGTAAAACAAGAAAAGACCAATACACGGTTTATTCAAAAGATGGGAAATTACTTATAAAAGAAGATTATAAAAAAGATGGTTCTTTAAAAAGAAAGGAAACGCATGTTTACGATTCGTACGATAATAAAATTGAAGAAACTCTTTTTGATGCTAAAGATAAAAAGAACATAAAAAAAGTTTGCAAATACAATGCATTAAAAGATAAAACCGAAGAGTTGGAATATAAAAACAATGAACTTGTTTCAAAAACTATTTTCAGCCATAATGCAGATGGGAATGTGGTTTCAGAAAATGTTTATGATGCATCAGGTACGCTGAAAAAGAAAATCACTTATACGTATAACAATAAAAAACTGAAAGAAACAAAAGTAACGACAGACCCTGACGGCACAGTAAAATCGGTAAAAAAGTACACGTATGAGTTTTATTAATATCTGAAAACCTTTGACAAACACACAACACATATTATCCTCTTTCGACCCAATCACACTTGATGAAATGGATTCAGTGAAACTGCTTGACCGCATGGACACAAAATTCACTTTTAACGTGAGGCATTTGCCGTCTATACTGGCTGCTGTAAAAGAGCATTACAGAGTACTTGAAATAAATGGACTTAAAAGCAGCCGCTACGAAACTCTTTATTTTGATACGGAAGATTTCAGATTGTACACAGTGCATCACAACGGGAAGCTCAATCGTTACAAAGTCCGCTATCGTTCCTATCTGGATTCAAATCAATGTTTTTTTGAAGTGAAGTTTAAAACCAACAAAGGTCGCACGATAAAAAGCAGAATAAAACGTAAAGAAATTCCATTGACTATAACAGGAAGGGCAGAAGATTTACTTGTGGAAAAATCGCCTCTTATCGCATCAACACTGCATCCCGCACTATGGGTTTATTATACCAGAATAACTCTCGTTAACAAAGCCGGAGGAGAAAGGTTGACGATTGATGTGAATTTACATTACAACAATTATAAAACAGAAAAAGCATATCCACGGCTTGTTATTGCAGAAGTTAAACAGGAAAGATCTGCCAGTTCTCCTTTTCTGAACGTGATGAAGGAAAAAAAAATTGCTGATGTTTCTATTTCAAAATATTGCTATGGAATTGTGAGTACCTATGAGCATATCAAGAAAAATAGGTTTAAACCAAAATTACGCACATTAAATAAAATTATGATATGAGTCTTATAAATAAATTTTTATTAGTAATTTTTTTCTTGTCTTTGCTGACTCCTGTTAAATTTTCCTATGCTCAGGAAACGGGTACAGAATCTTTGATTACGCAGACAGATGAAAGTTTCACGGAAACAATTATCCCCCCCACTGATGATGCCGCAAAAACACTTAAAAAGAAAAAGAAAAAAAATCTAATTGACCTTGATGCGCATTTTTACTGGAATCTGATGATAAATATTGCTACAGTAATGATAATTATCGGAGCCATTTATTATCCAATCCATAAAAAAAATGATTATATTTTTACATTCATCATATTCAATATTGTTATTTTTCTAATGACTTTTGTATTGGATAAAGTAAAAATAAGTATGGGGGCTGCCTTTGGCTTATTTGCTATTTTTTCCATGCTTCGATACAGAACAGAAGGAATATCTATAAAAGACATGACCTATCTTTTTGTTTTTATAGCCATAGGACTCGTCAGCGCCATAAGACTGGAACATCATGAGCTGGCACTAATTAATGGAACAATAATCATTTTCACATTTCTGTTTGACGGAAATTTTTTGCTTCGCAAGGAATCATCGCAAATTATCAACTATGAAAAGATAGAACTTATTAAACCTGAAAAAAAAGCAGAACTGCTTGCAGACCTTAGAAACAGAACAGGTTTGAATATCACAAGATTTACAATAACCAAAATAAATTTTTTACGAGATACTGCGATTATTAAGGTTTACTATAAAGAATAAATGGTAATTCGCCATAATTAGTGGGTACTATTTTTAAAGGATATTAAAACCGAATTTGAAAAAATATAATAGCCACAGACCTGCCCGTAGCAGGCGGGTCTGTGGCAATAAAAATTGAAATATGGAAGAGTTGCGAATTTCTTGTTTTGTAAAAATTAAACGCACCAACAGTTTTTTATCGAATAACCGAATAAATACAAAATTGAGTATAGTTAATAAAATGGATTCAAGATTAAGAAGTAAGAGCAGGATTAAGGAGACTAAGAGTATCACTCTTTAATCCTTATTCTTAATCTAAATTAATAAAAATTTTAAAAACAAGATGTACTAAATAATCTGTAAAAAACACAGTTTAATGGAATTAAAAAATCTTTATATATTTTTCATAATTATTTTTCCAATAATGTCCGTTGCACAAATAAATGATGCAGGCGCATGGC
Source organism: Bacteroidetes bacterium GWF2_35_48 (assembly GCA_001769125.1). Taxonomy (GTDB): domain Bacteria; phylum Bacteroidota; class Bacteroidia; order Bacteroidales; family GWF2-35-48; genus GWF2-35-48. Next base: position 71,573 of record MEOG01000089.1, on the reverse strand, counting down.
TCAGTTTAAATGCAGAAAAAAAAATCACACCAGATTTTTCAATTACGTTAAGTGAAGAAGCCAGACTCAATGAAAATTTCTCTGAACCGGGTTCTTTTTTTACAGACGCAGGTGTGAGTTATAGAATCAATAAACTTGTTAAGCTATCTGCCAATTATCGTTTCATTCAGAAAAGAAAACTTAATGATTCATACAATCTCCGGCATCGCTTCTATTTTGATATTTCGTTACGTCATAAAATAAAACCGCTTGTATTTATGTTTCGCACAAGGCTTCAGCAGCAGCAAAATGAAATATATGAAGCAGACGATGATTTATGTTTTTATTACTACTCACGAAATAAATTCACACTAAAAGCAGACCTTGATAAAAATTATGTTCCCTATTTCTATATTGAAACATATACTCCACTTAATTCTCCCATTCAGGTTTTTTTAGACAAGGTAAGGTACTGCGCGGGTTTTGAATACAAACTAAATCGCAGACATAGTTTCGATCTTTTCTATTTAATCCAAAAAGAATACAATGAAGTCAATCCTGTTACAGATTTTATAATGGGTGTGGGATATAATTTGGTTTTTTAGTGTTTATATTTAGTGTGAAAGAATGCTGTAAATGGAGTTTTAGACGCATATTTTGGAAAATTTTCCGGGTATTTTTCATGCAAAATAAAAAAATCACACGAGTGTAAGTTTTGCAAAAGATGTGATGGTAATTTATCATGATGATTATTTGCAGATAAGCTTAGGTTGTTAGAAGATGAGCGAAAATTTTTCCAATTTTTTTTATAAAGGCATATTCCATTTATTTATTTATTTTTGCCCAAAAAATGATTGCTCTAATTACCTATTTACTCCTTGCCTTATTTGTTTCATTCCTTTGCTCAATAATGGAATCCGTTTTGCTTTCCACGCCACAATCTTTTTTAATTGTTAAACAGGAAAAAGGTCATGCCTGGGCAAAATTATTTATTGATTTAAAAAATAAAATTGACAAGCCGCTGTCTGCTATTTTATCATTGAATACAGTTGCTCACACAATAGGAGCTGCGGGTGTTGGTGCGCAAGCGGTAAAAGTATTTGGCGAAGCATCCTTCGGCATTGTTTCAGCCATTCTGACAATTTTGATTTTAGTGCTGACTGAAATTATTCCAAAAACTATTGGTGCAAGATACTGGAGAAGTCTGACAAAATTTTCTTACTTTACGATAAAGACAATGATTGTTGTTACTTACCCTTTGGTGTTTTTGTCTGCTTTTATTACACGTTTATTTTCAAAGAAATCTAACGAACAAACCATAAGCAGAGAAGAGATGGCTGCTTTAGCGAGTATTGGTACAGAAGAAGGGTTGTTTTCTGAAAAAGAAAATAAAATCATCCAAAATATACTTCGATTAAAAAATGTACGGGTTTCAGAAATTATGACACCCAGAGTTGTTGTTGCAATTGCTGATGAAAGTTTGCCTTTGAGCGATTTCTTAAAGAACAAAGATTATTTAAAGTTTTCGCGAATTCCTGTTTATTCCGGAAAAGATGAAAACATTACAGGCTATGTATTCAGACAAACAGTTTTTGAAAATCTGGCAGAAGACAACCATCATTTAAAACTTGCTGATTTAAAACGAGAAATAGTTATTGTACCGAACTCTATGGTATTATTTGCCTTGTGGGAAAAACTTTTAGAGAAAAAAGAGCATATCGCGCTTATCGTTGACGAGTATGGAGGATTAGACGGTGTTGTTACCATGGAAGATATAATTGAAACACTTTTAGGCCTTGAAATAGTAGACGAAAAAGACAGTGTTAGTGATATGCAAAAATTTGCCAGAGATAGATGGAAAACAAGACAGGCAAAATATAATTTAATTGATAAAATAAATGACAAAGAGGGACACAAGGCGACCTAAAATTGTGCCTTCCTGAGTATATTGATTAAAAAATCAAAAGTATTGAGTTTTTCTGGCACTATTGCATTCGTTTTCTATGCAGTAATATAAAATTAAATACCCAAACCACTACTTCCCAAGCACCCAAACCTCTTTTCCCGCAGAACGTATTCTGTGGCTTTCTTCTTCTGCTTTATCTTTTGAATCGTATTCTCCAAGACTCACAACAGTCCATTTATTATCTTTTTGTAATACAGCAGCAGTGAACCCTTCTTTTTGCATTTTCTTTTTGAAATTTTCTGCATTGGCTTTTATTGTGAAAGAGCCTGCTATTATGTAATATTTTCCTGCAATAATGTTGCCTGATGTTTTATCGGATGTCTTTGCTTTTTTTATTTCAGAAGCTGCAACAACATCCTTTTTTACTTTTTCTGTGATTGGTTTTTCTTTAATAGAAATAATTTTTTCTTTTTCTTTATCCGCTTTATTTTCTGTAACAATTATTTTCTCCGGCACTATTTTTTTGGTTTCAATATTTTTTGATTTATTATCGGCAATCAGTGCCTTTTCATCACCGAGGCAATACAAATAACCATCGCGACAGGCAACAAATATTTTATGGTCGTATACAAGAGGAGTAGCCTCAATACTTCCGAGCGGCTTGTGATCAATTCGTTTAAATTTTAAATCCGATGTGTACTCAAACAGATGAATTCCATTATAGGTACAGGCAATAATTTTATTTTTCGTAAAAACAGGTGTTGAAATTGCGCCTCCTGTCTGGAATTTGTACACAAGTTTTGGTGCGGGAAATGTTTTTTTCAAATCCCACGAAGAATTTGGCTTGCCTGCTTGTGTTGATTTATGGTCAACCACGTACAGATTGCCGTCTGTAGCTGTAAATGCAGCGAGAGATGGCTCGTTGCCGGACTTTCGGTAGAAATCATTCACAGAAACAGAACCGATGATACCTCCTTTCCATTCAGCGCACTGTTTATTTTCTGTTGGGAAAAACCAGACCACAGCTTCATCAGGACTTTTTGCAGGATTTAATTTTAAAGCCCCTCCAAAGCCATTTATGAATTGTTTTTCTACTGCTACGATGATGCAATTGTCATCTGTTACAACCGGCGATCCTTCCATGTCGGATCCGATATAAAAATCCCATTCCAGAATTTTTGTTTGACAATTATATCCATAAACATGACCAGAACCAGCCGTAAAATAAATTCTGTTTCCAAGCAGCACTGGTGACGATTCAATTGTTACTTCCCCAAAATGACTGCCAGCCTCCTGCGCTGTGAATGTTTTTAATTCTTTTATTATTTTAGGGTGAGGAAATTTATTGCTTGTGAAACATGAATCGGGATGCGGAAAAAACACTGTAAAAAAGCCATTTTCCAAACCTATATACGCAGTATCATTTACCACTAATGCAGAGCCATCAACATCACGGCTGTATGATTCTGTCCGTTTTGAATTCAAACGCCAGACTTCTTTTCCGGTAATAAGAGAAACAGCTCTGAAACTTGGCACATACGCATCGGCAAAAGCTTTATTGATTCCTTGTCTGCTTCCTTGCAGTATCAGGTACTTTTCCGCATAATTTTTCGCATTGTTATTCATCCATATTGTACCTGTTCCTTTTAGAATATCATCAAATTTATATTTCCAGATTTCTTTTCCTGTTATAGCATTAAATTTATGCAATCCATGATCATAAGCTCCCTGAATGATAAACGGAATAGAATCTTCCAAAACCAGCAGGGGTTGTCCTGTCCACCCGGCGCCAAACCATGGAATTAATTTTTTTCCTCCTCCGGATAAGCCGCTACCAAGAAAAATTTTCCATAAAACTTTCAATTTTTCAGGCGCTTTTTCTCCGTAAAAATTATGTTTTTCATTTCCTAAAAATGTTTTTGAAAAAATCTGAATACGGCAAGTGTCTTTTTTTTTGGAAACCACGGTATCGTGAGCAATTAATTTTTGAAATAAAAATGACTCGTGTAATAATGTTTCCCGTAATGGATCTTTCTTACAAGAAAACATTGTGCCGTGTAGAAATAAAACAGAAATTACAATTATTATTCGCACGATTAAATAAATTTTTCCCTTAGTTTCTGTTTCAAGGGAATGAAAACTGCCTCAGCACTCCTTTTCAAAGTCTCCAGAAACCACTCAACAAACCTATGGTAAATATTCTTTACATCCAAAAAAATGAATGACTCGGCATCTTGCAATTTTGAGAATATACATTAATTTTGAACTCAAATTTTTCACGATGAATAAAACAAAATATTTACTTACATTTATAATTGCAGGCTTTGTACTTATTTCTGCAAATCCTGATAACACGAAACGAAAAGAATCCGGAAAATCTATTTCTGTTTTCGAAACAATAGCTCTTTCTTTAAAACTTAAAACCCCTGTTGATACTTTTCACAATGATCTTGCATCTGTTATCGCGGCTCAGGTACCGATTAAGCATTTCAAACAAATTGAGCAGAAAAACTTCTGGCCTAAATTTCAAAAAGCAGTTAAAACAGACTGGGATACTGTTTGTCATTATAAAATAAAACCTATAAAAAAATGGACAGATTCGCTTACCTTAAAGCCCGCAACAGACTCTAACACGCTTTTTTATCCCTTTGCCGGAGCTGATTTTTTATATGCGAATTCGTTTTTCCCAAATGCAAGAAATTATATTCTGGTTGGGCTTGAACCTGTTGGAAAACTAAACAATCTGGATTCTTTAAATGCAAATTCATTAGAAAGATATTTATTTAAAATAGAGCATTCATTATATTTTTCAAACAAGCTGGGATTTTTCAGAACACAAAGTATGCGGAGTCAGTTAAACCAGTATGATCTGAATGGCACAATTCATTTATTGACATTTTATATCAAACGCTGCGGTTATACTATTTCGGGAATTAATTATATTGAGTTAGATTCTACCGGAAATGAAAAATTTTACGACAGAAAAAACAAAACAAAACCTTATGGTTTAAGAATTGATTTTTGCGATACAAACAGAGAAAAACCTCAAACATTGTACTATTTTTCATACAATATAGCAGATGATTATCTTGCTGCACACCCAGAGCTTTTGTTGTTTGCAAAAAAATTCGGAAAGCAGAGCACTTTTCTGAAAGCCGCTTCTTACCTTATGCATGGTTCTGCTTTTTCTAAAATACGGAATTACATAATAGAAAATTCTGATCTTGTTTTACAGGATGATTCAGGAATTCCATTTAAAGCATTTGAAAATAACTTATGGGATATTAAACTTTTCGGAACTTATACAAGAACAATCCCCCTGTTTGCTCACAGGTTTCAGCCTGATCTGAAAAAAGCAATATCAGAAAGTCCCTATAAGGGAAAAGTTCCTTTCAGAATAGGATATAATGTAACGCATAAAGAGGTAAATCTTCTATATGCCACCAAAAAAGCAAACGAAAACAAATAAAAAAAGAATCGTGTAAAGAACCCAAATACCTTCATTGATAAAACTACAACTTATATTTTTTTTGTTATTCTTCGCATCATGTTTTTCTCATGAACATAAGGCAGAAATACCTCATTCAACAATACCTGCAGATACAATACAGTTTATGAAAATTGCAAAAGATACAATCATAAATATCAGTGGTGTTCCTGTTGAAATACTTCTGCCGGACAGCCAAAGCAAGGGAAATATTCTTTGTTTTCCCGGTTGGAATTTCAGTAAAAATGATGTTTGTAAAAAATCTGATTTCTGCCAAAAAGCCAAAGCAGCAGGTTATACGCTGATTCTTCCTGAAATGGGAAAAAGTATTTATGCAAAACAAAATTATCCTGAAACAAGAAAAGACTGGCAAACCTTTCCGACACGCTCATGGATTCTTGAAGTTTTACTACCGGAATTGCAAAAAAAATATGGATTTTTACAAAAAAAGGGGAATAACTTTCTTTATGGAATATCAACAGGAGCAAGAGGTGTAGCGTTAATTGCGCTACATACAGATCATATTTTTAAAGGCGGCGCAGCGCTTTCGGGCGATTATGATCAAACAAAATTTAAAAAAGATAATCTAATGAATGGCTTCTACGGTTCTTTTGAACAGTTTCCCGAACGGTGGACAGGCGATGAAAATCCTTTTCAAAATGCAGAGAAATATAAAATTCCCTTGTTTCTGATTCATGGAGGAAAAGATGCAGTTGTTCCGGTAAGCCAGACAGAATTATTTTTCAAAGAGCTTGAGAAAAAGAATCCACAATTAGGCAGCAAGCTTAAAATAGACCCAATTGCCGGTCATGATTATAAATTCTGGAGTGCTCTTACAAGTGAAATATTATTGTTTTTTGATAGTTTTATTGAAATGAAAAAATAAAAAAATAACTTCGCATTCTAAATATGAGTTTTTTCCGAAAAATCATTTTTTGCCACAAAGACACTAAGTCTCACAAATGCTATATATATGAATATCATAATTTTGTGTTTCTTTGTGTCTTCGTGCTTTAGTGGCTATTTTTTAAATATGTACCTTTCGGAGGAGACTCAAATAAAAATTTAACATGAATATTTTGAAACTAAAATATATAATTTTCTTTTTCTTTATAGGGTTTTATTCGTTTGTGCATGCTCAGCAGCCTCAACCAAAGATTATAGACACCTTTGAAATCAACACCGGGAAAATTGTTTTATACGACAATAATTCATGGGCTTTTATTGAAGAAATTGAAGACAGTGTCCGAAAAGATGATAAAAATGAATTTAATGCAACATGGCTGTACAAGCAGGAAAAGAAAAATAAAACCACAATTGAAAATAAAGCAATCACAAGCTCTGAGAAAAAAATAAAACATAAGGCGAATAAGGGCGAAAAAGGAGTTTATGTAACAATAAAAAAAGGAGATAATCTTTATAACCTTGCAAAAAAAAATCAAACAACCGTTGATAAAATTTGTTATTTAAATGGAATAGATGATAATATCAAATTAAAAATCGGGCAAAAAATTCGTGTTAAATAAATGCTCAAAAAATACAGTCAGAATACAGGAATAGCTTTGGTTGTGGCGAATATGGTCGGAACCGGTATTTTCACAAGCATTGGGTTTCAGCTATTGGATATTCACGACTATGCAACCATATTAATTTTATGGATTGCTGGTGGGATTATTTCTTTATTTGGGGCTTTTGCTTATGCCGAACTCGGCACCGCGCTTCCGAAATCAGGCGGTGAATATAATTTTCTATCCCGAATTTATCATCCCTCCGTGGGTTTCCTTTCAGGATGGGTTTCTGCCACCATTGGATTTTCTGCTCCTATTGCGCTTGCAGCGGCTTCTTTAGGCGCATACTTTCACGAAGTAGTGCCGAGCATTCCTCCTACAGCAACAGCAGTAATTATTATTTTATTTGTAACCATTATTCAATCGTTCAATTACAGCCTTGGTGGCGGATTTCAAAAAGTTGCCACACTGCTGAAAATAATTCTTCTGGGAGGTTTTATTGTATGCGGAATGTTTGCCGATACTCAGGAAGGAGTCAGTTTTATGCCGACAGACACAACTTTTCCGGGTACTTTCAGCATAGCCTTTGCCGGGGCAATGTTTTTCGTTTCTTTTGCATACAGCGGTTGGAATGCCTCTGCATATATAGCCGGTGAAATCCGCGATCCTGCAAAAACAATTCCCCGCTCGCTGCTTATTGGCACCTTAATCGTTACCGTGCTTTATGTCGGGTTGAGTTTTGTATTTTTAAAAGTTGCGCCACTTAAAGAACTACAAGTAGTATTTACCGACTCCGGACCCGAAAATATTGATACAGGTTTTGTTGCAGGAAAATATATTTTTGGTCCTTTCGGCGCTAAAGTGGTAAGTATTATAATAAGCATTCTTTTGGTTTCAACCATCAGTGCGATGGTAATAGCCGGACCAAGAGTACTAAAGGCAATGGGCGCTGATATTTCCGCATTCAGAGGTGCGGCCAGAGAAAACAAAAACGGCGTGCCTGTTACTGCGATATGGATTCAAACAGCCATCGCGCTTATAATTTTACTTTCCGGAAAATTCGATACCATCTTATTTTACACGTCTTTTGTTTTGATGCTGTTTGGAACACTCGCTGTAATGGGCGTTATTGTACTCCGTTATAAAGAACCCAAACTGGAGCGTCCCTACAAAACGTTTGGCTATCCTATCACACCCATTTTGTTTATTGCAGCAAACCTTTGGTTTATGTACAGAGCCTATTTGTTCAAACCCTTTGAAACCTACATCGGCATTGGAATTGTAGCTGCCGGAGCCATCGTGTATTTTATTGTTCGAAAATTTTTCTCAAACGAAAAACCATTATAAGAATTAGGAATTAAGAATTGGGAATTATTCGTTTTACTTCCTACTCCTACTCCTTAATCCAATAAAACAAATAATTACTCATTAATAATATAGGATAAATGAACTCGTCGTTTAAAATTTTATTAATAGATTCTGCGCATCCGGTATTAAAAGAAATACTTGTTGCAAATGGTTTTATTTGTGAAGATGCATCCCATCTTCCGGTAGAAGAAATTATTCGCACAGCAGTATCCTTTCAGGGTATAATCTTAAGAAGTAAATTTATAATTGATACGGCATTTATTGACAAATCCCCATTATTAAAATTTATTGGACGTGTTGGCGCGGGAATGGAAAATATTGATGTTGAATATGCGCAGTCGAAAGGAATACAATGTTTTAATTCTCCTGAAGGAAACAGAGATGCTGTAGGCGAACATGCGCTGGGAATGTTGTTGTCCATGTTGAATAATCTTTGCCGTGCAAATTCAGAAGTGCGTGAAGGAAAGTGGCTGCGCGAAAAAAACAGGGGAATTGAAATTGCTGGTAAAACGGTAGGAATTATTGGCGTGGGTAACATGGGAAATGCATTTGCTCAAAGGCTTGCAGGTTTTAATGCGCAGGTTTTGGGTTATGACAAATATAAAACAGCATATTCAAACTCTTATATCAGGGAAACTGATATGGCGGAAATTTTTGAAAAGGCAGATATTGTAAGCCTTCATGTTCCGCTCACGCAAGAAACAGAATATCTTGCCAACAATCTTTTTTTCTCATCTTTCAGGAAAAATATCTGGTTCATCAATACCTCACGGGGAAAAGTAGTAAATACGGACGAGCTTGTGAAAAATCTGGAATCAGGAAAAATAAGAGGTACTGCCTTAGATGTACTAGAATATGAAAATTTTTCTTTTGAAGATATTGCTTTAGAAAAAGTATCACCCTCCCTGCTTTACTTAATGAAAAGCGATAAAACAATATTATCTCCACATATTGCAGGATGGACTCATGAATCGAATATAAAGCATTCCAAAGTGCTAGCTGAAAAAATAATAGATGCTTTTTGTCCCTCAAAAAACTGTTAGTCAGTTAATTTATCGGTTTATAACTTCTTGTTGTGTTTCATGAATATTTTATAATTTTGCTATCCCTAATAGTAAAAACTAAATTGTACTTATTATGTTTTCAAAAGAAGATTTAAGTCAGATAAAAGAAAGAGGTATTGCAGTATCTGACGTAGAAAGCCAGATTGAAAAATTTAAAAAAGGTTTTCCTTTTCTTAATATTGTAAAACCCGCATCTGCAGGCGATGGAATTCTTAAATTAAATGAAAATACTTTAAAGGAATTTATAAATGTATACGAAAACGCACTGCCTGAAAATAAAATTATAAAATTTGTTCCTGCATCAGGAGCTGCTACCCGCATGTTTAAAGCACTTTTTAATTTCCTTGAAATCTATCACGGAACAGGAACAGAATATGCTGATTTTATTACGGATCGCAGTTTTTTCTCCATGTTTAATTTCTTCGAAAACATCTCTACTTTTGCTTTTTACAACGACCTGAAAGCTTTGTTCCTTGAAAAAGGAGAAGATATTGAAAAAATACTTGAAAGACAGGAATACCAGAAAATTATTGAATTCCTACTTTTCCCTGAAGGACTTAATTACGCCAACCTGCCTAAAGGACTAATAAAGTTTCATAAATACGATGGTTTTAGTCGTCGCCCGATTGGAGAACACATGGTCGAGGGTGCGCAAACCTGCAAATTAAAAGACAAAACCGTACATATTCATTTTACGGTATCAACAGAACATAAAAAAAACTTTAAAGAAATCTGCCTGAAAGAAAAGAAATTTTACGAAAGTGAATACGACTCCCATTTTGAACTTTCTTTTTCCGAACAAAAATCATCAACAGACACAATTGCTGTAGATTTACAGGATAAACCATTCCGAAATGCAGATGGTTCGCTTCTTTTCAGACCGGCAGGTCATGGTGCCCTCATCGAAAATCTGAACGACCTGGAAGCAGATGCAATCTTTATAAAAAATATTGATAATGTTGTACCCGACAGGTTAAGAGAGCAGACCAACATTTATAAAAAAGCGCTTGCAGGTCTTTTGTTTTATTATCAAAATAAAATTTTCTCTTACCTTGGATATTTAGATGCAACACCAAAGCTGGAAAATGAGATGCTTTTAGAAATGATAGATTTTATTAAAGATGGTTTATTTGTTGCTCTTCCGGATAATTTTGAAAAGAAAAGCAAAGCCGATAAAATTGAATTTGTCAGGGAAAAACTTAACCGACCCATCCGTGTTTGTGGTATGGTTGCCAATGAAGGCGAACCGGGCGGTGGTCCTTTTTGGGTTGAAAATGCAGATGGAACAGCATCTTTACACATCCTTGAAAGTTCACAAATAGATCAAAAAAATAAAAAACAAAAAGAACTTTGGGAAAAAGCTACACATTTTAATCCTGTTGATTTGGTTTGCGCCACGAAAAATTATAAAGGGAAAAAATTCAATCTGCAAAAATTTGTTGACCCAAAGACGGGCTTTATTTCTATTAAATCTAAAGACGGAAAAGATTTAAAAGCCATGGAATTACCAGGCTTGTGGAACGGTGCTATGTCTGATTGGAATACTATTTTTGTTGAAGTTCCTATTATAACATTCAACCCTGTAAAAGCTATTTGGGATTTGCTTAGAAAAGAACATCAGGGATTTATTTAGTGTGTTTGTCTATGCTGAAAAATGAATTTCCGGTTATTGTGTATACCTGTTTACCATCCCACTTTGCTTTTGCTGTGGTCGAAATATAGGAAATTCATATAGTCGTTGTGTAAATATTCCCAACAAAACAAAAGAGGTTGTCCAAAAAATAACGGACAACCTCTTTAATATGTACACTATCTGATGCTGAACCAAAATATAATTTTCAATGTTATTATTTTGGAAAGTCTCTCAGCGAATAATCCTTAATATTAATGATGAACAGACGGTTCTGCAACTATGGTTGAATCCCTTTTTACATTGTCATCGCACTTTCGTTCCCCATTGGGATTCATCGCATGACGTATTGAATATTTAAATTCTGTACACTTACAGGACTCTGCTTTTATTTTTAAATTCATAAAGCTTTTAATGCAGAAACATTTCTAATAAAATATAAGCAAATGATCCGGCAAAATATCCTATTAAAGCAAAAGGCGATATTTTTTTGATATACCAGAAGAAATTTATTTTTTCCATACCCATAGCAGCAACACCGGCAGCAGAGCCAATAATAAGAATACTTCCACCTGTGCCGGCTGCATACGCTAAGAATTCCCAGAAAAAATGGTCTGTAGGGAAAACGCTTAACGGATACATTCCTATGGCACCTGCGACAAGAGGAACATTGTCTACAATGGAAGAAAGAACTCCGATTGACATAACAATGGCGCTTTGGTTTCCAATCACTTCATTCAGCCATGTAGCAGTCATATCAAGAATGCCTACAGAAGCCAGAGAAGCAACACAAAGAAGAATTCCAAGGAAGAATAAAATGCTCGACATGTCAATTTTTCTGAGCGCATGAATCACAGATAAAGATGTTTTATCTTCTTCGTTTTTCGTTTTATGAAGAATTTCTGTAACAATCCATAAAATACTTAAACTTATCAGCATGCCCATATATGGAGGCAGGTGTGTAATTGTTTTAAATACCGGAACAAAAACCAACCCTCCTATCCCAAGTATAAATACCAGATTTTTTTCAAACGAACGGGTGTTTTTAGTATTTATCTCTTCTTCACTTGCAACCTCTGTTAAATTACCTTTAAATCGGAATCCGATTACAATTAAAGGAATAACAAGACAAATAACACTTGGAATAAAAAGTTTAAGAATAATGTTTACGGTTGTAATTTGTCCGCCAATCCAAAGCATGGTTGTAGTAACATCGCCGATAGGAGACCATGCGCCGCCAGCATTAGCTGCAATAACAATCATACCCACAACAAAAAGACGTTCGTCGTGATCTTTAATTAATTTTCTCGCAAGAGAAATCATTACAATTGTGGTGGTCAGGTTATCTAAAACTGCAGATAAAAAGAAAGTTACGATAGAAATTATCCATAGCAAAGTTCTTTTGTTTTTTGTGCGGATTTTGCTGGTGATAACATCAAAACCATCGTGGGCATCAACAAGCTCAACAATAGTCATTGCACCCATCAGGAAGAAGAGAATCTGGGCAATTTCAGAAAGATGATGAGCAAGTTGCTCGCTGACATAATGCATTGCTTCTCCCGAAAAATGGAGCAAATCGGGTTGAGATGCTACATAGCCCGGAAACATCAGTATGTATACTGTCCACGATAATACGCCAATCATTATAGCACTGGCAGCTTTGTTTACTTTAATTGTATGCTCTGTGGCAATGGCTATATAGCCTAAAATAAAAATAAGAGTAATAATTATTAACATAACACTTCGTATTAATTAAACATAATAAATATAAACAAGTAAAAATTAATTAACAGTTAAATGATTTTTTTTTCCGGGGCATTTTCCGAATTATTTTTTTTAATACTACTTTTGATAAAGGTTTCCCACTTTTCCAGCAGCGTGAGATCTTTTTCCGGATAATAAAAATCTCTTTTAGAATTATAACACTCTATAATAATATCAGATTTCTTACTATCCTTATGTGTCAGAACTAACTCAATCAGGTCAATTACGCTTTGTATATTATTTCCGGAACCAATCCCATGCCTGATCAGATTTATTTTGCATCTTTCTATTTCAGTTATTTGAAGGGCTAAAGAAGTTTTGTCATTTTTGTTGAAAAAAAATAAAAAGCGGGAATCCTCATCGGTTCCAATAATGATATTATTTGTAAAATCATACGCTGAAATTTTACAATTATGTAATTTTGCTATGCTATTAATATTGTTATAGTTTTTGTTTTTTTTCTCTCTTTTAGAAAACCATTGCCAGACAAATATTAATATAGTTATTACCACTATCAATATGATAGTACTTATTGAAAAAGTATCCATTATTTTAAATTTTTAAATTGAATAAAAAAAGAATTATTTATCTGCGATCACAATTTGTCAATTCAATATGTGATTAGATTATTTGACCGGGAAAAACAATAAAAGAAGATTATAAAAAATAATGGAAGGGGAAAATAATATCGTAATGAGTTAAAGAGTAAAAAAGCGATTTAGATATTGATAAATATCGTGATTCCGTGTTGATAAGGAAAACATCTTTGAACAAAAAAGCCTTTGTTATTTCTTGAGTTTTATCTTTTAATACTTGTGCGGGAATCAGGTTTATTATCAGATTTATTTCTTCCGATTGAAGCGCATTTTCAAGAAAATCGAAGGCTACGAAAAAATATTGGTTCTTATCGGAAATAGAAGAATGAATAATTCCCTGTAAAGGTTTATGATTGCTTAAAGTACAAACTGACGAGCAGTATATTATAATTAAGCCAGAAATTATTACTATTCTTTGCAAAATTTTCATTTTGCAAATATAGATATAGGAAAGAAATAAAGAAAGATATTTTAATGTATTTTTAATGTTGTGGGATAAATTCAGAACAACTGACCTCTATGGATTTTATAATGATACCTAACCTGTTTAATTGCTAATCATAAACTTTTAATAAATGGGACTAAAGTCCCTCGTTTACTTAATTGTGCTTTACCCCGACCTTAAGGTCGGGATAAAACAAGATTCAATAAGTTTGGGCTTTAGCCCAATATAAATTTACAGACTAAAATAGTGGTATCAGGAAAACAATCTTTTGCAAAATCATAGTTGTTTGTTATTTAGGGTCTGCTGAAAAAGTCTGTCGTATGCCAGATTCGAGGCGACAAGACGAAGATGTATAATAATACTTCGAGTCGCAGGCAACAAAGAAGATGGTATGCGACAGACTAACAAAACAAAAATATAAAAAGAAGGTGCAAGGATTTTTAATGAATCATTGATTTTATCTTGCACTTGTTATAAGAATAACATATTCTAATCATTTAATATCAAATACGTTTTGTGATTTTCAGCAGACCCTATTTAGATAAATACATTGATGGTAAAAAATATATAGTGATACTTTTCAAATATAGTATCATATTATAATCCTTACCTTAAAAATTAAAATGCTGAAATAATGGAGAAAAAATATTATGAAGTCAGTTGTTCTGAAATTAATGAAATATTGAAAATTGTGTTATTACGAAAAAAGGCGTAGTCTGAAAAACTACGCCTTTTGAAAATTTTACAAAGGCATTTTTTAATGCAAAAACATTTCTAATAAAATATAAGCAAATGATCCGGCAAAATATCCGATTAAAGCAAAAGGGGATATTTTTTTGATATACCAGAAGAAATTTATTTTTTCCATACCCATAGCAGCAACGCCGGCAGCAGAACCTATAATGAGAATACTTCCACCGGTACCCGCAGCATAAGCTAAAAATTCCCAGAAAAAATGGTCTGTAGGGAAAACACTCAACGGATACATTCCTATGGCGCCTGCAACAAGAGGAACATTGTCTACAATGGAAGAAAGAACTCCTATTGACATAACAATGGCGCTTTGGTTTCCGATCACATCATTCAGCCATTGAGCAGTCATATCAAGAATGCCTACAGAAGCAAGAGATGCAACACAAAGAAGAATACCAAGGAAGAATAAAATGCTCGACATGTCTATTTTTCTGAGTGCATGAATCACAGATAAAGATGTTTTATCCTCTTCGTTTTTCGTTTTATGCATAATTTCGGTAACAATCCATAATATACTTAAACTAATCAGCATGCCCATATATGGAGGCAGATGTGTGATTGTTTTAAAAATCGGGACAAAAACCAAACCACTTATTCCAAGTATAAATACCAGATTTTTTTCAAAGGAGCTTGTGTTTTTAGTATTTACCTCTTCTTCACTTGCTACCTCAGTTAAATTACCTTTAAATCTGAATCCGATAACAATTAAAGGAATTACAAGACAGACGATGCTAGGGATAATGAGTTTTAAAATAATATTTACGGTTGTAATCTGTCCTCCAATCCACAACATGGTTGTAGTAACATCGCCGATAGGAGACCATGCGCCGCCAGCATTTGCTGCAATAACAATCATACCCACAACAAAAAGACGTTCATCGTGATCTTTAATTAATTTTCTGGCAAGAGAAATCATTACTATCGTTGTGGTAAGGTTATCTAAAACTGCAGATAGAAAGAAAGTAACTATAGAAATAATCCAAAGCAAAGTTCTTTTATTTTTTGTGCGGATTTTGCTTGTTATAACATCAAATCCGTCATGCGCATCAACAAGCTCTACAATGGTCATTGCGCCCATCAGGAAGAAGAGTATCTGGGCAATTTCAGACAAGTGGTGCGCCAGTTGTTCCGTCACATAATGAGAAGCTTCACCTGCCATGTGGCTCAAATCGGGTTGCGATGCTATGTAGCCCGGAAACATCAGAATATACACAGCCCATGTAGCTACTCCAATAAAAAGCGCACTGGCTGCTTTATTTACTTTAATCGTATGCTCTGTGGCTATAGCAATATAACCAAAAATAAAAATAAGGGTTAGAAAAATTAACATAATTTTAAATTTTAATTCTTATAAAACGGCAAATATAAAATTATGAATGAAATATCTATATGGTAAAAAGCAGTTTTATGAAAATTTAATGTAGATACGCTGATTTCTTCAAAAAATACAATTTAAACACCTAAGTCCACTCCGAAAAGTATCATATTATTGAATTGCCACCGACCTGCCAGACGCAGGCTGGTTTCACGAACCTGCCTGTTTACATCAGGTAAATCTGCTGACAAGCTACCGTGTGGACACATCTTTTTATTAGGTCAACTACGAAAAGTATTTTTGACACGAATGGCTTTAGCCCTCATGAACACCTTAGAAAACAATTAATTTGTGAATTATTACTCGAATTATTAAAAAACAACTAATCATCAGCATAATAAATTTGTAAAACCTGTCTGCCAGACAAGGCAGATTCGTGTCATTATTAGGTTTAATTAATTTTCAGAGTAGGCATAATATTTTAAAAATATCAAACCCTCCCCCGTTCGCACTCGTCTTTTGGCATAGCCTTTTGCGCATGGGGACGAGTGTGTTTATTTATTTTCCTAACCTTCGCTATCCCACAACCTTTCCAAGTGGCATGGCCATTATCTTTTTAATTTTTTCGTCCACCTTCGTAATCATTTCTTCTGCTTCATCCGTTTCAATACGTCCATCATGCAGCAGTTTTTCTATCATTTTTTTCTCATGATTTAAAAGGCTTCGTATAGCATGTTGGGTAGATAATGCCTTGTAGATGTCAGGGAATATTTTTTTAAGGTTACGCATAAATGTACCGCGCAAAATTTTGTTTTCATTAATTTCACTATCGAGAATTTCAATGATTTTTTCGTTTTCTTCTCCTGTCATCGTTTTTTTTATTTCTTCGAAGAGTACTGTTACTTCTTCTTGAGCTTCAATGAAACCCCGGGCGCAGTCAAACCCCAGCATTAAACGATTATTGAAAGCTTTTTGTGCAAACCAAGCAAGCCAGGAGATGTTATTTAAACGGAGCAAGTATTTGGGCATGTGTAAAATATCTTCCATATTTTTTCGTAGAGACAAAGATATCCTGCCTTCTTCATCTAATTTCTGACTAACTGAGTCGGTAAGATTTTTAACTGCCACAGCACCAAGCATACCTTCGTTAAACTGGCTCCAGTAACTGCTTTTTTCTTTTTCAAGAAGTCGTCTTCTGATTTCTGCTATAGTGTTGGATTGAATACTCTCATTTTTTATTTCAGCTACAGCAGGAATATATTTTTTAACAAGCGACCAGTCAGCCTGAGCAATGTGTTTGTTTTTTTTCAGTCGTTCAACAAGACTCAACGCATTTTCCTGTAGATATTTTTGTGCATTTTGAAACAATTGAATTTTTTCGGCAGCAACATCAGAAAGTCCTAATTTTTTAATTACAAATTTTATGGTAGTAGCATTAATAAGTAGTGTTAATACAACAAGACCGGCCGTTAAAAACATAAATTGGTTACGGATTTCAAGAGGAATATATTTATCATCCACACCCATAACAACAAGAGCCAAAGCCAAGGCAATAGCACCGCGCAGACCTCCGAACCATACTACAACAGCCTGTTTGCCTGTCAAGCCGTAACCAATTTTTCTGACAACAGGAAAAAATAAAAGAATCATTACCCCACGGGCAACATGAATTCCAATATAAATAATAATAAGTGTAACAAAATCGCCCGCTGTAAATACCGCCTGATGCGCAACAACCACACCTACAATGATAAAAATTAATGTATTGGCAATAAATGCTGCAAGTTCCCAGAATTCATGAAGGAAGCCTGTTACCTCGGGGCTGATTTTCGTTTTTCCAGAGCCGGCCATATACAAGCCATAAGCAACCAATGCCATTACACCCGATACATGGAAAAAATGTTCTGCAGTAAAAAACGTAAGATAAGCCACAGCAATAATTATACTGATTTCAACCATTGCATTGTTGTATACATTTTTCAGCCATTTTATGGCAATCCATCCGATGATAACACCAACAGCCACGCCTCCTATAGCCACTCTGATAAATTCTACAATCGCATTGTTCCCACTGGCAGCTCCTGTAAAACCGAGGAAAAATACCATAAAAACAACAATGGATGTTCCGTCATTCAGCAAAGATTCTCCATCTATAAGAGTTCCTAATTTTTTACTTACACCTAATTCTTTAAGTAAAGATACAACAGCAACCGGGTCTGTCGCACTGACAACCGCTCCGAACATCAATGCAAACGCCCAGCTCCATCCTTCCAGTCCGATATTAAAATAGCCACAGGCTATTGCAAAAGCAGCAGTAATTACCATTGAAACCAAAAGTCCGGGAACCGCAAAAATTGTAGCATTAACAACCGATTTTTTAAATACATGTACATCTAACGCAAAAGCAGCTTCAAAAATAAGAGTGGGCAAGAAAACAAAGAGTATAAGTTGCGGATCAAAATTTCCTGCCCAATTTAGAGCAACATCCATGGTATGAAAATTCCCTGCAAATAAATTAAGCTTTGATGTAGCACCAAGCGCAAGCCCTATAAGCAAAAGTAAAACCGTGTAGGGAACCGGACTTTTCTTTAAAAAATGTTTTGCAGCAGCTCCTAACAATAAAGCCACCACAATAAAGAATAAGGGTTCCATGCCTCCATGACTTTCTTCTTTTTTACTTTCGTGGGAATCGGTTTGGGTTGTAATATCTGC
The DNA here is from genome assembly GCA_001769125.1 of Bacteroidetes bacterium GWF2_35_48. Taxonomy (GTDB): domain Bacteria; phylum Bacteroidota; class Bacteroidia; order Bacteroidales; family GWF2-35-48; genus GWF2-35-48. The sequence continues at coordinate 53,046 of MEOG01000089.1, read as the reverse complement.
TGATACTACTGTACTCGTTTGTTGTGGCTCAGAAGCAGATACTGTTATTTCAAATTGTGCCAGAGTAAAGAAGAAAAATAAACAAAATATATAAAGATAGCGATTTTGTAACAATGCTTTCATAGTATAAATGTTTTAAAATTTGAGGTAAAGATAATAAATCTCTTAAACAAAAAAAGGAGTCTACTATATGAAAAAGTTTTCCCATAAAAAATAAAAAAGCCTTTTCGGATAAGACTCAATAATTAAAAAAAATGGTCTTGTTTTAAAAATCCTTACCTTGTAAATATTTCTTTTAGATATTATAAATATATTTGTATCAGATTTAAATCAAAAAATTATGTTGCCTGTTTATCACAGCTATAAAGTAAAAATCCGAAACAATCCATTTAAGACAGAAGATGGTAAAGAATTTGAAAATACTGCTGCTATTTCTTTTTTTGATGAAAACAAAAAGGAATTGTCGTATGTTGAGCTTGGATACATAGATACGGAAGATATTTATAAACTTATAGACGAAGGAAAAGATATTGATATTGATTATTGTTATTGTGAAAATTTCAGCCTGAGTACGTTTAGAAAATCAAGAGGACTGAAAAAAGATCAATATATTCAAATACGTTCATTCTCTGCAAAAGAAACTATTTTTGATACCCATTCTAAAAATGATTTTTCTTATGGAGAATTTATTCAGTCGCCACTGAATTTTAATAATGCAGCTTTTTTAAACGGTCCCATAGATTTTCACTCCAGCAAGTTTGGTGCTACAGGAATTGACTTCAGCTATGTGCATACCAAAGATGGGAATCTCGATTTTTCTAATACAACATTTGGCGATGGGGAGTTAAATTTTAAAAATACAATTCTCGGAAATGGATATAAAAATTTTGATGATGCAAAATTCGGAACCGGTAGGGTAACTTTTACCAATGCTGATTTTAATAACGGTAATGTTTCTTTTGTAAATACTGATTTTAATAACGGAGAAGTTTCTTTTAAAATAGCGAGGTTCGGAGATGGAAAAATTGATTTTCGATTTGCTAAGTTCGGAGAAGGAAATATGAGTTTTGAACGTACCGAATTTGGTCACGGAAAAGTTGATTTCAGTAAAGTAGATTTTCACGATGGGAAAATTAATTTTAACAGAACTTTTTTTGGCGTTGGAGATATCAGTTTTGAAGGCTGTAGTTTAAATTCCGGTAAAATTACATTCAACAGTGCTGAGTTTAATTCAGGCGATATGAATTTTGACTATTTGGAATTTGAACACTCAGATATAACCTTCGATAAAGCAAAATTTGGAGAAGGGAAGGTCTCTTTTTACGGGACAAAGGCTCACATTCTTTCATTTAAATCAACTATTTTTTCAGATCATTTCGATTTGCGTGTTGCAAAGTGCAGTTATATTGATTTATCCGGCGTTGTAGTGCGCGATCTTGTAGAGTTGAAGCCATCAGAGTTTCCTGTAGAGATAAAATACTTAAATTTAACCGGATTGTGTCTGTTAGGCAGAATTTACATGGACTGGAAAGCAAATAATGTAGAAAAATTAATTACAGATCAGAAAAAAACAAACAACCGGGAAAAATCAGAGCAATTCAGAATTTTAAAGCAAAATTTTAATGCTAATGGGAATTATGATTATGAAGATAAAGCTTACGTGCTGTTTAAAAGATACGAAGAACGGGCAGAATTGCAGGAGGCTTTAATATCAAAGCCTAAAGTCGCAGTTTTACATTATAGTATGTTTGCATTGAAATGGCTGCTGTATGACAAAATGGGGAAGTATGCAACCGATCCCTTTCGCGTGTTATTGAGTGCGGCGCTTACTTTGCTGTTTTTTTCTGTTCTGCACTTTATCGTTTTTATGTATAATTCCGAGGCATACGGAAACATTGATCCTAAAAATCAACTTGATATTATTTCCCAATTTGGAGCAACTGTGTATTATAGTACAATAACTTTTTTTACTGTCGGATACGGAGAAATTCTTCCTTTAACAGGAGCAGCAAGGCTTGTGGCTGGACTTGAACCTTTTTTCGGAGTTTTTATGATGTCGTACTTTACAGTTGCTTTTGCGCGCAAAATTTTAAGATAATATTTTTGTTTAAATCTATTTCATTTTATGAAAAAATTAAAAATTAAAATTTTTGCAAGCTTTATGCTTTTAATTGCCTTTTTAGCAATTGCCGGAACCATCTCAATAATTGAATTCAAAAAATTATCACAATCTGTTCACCAGATAATAGAAGACAATTATAAGTCCATTGAAGCATCAAAAACAATGCTCGAAACATTAGAAAGAGAAGATAGCGGTATTTTATTATTATTACTGGGAGAAAGTGAAGAGGGTCTTAAAATAATATATACAGCAGATAGTTTATTTTTAACGGCTTTAAATGTTGCTAAAAATAATTTAACGGAATTAAACGAAGAAAAATATTTAAAACAAACCGAAACAAACTATTTGCTTTTTAAAACGAAGTGGAAAAGTCCAATTGCCGGAACAGATAAACAAGGCAACATTTCCTGGTATAAAAATGATATTCACGTTCATTTTTTAAATACAAAACAATCTATAAATGAATTGATGTTATTAAATCAATCAAGCATGTACAAACGCGCTACAGAATTAAAAGAAAAATCTAAACGCGCTATTATGCCTGGAATTGTAGCTATTATTTCTGCTTTAATTTTTTCTATTATTTTAAATTTTTTTATCACAAAATATTTTGTTCGCCCGATTTCTAATTTAGCGGATGCCGTTAATAATTTTCGGGAAGAACATCAAACACTCAGATGTCAAATTAATTCTGATGACGAAATTAAAAAACTGGAAATAGCGATTAATAATTTATTATTCAGACTATCCAAAAAATAATAAAGTTTTTATAATGAAAATTGAAGTCGTAATTAAACATTTGGGTTATGTTTTATTTTTAAATGGTATTTTTTTATTTATATCATTTCTCATATCATTATACTGTGATGAAACATCTGCAATTCCATTACTTTTCAGTAGTTTAATTTGTGGTATATTTGCGGTTTTTCCGTTGATTTTTGTTGAGAGAACACAAAGCATAACTTTTTCGGAGGGTCTTGCAATTGTTGTTTTCGGTTGGCTGATTACTTGTGTGGCGGGCATGCTTCCTTACCTAATGTGGGGAGGAGAATTTACTCTTGTTAACGCATGGTTCGAAAGTGTTTCCGGATTTACAACAACCGGCTCAACTATTTTAAATGATATTGAAATTTTACCAATGGGGCTATTGTTTTGGCGCTCTTCAACTCATTGGATTGGTGGTATTGGTATAATTTTATTTGTTCTTCTTGTTTTACCTCAATCAAAAGGATCAAGAACTACAATTTATAATTCAGAAATATCCTCCCTATCTAAACTTTACTTTAAATACACAACCAGAAAGATTGTTAAAATACTTGCATTGGTTTATGTATGCCTCACTTTACTGGAATCTGTTGTATTAAATTATTTTGGTATGAGTTTGTTTGATGCCATAAATCATTCATTTGCAACAATAGCAACAGGCGGATTCTCAACAAAAAATTTAAGTATAGCTCATTATCAAAATGTAGGAATAGAAATTACTATTATGATTTTTATGATTCTCAGCGGTATTCATTTTGGTTTGATATATGGAACTGTTTTTTTTAAAAAAGATAATATTTTCAGTTCTTCTTTGGTAAGATATTTTATTGCTGTTTTATTGATTGGAATTTTATTGATTACATTTAAATTATATTTTTCTGGCACCTATGATTTTCTTCATTCTTTAAGATATGCCGCTTTTCAGGTAATATCTTTAGGGACAACAACAGGTTTTGCTACAGAGGATTCCGCTCATTGGCCCGTATTTACACAAATAATTCTCATATATTTCACTATTCAATGTGCAATGGCTGGTTCAACATCTGGTGGATTAAAATTTGATAGAATTTATATATTTTTTAAATCTTTAGGGAAACAAATTAAAATGTTAAAACATCCGAATGGTGTTTTTTTAACAAAAGTAGACAACAAGAGTATTAATGAAAAATTGGAACATCAAACGATGGTATTTATCGTTTTATACATGGTAATTATTTTAATAACAACCATTATTTTAACATCTTTAGATATTGATGGTATGACAGCATTTTCTGCTTCAATAGCAACAATTGGTAATGTTGGACCCGGATTTGAAAATGTAAGCTCCCTCGGTAATTTTGCAAACATCCCAGACTTTGGAAAATTTGTTCTTACATTGAATATGTTCTTTGGTAGGCTTGAAATCTTTAATATTTTAGCCCTAATAATGATCCGAAAATAAATGTTGAGGTGTTTATGAAAACCAACCTGCATTGAAATTTTATCAAATTGATTTGCAAAAGAAGAGGAAGGATAAAGGTATTCACTGTATTAAAGAAATCAACAACTGAAATATAAAAAAACCCGCTACATCAGTAATTAATGCAGCGGGTTTTTTTTCGTTATAATTTGTTTTATTAGCGTCTGTCCATAAAGTCAGTGTTTGGTTCAGAATGACTGAGAGCAAGGCTTTCGCAGAATTGAAAAACAGGGAGTTTACTTGGGTAAATGACCGTTTTCAATTCAAGAGTAACGCTGCTATCGGACATTATGGACAAACACTATTTTGCTAATACTTTCTTTGCTTTTTTCTTCTCTGCCCACATAATTAAATCGTGTGCAACAGGGGTAGCAATGAATATAGAGGAGTAGGTTCCGATAATAACACCCATGAGAAGTGCAAAGATAAATCCTCTGATTATTTCACCACCAAGCAAAAACATTGCCAGCAGGGTTATAGCTGTTGTACCTGCAGTATTTAATGTTCTGCCAAGAGTACTGTTCATCGCGCCGTTCATATTTGTTGCTAAATCTCGTTTTGGATACAGGAAGTTCCATTCACGGATACGGTCAAAGATAATCACCGTATCATTGATTGAATAACCTATAATTGTTAGGATTGCAGCAATAAACGCTTGATCTACTTCCATGTTAAATGGTAAAATACTCGAGAAAAGTGAAAACATGGAGATTACAATTATTGAGTCGTGGAAAAGTGCAATTACACCTCCCAAACCGTATTGCCATTTTTTAAACCTGATGGCTATGTAGATGAATATTCCAAGCAAAGCAAATAACATTGCCCACACCGCAGCACGTTTCACGTCGTCGGCAATGGTTGGACCCACTTTTTGGGAGTTCATAAGACCAATTTCAACATTCGACATGTCGAAATCACTTTCGTTGATGCTTGTCTTATAAAAACCTTTTAACCCTGTGTATAACATACCCTGTATTACAGAATCAATTGTTGTGGAGTTATCATCAATTTTATATTTTGTAGTGATTTTAACCTGATTTTCACCGCCAAAAGTTTTTACTTCGGGAGATTCACCAAATACTGCTTTAAGCGAGCTACGTACATCGTTTACTTTAACATTCTGGTCGAAGCGAACAATATAGGTTCTTCCTCCAGTAAAATCCACACCAAAATTTAATCCTTTGGTAAATAAACTTATGAGTCCTATTAAGATGATGATTCCGGAAATAATATACGCTTTTTTCTTTGCTTTAATAAAAAGATAACCGGCATTAGCAAGTAAATCTTTTGTTTTGCTGTTGTAGAAAGAAATGTTCCAGTTTTTGCGCATCATCGTTAAGAAAATCAATCTTGAAATAAAGATTGCTGAAAACAATGAAGTTAGAATACCAATAATCAGCGTTGTAGCAAAACCCTGTACCGGACCGCTTCCGAAAATATAAAGAACAATCCCGGTTAATAAAGTTGTTACGTTACCGTCAATAATGGCAGAATAAGCATTTTTGTAACCGTCGGCAATTGCGAGCTTCAGTCCTTTTCCGGCGCGTAGCTCTTCTTTGATACGTTCATAAATAATAACGTTCGCATCTACTGCCATACCCATTGTAAGAACAATACCCGCAATACCGGGGAGGGTTAGTACTGCGCCCAAAGATGCAAGTACACCGAAAAGGAAGAAGAAGTTTGTTAAAAGCGCTATGTTGGCAACAACTCCGGCACGTGAGTAATAAAACATCATATAAATCAATACCAGAACAAAGGCAATAATAAAAGAAACAATTCCGGAATTAATAGATTCTTTACCGAGTGATGGACCAACAACCTCTTCGGAAACAATACGTGCAGGCGCGGGCATTTTTCCTGATTTCAGCACGTTTGCAAGGTCTTTTGCTTCCGTAATCTCAAAATTACCGGTTATCGAAGAACGCCCACCTGTAATTTCTCCTTGTACTGTAGGATAAGAATATACATAATTATCAAGAACAATGGCAATGCTTTTTCCAATGTTTTCTTTTGTAAGGCGTGCCCATGATTTGGCACCTTCTCCGTTCATGGTCATGCTTACCTCTGCCGTAGATTTTCCTTCGCCGAATTCAGGGCGTGCATTGGTAACAACATCTCCTGTTAAAGGAGCTTTTCTGTCTTTGCTGGTTACTTTAATGGCAATAAGTTCAAAAAATTCTTTGGTTTTTCCATAGGGCTTGATAGACCACAAAAATTTAACATTTGCAGGAAATACCATGCGGATATTTTCCATAGCAAGTATTTTATTCACTTTTGCCGTATCTTTAAAATGAGCGATACCAATAGCAGCTCCCGGCATCCATTGTCCATCCTGCGATACGCGTGGCATTAACACCATGAAGAGCGGGTTTTCTTTTTCTCCCTGTTTTTGTCTTGCTGTTGCAGTAGTATCTGTAGATTTTGAGGTATCACTTTTTTCTATCTGGTCAAAAACAGACTCTTCTTGTTTTGAAGTATCTTTATTGGCAAGAAGCAAGCTGTCAGCACCAAGAGTGGTATCATTAGATGTTAAAGTAGTATCTTTAAATGTACCGGCAAGTCTTTCATTTATTTCTTTAAGTTTAGCGTTCGCGTCAATCAAAGATTTTGCAATTTCTGAATTTTCGTAAGTTTCCCAAAATTCAAGATTTGCAGTTCCCTGTAAAAGCTTACGAACACGTTCCGGGTCTTTTACACCAGGAAGTTCAACAAGTATTCTTCCCGACTGACCCAGGCGCTGAATGTTTGGCTGTGTAACGCCAAAACGGTCAATACGGTTACGAAGAATATTGAAAGAATTGCTGATAGCATCTTCCGTTTCCTTACGTAAAAAACTTAAAACATCTTCGTCTGAAGACTGATACGTAACCTTGTCTTTATTTTCTAATGTAGCAAATATTGACGCCAGTTTAGCATTCGGGTCTACTTGTTTAAAAGCTTTTCCAAACAGGGTTACATAGTCTTCCTGACTGCTTTTTTCTAAAGTCCTTGTAATTTCAAGGGCTTTAATAAATTTCGGGTCATTGTTGTTATTCCCGGCAAGCGCTTTTACAAGATCTACAACTGAAACCTCAAGGGTTACGTTCATACCGCCTTTAAGGTCAAGACCAAGGTTGAGTTCTCTTTCTTTACATTCTGCATAGGAATATTTGCGAATTCCAAGGTTGTACACAGTTGTCCCCGACATTGAATCCAGATATGCCTTTTCCTTGCTTAAATCTCCGTTTGCGAAAGATTTCGCTTTCTTCTCTACATTACTGGTAATAAAGGTAAATGACAACTGGTAAATACAAACTAATGCCAGTGCGATCGCAAATAACCTGATTGCTCCTTTGTTCTGCATTTGTTGATAATTTTATTAATAATTCTAAAAAAAATAGGGTGCAAATATAGTTTTTTTTTTGAAACCCAATGTCTAAAAGAGAAAGTATTATTTGAAATATTTCGGATAGAGGAAAAAGTTTAAATCATTGAAATACATTGGTTTCTGAAAAAAACATAATAAAATTTCGTGTTTTTTTACTTTTTTCTTCTTAGATTCTTCTTTATTGGGTGCTTAGGAATATCTAAAATTAAGCTGTTGTTTTTATAATTGATTTTTGCCTGATATTGTTTTAAAAAGTCGCCACCAAGCAATCCCCATATAGGTTTATTAAAAAAATCCTCATAGAGCTTATTTATATGAGAAAGATCTAATAATACAACAGGATAATCAGTTAAAGTAAGCTCGCCAATTTTGATTTTTTTAAGCAGTCCCATTTTATTTTCTAGAAATCCCTGCGATATACCTGATGATTTTATTGTTTCCGGTTCGTGAGGAATTATTTCAATAATATTCTCCAATTGTTTCATATCGAAAACAGATTTGGAAGCTCCGGTATCAATAATAAGAAAACCTTTATGCTTTGAATTAAACGCTGCTTTCACCAGAAGATGACATCCATCTCCCTCAATATCTAAATTTTTTATTGGAATTTTTATAATCATTATTTTTCTTTTATTGGATGATTGTGGTTTGTCGGAATTGTGGATGCGTTGCATGCAACGCATTACAACACCTCTTCTCCTTTATTTTTTTCTTCCTGTTCGTATTTATTGCAATCAACTTCAACCGGAAGGTATTTGGGCTTCTCAAATTTCTCCGTTATTTTATATCCGAGAGATTTATCATCCTGAACTTTCTTCATAAACAAAGCCCAGATTGGAAGAGCCATGCTTGCTCCCTGCCCCAAATCGGTACGACTGAAATGAATACTGCGTTCTTCTCCTCCTACCCATGCTCCTGCAGCAAGATTTGGCGTAATCCCAATAAACCAGCCATCAGAATTATTATTAGTGGTTCCGGTTTTTCCTGCAATATCTCCTTCTATTTTGTAAACATATCTGATACGACCACTTGTTCCATAATCAATAACTCCCGACATAAGACTTAACATTAAATAAGATGTTTCTTCGTTAATTGCTTCTGTTTTCTTTGGAGTGAACTGCGCAAGAACATTTCCGTTTTTATCTTCTATACGTGTAACAAAAAGAGGTTCTGTAAAAACGCCTTTATTAGCGTAGGTTGAATAAGCTCCAACCATTTCGTAAAGTGTTATTTCCGGAATTCCTACACAAATGGAAGGGAACGGTTCCATTTTGCTCCGAATGCCCATTTTATGAGCCATTTCAATTGCCGCCTGAGGTGAAAATTGTTTTAAAACCCAGGCTGAAATCTGATTTAAAGAATTTGCCAATGCAAATTTAAGGGTAACAGGTTTTCCTTCATATTTTTCAAGATGTTTTCCCCCTGAATATGCGGGTGTGTAAGCAGGTTGACCGGGGGGCATTAGAAAAGTATAAGATACATTCGGAACTTTATAACAGGGAGAATATCCGGTTTGCATAGCGAGCGAATAAATAATCGGTTTAAATGTTGAACCGACCTGCCTGTGGGAAACTTTTACCTGATCGTATTTAAAATGCGTATAATTAATTCCGCCGACATAAGCTCTAACAAATCCAGAGCTTGGTTCCATTGCAATGAAACCAGCACGTAGGTAATATTTATAATAAATTATCGAATCCCAAGGTGTCATTACAGTATCTTTGTCTCCTTTCCACGAAAAAACACGCATTTTAAGGGGTTCATGAAAAGTCTTTTCTATATCTTTTGCGTTCATTCCCTGCGATTTTAACACTCTGTATCTTTCACATCTACGCATCGTGGAGGTCAGTATTTGCTGTATTTGTTTATCTGATACATTCCAACCAAAAGGCGCTTTTTTTCTTCCTTTCTGCTCTTTAAAAAATGCATCCTGTAAAAATTTTCCCATGTGCTCTTTCATTGCCTGCTCTGCATACGATTGCATTTTATAATTAATTGTAGTGTATATTTTCAGTCCGTCTTTATATATATTGTATGGAGTTCCATCTGGTTTAAAATTTTTATTACACCATCCATACAACGCATTATTGAGCCAGTCGAGTGAGTCTTCGTAATAACGTTGATAATCAAGATAATCTTTACGGGTAGGCTCTTTGGCGGTCATCATCATCCGGAGATACTCTCTGAAATAAGTGGCAAGCCCCTGATTGTGATCTTGAAAATTATACGATAATAGTAAAGGAATTTTTGAAACAGAGTCGTATACGGCAGAATTAATGAAATTATATTTTTTCATTTGTGATAAAACTACATTTCTTCTTTCAAGAGATCTTTCGGGGTTTCTTACAGGGCTATAATAAGTTGGCGCCTTCAGAACGCCTACTAAAACAGCAGCCTCTTCTATTTTCAGAGAGTCGGAGGAGGTGTTAAAAAATGTTCTTGCAGCCGATTTAATTCCAAAAGACTCATGTCCGTATGAAACCGTGTTCAGATACATCACAAGAATTTCTTCTTTTGTATAGTTTCTTTCTAATTTTATTGCGGTAACCCATTCTTTGAATTTGGTTATAGCAAGACGGGGAATTTTTAATATTTTGGATCTTCCTTTAATGGTATCGCGTGGAAAAAGATTTTTTGCCAACTGCTGGGTAATGGTGCTTCCGCCTCCTTTTGATCCCCCTGTAAACAAACCAGTCATGACTCGTAATAATGCTTTTCCATCAATTCCCGAGTGCGTCTCAAATCGTGCATCTTCAGTTGCTATCAATGCATTAACTAAATGCGGCGATAATTCTTTAAACCCAACAAAAGTACGGTTCTGATAAAAATATTTACCAAGAATTTTCTGGTCTGATGAAAAAATTTCAGACGCTATATTGCTTCTCGGATTTTCCAACTCTTCAAATGTTGGCATAAAGCCTAGTGCGCCGGTTACTATTAGTAGTATTATTAAGGCAAGAAAAATAAAAGGAAAAACAAATAAGCTCCAGAAAATCCGGAGGTATTTTTTTGTCTTTGGATCTTTGTTGTCCAGTTGAGCTGCCCTTGGTGTCACAATGAAAAAATAAAAATTAAAGAATAAGAAACGACAAAGGTAAAAATATTAGGCGCATTTTTTAATAAAATTTTTTTCTGTTTTATTCCTCATTTTATTACAATAATATAATAAAATCTCAAAATTCATGTGTCATAGCATTGAAAATCAGATTTTTGCATTTTTATTTTGAACTTAGCGTTCGATTTGCTTTACTTTGCAGAAATTTTTTTTTAACATTTTGATACAATATTTTAAAATTTACAATGCAACATGCAACATGCAACCTTGACTTCGACTCCCTGCCTACCCTGCCTCGCCGGCAGGCAGGCGGACAGGCAGGCGCTCAGTCTACGGTCAAACCTGCAACCCTGTCTGCCGACAGGCAGGCTGCAACTTGTAACTTGAAACCTTAAACATAACACCACATACATGGAAGAAAATCTTGTAATCGTTGAGTCTCCTGCAAAAGCAAAAACCATTGAAAAATTTTTAGGGAAAGAATTTTCTGTAAAATCCAGTTACGGACACATCAGAGATTTATCTAAGAAAAAACTTGGTATTGAAACGGATAATCAATTCATGCCTCTATATGAAATTCCGGATGACAAAAACAAATTAGTTAATGAATTAAAATCTGCTGCTAAAAAAGCTAAAATGGTTTGGCTGGCATCTGATGAAGACCGCGAAGGAGAAGCTATAGCATGGCATCTTAGCGAAGTATTGGAATTAAAAAATGAGAAAACGAAAAGAATCGTATTCCATGAAATCACTAAAAATGCTATTCTCGAAGCAGTAAAAAATCCCCGCAGCATTGACATGAACCTCGTAAATGCACAGCAGGCACGTAGAGTATTAGACAGGCTTGTGGGATTCGAACTTTCACCCATTTTGTGGAAGAAAATTCGCCCGGCGCTTTCTGCCGGAAGAGTACAATCAGTTGCTGTCAGACTTATTGTTGAAAGAGAAAGAGAAATTATTAATTTTAAAACCAATACATATTATAAGGTATCTGCGGTTTTTGAGGTTCTGCACCAAAAAGGCGGAAAATCGGAATTGAAAGCTGATTTATCAGAAAGATTTTCTACAAAAAAACAAGCAAATGATTTTTTATTGAAATGCAAAACAGCAGGCTTTAAAATTTCAGATATTACAACAAAACCTGCGAAACGTTCTCCCGCACCACCTTTTACTACATCTACCCTGCAACAGGAAGCAAGCAGAAAATTAAATTTTTCGGTTGCTCAAACAATGTCTGTAGCGCAAAAATTATATGAAGGCGGTAAAATTACTTACATGAGAACCGACTCTCTTAACCTCTCTGATCTTGCAATTGGAACTATAAAAAAAGAAATCCTGAAGGAGTACGGAGAAAAATATCTGCATATTAAAAAATATAAGACGAAAATTAAAGGTGCTCAGGAAGCCCACGAAGCTATTCGTCCCACTTATATTGATAATCACGAAATTTCCGGTACTGCAGCAGAAAAAAAATTATACGATCTTATCTGGAAAAGAACCATTGCATCGCAAATGACTGATGCTGCATTTGAAAAAACCACTGTAACCATTGATATTTCAAATGCAAATGAAAAATTTCTCGCACAGGGTGAAGTTCTTATTTTTGATGGGTTTCTTAAAATTTATTCAGAATCTACAGATGATGAAAAAGATGAAAGCGCAGATGGCTTGCTACCGCCTCTCAAAACCACTGATAAATTATCTGCAATGAATATTGCTGCAATTGAGCGCTACGAACAACATCTCCCTCGTTACACTGAAGCGAGTCTGGTAAAAAAGCTTGAAGAACTAAGTATCGGAAGACCCTCTACCTATGCGCCGATTATTTCTACAATTCAGCAGCGTGGATATGTTGTAAAAGAAGATAGGGCAGGTAATAACAGAAATTATTTTGTTCTTTACCTCGAAAACAATAAAATAACGGAAACCGAAAAATCTGAATTTTTTGGGGTTGAAAAGTCAAAGCTTTTTCCAACAGATATCGGAATGGTTGTAAACGATTTTCTTGTTGAACATTTTGGCGACATTCTCGAATACAGCTTTACTGCAACTGTAGAAAAAGAATTCGATGAAATAGCACTGGGCAAGTTAGAATGGAGTAAAATGATTACAAAATTTTACAAACCATTCCATAAAACGGTTGTTCACACCATGGAACATACAGAGCGCAATACCGGACAAAAATTATTAGGCAATGACCCGGTATCTAATAAACCCGTGTATGTTAAAATAGGGAAATACGGGCCTCTTGTTCAGATGGGAGAAACAGACAATACAGACAAACCGCGTTTTGCCAGTCTGTTAAAAGATCAGCATCTTGAAACAATAACTCTTGAAGAAGCACTCGACCTGTTTAAACTTCCCCGGGAAGTAGGTATGTATGAGAATAAAAAAGTTGTGGCTGCCGTAGGAAAATTTGGTCCGTATGTCAGTCATAATTCAAAATTTTATTCTTTGAAAAAAGAAGACAATCCTCTAACCGTAACTCTTCCTCGCTCAATTGAACTAATCAAAGAAAAAATAGAAAAAGATAAAAATAAAATTATCAGGCAGTTTGATGACGACCTTAGCGTTTTAAACGGTCGCTGGGGCGCCTATATTTGCTATAAAAAAGATAATTATAAAATTCCCAAAAAGCTTAGTCCCACTGAACTTTCAAAAGAAGAATGTATGAAAATCATTAAAGAACAGGGGACAAAGGAAAAAAAGGGGGGAAAAGAACCGAAAGAAAAAACAAAAAAAAGTAAGAAGTAGACTATAAAATAACCTTTAACTTTTTTCATGGAATTACTTCATTATTTTGAGCCCGTTTCAACAGAAGTACTGAAAGATTGTGATGTTTTTAATAAATATCCTCTTTCGGGTGCTTTGCAAATAAATTCTTTTTCAAAACCATTAAAATCTTTGGAAGGAATTGAAATAGCCATTTTAGGAGTTCCTGAAGAAAGACACTCATTAAATAAAGGTTGTGGATTTGCTCCCGATATAATAAGAAAATACCTGTATCAGTTATCGGCTTTTGAAAAAAACACAATTGCCGATTTGGGAAATTTAAAATCTGGAAATACGGTTCAAGATACCTACATTGCTGTCCGCGATGTAATAATAGAGTTGGTAAGCAGTGAAATTGTTCCAATAATAATCGGGGGAAGTCAGGATTTAACCTTTGCCGTATTTCAGAGTTTTGAAAAATTAGAACAAACCGTAAACCTTGTTACTGTTGATGCTCGTTTTGATCTTGGAGACGTGAATGATCCCATGAATGCAAATAATTACCTCAGCAAAATCATCACACAAAAAAGTAATTGTTTGTTTAATGTAACAAATCTGGGCTATCAGGCATATTATGTTTCTCAGGAAGAAATTGATTTGATGAAAAATATACTGTTTGACTACAACAGGCTTGGCTATATTCAGGCAGATATTCGTGAGGCAGAACCTTTTTTCCGGGATGCGAACATGGTTAGTATTGATATCAGCGCAGTAAGACAGTCTGACGCCCCGGGACATTTTTTCCCATCGCCGAACGGTTTCTATGGCGAAGAACTTTGCCAGCTTTGCAGGTATGCCGGGCTTAGTGATAAAGTCTCATGGTTTGGTTTGTTTGAAGTAAACCCAGAGCAAGACATCAACAATCAGACATCACATCTTGCAGCACAAGCTATCTGGCATTTTATAGAAGGATTTTATTTGCGTAAAAAAGAATATCCTTTTACAAGTCTACAGGAATACAGGAAAATAGTTGTAAAAGTTGAAGAACCCGACTACGAAATTATATTTTATAATAACCCTGCCACCCAGCGCTGGTGGATGGAAATACCCTACCAGAAAGCCGAATATCAGAAAAGTATGATTATTGCATGCTCTTCTAAAGATTATGACAATGCTTGTAAACAGGAAATTCCTGACAGATGGTGGAAGACTTTTCAGAAAATTTGTTGATAAAAATTTAATCTTTTGTAACCTTTATTTTTAAAAGGCGTATAAATATTACATTTGCTGGAAAAAAAATTACGAACAAAGTTATTAACAACTAACAAATTACAGATACAGCATAAAAAAAAAGCATTTTTAAACAAAGAAATTGTTAATAAAATTTGTGTTCTATAAAAATATTTATTTATTTTACGCCCTTTAAGGTGTGTAAGATTACAGATAATTTGATATAACAAATTAATTATGAATAGATTACTTTGGGTATGTGTATTTTCGCTTCTCGCAGCAGTTGGATTTGCTCAACAAGATCCCCAATTCAGTTTTAATATGTTCAACCAGTTATCCTATAATCCGGGTTTTGCCGGGAGCAATGATGCTATCTGTGTTTCAAGCATTCACAGGCAGCAATGGATAGGATTTGAAGGAAGACCTATGACAACCGTTTTTAACGGACATGCGGCAATTAATCCAATGGGCATTAAAAGCGGTGTTGGTTTAGTTATTCTACAGGAACAATTAGGCTTTCAGAAAAATTTTGTATTGAATGCTTCTTATGCATACCGCGCTATTATTGGAGAAGGCGTACTTGGAATCGGATTAGGATTAGGTTTACAGAATACTGCATTTAACGGAGACTGGATTGTTCCCGGACCAAACACAAATCCTTACGACGACCCTATGATTCCTCGCATGGAAAGTCGCGGTGCCTTTGATTTGAGCTTTGGAGCTTTTTATAAAAATAATGACAATGGCTTTTATGCTGGTATTTCAACAACACACCTTACAGAACCTCAGGTTAAATTAGCAAGCAGCACAGCTCCCTTTATTAAAAGACATTATTATATTGTAACAAGCTATCCTATCAGGCTTGGAAATCCCGCTCACGAACTTAAACCGAATATTTTTATCAAATCTGATTTAGCAACTACACAATTTACAGGAAATTTAACCTATGAATACAATAGAAAGTTTTGGGGAGGCGTTTCTTATAATATAAACGACGCTTTAACTTTTATGGTTGGTATGAATTTAAATATGGGTGTCAGCTTTGGTTATGCTTACGACCTTGGGCTTTCAGATATTGGAAGCTACAACAGTGGTTCGCATGAACTTTATGTAAGATACTGTTTCAGCCTTAGCATGAACAAAACACCCGGACGTTACAAGAGTGTAAGGTTCTTATAATTTTTTATCAGGAAATTTTAATCCTAAATATATGAAAAGGATTCTATTAATAAGTATGTTTCTGGCTTTGCTTGGAAGTAGTTGTATGAACACAGGAGAAGGAGAACTTCTAGGCGTAATGGACCGTGAGGTATGGTATGAGCCAGACCCTTTCGGTATGCTATTTATCCCTATGGGAAGCTTTAACATGGGGCCCAACGATCAGGATGTTCCCTGGGCAATGACGGCTCAAGCAAAAACAGTTTCTATTCAGGCATTTTGGATGGACGAAACCGAAATCACAAACAACGAGTACCGTCAGTTTGTTTACTGGGTAAGAGATTCCATTGCAAGGGAAAAACTCAGTGCTCAAATTGATGAATTTCACATAACCGAGGATTTTTACGGAGACCCTCTAAGCCCCCATTTCCTTGACTGGAAAAAAGAAATTTTTTGGGATGACGATGAGCAAAGACCTTTGCTTGCCGATATGTTTTATCCCGAGCAGGAACGCTTTTACAGAAGACAGGAATTTGATGTAAGAAAATACAATTTTGTATATTTCTGGATTGACTTAAAACAAGCTGCGCAAAAATTTACTTTCGACAATGAATCGCGCCGCCGCTGGAACGCCACAGAAAATAAATACGACGGAGAAGTTATTAAAGAAGACGGACAGAAAGTTCCTGTTACCGATCGCTCTTCCTTTATCATGAAAGATATCATTAATGTATATCCTGATACTTTATGCTGGATAAGCGACTTTACTTATTCTTACAATGAACCCATGACGAATATGTATTTTTGGCATCCAGCTTATGATCATTATCCTGTAGTTGGTATTTCATGGAAACAGGCTCGCGCTTTCTGTATCTGGAGAACACAATTAAAAAATGCGTTCCTTAATGGCAATGATGAAACTTTTGTACAGGACTACAGATTGCCTACCGAATCTGAATGGGAATACGCTTCCCGCGGTGGTCTGAACCTTTCTATGTACCCATGGGGAGGTTTATATACCAGAAATTATACAGGTTGTTTTATTGCCAACTTTAAACCTTTAAGAGGAAATTATGTTGATGATGGTGGTATTCAAACACTGATTGTTGCCAGCTATGAGCCAAACGAGTTTGGTTTATACGATATGGCCGGAAACGTTGCTGAATGGACAAACAATGCTTTCGATGAATCAGCCTACAGCTACACACACGACTTGAATCCGGACTACCAGTACAACTCATTACCCGATGATCCCCCGGCGCTTAAAAGAAAAGTTATAAGAGGCGGGTCGTGGAAAGATATTAGTTATTATCTTCAAACCGGAACACGTACTTATGAATATCAGGATACTGCAAAATCCTATATAGGATTCAGATGTGTCAGATCTTTTCTCGGAAGAAGTAGGGATGACGGTGGAAGTTATTCAAAAGTTTATTAAAATTTCAATTACATTATTAAAGGGGTTTATTCAATAATTATTAATTAAAAAAAATTTACACTATGGGTATAGCGGAACTTGTTGAAAGTAAAGGGTACAGAAAATTTATGACCAAGCTCTATGGATGGGGAGCATCAGTTGTAATTCTTGGCGCATTATTTAAAATCCAGCACTATCCTGGTGCATCTATAATGCTTATTTGCGGTTTGGGTACAGAGGCTTTGATTTTCTTCTTTTCAGCTTTTGAGCCATTACATGAAGAATTAGACTGGACGCTTGTTTATCCAGAATTAGCAGGCATGGGTAAAATTGAAGAAGAATTTGATACGAAAAAGGTGGATAAGAAAAAATCTGCACTTGAGCAATTTGATGAAATGATTGAAAAAGCACAAATTTCACCAGAATTGTTTGAAAAACTTGGAATGGGTCTTCAAAAATTAAATGTAACAACAGAAAAATTGCACGATGTTACAGATGCAACACAGGCAACTAATAATTATGTAACAAATTTTGAAAAAGCATCAGAAAAAGTACTTGAATTTTCTGAATTTTACGGAAAAAAAGCGCAAGGTGTTGGTCAATCTGCTGATGCATTAACAGATGCTTATATGAAATCTGTGGATACATTACAGGAATCTAGTTCAGGATTTGCTCAGATTGTAAACAAATCTGGACAGGAAATTGCTTCAGGTTTTAATCGTGCGCAGACCACTTCTTCTGAAACAATAAGCAATGCAGCAAATGAATTTGCAAAAGTTGTGTCAAAATCCAGTCAGGAATTTGCCGGAAACATTGCTATTGCTCACGTGAAATCGACAGAAACTTTGAATTTCGCAGCAGATGAACTTGCAAATATTATTTCAAAAACAGGAACAGAAGTTCATGAAATTGTTAAACAATCTGGTTCCCAACTTGCAACAGCTTACGAAAAGTTAACATCTGCAATGAACGAAGAAATTGGAAAGTCTTCTGATGGAAATAAATCTTACGGAGAACAATTAGAAATGATGACTAAAAACCTTACAGCCCTTAATGCTGTTTATGAATTGCAATTGCAAGGCACAAGCGAGCATCTTGAAGTTTCAAAACAACTATTTGCTGGTATGGATGAAATGATGGATAATTTAGCAACAGCTATTGACGATTCTAAAAAATACAAAACCGAAGTTTCTAAACTCGGTCAGAATCTCAATGCATTGAATACCATTTACGGTAACATGCTTGCTGCAATGAATTTTAATAAGGGTTAATTTTTTTTAGGTTTCATTTAATACAACAAAGAGAATATGGGTCACGGAAAAGAAACCCCGCGTCAAAAAATGATCGGGATGATGTATTTGTTCTTAACGGCACTACTTGCTATGAACGTTTCAAAGGATATTTTAGATTCTTTTATCCTTGTAGAGCATGGTGTTGGCAAGACCGTAGAGAATTTTGCAAAAAAGAACGACCTTTATTATTCCATGTTTATGAAAGCTGCTACAGAAAATCCTGCCAAAGCAGCAGTTTGGAATAAAAAAGCCCTTGAGGTTCAGGCTAAAGCCAATGAAACAGTAAAGTTTATGCACGACATTCGTAAGCGTATTGTTGAAGTGGCTGGTGGAGCTGAAAAAACCCCGGGTACTATTAAGGTTGACGATATTGTGTTAAAGGATAATACGGATCATGTACCCCGTATTATGATTATTGAAGGCAAAGGAGAGGAACTGAGAAAGAAAATTGATGAGTACAGAAAATTTTTGATTGGCATTGTTGATAAACCTGAAAAATATAAGGATTTAATTGCCAATTTTGAAAAAACGCTGGATACGAAAGACCCTGAGGCAAAAGAAGGGGAAATGGCAACCTGGGTAA
Source organism: Bacteroidetes bacterium GWF2_35_48 (assembly GCA_001769125.1). Lineage (GTDB taxonomy): Bacteria > Bacteroidota > Bacteroidia > Bacteroidales > GWF2-35-48 > GWF2-35-48. The sequence continues at coordinate 33,883 of MEOG01000089.1, read as the reverse complement.
ACGAAAGATTCGAACATCTTCCTCTTATTGCCAGTGTGGTATTTATGACCATTCTTGAGGGCGATATACGTAATGCTGAAGCTGATATGTTAGCGCATTTGTATAATAATATTGATGCTGCCGATTTAAAATTTAACAAAATTGAAGCTATTGTAAATCAGAATTCTATGTATGTTATGGCTGGAAGCAAGTTTACAATGAGTGTTTTTATGGCTGCGTATGACTCTACTCAAAAACCTACAATCTACATGGGTGCCAAATACGATGAAACAAAAGGAGAAATGGTAGGTAACCCTGACACTATGAAAGTAGAAAATGGTAAAGGAGTTTACGAAGTTGTTGCTCAGGGAACCGGAAAACGCGAGCTTGAAGGTGCTGTTAAAATTAAAACACCTGATGGATTTAAATTTTTCCCTTGGAAAACAGAGTATAACGTAATGCAGGGCGGAGTGGTTGTTTCTCCTACAAAAATGAATGTATTTTATCGTGGTATTCCTAATCCAGTTAAAATTTCTGCTGTAGGTGTTCCCGATGAAAAAGTAAGTGCCAGTATTACAAATGGTTCTATCCGAAAAGTTCAGGGAGGCTGGGAGGTTTTGCCGGGTGCAGGTTTAGAGTGTGTTATTAATGTTACTACCAATATGGAGGGTAATACAAAAGCTGCCGGTACAGAAAAATTCAGAGTTAAAAATATTCCTACTCCTGTTGCAACAATTAACGGACAAAGTGAAGGTAGAATTCAAAAAAACCAGCTTACCACAGCACCTGGGATTGCAGCTACTCTTAAGGACTTCCCATTTGACCTTAGATTTAATGTTGTCAGCTATACATTTTTACAGCAAGCAGGGGGCTTAACAAAAGAAGTTCCTATTAATGGCGCAATGTTTAATGCCGTTGTTCAAAATTCATTAAAAACATTAGGACCTGGTTCACCTGTTACTTTCTATCAGATTAAAGCAAAAGGGCCGGACGGAAAAGTAATGCCCCTGTCTCCCATAGTATTTACTATAAGATAATACAACTATGAGACGTTTATTTTTATTATTTTCATTTTTAATCCTGATAACGCCTTTTTCTATGATTAAGGCACAGGTATTGGACGGGGTGTATGTAAAAGAACACGTACCCGTCAGAAACCCTATTCCCTACACATCGCTTCGCGAAGCTGATGTAATGTGGTCTAAGAAAATTATCAGGAAATTAGACCTGAAGGAAAAATTAAACCATCCGCTTTACTACCCCACAAAACCAATGGCCGACAGAAAAAGTTTGCTACAGCTTATTATCTGGGGTTTTGAAAATGCAAGCAAAACAGCTTATGAGTTTCAGTTGACAAATCCCTTATCTTATGAAATAGTAAATCCTATTACGACACAGGAAGCTATGAGGGATCTTGGAGACAGAATAGATACGATTCCGGTAAAAGATATTGATGGAAATGTTATCGGAGATACAGTTGTTTCCACTAAGGCTATTGAAAGAACTTTCGAGGTAAACTCATTTATCATGAAAGAAGAATGGTTTTTTGACAGGCAGCGTTCTGTAATGGATGTTCGCATTATTGGTTTGGCTCCTTTTCGGGTTTATGAAAACCCGGAAGTTGCAGGTGCTTTTTTAAATTCTGTTCCTTTTTGGGTATATTTTCCTGAATTCCGCGATTTATTTGCTAAAACAGAGGTTTTTAACCAAAAGAATGATGCAGAGCGCAGAACGTTCGACGATTTATTCTGGAAACGGAAATTCAGTAGCTATATAATTAAAGAATCCAATGTTTACAACGACAGACCTATTGGAACGTATGCTCTGGGCTTGGAAGCTATGCTGGAAGGAGAAAAAGTAAAAGATTTTATTTTCCAGATGGAACACAACCTTTGGGAATACTAATCTGACTAATTAGTGTTTGTCCATAATGTCCGATAGCTGCGTTACTCTTGTGTTGAAAACAGTCATTTACAAAAGTAAACTCCTTGGTTTTCAACACTGCGAAAGCCCTGCCTACCGGCAAGGCAGGCTTGCTCTCGAACATTCTAAATCAAACACTCACTTTATAGACAGACACTAATTAAATTATTAAAAAATTCCGGTCGTTGAGCTTGTCGCCGCGGCGACGAAACGCCGGAATTTTTTTTTATACATAAGATTCGCCCTTCAATATTTTTATATCATTTACAAACTGTTTTATTGATTGTTCTTCCTCTTTTTTACAAATCAACAGCATATTGTCTGATTCTACAATAATATAGCCATTCAGATTATTTACAACCACTGCTTTTTTCCCTGGTAAATTTACAATACAGTTTTTCGAATTATAAAGAAAAACATCGCGACCATACACCACGTTGCCATTTTCATCTTTTTCGCTGTTTTCATATAAAGAACTCCATGTTCCCAGATCAGACCATCCAAAATCAGAACAAAGCACGAATACATTTTCAGCCTTCTCCATAATACCATAATCTATAGAAATGTTTCTGCATTCTGAATAGGTACGCTGAATGAAAGAGCTTTCTTTTTGTGTATTATAAACAGGAATACCCTCTTTAAATAAAGAGCTGACCTCTGGAAGATGTTTTTCAAATGCCTCATTAATAGAAGAATACGACCAAAGAAAAATACCGGAATTCCAATAAAATTCACCGCTCTGGAAAAAAACTTTTGCTAAATCAAGATTAGGTTTTTCAGTAAAAGTTTTTACTTTTTTAAGATTTTCAATTTTTGATTTTGTTTTTTTATCCTGAATCTGAATATAGCCATAGCCTGTTTCCGGTCTGCTGGGTTTTATGCCGAGTGTAAGCAGAGCATTGTTTTCAGAAACAAAATCAAGCCCATTCTCTATTTCTTTATGAAAATCATCAATATTTAAAATAAGATGATCAGAAGGCGCTACAATAAATTTTGCATCAGGGTTTTTCTGTCCTATTTTATAGCTTGCATAAGCAATACATGGTGCTGTATTCCGGCGGGCGGGTTCTAACAAAACCTGTTGGGGCGAAATACCTTTAAGCTGTTCTAAAACAAGACTTTTGTAGTCAATGCTGGTAACAATATATATATTTTCGGGAGGGCAAAATTTTAAAAATCTCTCAAAAGTTTGTTGCAGAAGGGTTTTTCCTATTCCCAGAATATCAAGAAATTGTTTTGGTTTGGATGTTTTGCTCATAGGCCAGAATCTGCTTCCAATACCACCGGCCATTATTATGCAGTAATTATTTGTGTTCATAAAAAGGGTTTTTCGTAAATAAGAGTGCTAAAGTAATAAATATGCGTAAACGACGCAATTATTCTAAACAAAAACAATAAATTACTAATCAGTTATCATTTACAATAACTTGAGTAAAATTAATATTAGCCGATGATCGTTGCTGCGGTAACTTTAACGAGTGCCCAAAAGAATAAAATTCAGTTAACGATATATCATTTTTTGAAAATCAAAAACTATTTCAACCCAAAGTATCTATATATCTAAATATTCTGTATTTTTGCATAAAATTTAAAACAAACAATCAGGAAACATGGGTATAAAAGAATTAAAAGCAGAGCAATTAGAACATTCGGCCAATATGCTCAAAGCAATTGCGCATCCTATGCGAATAGCTATAATAGGTCTGCTTGAAGAAGGAAAAATGCTGACTGTTACAGAAATTCATGAAAAACTTGATATAGAACAATCTACGACATCCCATCATCTAGGAATTCTCAAAGATAAAGGAATACTTATGTCAAAAAGAGAAGGTAAAAACACTTTTTATTATCTTAAACACGAGAGCTTGAGTTCAATAATTAATTGTGTTAAAAAATGTACTATATAATCAGTATTACACTGTAAGCGTATGATAATTAAATTTCACGTTTAGTTGCATATTGCACGGTGATTTTGACAGGCTCAATCACCGTGTAACCTGCAACCTGAAAAATAAAGATTTTATTAAATTTAAGTATAATTAAAAAAAAATGTCAGTCATCCGGGTAACAAAAATATTTAAGTTTGAAATGGCTCATGCTCTATGGAATTATGATGGACTTTGCAAAAACATTCATGGTCATTCGTATATTTTAGAAGTTACGGTAAAGGGCGAGCCAATAATTGATAAATCAAATCCAAAGTTAGGCATGGTGCTGGATTTCGGGGATTTAAAAAAAATTATAGAAACCCATATTATCTCTATTACAGATCATGCTGTATTTTTAAGCAAAGATGCGCCCCATGAAAAGCTTGCGAGTATTCGTGAAATGTTTGACCGTTGTGAGATTGTTGATTTTCAGCCGACTTGTGAGAATCTGGTTGTTTATTTCGCAGAGAAAATCATTAAATTTTTGCCAAAAAATCTTACGTTGAATTCTCTTTGTCTGCATGAAACTCCTACTTCCTATGCAGAGTGGTACGCTTGCGATAATTAGTCATTTTTTAAAATTGTAAAATTCACCCTTCTGTTTTTATATCTGCCTTCTTCGGTTGAATTATCTGCGACAGGTTTTTTATCTCCATACCCTTTAATCGTCATTCTTTTTTTCTTTATTTTTTTTGATTGAAGATACGAAGCTACAGCATTTGCTCTGTCAAGAGAAAGCTTTAAATTAAAGGCTTCTGTCCCGGTATTGTCGGTATGCCCTTCAATTTCTATGTGCATATTGGGGTATTCATTCAATAGGCGAACGAGCTTGTCTAATTCCGGATAAGAGGCTTCTGTTAAAACTGCTTCATTAAGCTTAAAAAAGATGTTTATCAGCGTAACAGAAACACCTTCTTCAACATTAGTTACATTGTCAATACCCTCAAAAGAATCATTTTTAGAAATATTGCTAATTTCGGATTTCTTTGAATCGCCACTATCCTGTTCATTATTACTGTTTTTTTTAGAATTAGCATCTGCAAGCGTCTTGTTTTTATCTTTAGCAGATTGAGGCAGGTGGTATTCTTCTCTCACTTCTGCAACACTTCCAGAACATCCGCACTCAAACTCATTTTCTACAGGATAAAGTTTGATATTATCAATAAGATAATAGGCATACTCTGATAAGGAAGGATTTTGGACAGAATCGGTTTTAACATACAATACCGTTTTTGTTGGGGCAAAATTTCCGATAGTAATAAATTTCTCGTTTCCTTTTGCGGCTATTGCACCACAGAACTCTTGCCATTTTTTTTTATTATTAAGAAGAATACCCTTTTTTGAAAATATCTGTGGTTTAGCCCGAATTACGCCATCGCCGTTCAGATTTATTTTTTTTGATGAGAAATAAATTCCCAACCCATCAACGGAATAATCACAAAATTTTGCCTGACAGAAATAAAAGCTTACACAATAATATTTATTTCTTTTTAAGGGTTTTAAAAGTTTTACAGATAGATATTCTCTAGAATATTCGTCCATATTTGGAGAATAATCAGGATTGCTGGGACGATAGCTTTCCTTTAAAATAATTCCGATATAGGCTTGTCCTTCTTTTGCTTCCATAGAGCCGGCGAAATTATCCGGAATTCCGGCATCGCCAACGCTGCATTTATTAAAATAATCGGGCGTACTTTTATTGGGGATAAACCAGTCAGGTAGAAAATTCCGGTCAATATCCTTTATATATGTGTCAGGGCAAGTCCACGCATTTTCAAAACCCGGATTTGGGACGAGGTTTTCTGGTTGTGCAAAAAGAAATGCCGGAATAAAAAGCAATATTATTATAAAATACTTCATGAAATAAATTATGCTACGAATATAATAATTTCAGAACTCCTAATCTGTCGCAAAATAAAATCGCAGGATTTTGTCATAAAATTTGCGGTTTAACCATTTTTCACAAAAGACAATCTTGGGCAAATTTTTCGCCAAAATCGGTTGCTATAATTCGTTTCTGTACCCCGAGCTAAAGCTCGGGGTTACAAACATTTTTTTTAATTGATTTTTAGTTACTAAGTAGTGCCTGCAAGAAAACATCAATTTCATCGTTACGCTTGACCTGAAAAGTAGTCATGTACATTAGTACACTCCTAATTTTCAGGTCTTCGCAAGCCTTGAACTTGATGTTTTCTTATCAGGCACATACATTGTGAGCAAAAAACATGAGTTTTCTTGCTGGCACTAAGTAAGGAGTTCTGAAGGTATAATACTTTATTTAGTTCAGAGAAAAAAAAAGTAAAAGAAAAAGAGCCAAATATTTTTATTGCAGACATGCAAACAATCAGGAAAAAAAATGTGTTTCACTTTTTCTTCTTTCTAATAAGCGCCAACACTCCATTGATAAAAGCCAAAGGGTGAACCGGATTACCTGCAATATACAAATCAATGGGATATTTATCAAGAAAACTTCTATTTAAAGCAGGAGCGCCAGAAAAAATTCCACCACTAATGGCATCTGTTCCTGCAAGAATAATTATTTTCGGATCGGGTGTTGCATCGTAACAAATCTGAGTTGGTTCTGCCATGTTCTCGGAAATGGGACCCGTAATAACAATCCCATCTGCATGACGTGGAGAAGCTACGAATTCAATTCCAAAACGACCCATATCAAAATTAACATTACCCGCTGCGTTCAGTTCCCATTCACAACTGTTATCGCCTGCCGCAGATATCTGACGAAGTTTTAACGAGCCGCCAAACATGCTTCGAATTTCTTTACGAATACGATTTTCATCCAATACAAGCGGCTTATCTACTCCTTCATAAATAATTAAATCTTCTCTTTTATTTACAGATAATTTATACTCTTTTGTAAAAGAAATTTTGTCTGGAAATTTTGCCGCGCAAGCTCCGCAAAATGTGCATTTTCCTAAATCAATAGAAACAGGGTTCGTTGCAATAGCCTCTGTAGGGCATAATTCACGTAATAAATTCTCGTCAATTTTATTAACAGAAATAATAGGTCTGCCCCTGAAAATACCGGGAACTTCCACTGTTGTTACATCGGGTATAAACTGCTTTCCCTGATGGTATAATATTTTAATATTTGAAATCATATATTTTTTATGTGCTAATGTGCCAATTTGAAAATTTGAAAATGTGCTAATTTGAAAATTTACTAATAATTTAATTTCTAACTTTTGCCTTTTGCCTCGTATTGTACAATCGTTCCACCTGTGCTGCGATGCATTGAGCGTAGTCGAAATGAGCGAAGTCGAAGTATGGAACGATTCCTACAATTCCTTTTCCTTATTACTCTTCCTACAAATCATGGCCACAATAAGATAAATTGAAACTTTTATTACATATTGGAAAATCTGAAATCTCATTATTTCTAACAGCTAAAGCCAATGCCAGCCAATTATGAAATGAAGGATCTTTGATTTTATACATTTTTAGTTCTCCTAAAGAATCGGTTATTGCGCAATGACAAATTTCACCACGCCATCCTTCAATTAGTGATATAACAAACGAATCGGGTTTTGGTTTCTCTAAAACATTTTCATAGGTTGTACATTCAGGAATATTTTCAATCAATGTGCGTATGTATTGAATAGACTGAATAACTTCTTCTTTTCGAATCTGTACACGTGAGTATACATCGCCATGATGTTTAATTATCGGGTCATGTTTTATATTTTTCCATAAACCAAAAGGATGTGATAATCTTATGTCGCGGTTCAATGCGTTCATGCGCGCAGAAGGTCCTACTGTGCCTAAAGATAATACATCTTCTTGCGAAACAACTCCGGTACGTTCAAAGCGAGATAATGCGCTTGGCAATTTAAATAACTCTGTAACCATTTCCGTAAAATCAGGTTCAAAAGCATTTAAAATATCTGTTAAACGTATCGCAAGAGTAGGAGTAAAGGGGAACAAATTACAACCCGGGCGCACGAGACTTTTTGACAAGCGGTTTCCACACCATTCCTGAAAAAAATTGATAACAGGAGTTCGCAGACGACCAAAAACAGAGCTTCCCAACTGATAGGCGATGTCTGTACAAACAGCACTTAAATCACCTGTATGTATAGCGATACGTTCAATTTCAAGCGCCAAAGTTCTGGCAAAGGCTATGTCATTCGTTGTGTTGAAACCACATAAACTTTCCCATAAATAAGAGAAAGCACTTGTGTGCCCGATTACTGTATCGCCTGCAATATTTTCTGCTAAAGTTGCCCGTTGATTTATTTTTTTCTTTTCTAAAAATAAAGATTCAATCCCCCTGTGTTGGAATCCTAATTGTATTTCGAGGTGTAAAATTTGTTCGCCATTACACAAAAACCTAAAGTGCCCTGGTTCAATAATTCCGGCATGAATAGGGCCAACACCCACTTCATGCAATTCTTCGCTATCAATGGAATAAAAAGGATAATTGGCAATGGTTTTATTTTTATCGGAACGGTTGTGTGCATAGCGAACAGGTTTTAACCACGGATGATCATTGTATTTAATTCCAAAATTCTCGTGTATTTCTCGTTCAAATTTTTCAAAACAAAGACAACGTGAAGTAAAAGAGGCATAAATACTAGAAGTTTTAACAATACTGGATGAAACAAAAATTTCATGTGTAAGGTCGTCGGCTATACAGCAATATAGTTTTACCTTTTCATTTTCAATGCAACCAAAATAATTAACGCAATGCCTTTCTTTATGACCACGTATGAATCCGGTATTCAATTCCAAAAACTCAAAATAGTTTATTTCAGGAATGGAAGCAACAGGGACTGTTTGCTGATTAAATAAAGTTATATAATTCATATTATTTGGGTAAAAGCATTATACTTTCATTAATTAAATTTACTAATTGAGCAGGAGGGTTTAATCCCAGATAAATAGCACCGGCTAATAATACAAATTGAGAAACGGATTCTATGGGTCGTATTTTCAACGGTTCTTTGGTTTCAATAGGATGAGATGAAGGAACAAATAACATTTTTAAAATATTTTTACCAAGCGCCCACATAACAAGAGTAAATAACACCAAAATAAACAATAAAGCCATTATCTGATGCGCTTCAAACATAGACCGGAAAATTAAAAATTCAGAAACAAAAAGACCCGACGGTGGCATTGCGGTTATACTAATTAATAAAATCAGCATTACAATAGCGCCTGTTATATTTTTGCTAAAATAATTTCCTGTTTTACTTAATATATAGGTGTGAAAAACCCGATGAATCTGGTCAATCTGATAAAAAACACTTGCTTTCACAAATGAGTGGAGCACCATGTGAAAAATAGCCGCAAAATAACCGATTCCTCCAGTAGCTATACCAATTGCAGCGAGTCCCATGTGCTCAAGACTTGAGTAGGCAAACATTCTCTTCAAATGATTAACTTTAAGAATATATACCACTGAAACAAAAATTGATAACAAACCACACCAAAGCAGGATAGAATTCATCCACGGTTGAATACTTGTGCCCGCCATAAGAGAATAGGTACGAAAAATAGAAATAAATCCAACATTCATGAGTGTTGTGGAAATAAAGGCACTGATAGGAGGAGGAGCAACAGTATGCGCATCTACAGCAATTGTATGCATTGGGAAAAGCCCCATTTTTGTACTAAAACCAACAAGCATAAAAATAAAAGCAAGTTTAAGCCAAAAAACATTTGCATTTTTCAAATGAGCAGGAATATCTGCCAGAATAAGACTTGAAGAACCAGAGCCCTGTAGTCCTTTGCTTAAAAAAATAATCCCTACAAAAGCAAAAGTAATACCGATAGAACAAATAAAAACATATTTCCATGTAGCTTCTAACGAAAGCTGCGTACGCTCGTGATAAATCAATACCGCCACACTTAAAGTAGTTGCTTCAATAAAAACCCATAGTACTCCTAAATGATTTGCAAGATAAACACAAGTCATAGAAATAATAAGAAGTATCAAGGCGAAAAAATACAAACTTTGATTTCTAGTATTATCTTTTCTGTGTTGCAAATAAATATAACTATGATAAATCGTAGTATAGCTCAAAATAGTTAATACGCAAAGAAAAATAATACCAAGGGAATCATAGGTAAAAAATTCCATTTCTGTTTTATGCAAGTTTAAAAATCCGTAAACGGCTATACCTGTTTGCAAAAGCAAAAAAGCAACAAGCATAATTTTTCGCAGGAGAATATTCCTATTAAAAAAAGAACCTATTGCAAGTAAAATCGCAAAAATAATGTAATACGTAAACATCTTTTTTAATCTTTTAAATTTGTTAAATTATCTACACTCATTTCCTCAAAAGTATTACCAATTCTGTTTACAAAAATTCCCAGAACCAATACACTAACAAAAATATCGAGCATGATACCAACATTTACAAGGTGTGTCATTTCTGTTCCAACTGCAAGAGAAAGTACAAATACTCCATTTTCAATAACGAGATAACCCATGATATGAGTAACAATTTTTCTGCGGGTTATAATAAAATATAGCCCCGTAAATAATGAAGAGAGCGCCACAATAAAAAATATTTTATCGAGTGCAGAATCTTTAATAGCATTTGTGAGAAGTATTGTTGCTACAACTATACTGGTTGTAATAATCAGAGATACAAAATTAGGCAAATAAGGTTCAGCTTCTCGTGTTATTTTGTTTCTTTTAATAATATAAGCTAAAAATAAAGGAACAGCAATTGATTTAAAAAAAATTGTTTCCATTAAAATCAATATTAAATTAAATGTATTTATTTCTTCTAATTGAAACAAAACAACAAAAAATAAAAGAACACCTTGCACTGCAAGAACCCTTATAAATGTTAATATCCTGTTCGCAATAGCAATATAGAAAAGGGTCATTAAAAATGTTATAAGCAATACGTTTACCATTGTGTTAAGATTAAATTAAACAAATTTTTCTAAAACGAGAAGCACCCCGAAAAAAATAAGCAAGCTTACAGAGGTCAAAGCAAAAATATATTGTGCGTTGTGGCCCATTCTGAAACGAGCCATAAAAGATTCAATTAAACCTACGACAACTGCAATAATAAATTGAATAATAAAAAACATAGGAATACTGTATTGATAAGGAACCATCCCAATAAATAAATTTACAATAAGTGCTCCATACATAGCAAACTTCAAATAACCCGTTGTAAGAATAAGCCCAAGATCAAAACCACTGTTATCTAAAATCATCACTTCATGCACCATCGTAAGTTCAAGATGTGTCTTCGGATCGTCAATGGGCATCCTGCTGTTCTCAATCATTGTTATCATTATTAATACAAATGTTGCCAGAGTTGTAATTGCATAAGATATATAAGAGCCAACGTGTAAGGAATAGAAAATTTCCTGAAAAGAAGTATGACCGGTAAGTAATGCAAGTGAACCCATCAAAATAAAAAAAGCGGGTTCTGCAAACATAGAAAATAGTGCTTCACGACTGGCGCCCATTCCCTCAAAACTGCTGCCGGTATCCATTGCCGCAATAATATTGAAAAATTTACCCAGAGCTAGTACGTAGGCAAAGAAAATAAAATCTCCTTTAAAACTTATAATTCCTTTTGACTCATCAAAAGGGATGACAAGAATTGCCATAACAACAGATGCAAAGTAAATAGTTGGAGCTATTCTGAAAATAATACTGGTTGTTTCGCTATATACAGCACCTTTTTTAAACAAGCGTATTACATCTTTTATAGGCTGAAAAACCCCTGGACCTTTTCGCCCTGAAGCAATACTTTTTGTTCGAACAATAATGCCTGAAAAAAAAGCAGCAGCAATTAATATTAATAGTAAACTCAACATAATTATAGTTGTTTTAAAAATGCAATGAAACTTAAAATATTATCAATAATAACAGGAATAAATAAAACAGCTAAAATAAAAAGAACACCATTCAGTATGTAAAACTGAAGTTTTCCATGACTTAAAAAATGAAATTTATTGAACCCTGTTGTTAATTGATGTAAAAATTTATCAATTAACCACTTTTCCATTTTATCGTAAGGACGCGTTTCATAATGAGCTTCCTTAGGAAATACGCCATGAACTAATTTTTCTTTTTTATTAAAAAATAAGAGTACGCCAAATAATTTACTATAACTTCTCACAAAAGAACTTGCAGTATATTGAAGTTTAGGTGTGGGGGCAATATAACCGCATCCCCAGGTTGTGGAAATAATTTCTTTACGATTTTTTGTAAAAAAATAACGAATTAAATAGACGAAAAAAATAAATAATATTAAACCCCACGACATCCAGCTTATATGTTGTACGCTGTCTATACTTGTTGAATTGGGAGATAAAAAAGACAGGTTCGTTACACCTGTAAACAAACTTAATGGTCTTGATAATATACTTAAAAAAACTTTAGGAAACAAACCTATAGAAACTATAAAAAATGCAAGAATATATAGAGGTAATAACTGAAAAAAAGGAGCTTCTTTCACTTCATGATGCAATGGATGGCGGGGGCTTCCCAGAAAAACAACACCAAAAGCTTTTGTAAAACACAACAATGCAAGACCTCCTATTAATACCAAACCAAACACAACCATTATGGCTGCAATAATTGACATAAGAGATGGATTTTGCAACCAATGAAATAAACCGCTATAAATAATAAATTCCGATACAAAGCCATTAAAAGGAGGGATACCACATATAGCTATTGCAGCTAATAAAAAAAGCAGTGCCGTTTGAGGCATTTTTTTTATAAGACCGCCCATTTGTTCAATATTTAACGTATGGGTTGCCTGATAAACAATTCCCGCGGTATAAAATAAAAGTGATTTAAAAAGGGCATGATTTAATACGTGCAATAAAGCGCCTGCAAATCCCAAGGATGCAAGTATTAAATTTCCGGAGCCAAGACCCACACAACCTAATCCGATGCCAATACCAATAATCCCTATGTTTTCTATACTATGATATGCCAGCAACTTTTTCAAATTATGTTGTACTATTGCAAGCATTACACCATAAAGACCGGAAATAACGGAAAAAGTCAGAATAATATATCCCAGTGTTGTGTAATTTGTTTTTATCAGTAGCAACATTCTAAGAATACCGAAAATTCCTGCTTTTATTAACACACCTGACATAATACCGGATATGTGTGCAGGCGCAGCGGGATGTGCATAAGGAAGCCAGGTATGAAAAGGAACAAATCCTGCTTTTATGGCAAACCCAATAAAAAAAAATATAAATAAAGCATAAACAGCAGCTCCTGCATGTTGCTCAGAATAGATGGATATGGCACTGAAATCGTAACTTCCGGTTTTGTAAGCCACATAAATAAATCCAAGCATTAGAAAAACTATTGAAACATGCGCTTGTATCAAATAATTTAAACCCGCTTTATTTGTTCCTGTTTTTTCATGTTCAAAAATTACAGCAAAAAAAGCAGATACCGCCATAATTTCCCATGCAATTAAAAAAGCAATGCTATTTTGAATTACACAGATACTTAACAACGAAGCATGTGTTAAAATCATTACAATATAATGCATACTTATATTGTGGCTCTGATTTTTGTATGCTTTCATATAGAACAAACCATAAAAGCTCCCCGTAAGAAAAATAAGATTGAAAATCATAATAAACCATCCGGATAGCGCATCTATCTGTAAATTGATAACTCCTGTAATTAAGCTACCCTGAAAAGCAAAATTATACGTTTCTCCCATTAACGTGTTAACCGCAAAATAACTTGAGATAGCAGCTTCAACCAGAATTGCAGCAAACAACAAAAATCCTTTCCATTTAAAAGTAATAAATGGAATTATAAAAATGGCTAAAAATGGAATTAATATGAATGACGTTATTAATATCATTTAATGATATTTAAAAAAGTTAATACCATTAATACTATTATAAATAGTATTCCGTACATAACATACGATTGCGTTCTTCCATTCTGAAAAAACAAAAAATAATTGGCTGTATATAAAATACGATTCGTGATTTTTTTAATCAAGCGGTATTCAAAGAAATCATGATAAACGGATACATAGCTTCTTTTTTTTGGAAAAATTTCTTTGTTTTTTAATTCGGAATATTGTTTTTTTTCAATCAATAAAAAATTAAAAATTTTACTAAAGGGTTTTGAAAATGATTTTCCGGTGTATTGCATTCGATTGTTAGGAGCAACGTATCCACACCCCCAGGTAGCCCTGATTGCTACAGGTTGGGTTTTAACAACCCTGCTTCTGATAATCCAAATCATCAATACCATTAGAATAAACAAAGCCGAATAAATACTGATATTAACAATTATACTTGAATAATTAACCAAAGAAATCGGCTCAAGTGCAAGGGGAGAAAAAAACAATGAATTAATAATATTATTAACAGGAATAAGAAAAAATTGCGGAACAAAAGCGACACAAAGCATAATAGCAACAATGGTATATTGAGGAATCAACATTGTAAGAGATACCTCATGCGGTTTATGATGAAGCTTTTCTCTTGCGACACCAAGAAATATTGTACCAAACGTTTTAGTGAAAGCTAAAATAGATATGCCACCTATAACGCTCAAACCAGCAAAAGTGAGAGCGAACAAACTCGTTTGACTTATAGATGCCGATTTAACTCCTTCGAGAATACCGCTATAAATTAAAAACTCAGAAACAAAACCATTAAAAGGAGGTATTCCTCCAATAGCAATAGCGCCAATTAAAAACAAACCAGCTGTTCGAGGCATACTTTTAATCAATCCTCCTAATTTTTCCATATCACGTGTATGGGTTTGCTGATAAACCGAACCAGCAGAGTAAAATAGCAATGATTTAAAAAGAGAATGATTCAACACATGCAAAAGAGCACCCCCAAAACCAAGAAAACACAATATAGAAGAATTATTTCCCAGACCCATTAATCCTAATCCTATACCTATACCTACAATTCCTATATTTTCAATCGTACAATAAGCCAACATTTTTTTAAAATCGCGCTGTACCGCAGATAGCAAAATGCCATATATGCCGGTAAGTAAAGATAAAATCAAAACAATTTCACCTATTACTATAAAATCAGCTTTCAGAAAAGAAATAATTCTCAGAATACCATAAATCCCTAATTTTACGATAACACCCGACATAACTCCCGACACATGAGAAGGAGCAGCAGGATGTGCGTGTGGCAACCAGCTATGAAAAGGAATAAAACCGGCTTTCAAACCAAAACCAATAAAAAAAATTAAAAAAAGCCATACGTTGTAATTACCAGAAAAAAATGTTCCGATAGCTTCAAAATTCAAAGAACCTGTTTGTGTATAAACCCAGAGAAAACCCAAAGTCAAAAACAAAACACTTATATGCATTTGCACCAAATAGTTCATTCCCGCCTTTACTATTTTCGGATTATTATAATCAAAAATAACAAGTAACATAGAGGAC
This sequence comes from Bacteroidetes bacterium GWF2_35_48, assembly GCA_001769125.1. Lineage (GTDB taxonomy): Bacteria > Bacteroidota > Bacteroidia > Bacteroidales > GWF2-35-48 > GWF2-35-48. Next base: position 18,645 of record MEOG01000089.1, on the reverse strand, counting down.
AACGACATGATTTCCCAAGCAACAAGAAATGCAAATCCATGCTGTAACATACAAACCCACACCATTGAAAGATGAAATAAAATATACCAAATAAAATGGCTTGTTAATTTTGGAGATGTTTCGTTATAGGCTTTTAAATAGCCTTTTCCGTATATGATTCCTGTTAATGAAGTAAAATTTATAATTAAAATAAACCAAGCGGACAAACCATCAATTTTTATTGGAATATCGCCCCATAAATTGCCTGCACAAAATAATAAATCAATGGTATTTCCTGTAAGGACTGTAATTGCAACAAAACTCGTTAATAAAACATTAATAAAAACAGCAGCAATTGCAATACCTGATTTTAATTTAACAGGAACAAAAAAAAGTGCAATTATAGAAATTAATGCAATGACTAAAGAACTATTTAACAAGAAATCAAACTCTGGGAACGGCATTTCAATTTTTTTAATAAATAAAATAATACATAAATTAGCAAAGCGAAATTGAAAAAACAGAAAGTAAAGAAACAATTTATCCGCTGAGTATTATTTTAATTTTTAGGATAGAACCCGGAAAACAGGAGGAATAAAAATAATCTAAAATATAAATCATTTCATTAAAATTTTCGCAAAGATAGTACGGCAATCAATGAATTTAAAAAAATAGTAAAATTTTTATAAACCAATAACGAACATTCATAACAAAAATAATTTATTTGAAAATTATTTTTGTTATTTCTCGAAAAAAGTCTCAAGCCCTGGATACAATAGTGTATCTTTTGCATACGCTTCCGGAAAAACATAATATTGGATTTTACCTTCTGTACACAGGGTTTTATCTGCATCGAATAATTCAGCATGAATGATTGCAACTTTTCTTTTCTGCTCAATCAGTGCAGCGCGGATATGATAAGGTGCTTTGTTTAAATAAAGCGGTTTTTTCAGATTGATGTCCATGTTATAGGTTACACCAGCAGTTTTAAGTTTAATATTAACTACCCAACTTGCAATTTCATCAAGAAGTGTTGCCTGTATTCCGCCATGAAGAACATTTACATAGCCCTGCAAGTGATGTTTGGGCTTCCAGTTACAGATTATAAAATCTCCATCTTCGTAAAAGTCCATTTGCAAACCGTTTTGATTGTCGGGAGAGCAACCAAAGCAGAAGTAATCTTTAATATTTTTATAGGGATTGAATATTTTTTTCATAGAAAGGAAAAAAAATGTTTTTTATCTTGTAAATTATATGTTCATAATCGCGGTGTTTGGTTCAGAATAATTGATATAATTTTATTTATTAAAAGTTCAGGCGTTTTAAATTTTAACAGAAACTACTTTTTTTATATTCTTATACCTATAACAACAACATCGTCTATTTGTTCCAGGTTTCCAATCCATTCAATGAAGCCGTTTTCAAGGGCATTTTTTTGCTGCTCCATGTCAAGATGGCTATTTTTCAGAAGCAATTCTTTAAAGCTTTTATACTTGAATTTTTTTCCGGCAGGACCGCCAAACTGGTCTGCATAGCCATCAGAAAACATATAGAGCTGATCTCCTTTTTTAAGCTGGATTTCTTTTGTATCAAATTTATCCATCCTTTCATAAATGGCAATGGGCATTTTATCTCCTTTGATTTCGATTAGTTGGTTTGAAGATGTTGTATTGTATTCAAGCTTGTAAGATAACGAAGTTGTTTCATTATTTTTCAAATCTTCATTTGCCTCACACGAACGAATTAAATACAATGGATTATTAGCGCCTGAAAATTCCATCATTTTTGTGCTGAGATTAATACTCACAAGTGCCATATCCATGCCATCTTTCTGCTCGCCGGTAACACCTTTTTGTTTTAATACATTAATAATTTCTTTTCGTAACCTTTTTAAAATAATACCCGGATGAACAATGTATTCTTTGATAATAATTTCACGTAAAAACGAGATGCCAAGCATGCTCATGAAACTTCCGGGAACACCGTGCCCCGTGCAATCTGCTGCCGTTACAACAAGATGTCCTTCCACTTCATTCCACCAGTAAAAATCACCGCTAACCTTGTCTTTAGGTCTGAATAAAACAAAATAATCATCAACATTCTTTTTCAGAATTGCGGTGTCAGAAAGTATAGATTGCTGTATTCTTTTTGCATAGTCTATGCTTTGCGAAATTTCATGATGAATAACTTCAATCTTTTCTTTTTGGTTTGTTACAAGATCTCGCTGTGCTTCTATTTCATCTCTTTGTGTTATCACTTCTTCGAGTAATTGCGATAATTCTTCATTTTTTTCTTCGATTTCATGTTTTTGCATTACCACTTCAGCTGTTCTTTCCTCAACAATTTTTTCAAGATTTTTATTTATGTGTTTTAATTCGGCAGATAATTCTTCTGTTTTCACAAAAGCATTATTAAATCGTGAAGATAAAAGATATGTCTGTAAAAAAAGAAAAAGAAACATTCCCAGTGGCATGAGATCTGTTGTTGAAATCATCTGTACACTGTGCAAGGAGTCGTTAACAATCGTCAGAAAAAGAATAATAAATCCTGATATAATAATGCCCGCGCCATCACGTTTTCTAATCTTTGCCTTGATAATTACAAATATAAGGTAAATCGTAATAATTATCCCAAAATACCGGAAGTAAGAAAATAGGGAGGCATTCAGGTTCACATCAAAAATAAGCATTGCCAGCGTTGGGATAAAACAAATAACGATTATTATTTTCACGATTATTTTTGAAAACTCCTGTCGGAAAATGTTATAAACATACAAACTCATTGAAAGAAGAGCGATGTAAACAATAATATGTTTTATTTTATAATTAACACTGAAACTGAAAGAGCTGAAAATATCGTAAAATAAATCGCTCAGGCAAAGAGCGTATACAGCAACAAAAAAACACAACACACCAAAAAACAGAGAAGATTTATCTTTTTTCCTTATTAAAAACATTATAAAATAATATAACATCATTAGGAAAATTCCTCCGATAATAAAAAAATTCTTGGCTGTTTCTATCTTATCTGTTTTAATAATATCTTTAGCTAGACCCAGCTCTATTCCATAATATATTCCACCTTTTGATATATTATAACTTGTAACATGAATTGTAAGAAAAAGTGTATCTGAATCGGGAATAAATTCAGAAAAAATTATTTGAAGACTAGGATGTGTGCTGGTTTTATCTTTTCCTGTTTTACCTCCCTCCCCGATTAATTTTCCATTAATATATACAGCTGACGCATTAGGGATATACCGTGTGGTTAACTTCAAGAGTTCATCTCTGTATTCTTTCCCGATAATAATTTGCAAACTGTAGGTTCCAAAGCCATACACGGGCAGCGGGTTATTATTACACATCTGCCCTTTCCAGTTTTTAGGCACTTCAATAAAACAAAAATCACTGTCATTTTTCTCGAGTCCCGGGGTAACAAAACGCTCCCAGTAAAATTTCCATTTCCCTTTTAATTTTGCATTTCCTTTCTTTTCAAAATTATAATCAGAAAGATTTATTATTCCGTTATTGGCCAATGGTGTTTTATCTCCGGCAAAGGAAGAAAACATCAGCAATAATAAGCCAACAAGGGAAAGCGTTTTTATATAAATACTGCTACGCATAGCTTTTAAATCTAAACTATTTCGTCTTTATGACAATCAGATTTTTAGTTATTTAATAATTACACATCCTAATAGTGATATCTGTATATTAAACTAATTTCAAAAAAGGGAGCATCATGAATGTTGTCATTCAGCTGTGTTCTGTTATCCCCAAATTTAAAAGCAGAAAAAGTTAAAGGAACTGTTTCGTCTTTCGAATACATGTCCATTGACCGCATGATCGAATAGCCTCCTTTTGCTCTTAATACAATATGTTTTGTGAAATAGTAATCAAAAAACAAAGAAAAATCAGCATACGATTTTTGAATATAATTATTATTATACTTCTCTGCTAACCGAATGCTGTTTGTAGAAGTGGAGATATAGATTCCTGTTTTAAATTTTTCTTTCGGGTAATACATCAGGTATCCATAAATTGGAAAATCAGCATAAAAAAACCAGGCATCGTTAATTTTCCATTTCGCATGAATAATAGGAAACATAAAATGACCAAACATTTCACGGCTGTAAAATAAACCAAATCCATAAGTAAAATTTTCAGATTTTTTATGCTGTAGCATTGCTGTACAAGGAAAGACAAAATCATTTTTATCAATATCTGTAAGCTGGTTTGCCATTTTAGATACTACAGATAATTTAAGGCTTGTTTTATCATTAAAATTCTTCTGAACACCTAACTGCAAATAAGTAATGTACAAGTTCACTGTACTGTCATCTTTAATATTGTAGTTGTTGAAAGATACTTTTGTCAGAAAAATGTCTTTGTTTTTAAAAACATGCGGATACTGAAGATTTATATAACTGCTTACCATTCTGAAGCTGCCCTCTGTTGTTTCGTATTTGTTTTTTGGAACAATATTAGATCCCGCACTGAACAAATCAATAAAATCCTGCGCAAAAACATCTGAGCAAAGAAAAATGAGGAAAAAGAAATTAGGAAAAAAATATCTCAAAATCATTTTTGTCATAGTATTGTTTGGCTTGTGCATTAAAACATCAAATATATAAAAATCAATTTATATAGACAATAACCACTAATCAATTTCAAAACATTATGAAAAATCGTCGTTTCCTTTGTGTATCGGGCAAATAAAAATTATGGCAGTGCGCCAAGCATGAATATCCAAACCTTTTATCTATTCATTCGCGGGTTCTGTTTCCATCTTTTTTTTAGGAAAATATTTTCTGTAAATATCTCCGAAAAAAAATTTTGTTTTAATTGTATAAATTGGTGCGTTAAAATTTTCTTCAATAGCTTTATTATTAACAATCATAAGCCTGTATCCTATACCCGCGCCTACGCCCAACCACCATAAAATTTTATACTGCGCAGAAATATTTGCTTCATACAATGCAATGAAATGCTTGTCCCTGTCATAAAGACGACCTGAGACGTCGTATCTGTACCACGAATTGCCGAAGCCAACCTGCAAGGGGAAAGACATTTCCCATTTTTTATTCTGAAAAAAAACATACTCTGCAAAAATACCTCCGTAATAAACAAACAAACGAGAATTTACCGTTGTATCAGAAAGAAACTCCCGGCTTATCAATTGATTCTTGTGAAGACGGCTTCTTAAAAAATAAAAACCTATCCCGGATTTTAATTTTTTATTGAAATCAAGCCCCAGATTTAAGCCCCAGATACTCACACCGCTATTTGAAATAAAAGTCGTTTTTGAGTCGAAGCGAAAAGCAACGCGGGGTTTATGGCTTACAAATGATTTTAAAGAATCAAGAAACTGCGATTTTCCAAATAAAGGACAAAACGCAATGAAGGTAAAAAAAAATATTTTTTTTAAACATTTCAATGAAATAATACCTTAAAACTTAAGTCTCTCTTTTTTTTTTTTTAATATGCCGAAAGATTGAAGTCCGAAGTAGCCTTGCTCTCAGTCTACAGTCTACAGTCTACAGTCTACAGTCTACAGTCTACATTATGACTGACTGCAGACTTCTTCGACTGCCGACTTCTTCGACTGCCGACTGCCGACTGCCGACTTCCACAACATCATTTAATCACAATTTTATCCAAGAGTCCCTCTGCTTGCTCTGTATTAAGGCGCATGAGCAAATCTTCTTTTACCATTGATAATTCTTGCCGAACAATAGATGACGAAACATGAACGTACAAAATATGATTCCTAATATAAATATTGGATGTAGCTTTTGAAATGCGCTTCCCTACAAGCTTTTCCCATGCACTGATAATTTTTGTTTCTTTGAGTTTTTCATCAATATTCAGAATTCTTACAAAATCCTGTAAAAGATTTCCGATATTTTCCGTGTTGCTTTTTCTCATATTCAGGCTATAGCTCCCTTTGTTACATTAAAAACTTGATAATCTATTGTAAGCTTTGATAATATTTGCTCTGTTCTTTCAAGATTTGTATCTGTAATAAAAATCTGACCGAAATGATTTTCAGAAACCAAAGCTAATAGCTTTGAAACCCTTATTGCATCGAGTTTATCAAAAATATCATCCAGCAATAATAAAGGGTTTAAATTATTTATATTTTTTATGAAATCGAATTGCGCAAGCTTCAGAGCCAGCAGAAACGTTTTTTGTTGTCCCTGCGAGCCCGACTTTTTCAATGGAAAATTATTGACAGTAAAAATCAAATCGTCTTTATGCGTGCCCACTGTCGTATATTGCAAAATCATATCTTTTCTCAAAGAAGAAGATAAAAGAGTTTTAAAATCTTCATTTTCGAGATGCGACTGGTAGGTAAGGCTCACGCTTTCATTTCCTGATGAAATGTATTCATAATATTTCTGAAAAACAGGAATTAACTGTTCGATAAATTGTTTTCTTTTTTCATGAATTTTTTTCCCGGGAGCGATAAGCTGATCATTCCATAATTCGAGTGAATCTTCATCATAAGTTCCTGAATTTGCAAACTCTTTCAGTAATTTATTTCTGTGTTGTAAAATGCGGTTGTAAATAATCAAATCCTCAAGATATTCCCGGTCGTATTGCGAAATAACACTGTCAACAAATCTTCTGCGATCTTCACTCCCTTCTGAAATTAAAAAAGAATCTTCCGGAGAAATCATTACTAAAGGAATAAGTCCGATATGATCAGCAAGCCGGGAATACTCTTTTTTATTTCTCTTAAACTGCTTTTTTTGATTCATCTTCATTCCGCAGTAAATATTCTCTTCCGCTTCGTTTTTAAAAAATAAACCCTGTATAACGAAGTACTCCTCGCCATGTCTGATATTCTGGCTGTCTATAGGATTGAAAAAGCTTTTACAGAACGACAAATAATGAACCGCATCAAGAAGATTTGTTTTTCCCGATCCGTTTAAGCCGACAAAACAATTTATCTTGGGGGAGAAATCAAGCTCTGCCTGCTCGTAATTCTTAAAATTGACAATAGATAAATTTTTCAAATACATGTTTACAAATGTAGGAGAAAAATTTTTGAAAAATCATGGTGTTAAAGAAATGTCAAAAAGTTTCTTGTGATATGAATAAAAAAGGCAGATGAAACATCTGCCTTTTTTATTTTTTTTATTTCAGGCGGTCTTTAAAAGGTTCAAACGACATGAAGTCGCAATGATGTACAATAAATGCTTCTGTAGTTCTTTTTACCATATCTCCTTCTCCTGCATGAGTAGCTATAATGTGGCAAACATCAGCAGGGCAGCCGCATTGTTCAGCAAGGCTTACTCCAGAGAATGGATGACGCAGGTATTTACCGTATTTTCCCTGTACCGATTTACCATCTTTCATTTCATATTCCAACAGTTTTCCAACATCAGCCAGTATTGCTCCGGCAATAAGCACGTCCATATCAACAGGAAGATCGGTTTTGAAAAATTCATTCATTTTTTCTCCGCACTCTTTTGCTAAATGAACAACAGCGCGCTTGTGGCACATAAAACTTACTTTCAAGTCAGGACCTGCAAGCAGCGTAAAAGGAATCGTGTTCAAATCTTCTACAGTTAAAACACTTTTACTTAATGCAATTTCCCATGTTTTTGCTATTTTTTCACGCAGGTCGGCATTGTTTATCCACTCTAATTCAGGCCAAAGTTTTTTTACTTCTTCAGTCATAATACTATTTAATATAAATTAATAATCGGAAACTTTCTTTGCCAAACCTACGGGATTTTTTTTAAAAAAGCAATAATGGTTTAAATTGAAATTCGGAAGAAAAAAATGGTAAATGTTACTAGCTATTACCACATACACGCCTTACATATTTCTTCTTCCTCCTTTTGCTTTAGCTTTGGCAAGGGTTAACTCGTGTGTCATCTTGCGCGACCTACCAATATGTATGGCTTTATGCTGCATCATCTATCTTAGTCAATAATTCTCTATGATAAGCTAAATATTTTTTCCTTTGGTCGCTTAAAATGCTTTCGTCCAAATAATATCCTTTCCAAAATTTCACAACATCTTTCGATAATCGTTTTGAGAAAATTATTTTTCCCTTATCTGTAAATGATATGTACTTCAAGTCAAAAAGAGAATCAATTGTTCGGCTTAATAGCAAACCGTTATTTGGGTCGTAAGCCTCTATGTCGTTAGATTCAATAAATGGTTTTATATGACTTGCTATTAATACGGGATAAGATAATTTTTCTAATACACACATAGCATTGCCATATACTTCTTCGCATTCTTCTTGAAGCTGATTTTTGTATAGTCTATGTAAATAAGGGTCTCGCCTTTTCGTAACAGCTTTAAAATCTTCTCCAAATATTTGTTGTGCATCTTCTCTAAAATACAAATCATCTTTTACAAAAACTAAATCATCTAATTTACCTAAAATGTTATATAGGTATCCTATTTGATTGTATTTTCTTTCAATGAACCCACTCTCTTTTGCTTCTTTTACATATTTTTGCAATTCTTCTGATTTAATGAAAGATTCATTATGTTTTTCAATGTCAACTAACATTAAAGCAATAATTTCTTCCTTTGACAATTTTCCTTTTCCTATTAATGTTTGGATTAAAAAATTAATTTGTTTAATTGAGGATTCATTATTTACAGCTCGATTAAAACTTGAGTTTGAATAGATTATTTTGGATAAAAGGGTTTCTCTTTTTTTATTTGTTTTTGCTTCAATATATTCCTTTGCTTGTGGATGATAAGATAGTAAAAATGAATTAATAAATCCCATTTTAACTAATTGGTTTATCGATTTTCGGATGGAAATTAAATTTATTTGATTTACTTTTTCTACTTTTAGTTGAAGTCTGTTGTACTTTTCTTCTGAATAATGTTCATCCCGAAAATCATCAATAAATTTAATACAAACAGCAAGAGTTTCTAAAAACTTTTTACCGTTATAATCCGTAAAAGCATTGGTTAATTTCCAATACTCTTCATAATTCTGCTGTTGCATAACTTTTCTTAATATTTTCTTGATAAAGGTCATTTTTCACAATGAATAAATATTCTTTGTTATTTTCCTTCTTTTCCTTTCCTGTTATTTTGTAATTGTGTTTTCGTTCAATTACTTGAATATTATTTGAATATTTGTTAAGCAAATACAACAACTCATCTTTTGTAGGAAATGAAGAATTATTGTAACTTAGATACCAATATTTAAAGTTTGATAATTTTGAAAATAATTTATCGAACAACAAACCAACTGTCTTTTTATCAACAAAATTATTTTCAAAAGGAACTGTTTTTGAACCACTAATATAATCATCTATTAGCCCATAAAAACCAAAATAATTATTCATAGTTCCCGTATAGGGTGGGTCTAAATAAATTATATCCGCTTTAATGTTGTCTAATAAATTAAAAATATCATCATTATATGCAACATTATTTTTTGAATTGTTGAAAACAGCATTATTGTATTCATCTACATTTTGCAAAAAATGATATTTGAATGATTTGTTATGGTAAGCTCTTTTTCTCTTGTATTTATCATAACTATACTCTTCATCTCTAAGCTGCACAATTTTTTCCCAATTAATATTAAATCGAGAATACGGCATTTTTCGTATCATTGTTCTACGCATTAAAACAAATGCAAGTGATTTCTTTATTACAGAATCTAAATTTTCTATATTTGCTCTATACAAATCAAGTTCTTTACATTCTTCGGGAAAGAAAAATACCTCTGAATAGTTATTAAACATAAATCCTTCAAAAGGTTCTCCGCTAAAAATGATTTCAATATCTTCTTTAGTTAGTAATATTGAATTATTTTGAATTAAAGCATTTGCAATGTGATAGTTTATTTTTAAAATGTCATTTGTATAAACTTCAAGGCCTCTAAATTTTGCGTCGTAACTTAAAGAGCAACCTCCAGAAAATGCGTCAAATAATGTTTTTGCATCATTAGGGAATTGGTCGCATATCCATTTTGCAATCTTTTCCTTATTCCCAATGTAATTAACTTTTGGATACTTAAACATTTTTACTCATTTTTATAATTATTTCGGCTATTGCTTCTGCCATTTTAGGAGGCACAGAATTGCCGACTTGTTGCTGTTGCGAAATTTTTGTCCCTTTAAACACAAAATCATCCGGATAAGATTGTAATGTGGCTAATTCTCGAACTGTTAAAGCTCTATTTTGTTCGTAATGAAATATTTTTCTCATATCGCCAGTAACACAAACTGATGGTTCATCACTTTTATATCTTATATATTTTCGAATATCTCCCGATTTTGGTCTTAAAATTACAGGTATTTCTGCTCTATTTCCTCCATCTTTTACATATTTCATTTTTTCAAGCATCTGCCCTGAATGATTCATTGCAATATGATTTGGAATTGCTGACTCTTCTCCAGAATCAAGTGGCGGATAATTATCTAGCACTTCTTTTACTGTTAAGTATTTTTTTACTGATTTTTTAGGAAAAAGAATTTCCTGTTTTAGTTTAGTCCCAATAAAAATTACCCTTTTCCTTACTTGTGGTACACCATAATCTGCCGAGTTAAGTATTTTGCATTCTACTTTATACCCAATATTTTGAAAATCATTAATAATTTCTTTTCTGGTTTCGCCTTTATTATGATTGTAAAGTCTTGCAACATTTTCCATTACAAAAAAGTTTGGCTTCACAACTTTAACAACTCTTATAAATTCTTTGAATAATTTATTTCTTGGGTCATCAATAAACTTTCTTCCAATGTTTCCAGCCATACTAAATCCTTGACAAGGAGGACCTCCAATTACAACATCAATTTCTTCAAATTCTTTATGATAAGAAATTTCAGAGTCAGATAATTCACAAATATTTTTTTTTATTAGTTTGTGTTTCGGAAAATTATATTTATACGTTTCACAAAAACTTGGTTCTATATCAATTGCGAAAATATTTTGAAACCCCTTGTTCTCAAAACCTAACGAAAAACCACCTGAACCAGAAAACAAATCAATATATTTTAATTTGTCCTTCATAAGTCAAGTTGTCCTTGTTTTACATTTGTACTTTTTATATAATTTGCGGTATCTTCTGCAACAATAAAAATTGAATCAGAACATTTGTATTTGAAAGCTTCACGAGCAAATTTATCTGCGAAAAACAGGTCTGTTATGCTTTGGTTGTCTATTTGAAAAAGGTCAGCCAATTTTTTTAATTTTGATTTACTGAATTTTTGATTACCATTTTCAATACGACAAATAGCACTAGTATTGATGCCAATTTTAGCACCAAACTCCGTTTGTGTCCATTCTCTTTTTTCTCTTTCTGATTTAATAAATTGTCCGAAACTTGCCATTTTAATAATCTAATTCAAAAACGATTTGACCTGTTTTCTGCAAATTTAAAAATAAATTTCCTGATTTTGTATCAGATCGGTTAAAATTATATCGCTTTTTTTGGTTTTTTTGACTTGGATTTTCAGTCGGAAAAAACAAAAGTGTTAAATTGTAATCGGTTTAGTTTGTCTGGTAAGTTAAACACGAACCTGCCTTTACTGTCGTTTCGGCAAGCAAAACCTCAAAAACGCACGAAGCATTAATTTTTTTAGTAAAAAATAATTACTTCGAGGCAAAAAAAGACTTTTTGGAGCGGACTCTATCATTTCCCCGGTAAAGCTTTCAAATCGTCTTCAAGGTTGTAGTCGAATTTGATGTTTTGAAATACCCACTCATTGTTGGGTTTATACAATGTAAATGTAAACTGAATGGGCTGGCGGTCGTATTTTACCATGCAGTCGAGCATTAAGAGGCTTTCTCCCAGTGTTTTTCTTGAAACAATTTCATAGCCATAATAGGTTTGCAGCAATTCTATTGCTTTTTTCAAGCGATCTTTAATTTCAGCAATTTTATCAGAAGAGCTCTCCATGTATTTATTCGTGGAAAAAAAATACTCAATAGCAGCATCCGAACCCTCTTTTTTGAAAACATCAAAAAAATGCGAAATCAAATCATCGGGAGTTTTCTGTACCTGCGCAAAAGCATTGCCGACAGATAAAAAAAGGAAGATTAAGAAAATACGTATCATACTAAAAATTTTATATTTTTTTGTTGCAAGTTGCAAGTTGCAACCATCTACTATATTTTTATTGAAGTGAATATATTTTTAAACATTTTCAAATATACAACAATTCGCGATATTTCGGCAAAGGCCATAATTCGTCGTCAATCATGAGCTCCAGTGTATCAACATGCAAGCGTATATCGTCCAGAAAAGGCTTTACTTTTTCGCTATAAGCCAAAGCATGCTTAAATTCATCCTCAATAACATTTGCCTTTTTTCGTGCTTCAATCATGTTATGTACTTTTTTGTTTATCGCTGCAATATGCGCTGATATTTCCTGAATAGAGTTAATTTGAGTTGCAGCAATTTTTATATATTCATTACCAAAAAGTTCTTTTACTTTTGATACATTATCGAGTAGCAGACTTTGATATTTAAGTGCTGTAGGAATAATATGATTGATTGCAAGATCACCCAGAACTCGGGCTTCAATCTGAATTTTTTTATAATATTTTTCCTGTTTGATAAGATAACGCGCATGAAGCTCCCTTGCTGTCATCACATCCATTTTAGTAAATACCGAAGCTGTTTTTTCAGAAATATATTCCTTAAGCGCTTGAGGGGTAGTTTTTATATTAGACAGTCCTCTTTTTTCTGCTTCCCGCACCCACTCTTCAGAATAACCATTGCCTTCAAACAAAATATTTTTTGAAGCAAGAATATAATTTCGCAGGATATTAAAAATTGCCTCATCTTTATCTAGACCCGCATCTATTAAAGCATCCACATCTTTTTTAAATTCAGTGAGCTGGTGTGCCATAATCGTGTTTAATGCAATCATAGAGGCAGAGCAGTTTGCAGAAGACCCGACAGCGCGGAACTCAAATTTGCTTCCTGTAAATGCAAAGGGAGAAGTACGGTTGCGGTCTGTGTTGTCAAAAATAATTTGCGGAATTTTACCAATGTTCAGCTTCAGTTCTGTTTTTAAATCCGGCGACATTTTTCCTTTTTTAACTTTTTTTAGAATCTCATCGAGAACGCTTGTCAATTGCGATCCGATAAAAATAGACATGATTGCAGGAGGCGCTTCATTCGCTCCAAGCCTGTGATCATTCCCTGCGCTGGCAATAGATGCGCGCAAAAGATCGGCATAGTCGTGTACCGCTTTTATTACGTTTATGAAAAAGCTTAAAAACTGTAAATTTGTTTTTGGGGTTTTACCCGGACTTAAGAGATTCTTTCCTGTATCTGTCGCAAGCGACCAGTTGTTGTGTTTGCCCGAACCATTTACACCTGCAAAAGGTTTTTCATGAAATAAAATGCGCAGATTGTGCCGCCTTGCTGTTTTTTCCATCAAATCCATAACAAGTTGGTTGTGATCGTTCGCAAGATTTGTTTCTTCAAAAATTGGGGCAAGTTCAAACTGGTTAGGAGCAACTTCATTGTGCCGTGTTTTTACAGGAATGCCCAATTTCCATGCTTCTATTTCAAAATCTTTCATAAACTCAAGCACACGCTCGTTGATAGACCCGAAATAATGATCTTCAAGCTGCTGCCCTTTGGAAGCCTCGTGCCCGAACAGAGTTCTGCCTGCTGCCATGAGGTCGGGTCTAGCATGATAAAGTGCTTCATCAACCAAAAAATACTCTTGTTCCCAGCCTAGTGTCGCGTACACTTTCGATACATTTTTATCAAAATACTGGCACACCTCAACAGCCGCTTTATCAAGAGCGCTCAAGGCTTTTATCAGAGGTGTTTTGTAATCTAATGCATCACCTGTATAAGAAATAAAAATAGAAGGGATACAAAGCGTGTCGCCAATTATAAATGCAGGAGATGTAGGATCCCAGGCAGAATAACCTCGTGCCTCAAACGTGGCACGAATGCCTCCACTGGGAAAACTAGAAGCATCGGGTTCCTGCTGTATAAGCTGGCTTCCTTCAAATTTTTCTACAGGCAAAAGTTCATCAAGAATTGTAATAAAGGCATCGTGCTTTTCTGCTGTAGCACCTGTAAGTGGCTGAAACCAGTGTGTGTAATGAGTTGCACCGCGACTGAGTGCCCATGTTTTCATAGCTGTTGCAATCTGGTCGGCCAGCTTATATTCAATTTTTGTTCCCTTGTTTACACTTTCCATTATGCTTCTGTAAGCTTCTTCGGAAAGATATTGCTTCATGGCATTTTTGCTGAACACATTACACCCGAATAAATCAGATATTTTAATTTTTGCATCGTGCAAACTATTTTTTGGCGAACGATTCAATGCGCGTTCAATTGCATTTTTTCGGAATGTTATCATTTTTTATCATTTTTTCGGCAAATGTATTATTTTTTTGGGGGGTAATACAAAAAAATGATGTTTTTTTTTAATATATTTGTTTTTTTAGGGAGGGGTAGTACGAATTTTTTTTTAAAGTAATATTAAAAAAAAATAGAAATAGGAAAGATTTGCGATTTTTTTATTTTGTAAAATTTTTTTTAAAGATTTTTTTTTTAATCATGGCGAAAAAAATATTAAGAATTTTCTTATAAAAAGAAATAAGTTATTTATATTTGTAATAATGTAAATAATTACTGTTTAGATTAACCCGTCACAGAAACCAATAATTTAGATTTCTAACACATTGCAAGTCGGTGTGTTATTTTTATTTTTTAAAATTTATTTAGCCTATGCGTTATATAGCTTTTTTAATACTTTTTTTCATGGTATGCTCTGTACTCTCTCAAAAACAGAAGGATGTAGCTCTAAATGTTTATTCTAATAAAGACATTAAAGAACCTAAACTTATTGGTATATCAATTGAGCAAAAAGCCATTCCAGATGTGTATTTTGACCCGGCTTTTCCAAAAATAAGTTTGAAAATAAGATTGTGATGTTTAGCAATATGTATACTTACAATATGAATATTGATTTTAACGATAAGCATAAAGATGCTTTACCATAAGCCATTCTTTGATAAAAATCGGACAAGTTTATAAAATTGAGTATTAAATTATTGTTTAAATGTTGTTGTTCTGATAAATAATCAGTATATTTGATATATTGGGAAAATACTTTTAGGCTATTCAGTTTTTAATCTTTAAAAAGTTTAAATTTTATTTTGTTGTTTATTCGTTTTTATCGAATTTGTTTAGTGATTTTTTTGCAAGGTTTAGTATAACGGCTCTTATGCCATAATTTTTTACTATTTAAACTATATGAACTTCTTGAAATTTATATTGCCTTCCCTGTTTGTGTTTTTATCTTTTTCTTCTTTTGCACAGCTTACCCTGGCAGAAAAGCAGATTCTGGATAAATATTTTGCTTCGGACTATCCGCTGATGAAGTTTTCAGAAACAATGGATGAGACCATGCGGGACTATAGTTTTAAAGCTGCAGTATACTGTAAAAACCATCCCCCTTTTCCAAAATTGCTTAATAATGGATTTTCGCAGGACGATGTAGAAAATTATAATAAAAAGGTAAATGAGTGGGTTCGGACACACGGTCATCAATATCCTGCTTTTATTGAATATCATAAATACGGGAAAACCGGGCGTACCCTTGAAGATGATATAAATGCATACGAAAATGCAAAAGAAGAATGGATAAAATCTCACCCTGCTGAATTTAAAGAGATGGAGTCTATCATCAAAAAAATGGAGTCGAAATATTTTATACCTGCGATACTACCGGATGATTTTCCTGTATTTATTGATACTGGAAACGAGATGCGAGATCTGGAGAAATATGATGAGGAAGTGGGAAAGTGGAAGAAGAGGAATAAGGGGTATGAGAATATTAATATTTTTAGAGTATCATATTCAAAATTAAAGAATTGAGAAGTTTAAGTTTTCTGCATATTGAACATATAAAATAATTTTTCGAGATAAAATTTTTATTAATGAAAATAGAAAAACTATTATTTATTGCTTTATTAATTTTGTTATCTGCAAATTTTTTGATCGGGCAGGTTACAAATTATAGTTTTACACAGGTCTCAGGCACACTAACTCCCTTGACAGCTACATACACTCAGCATACAAGTGGTACAACAGATAATGCAACATATAATAATATTTCTATCGGATTTACATTTAACTTTAACGGTACTTCTTATTCAATTATTAGCATTTGCAATGATGGATGGATTGCAATGGGGAGTTCAGCATCTCAAAGTTACGATCCTTTAAGTTCTGGTTCAAGTAATAACGTAATTGCAGCATTAGCAAATGATTTGCAAGGACTTTCTACAGGTAGTTTACGATCTAAATTGACTGGAAGTTCGCCAAGTAGAAAATTTACAATTGAGTGGTTGCATTATGAGCTTTATGGAGGAGCAGACGACTACTCTTTTCAAATTGTTTTAACAGAAACATCCAATACGATTGAGATTTATTATTCTTCCTCAACTATAGTAACAGCAAACACATTTCAGGTTGGAATAAGGGGATCATCATCATCTGATTATAATAACAGAACAAAAACTGATGCTACAAGTTGGTTGTCGTCCTCTTCTGGATCATCCAATGCGGATGTTATGACAACCGGAGGAAACACAGATAGAAATCCTCAGGGAATATTTACCTGGACTCCCGTTTCTTGTTCTGGTACTCCCACTGGAGGCTCTGCTTCAGCAACGCCCACCTCTGTTTGTTCAGGATTAACATCTGTAATTTCCGTTACAGGTCAAACATCAACAAACGGCATTTCTTTTCAATGGGAACAATCTGCCGATGGCTCAACAGGCTGGACCAACGTAACTGGGGGAAGCGGTGCCACCACAACTTCGTATACAACTCCGACATTAACAACTGCGACCTATTACCGTTGCAAAATAACTTGTACCAATAGCGGATTATCGGCTTATTCATCCAATGCACTGGTTTCTATCACAAGTGAGTTTTCTTGCTATTGCACACCAACCTACAGTTCAGGTGGCTCGAGTGATTATGTTACACAGGTTTCTTTCGAAGGACTCTCACAAGGTACAGCTTCAAATACGTCTCCATATTATATTAATTACACCGGGACGCAAAACCTTGTTCCAGATTTGACGCAGAGTGTCAGTTATAATCTTTCCCTTACTTTTGGAAGTGATGGGAATCAATACAACGGAGTTTGGATTGATTTTGACAGGGATGGAACCCTCGAAACATCTGAGTTTTTTACTTCAAATTCCAATGCCGGTTCAAATGGCACTGTTGTTATTTCAATTGCAATCCCGGCTGGAGCTACTACCGGGCAAACCCTTATGCGCATAAGGGGTGGTGAGGATTCTCAGGTTACTTCGGGACAAGCCTGCGAGGCCTCATCCTCTAGTTATGGTCAGGCACAGGATTATAAAGTAAATATTGTAGCCAACTCCGGTTGCACCGGAACTCCTACAGGTGGTTCTGCATCAGCCGGAACAATTTCTTTTACCTGTTCGGGATCTACAACCATTACTGTTGCCGGATACACAAACAATACAGGCATTACCCTCCAATGGCAATCTTCTCCGTCCGGTGCAGGAACATGGTCGGATATATCGGGAGCAACGAGTAACTCTGTTTCCACAGGAACTCTGACTGCTAGCACTGATTATCGGTGTAAGGTTACCTGTACCAACAGCAGTCTTTTTGATTATTCTACCACTGCAACAGTAACCATTAATGCAAATGTTCCCGGCTCAGCAGCAGCTAGTCCATCAACGGTTTGTCCGAGTGCTTCTTCTTCTCTTACCCTGACAGGAAGTACAATTGCAAATAGCACCTATCTCTGGCAGTCATCGCCCGACAACACAAACTGGAGTAATATCAGCGGAGCTACTTCTGCCACGTATTCTGCTTCTCCTACAACAAGTACGTACTACCGTTGTGCAATTACTTGTACTGCTGCAAATACGACCCTTTATTCTGCATCTGTTCTTGTTACTGTAACACTTCCTGCTTATGCTACTCTTCCGGTAAATGAAAGTTTCGAGGGTCCCTGGATCAGCAGTTGTGATACTCGGGATGCGCCCACTGCAAACTGGTTGAATACTCCAAATACCGGAGATAATTCATGGCGCAGGCATGATGATGGGATTGCAGCTGCAGGATGGACTTCAAACAGTGGATTATATTCTCCAGTAAGCACTGTTGGATCATATTCTGCCGAATTTAATAGCTATAATGCAACCGATGGAACTACGGGTTCCCTTGATTTATATGTAAACCTTAGTCCTGCAGGAATCAAGCTTTTAAAATTTGATTATATTAATCCTGGATCTGTAAATGCAAATGACAAAATGGTTGTTTTGTTATCAACTGATGGTGGTTCAACTTTCCCAACAACCTTGCTTACACTCCCTGCTCCTTATACCACATGGTCTCCTCAATATGTTGATTTAACAACAACTTCTGCTACTTCAGTGATTCGTTTTCTTGCAACATCCGATGATGGAAGTTCAGCTGAAAATACCGGTATCGATAATCTGAAAGTTTTATTGCCATGTTCCGGAACTCCAACAGGAGGAACAGCATCGGCCGCAATAGGTTCTTTCACGTGTTCTGGTTCAACTACCATCACATTAAATAGTGTCTGTCCATACAGTCAGCCAAATTTTTTATTTGGCGTAAAAATTTTTTCTTATCAGAATTTTTTTTTGAATTTTCAAGTGCAAAATTTTCAAA
>MEOG01000088.1 GCA_001769125.1 Bacteroidetes bacterium GWF2_35_48 | reverse complement strand
AGGCGTGGGTTTTATTGTTTAAAAAACAAACATTAACACTCATGAAAAAATTTATATTAATATTTTTTGCACTGTTTATATGCAAAGCCTATAGCCAAACATGGGTTACAATACCCGACACCAATTTTGTAAATTACCTGCAAAGCAACATACCTCAAGCCATGAATGGCAATCAAATGGACATAAGCAGCCCTTGGGTTACAAGCTATATGGATACCATTTATCTTGGTACAGGAAATATCACTGATTTAACAGGCATCCAATATTTTACTTCATTACGACTCTTAAATTGTAATTATAATGATTTAACATGGCTTCCTTCCTTACCAAATTCAATTAAAATTTTGGCATGTGGAATGAACCAACTAACTAGCTTACCCGAGTTGCCCGATTCATTAATAAGCTTGTATTGCATACAAAATAATTTAACGAGCCTTCCTCCACTGCCAAATACAATTACAGTGCTTTATTGCAATCAAAATAATTTAACCAGTCTGCCTGCATTGCCGTATTCTTTAAAGTGGTTATTATGTTATGATAACCTATTAACAGAATTACCGACTTTTTCGGGACTCACACATCTAGAATGCCAAAATAATTTATTAACAAGTTTACCTGCGTTGAACAGTTCATTAACTTACTTGAATTGTAATAATAATTTCATAGCAGAATTGCCTCCTTTGCCACAGTTAGATCGGCTTTATTGCTCCACCAATAACATTTCCTGTTTCCCTGAATTTCCCTCTTCTATCTGGTCAGGTTATTACGATAGCCACCATGTTATGGTTTACAGTTTATACATTTGGGGCAATCCTTTTGATTGTATGCCTAACCACTTGCCGGGAATAATGAGCCCTGATTTACTTTCGTATCCTTTATGCGCTGAGGGCAATGCCAATGGTTGCTCGGTTGTTTCTGATATTGAAGAAAATAGGACAAGCAGTCAGAATTTGTTTGAGTTAACAATGGTTCAAAACAAAGCAGTAATACAAGCATCTGCTGCAGCAAACCTAATTTTATATAATACAATGGGCAGCGTACAATTATCATCCACCATTAATAAAGGCAAGCAGGAAATTGATTTTTCAAATTTAACATCAGGTATGTACATTGTAACAATTATTTCAAATGAAAAAATTTATTGCGAGAAAATTGTAATTGAGCATTAGCAACAAAGCCGATGTCTGTGAGTAATTGCTTGCAGGCGCTGGCTTTATAAAAAGAGTTCCACATTTTTCTTTTAAGGCAACATTGCTTTGAGAGTAAAGATGTGGAATTTCTTTTTATACCCCCTTATCCCCGTAACATTTTTTTATTAAATTTGCTCCCTTAATATTTTAAAATAAAGAATATGAAAATTTCAGTTGTTGGAACCGGATATGTGGGACTTGTCAGCGGAACATGTTTTGCAGATTCGGGAATTACGGTTACCTGTGTGGATATTGACGAGAAAAAAATTGAAGGCCTGAAAAACGGAATCATTCCCATTTATGAACCCGGACTTGAAACAAAGGTTAAAGATAATGTTGATAAAAACCGTTTGTCTTTCACAACCGAAATAAAAGAAAGCCTTGTTGACTGTGAGGCAGTTTTTATTGCAGTCGGCACGCCCCCTGATGAGGACGGCAGCGCAGATCTTTCTTACGTGTTGGGCGTTGCAAGGGATATCGGAAAACACATGACCGATTATCTGGTTGTTGTTACAAAAAGTACTGTACCTATTGGCACTGCAAAAAAAGTAAGAGCAGCCGTAAAGGAAGAACTTGAAAAAAGGCAGGTAAATATTGAGTTTGATGTTGCTTCCAACCCTGAATTTCTTAAAGAGGGCGATGCCATAAAAGATTTTTTAAAACCCGACAGAATTGTTGTGGGAACAGATTCAGAAAGAGCAATGAAAGTAATGCAGCGCCTTTACAAGCCTTTTACTCTGAACGGACATCCAATTATTTTTATGGATATTCCTTCTGCTGAACTTACAAAATATGCTGCAAACTCAATGCTTGCAACACGAATAAGCTTCATGAATGAAATCGCGAATCTTTGTGAAATTGTTGGGGCTGATATAAATCATGTACGCAAGGGTATTGGAAGCGATACCCGTATCGGAAATAAGTTTCTGTATGCAGGTGTTGGCTATGGTGGCTCCTGTTTCCCTAAAGATGTAAAAGCCCTTATAAAAACTGCCGATGAAAATAAATATTCCTTAGAAATATTGAAATCGGTTGAAAAAGTTAACGATAAACAAAAATCGGTTTTGTTTGAAAAATTGATGAAATATTTCAATGGAAATCTTGAGGGGAAAACCATTACCTTATGGGGACTTTCATTCAAACCCAACACAGACGATATGCGCGAAGCCCCTGCATTGGTAATAATTGAAAAATTGTTGAAAGAAAAAGCCATCATCAAAACCCACGACCCTGTTGCCATGCACGAAACAAAACGCAGAATCGGCGACACGGTAGCATATTGCAAAGATATTTATGAAGCGTTGATTGATGCTGATGCGCTCCTGATTCTTACAGAATGGTCAGAATTCAGAGTGCCGAATTATGTTGTTATGTCAAAATTAATGAAAAACAAAGTTATTTTTGATGGAAGAAATATTTACGATCCGACTGAAATAAAAGAACAGGGATTTGAGTATTTTGGTATTGGGAGAAGTTAGAAATTGAAGATTGTTAGATTATGTGTAATTGTTGCAGGTTGCATCCGCTGACTGAGCGGAGCCGAAGTCAGCGAGTAATCCTAACATTACATAAATAAAAACACATCCATAAAATGAAAAAAATACTTGTAACAGGAGGTGCTGGCTTTATAGGTTCGCATTTGTGTGAAAAACTTTTGCAAACGGGCAATGAAGTAGTATGTCTTGATAATTATTTTACTGGTTCTAAAACTAATATCGTTCACTTGCTTGACAACCCATACTTTGAATTGGTACGCCACGATGTTACAATGCCCTATTTTGTAGAAGTAGATGAAATCTACAATCTCGCCTGCCCTGCTTCTCCGATACATTATCAGTACAATTCCATTAAAACAATTAAAACTTCCGTGATGGGCGCCATTAATATGCTGGGTTTAGCAAAGCGTATTAAGGCAAAAGTTCTACAGGCATCTACCAGTGAGGTATACGGCGATCCGATTATTCATCCGCAGACTGAAGAATATTGGGGAAATGTGAATCCTATAGGTCCACGTTCCTGTTATGATGAGGGAAAACGTTGTGCTGAGTCGCTTTTTGTGAATTACAATTTTCAAAACAATGTACGGATAAAAATTATCAGAATTTTTAATACCTATGGTCCCCGCATGCACCCTAACGATGGCAGGGTTGTTTCTAATTTTATTGTACAGGCGCTGAAAGGCGAAGACATTACTATTTATGGAGATGGCTCTCAGACCCGCAGCTTTCAATATGTTGACGACCTCATTGAAGGAATGATGCGCATGATGAACACACCCGATTCTTTTACAGGCCCTGTAAACATTGGCAATCCAAATGAGTTTACGATTTTATCTCTTGCAGAAAAGGTGCTTGAAATGACAAACTCAAAATCAAAAATAATTCACTTACCACTACCTGCCGATGATCCCATTCAACGGCAACCCGATATTTCCATAGCAAAAAAAGAACTTGATGGATGGGAACCTGTGATACAACTTGAAGAAGGTCTTGCAAAAACTATTAATTATTTTAAAATATTATTAAAAAAATGAAAGGAATTATTTTAGCCGGAGGCTCAGGTACGCGCCTGTATCCGATAACTCAATCTATTTCAAAACAAATTATACCTGTGTATGACAAACCTATGATTTATTATCCCCTGTCTGTGCTGATGCTCTCAAACATCAGGGATATCTTAATTATATCAACACCAAAAGATATTCATCTTTATGAAGATTTATTTGGCGATGGAAGCAAACTCGGTTTAAATATTTGTTACGAGGTACAGCCTTCACCTGATGGACTGGCGCAGGCTTTCATCATCGGAGAAAAATTTATTGGTAAGGATTCCGTGTGCATGGTGCTTGGAGATAATATTTTCTTTGGTCATGGCTTAGGTCATATTCTTTTGGATACAGCTAAAATGGAAGATGGCGCCGTGGTTTTCGGTTATTATGTGAAAGACCCCGATAGATATGGTGTTGCAGAATTTGATAAAAACGGAAATGTTATAAGCATAGAGGAAAAGCCTAAAGAGCCAAAATCAAATTATGCAGTAACCGGCTTGTATTTTTACAGCAATGATGTTGTTGAGAAAGCAAAAAATCTGAAACCATCAGTGCGTGGTGAATTAGAGATTACCGATTTGAACCGCTTGTATCTGGAAGAAAAAAGATTAAAAGTGAAATTGCTTGGAAGAGGAATGGCATGGCTTGATACAGGCACGCATGAAAGCTTATTACAGGCCTCCAATTTTATTGCAACAATTGAAGAACGTCAGGGATTGAAAGCTTCCTGTATTGAAGAAATTGCATATAAAAGAGGATTTATTACAAAAGAGCAATTGCTGAAACTTGCTGAACCAATGAAGAAAAACCAGTACGGACAATATCTTCTCGACATTGCAAGCGATAAAATACTTACCATTTATTCCTGATAAAAATGAAATTCACAAGCACAGATATTCAAGGATTGTTGATTTTAGAACCTGTTGTTTTTAAAGACGACCGGGGTTATTTTTTCGAGTGTTATAATGAAAAAAAATTCACGGAAGGAGGAATTTTAAATACATTATGGGTTCAGGATAATGAATCAAAATCATCAAAAGGAGTTTTAAGAGGAATGCATTACCAACTTGAACCTTATGCGCAGGCAAAGCTTGTTCGTGTAATATCCGGAAGCGTTTTTGATGTTGCTGTTGATATAAGAAAAGGCTCTCCCACGTTTGGCAAATGGTATGGAGTGGAATTATCCTGTGAAAATAAAAAGCAATTTTATATTCCGCGTGGATTTGCGCATGGCTTCTCTGTTCTCAGCGATTCTGCAACTTTTATTTACAAATGCGACAATTTCTATACACCTTCTGCCGAAAAAGGCTTCAATCCTTTTGATTTTAGTCTTAAAATATCTTGGGGAATAGAAAAATCACAAGCATTACTTTCGCCACGAGACGCCTCTCTTCCGTCAATGAATGATGCAGAAATGAATTTTTCTTTGTAGTGGAAAAATGCAGGAATAGTAAAATTGTTTATATGAATGTTCACTGAAGTAGAGTAGGAGGAGGGGGCAAAAAACAAACTTATTTTCTTACCCTAAAAAAGAGTTTATACTTCAAAAAATTAGTATCCGTATATTGAATGTTAAGTCTTTCATAATCTATAAGCAAAAGATCATAGTTTGTCTGAATGCCTTTATAATCGTTTGCGTATAATAATTTTTTATCATCAGAAAGTTTCCAGGTACCTCTTTTTTGAATTGGTTCAGCAGGATTACATTTTACACCGGCTTCGTATTCCGTATAAGTACCGTCCAGGAAATATTTTATATAATCATCTTTTAAACAGGTATCAATCCATAGAAAAAGAGAGGAATCCGGAGGAATAATTCTAATATCATACAATTGCCATTCGTTTTTGGTAAGCTTTGTTTCATACGAGATGTTATCATCATTTTTGCAGCCCTGAGTAAAGAAAAGCAAACAAAAAATGCTTCCAATTAAAAAATAAAATATTTTTTCACGAATCTTCATTCTTTATTTTCTATTATTATTTTTTGCTTTGAAAAAAATATTTTGCATAAAACGAAAAATAGTATCTTTGAAATCAACCTTACAAATATATATATAATTTAATTATGCAAAAGACCTTACTGAATTTATTAAATGAAAAAACCGGAATCAGTACAACGCAAATTGAAAAAACGCTGAAGCTTTTTGAGCAGGGAGCGACTATTCCTTTTATCAGCAGATACAGAAAAGAAGCAACTGGTGGTTTGGATGAAGTTCAGATTTTATCCCTGAAAAATGAGTCGGAACGATTACAGGAAATAGAAAAACGGAAAGAAACAATTTTAAAAACCATTGAGGAGCAAGGTAAACTGACAGATGATTTAAAAGCCCTAATAGAAAATACGTATATTTTATCCGATTTGGAAGACATTTACCTTCCCTACAAACCAAAACGAAAGACCCGTGCTACACAGGCTAAAGAAAAAGGGCTCGAACCTCTTGCTGATTTAATAGTAAAGCAAAGAACAATATCTCTGTCTGATGAAGCAAAAAAATATATCAATGAATTTGTTCCTTCGGTAGAAGAAGCATTGCAGGGAGCGAGAGATATTATTGCTGAAATAATTAGTGAAGATGCGGGAGCAAGAAATAAAATCAGAAATCTTTTTCATCAGAAAGCAGTAATCCGATCTAAAGTTATCAAAGGGAAAGAAGCAGAGGCAGAAAAATATCAGGATTATTTTGAAACAACAGACCCATTGCGAAAATGCCCTTCTCACAGGCTTCTTGCAATAAGGCGCGGCGAGAACGAAGGTTTTCTGAAAGTTTCTGTTTTTCCTCCTGAAGAAGATGCGCTGGAAATTTTAAACAGATTTTTTATTAAAAACAAAAACGACTGCGCTGAACAGGTTGAACTTGCTGTAAAAGATTCGTATAAAAGACTGCTGCAACCCTCTATTGAAACAGAATTTGCTGCATCATCGCTTGAAAAGGCAGAAGATGAAGCCATCCGTGTTTTTTCAGAAAATCTCAGGCAATTATTACTCGCTCCACCGCTGGGACAAAAGCGTATTCTTGCCATTGACCCGGGATACAGAACCGGATGTAAAATTGTTTGCCTCGATAATCAGGGCAATCTCTTACACAATGAAACCATATATCCTCACAAACCACAAGAAGACACAAAGCTTGCTGCAAAAAAAATAGTTTCGCTTATCGGGCAATACAAAATAGATGCAATTGCAATTGGGAATGGTACAGCCAGCCGTGAAACCGAGCATTTTGTTCAACGGTTGAAGCCCGACAGGAAAGTGCAGGTTTTTGTAGTCAGTGAAAACGGGGCATCTATATATTCGGCGTCAGCAGTGGCACGGGAGGAATTTCCACAGTTTGATGTAACGGTTCGAGGCTCTATTTCTATTGGAAGAAGACTTATGGATCCGCTTGCAGAGCTTGTAAAAATTGACCCCAAATCAATAGGGGTTGGACAATATCAGCACGATGTGAATCAGGTAAAACTTCAGAAAGCCCTTGATGTTGTTGTGGAAAGTTGCGTGAATCATGTTGGTGTGAATATTAATACAGCAAGCAAACATCTTCTTACGTATGTGTCAGGCTTAGGACCGCAACTTGCGCAAAACATAACAGATTATATTAAAAATAACGGACCTTTTTCTTCAAGAACGGAGCTAAAAAAAGTTCCAAGAATGGGAGAAAAAAGTTTTGAGCAGTGTGCAGGTTTTCTAAGAATTCAGGGTGCAAAAAATCCTTTAGACAACAGCGCTGTACATCCGGAAAGTTATCCCATAGTTGAAAAAATGACTAAAGATTGTAATTGCCTTGTTCCTGATTTAATAGCGAATAAAGAAATCCGCTCAAAGATTGACATTAGTCGATATGTTACTCCAGAGCATGGTTTGCCTACATTAAAAGATATAATGGAAGAGCTTGAAAAGCCGGGACGCGATCCGAGAACAATAATTAAGGTGTTTGAATTTTCAAAAGATGTGTATAAAATTGATGATTTGCAACCGGGGATGATACTTCCGGGAATAGTTACAAACATAACTAATTTTGGCGCTTTTGTAGATGTTGGCGTTAAGCAGGACGGTCTTGTTCATATATCCAACCTGAAAAATGAATTCGTCAGTAACCCTGCCGATGTAGTGAAATTGCACCAGCATGTTACTGTAAAAGTTTTGGAAGTAGATGTGCTGCGGAAAAGAATACAGTTTTCAATGAAAGATTTGACCTGTTAGGCGAGATAATTGCAGACACCAATTGTTTGTATATAATGTTTGAGAGGGACATATGAGAAGCATTAGTGTTTTCCTAAAAGCAAAATAGTGCTAAGGTTATAGATTTAAGCATTGTGCTTTTATTCTAAAGTAATTTAATTTCAAAGCTGTAGAAAATTTAATTTAATCATTGCTTGTCTTGCATTTTCTTCAAAGATTTTAAATGAAGGTAATAGTTGAAGTTTATCTATTCTCAATTCTTGAGATATAGGAGTATAAAGATTGGAAATGGTCAATTTTTTTCTTCGTCTTGGTTGGGAAATTTGGGCTATTCTTAAAGCATTTGAAATACATGATTTTGGATCAGCAATTTTTTCTATCAAATTAGAACGTATAGGTAATTCTAATTCATTATTGGATTTATCTGTCCCCATTTTTTTCTTTAGTAGGTCTAAATCTGCCATCATCCATGCCTCTGTCATTTGAACAGGTATTACTGACACTAAGTTTTTACACAATGATCCCTTTGTATTTTTTATTGCGGAAAAAGCAGGATTAATATTATGCTGCATTCTTTTTTCAATTGATAAAGAGTCTGCATCACAATGGATGCATATTATATGAAAATAAGAATATTTTGTAGCTAAATTTACAATTTGATCAACAAAACCATTGCCTTCTTTTCTTAAAAATTCTGGTTGATAAACATCTATTTCTTTACTACATTCCATTGCAATATTTTCAAATGTTTTTTGAATAATATTACTCAAAAATCGAACATCAGTAGATCCTTCTGTTGTATAACCAATCTGTAATATGTTTCTCATAATTAACTTTCAAAATCTTTTGTTTCAAGATACTTTTCTACTTCAAGTTCAGTCATAGCTATTTCAGATGGTTCCAAAAAATCAAGAGAAATCTGACCATGAGAATAAGATACCGGTAACAATTTTGTGTATTTACAGTTTTGTTTATTATTAGAAGAAATTTTAGAAACAAGTTTTGAAAACCAAACTGAAATTTCTTTGTAGGTTTTATTTTCTTTTAAAATTTTATCAACAAACGCAGCAGAATGCGTATTTACAATCATTTGTCTTAATGGCAATAATGGTAACTCAATATCGGTAAAATCAGTAGAAAGCCCTTTTAATAATTGAATCATCATTTTTAACCTAAATGGATGAATGCCATTTTCAGGTTCTTCAAAACAAATAATTCCTTTATGTTGGTTATCATATTTTAAAATACATAGTATTAAAATTCTTAATGTTCCCTCGGATAATACTCGTGAAGTAAATTCTCTTCCATCATCACTAAGTAATTTAATTACAAATTTATTCTCGGAAATTTCTTCGGTTATAGCAACTTTGGTAAAATTAGGTAACAGATTATTTAGTTCTATGGAAATATCATTTAAAACAAATTCATCTTCTTGTTGCAACCTAAATAATGCTGCTGCTAAATTTGCACCACTATGAGAAACTGTATCTGGAGCCATTCGAGAGCTTGGTCTTCTTAAGTCCTCAGGATTTAATTGCAAAAATCGCCAATTTAGCATTTCTTTTTTTGCAGCAAAAACATGTGGGAATTCTACACTATTTACACTGCTTAAAGCGCTTTGCGCAATTTCATTTGCAGAAAATTCTCTACCAGGTCCAGGTTTTCCATCAAGAGGAATTTTAATGATTTGTTTATTTAATTTATTATCAGTTAAAATATAAGGTTTTCCTCTTTTACCAGTTTTAACTTTGGGTATCCAAGATTCAAGGAAATTTGTATCAATATTATTTTTTACCCATTTGTCTTCTTGGTGTTTAATTGGAACTAGCTCTTCATGAGAAATTTTTAAATCGTCAAACCCCTTTGTATTTCTTATTCTGTTTATTTGTATTTCATATCGTAATCGTGTATATTTTAATATTGCCTCTTCGCCCCAATTATCTTTTACCGTTTTGTCAACCAATATTTCAACAGCAAGATTAATTTTATCTGAAAATTCTTTAGAAGAAAATTGTGTAAATTGCTCTTCCGCATCACCCCTAAGGTTTTTAAATGCAGACCTCATATCTTTATCTGCTAAATTTGATAATAGATTCAAAGCATCAAAAAGATTACTTTTACCTGATGCATTTGTACCTGCAATTACAGTAAAAGGAGTAAATTCCATTACAAAATCACTAAAGGTCTTAAAGCCGTTAATTTCAATTCTTGTTATCATGGCTTTTATATATAATATAACATTTTTTATTTTTTTGCTAAATTAATAAAAATATGCTTGAAAATTTAAGATTATGAAAAAGTAACTTATGAAAGTTAAAATGCAATCAATTTTTCATAAATTGGACAAAGAATATCGGTAATTGCTTAACTACATTTTTTCAGGTACATTTATTCCAAGTAATTCCATTGCTTTTTTAATAACATTTCCGGACAGAAGCGAAAGACCAATTCGGAGATTTCTGATATCAGAATTTTCTTCTTTTAAGATAGGAAAATCATGGTAAAGCTGATTGTACGTTTTTGCAAGCTCATAAGTATAATTGGCTATCAGGGCAGGGCTGTATGCTTTACCCGCTTCCATAACAACATCCGGGAATTCATATAATAACTGAATTATTTCTTTCTCCTTTTCAATTTCAGAAATATTTTCCCGGATATTTTCATTTAATTGAATTCCGGTTTCAGCAGCTTTTCTTAAAACAGATTGAATTCTTGTGTATGTGTATTGAATAAAAGGTCCTGTGTTTCCATTAAAATCAATGGATTCTTTTGGGTCAAACAGCATATTTTTTTTCGGGTCTACTTTTAGAATAAAGTATTTCAAAGCCCCCATTGCAATCGTTTGAATAATTTTTTCAGCTTCTTCAGTACTCAGGTCATCGAGTTTTCCTAATTCTTTTGAAATTTCACGTGCAGATTGCGTCATTTCATCCATAAGGTCATCAGCATCCACAACAGTTCCTTCGCGTGATTTCATCTTGCCTTCGGGCAGTTCGACCATGCCATACGACAAGTGAAAAATATCTTTAGCCCATTGATAGCCGAGTTTTGAAAGGACAAGAGCCAATACCTGAAAATGGTAATTCTGTTCGTTGCCAACAACGTATATTTGTTTTTCGGGAGAATATTCAGAGAAGCGTTGCACTGCTGTTCCAATGTCCTGAGTAATATAAACAGAAGTACCATCAGCGCGGAGAAGAAGTTTTTCATCCAGACCATCTGCTGTAAGGTCAATCCAGGCAGAGCCATCTTCTTTTTTTGTTATGACATTATTTTCAATTCCCTTCTGAACAATATTTTTTCCCGATTTATAGGTCTGCGATTCATGATAAATCCGGTCAAAGCTGATGCCCATTTTTTTATAGGTTTCATCAAAGCCTTTATACACCCACGAATTCATACGTTCCCATAAAGAAAGTACATCCTTGTCTCCTTCTTCCCATTTTTTCAGCATTGTTTGCGCTTCCTGAAGCAGACTTGTTTTTTTCTGCGCTTCTTCATCATTGAATCCTGATTGTTTCAGTTGTTCAATTTCTTTTTTATTTTCTTTGTCAAACAAAACATAAAATTCGCCAACAAGCTTATCTCCTTTTTTGCTTTCGCTTTCCGGAGTACAGTTATTACCCCATTTCTGCCATGCAAGCATAGATTTGCAGATGTGTATTCCGCGATCATTCACGAGATTTACACGCACAACATTTTTTCCGTTTGCTTTCAGAATTTCAGAAACAGACCAGCCAAGTAAATTATTACGTATATGACCAAGATGCAAGGGTTTGTTCGTATTCGGAGAAGAAAATTCTACCAGAACAGGGGGCGTGTTTGCGTTGACTGGTTTTGTTCCATACTCTTTTTCTGTAAGTGCATTGTTTAAAAAAGATATCCAGTAAGAATTGCTGACAGAAATATTTAAAAATCCTTTGATTACATTGTATTTATCAATTTTAGGAATATTTTGCACAAGATATTGACCAATATCCTGAGCCGTCAGATCCGGAGATTTCTTTGAAATTTTCAGAAAAGGAAATACTACCATTGTGAGGTTTCCTTCAAATTCTTTTTTTGTTTTCGTAATCTGAACAGATGAACTATCAATAGGAGTATTATAGAGCGTTTGTATAGCTTCTGCTGTTTTATTGATAATTATTTCTTCAATTTTCATAATTGCGATTTTGTTTATTATAGTTTTTTAATCCTTTGCAAAGGACATCTTTTTTAAACAAAGAATTGTAATTCATCCTATATTTCTTTTCAATAGTGGGGTCAGTGTCCCTACTATTGCCGATTCTGACAAAATGGGGGTCAGTGCTCCCCGAATTGAGTTTGCCTATTGTGAATAATAAATATAAAATAGTCTGAATCTGCTAAGACTTCTTTCATCAAGACCTTTGATGTGGGATGCTTTGCTGTATTGCTGAAACAAGCTTATTAAAATTGTTCATGGCATATTATTTTATCAGGCATTCCTGCAATATTACTTCTTTGGGGATACTCACATTTTGCAGGAGCATTTATTCGTTGTTCATGTGCGAACCATCGCAAAAAGGCATATTGCCAGATTTGCTGCATCTGCAAATAGCAACTGAGTTTTCAAATTCATGAATATTACCGTTTTCGTCTTCTACTTTAACCGGAGCTTTGATTTTTATGGGTCCGTTTGGAAAAAGCTTTACTTCAATTTTTTCATTTTTTGCTTCAACTTGCTTTTCATCCTCCTTAATATCATATTCAAAAGTAAGTGCATCTGTAGGGCAGGCTTTAACCACTTTTATGATTTTATCAGTCGGCGCATTCATGGGTTTTATCCAGGGTCGCGACGAGGGGTCGAAAACTTCGGGGAGTTCTGTGTAGCAAATAGTACTGTGGCAGCACAAATCCGGTTGCCAGATAACAGTGATCTCACCGTTGCTGTATCGCTTTACAATTCTTGATGACATAGTTTTAATGTTTTATATTACTGTTATTTACTGATGTTACGTAAAATGTTTTTTCCGGCTTCAACATTATTTCTTGCAATTTGCGTAACATCAGTTAATATAATTCTCCACCACCCATTTTGCAAAAGGGAAACTGCTTGTAAATGCAGGCGATACAGCATTCAATACGTGTGTAGACAATTCATCTCCTTCCACCACAAAGTCCTGCACCAGCATCTTTGTTTTTTTGTTCAGCAATTGCGCACGTATACCCGGTTTGCTCCATTCTGTGAAGCCTTCTGTTTTTAATTCATGAACCAGATTTGTAGCCAGATTCACGAAATATTTTTTCCTGTATTTTTTAATTTCATCAACTGCGAGATTTCTGAATCCGAATGAATTCCCAAGAAACAATACTGCTTCCCATCCAACAATGGTAGCCAGCTCTCCGAAACTAAAATTTGTCATTCCTTTATAATTTTCTCGCCAGAAAGCAGGTATTGCTGTAGGTCCTATTTTTATAATCCCATCTACGGTAATTGTGAAATGAACTCCCAGAAATGGATTTTTCAGATTTGGTACCGGATAAATATTTGTTTTGATTGGTTTATCGGGTAAGGTATATTTCAGATATATTCCTTTAAATGGGATGATTGTATAGTTCTCCGCAAAGCCGAAATCCTGTGCAATATGGTCGGCATACAAACCTGCCGCATTGATAATATGATTGGCATACAGCGCTCTTCCTTTGGATGTTTTAATAATATTTAATGAGGTCTTTGCAGAATAACTTTCTCCAAAAATGATTTTTATACCTTTTGCAATAAGTTCATTTTTCAGCGCATTATTTACTTCGACAGGATCAACAGTTGCTGTATCGGGGGAGTATAGCGCGTGTTTGTGCGTTTTTGCATTTGGATCAATATCGCATAATTCCGCTGATGAAATTACTTTAACATCAACACCATTTTTTAATCCTCTTTTTTCGAGTTCAAATATTCCCTCCACTTCATTATCATTACACGCAACAACCACTTTCTGGCATTCATTCAACCGTAAATGATGTTCCTTACAAAAAGCTTTCATCTGTCGGTTTCCATCTCTTGTGAATTTTGCTTTCAGAGAATCTGCCAAATAATAAAAACCGGCATGCAATACGCCACTGTTTCTACCGCTGCTGTGCGCTGCAACATCAGATTCTTTTTCTAAAATTGTAATGGATACACCAGGCTTTCTCTGATTTATTTCCCGCGCAATAGCAAGACCTATTATTCCTGCGCCTATAATTAAATAATCTGATTTTTCAGGTTCAGACATATTGCCTTATTTTGTAATTGTAAGGGAAGTTACTTTGAACGGAGCAGCGGCCATTCTTTCATTTGGATTTATTTTTTTTACTTCTCCACTGAAAGTAATAGACATATTTTCTTTTTTTAATTCTTCGGGAATTTCGCATAGTCCATAACGAACATTTTCTCCATCGGGTTTCAATGCCCACAAAGCATCGTTAATTTTGATAATTGCGCCTTTAATATTTTCAATTTTTTTAACGGTTTCTCTTTCATCGTGGCAAGTTCCGAAATTGTATTTCATTTTATTTTTTGATTTGGTTTCTTGTTGTGCAAAGCATCCTGAAACAGATACAGAAAGCAGAATTGCAATTGTAAAAATATTTTTCATAATGTATGTAGGTTAAATTAATATTTATTAGTAAATTTTAAAAAAAGAGAATCTTCCTTTTGCGAAAATTAAATTAGAAAAGCCCGTTTGGTAAAAGAAAAAACAGCATGCAAGGTTTCGTAGCGAGCTTCCAGATAGCCCATGTGTGCAGCATCCCGAAGAGATTGAAGGTATGCTTCTTTAGGAAGTACAACTTGTTCCATTACTTTTGCAAAAGGAATTCTTGAATCTTTTTGTCCCGCTATTATCAAAACAGGGACTTCAGTATTTTTCAAAACATGATATTTATCGGTTCGCAGCTTCATTCCTTCTTGCGCTGCTACGACACCTTCTATGCTCATGTTTTTAGCAGTTTTAACAAGATATTCGATTTCCTGTTCAAATATTTTTTTGTTTTCTTCTGCAAATAGGTCTGGAATAAACGAAGCCAGATAATTAAGATGATTTTGTTTGATAATATCAATAGCTCTTTCTCTGTTTTTCGTTCCCTCATCAGTGTCTGCTGCCGCGGAAGAATGAAAAAGTCCGAAGCCTTTAAGCAAACCTGGGTTTTGATCAGCAAAAGCAAGCGTAACATATCCGCCCATTGAATGACCGATCATCACACATGAATCAATTTTTAAAAAATCAAGAACTTCTTTTACGGATTCAGCCATAATTTCCATGGTGTGTATCTCTGCAATCAAGGAGCTTTTCCCATGTCCGGGAAGATCTATGCAAACTACACGGAAATATTTTGAAAGGAATTCTGAAAAATCATTCCAGATTTCAAGCGACTCTGTGAATCCATGAAGCAAGACAAGGGATTGTCCTTCTCCTTTTTCTGTAAAGTGAATAGTTCCGTTTTTAAATTTTATATCCATAATTTTTAAAAATGTATTATTTGCAAAGATAAATTTTTATTTCACACAGTTAAAAGGAGAAACTTTTCTTTGAAGTATAAAAGCAAAAAGGTCTTTGGTATTGAAATAGTAGAAATAAAAAAAGCTTGAATGTCAAGCTTCTTTTTTGTACCCCGTAGGAGAATCGAACTCCTATTTACAGAATGAAAATCTGCCGTCCTAACCGTTAGACGAACGGGGCTTTTATTTAATGGATTGCAAAAATACATCAATTTTTTTCTTTTCCAAAAAAAAACATTTTTTTCTTAATTTTTTTTTAAGCCACCGTATTGCGAACGCGAATAAATTAACAAATCCCCCTGTATTCGCAGGGTTTCGCAACTTTTTTTCAAATAAATCAACACACAGTTAAAATTTTTTATTTACATTTGAGAGCTGTAAGACATTATCATTTTGTCTTAAAAACCGAATATCTTATGATAAAATTTGACAAATTTGTACTGAAAAATGGCCTTCGGGTTATCGTGCATAAAGACAATACGACTCCCACTGTTGCTTTTAATTTGCTATATAATGTTGGTGCCCGGGATGAAAATCCGAAAAAAACAGGTTTCGCGCATTTATTTGAGCACCTTATGTTTGGAGGGTCGGTAAATATTCCCGATTTTGATAAACCTATTCAGATGGTAGGAGGGGAAAACAATGCATTTACAAATAATGATATAACAAATTATTATATCACGCTGCCAAAAGAAAATATTGAAACAGCTTTCTGGATTGAGTCTGATCGTATGCTGAGTCTCGCGTTTTCTGAAAAAAGTCTTGAAGTGCAGCGAAATGTTGTAGTGGAAGAATTTAAACAACGCTATCTCAACCAGCCTTATGGCGATGTGTGGTTGCTTCTGCATCCTCTAGCATATAAAATGCATCCCTATAATTGGGCTACTATCGGAAAAGATATTTCTCATATTCAAAATGCAAAAATGAAAGATGTGAAAGATTTTTTTTATGGCCACTATGCTCCGAATAATGCCATTTTGACTGTTGCTGGGAATGTAAAAACAAGCGAAGTGAAAATGCTTGCCGAAAAATGGTTTGGGATGATTGAACCAAGAAAAATCACAAAAAGAAATCTACCCAAAGAACCAGTTCAGGAAAAGCCCCAGACGAAAAAAGTGATTAGGGATGTTCCTTATGATGCTATTTACAAATTATATCATACATGCGGGAGAATGCATAAAGATTATCACACAACAGATTTGATTTCAGATTTACTTGCGAACGGAAAATCTTCCAGATTGTATAATTCCCTTGTTAAAGACAAAGCTATGTTTGCAGAACTTGATGGGTTTGTCATGGGAACGATTGATCCGGGTCTTTTTGTAATTACGGGAAAGCTAATGAAAGGTGTATCCATGAAAGATGCAGACAACGCAATTTTAAATGAACTGGCGAAACTTGAAAAAGATATCACCGAGCGTGAGCTTGAAAAGGTAAAAAATAAGTATGAAGCCAATATTGTACTTTCAGAAATGAGTGTTTTGAATAAAGCTATGAATTTGGGCTATTATGAATTACTGGGAGATGCCGGAATGATTAATAGTGAAATTGATAAATACAGGTCTGTAACAATTAAAGATGTAATAAGGCTGACAAAGAAAATTTTCGTGAAAAATAATTGTTCAACATTGTTTTATCATTCAAATAAATGATGAGGCATTTTGCTTTGAATAAAAAACAAATAAATTTACACTATGTGCCTATGTGCCTATGTGGTTCAAAAAAGATATAGAAATGAAACTTGACAGGAAAAATCCTCCGCCGTACAGGCAGATTGAAAAAATAAATATTCTTCAGGCAAAGAAAGAAGTTCTTTTTAATGGTATTCCTGTTTATACCATTCATGCGGGCTCTCAGGATATTGTAAAAATTGATTTTTTATTTCATGCAGGAACCTGGTATCAGGAAAAACCTCTGGTAGCTTTATTTACAAATATGATGCTTCATAATGGGTCTAAGAATTATTCTGCACACCAGATAGCAGAAACATTGGATTTTTATGGAGCGCAAATGTTTGTTAATGCTGATAAACACCGTGCTTTTCTTTCCTTAATAAGTTTAAATCGCCATCTTGAAAAATTGCTTTTGCTTGTTGAGGATATTTTGAAAACATCTTTGTTTTCTGAAAAGGAATTCGACATTCTAAGAAATAAAGAAAAGCAACGGTTTATTATTGAGCAATCGAAAGTAAGTACGCTTGCCCGTACAAAATTTAATGAAGTATTATTTGGCACAGATCACCCTTACGGGAGGTTTGCAGCAGAACAAGATTATAATAATTTAAAAACAGAGCAACTTAAAGCGTTTTTTCAACGTCTTTATAATGGATCAAATTGTGAAATTATTATAGCCGGGAGAATTAAAACGAACACATTATCATTACTTGATAAGTATTTCGGGCAAAATGACTGGGTAAAAAAACAAAAATTAATTTCAGCAAAAAATATTTTAAAAAGTGATTCTGAAAAAAAGCATATCATAAACAAAGACGGAGCTGTTCAATCTGCATTGAGAATGGGCAAAATAATGGTAAATAAATTGCATCCCGATTATTTGGGATTACAAGTATTAAATACCGTTCTTGGAGGTTATTTTGGATCGAGACTCATGAGCAATATCAGGGAAGACAAAGGTTACACGTATGGAATCGGATCTGCATTGATGTCTCTTGAGAAAGTAGGATTTTTTGTGATTATGTCGGAAGTTAAAGCTGAGGTTTCAAAAGATACAATAAAAGAAATATTTTTTGAGTTTGATAAATTGAGGAATGAACTTATTCCCGTTGAGGAGTTGAATCTTGTGAAAAATTTTATGCTTGGAGAAATGTTAAGCAGTATTGATGGCTCTTTTGCCCTTGCTGAAGCGTTTAAAAGTATTCACTTTTTCGGATTGGGTTACGATTATTTTGACACAGTCGTAAATGAAATTAAAACAATAACACCCGAAAAACTGAATTCTCTTGCGAATAAATATTTGCAACAGGATTCGATGTATCAGGTTGTAGCAGGAAAATATTAGGTTAGGGTTAGAAGGCAATCCTGTGAGGTATTGCGAGCAAGCTTGTGCGTAGGCTATCCCTGAAGGCAGGCTCACAGGTTTGCGAAAGTAGGAGTTTGAGATAATTCAAGAGAATTTGATGATAAAAAAATGTAACATAATTTTTATTTTTTGCTTATTTTTCTCCGGATATTTATTTGCACAACTGCATAAAGATTCAGAGAATCCTGAGCCTCCTGTTTTGGAGTATATTACCGTTGACATGGCTGATGGACTTGCTGTTTTACATTGGTCTCCCAGTCCTTCTCCCGATGTTAAAGGTTATATTATTTACAAACCTATCAGTGAAGTTATTGGAACGGGCTGGACTTTTGATGATTCGGTTTCCGGAATAAATACAACTTCCTTAAAAATCATGCATTCATTAGCCTACCAGAAGTCAGAAACGTATACAATTGCAGCAATAGATTCTTCAGAAAATAAAAGCTTGATGACACCCCATCATTCTACAATGTATGCTTTCCCTTATTTTGATAAATGTCTTGAATCAACCAGACTTGTATGGAGTGCTTATGTAGGATGGGATTCCATATCCTATTATAATATATATTCAAAAACAGAGACAAGCCCTTCTTTTTCT
This sequence comes from Bacteroidetes bacterium GWF2_35_48, assembly GCA_001769125.1. Taxonomy (GTDB): domain Bacteria; phylum Bacteroidota; class Bacteroidia; order Bacteroidales; family GWF2-35-48; genus GWF2-35-48. The sequence goes on along the minus strand of MEOG01000088.1, from coordinate 152,232 downwards.
TTAATAGCTACAGTTTCGCCTGATTCTCTGAATTATATTCATACAAATTTAATTTCTGATGTACAGTATTGTTATTACGTTGAAGCTGTGCATCCGGATGGTAAAAAATCATTGTCGAATCAGACTTGTATTGTTACGCGGGTTCCTGCAAAACCTCAGTTTCTGATTGCCGATTATGCAACTGTTTCAGGAGAAAATGAAATATCACTGTCTTTTTCTGTAGACCACGAGGCAGAAATTTTAACATATAAAATTTTAAGAAAAGATGATGGCGCATCAGATTATTATTTAATAAGCAGCATCCCTTCAACCGGACAGTCTGAAATTACACATACAGATGGCAATGTTGATACGAAAAAAAAGTATTCCTACAAGTTAGTTGCAAACAATGTCTGTTACGTTGATATAGATACATCCAATATCTCATCAAATATTGTTTTAAATGCGGTTTCAAATTCTGCAATGACGCAGGTACTTGAATGGAATTCGTATCAGTCTTTTGTTGGTGGTCTGAAAACTTATAATATATATCGTGTCCCAGAGTATCATTCTCCGGAAATAATTGCATCGGTTAACCAGGTGGGTCCTTTAACTTTTTCGGATAATGTTACATCTTTTACGTATAACAGTATAAAACTGAAAAAAAATCTTACAGGAAAATTTTGTTATTTTGTAGAAGCAGTAGAAGATGAAGCGTTGAATCCCTTTGGCATAAGCGGAAAATCAAAATCGAATACTGTTTGTGACGAGCACGAGCCGCGTGTGTTTGTTCCCAATTGTATTTATCCCAATAGTACAGTTGAAGAAAATCGTTATTTCCGACCCTATACTGTATTTGCTGCAAAGAATTATGTTTTGCGTATTTATAACCGCTGGGGAGAGAGAATTTTTGAGACAAAAGATCCCTATCTAGGCTGGGATGGAAAATTAAAAGGTGGAAACTTTGCAAAAGCGGGTGTGTATTATTATTTTCTACAGTTTACAGCCGCCGATATTGAAGATATTGAAAAGAGCGGGGAGTTTACGCTGATTTTTTTCTAGGGTTAAGATAAATATAATATGACTTATTATTTTTTCTCAACTCCAAAATTCTGTATCCATCGGTGCATACCTTCTTTATAGCCTCCAGAATAACAGGCAGCATGTGTCCATCGCGGGTCAAGCATATTCCAGCGATGACCGTAACCGGGAATGCCCGAATCAATGAGTAATTGAATTACAATTTCTCTTGGAGTCGGCACAACTGAAGCGTTACTTGAACCTTTTCCTGCAATATTTTCATTTCCGAATTCCATTTTCGGAGAATATTTACAAATTCTGTCCCATGGATCTGACCCATCGCTTCCTGTATGCAGTAATTCCCACTTATGTTTGTCGTTATCCAAGCCAAATGATTTTGCTGCCTGATATATGCCCTTGTCTGGCTTTAGTATTGACAGTGCTTTCATTTTTTTTAAAGTGTCTGCAAGCGATTTTAGTGCCTTGTATTCTTCTTCATTCGCATAATGCCAGGTTGTATCCACCGTATTTATCTCTTTACCGTTTACAGTCGTAGTGCGGTAGGTTAATGAATAGTGCTTGTACCCTTTCCCGTATGAATCAAGCTTCTTTTTCGCATCATCAAGAAGAGCTTGGATATACTGAACAAAACGTTTCGGATTTGAGCGCACCATATTGATTTCTTTCAGCATTTCTTTTTCTTCTTTTTTCAGATAGGCTTCATTGGCTGCTGTGTTTAGTTCTGGCTTGTTCCAGTCTTTTTCCTGATTTTGTGAAAATATTTTTCCTGAAAGAGTGAGGACAATAATTATTAATGCAATGTTTTTCATATGTAATAATTTTTATGATTAAACTTGTAAAAGCTTATTCGACAAAATTAGTGAAATTTGTCAAATGGGTAAATTGAAAATTATTTCAAGTCCCGCAGAGCGTGATGGCACTTTGCGCTCAATTTTCACAAGTTGCACTTATTTTTTATATCTTGCGCCCATAAATGTAATAATATGCCAAAAAGCACTCATTTTTTACAATCTGCGCTTGTTTTTCAAGGGAAACAGCTACCGGAAGAAGCTACCACGAAATTTTCATGAGTGATATAAAATAATTATTTTAATTTGAGAATTTTTTTTGATATGAGAATTATTATTAGCCTGATTTTGTTCAATTTTATTTTGAATACTTTTGGACAGATGACAATAAAAATTGTTTCTGTTCCTATTTATTATACTCCTGCGCTTGATACTGTTTTTATTGTAGGAGATTTTAATAACTGGAACGCAAGGGATACGGCCTGGCAAATGGAGAATAATCATGATGGAACGTACCAGATAACATTTACACTCCCTCTCGGAACGAATATGGAATACAAATTTACCAGAGGAAGTTGGGATAATGTGGAAACACAAGCTGATGGGTCTTTTCTTCCGAATCGAAATGCTGCATACAGTAATGGAGGTACAATAAATTGTCAGGTTGCTAATTGGAGTGATCTTCTTGGAAGCCATACTGCTTCGGGCAATACAGGAATAATAGATCTTGATTTTTATATGCCTGAACTTGGCAGAACACGCAGGATATGGGCTTATTTACCCCCTGATTATTATAATACAAATAATTATTATCCTGTATTATATTTGCACGATGCACAAAATTTGTTTGATGCCGTGTATGCTTTTGGATCGGAATGGAGTGTAGACGAGTCAATGCAAAGTATGTTCAACACATTTTCACCTTCTGCTATAATTATTGGTATAGACAATGGAGAAGCTGACAGGCTCAATGAGTATAGCCCATGGGTTAATTCTCAATATGGAGGAGGGCAGGGCGAAGCTTATGCTGCATTTATTGTGAATACATTAAAGCCTTTCGTTGATAATTATTTCAGAACGCTACCGGGAAGAGAATACACAGGTATTATGGGAAGTTCAATGGGAGGGCTGATTTCTTTTTTTTCATCAATGAATTATCAGAATGTGTTTGGCAAAGCAGGAATTTTTTCTCCGTCATTTTGGTTTAGCGACAGTATTTACAGTTTTATATCCCAAACAGGGCATCAATCTCCTATGCGAATGTATTTTCTCGCAGGGGATCAGGAAAGCAGCAGTATGATTCCAGATATTAATTCCGTGATGAATGCTTTAAGCAGCGCTGGTTTTTCAGGCAATGAAATGCATCTGAAAACGGTACAGGGAGGGCAACATGCAGAGTGGTTCTGGGCAAGCGAATTTTCAGAAGCTTTCCAGTGGTTGTTTGATGGAGTAAGTAGTATGAATGATACATATAGCAGATTGCCCATTGCCATTTTCAATTCCAATAATAAAACAATGAGTTTTCACGATAGTCCTGATAATTCTTTTTATGAAGTTTTCAATATTCAGGGGCAGCTTATTTGCTCCGGAATTGTTATTGAAACTACGCTTGATTTTTCTTATCTTGAAAAAGGAATTTATTTTTTCAGATATAAAGGGCTTGTTGTGAAAATTGTTGTCTGATTGAATTTTAAAACAGTCTTTTAAACCTCTCCTGTCAATTTTTTCAATACGCCCATTGCTTCTGTAATTGTTTTAATATTTTCAACTGTCAGTATAAGTTTTTCTTTTAACTCTTTCATTTTAAAAAGTAGAGGAAACATTTGTACAGACTGAAGTATCTTTTGAAAAACAGATGTTTTATAAAATAAGGATTCCTGATTTGAAATAAAATATCCGGTCATTATTTTGTTTCGAAGAAGAACTTTTTCAAAGCCTGATTTTACAGCCATTCTGCGTAGCCGCACCACATTAAGTAATTCCTCTGTTTGCTTCGGCATTTTCCCAAAACGGTCTTCAATTTTTTTCTGAAATTCAAGCAGCGCATCTTCGGTTTCAATATTGTCAAGCTCTCTGTATAATTTTATTCTTTCAGCAACATTTTCAATATAGATTTCCGGAAAAAGAATTTCCATGTCGGTTTCAATCTGGCAATCTGTGCGTAATTGCAGCGGTTCTGTTATGATTTCTTCTTCTTCATTCTGCTCTTCATTTTTTTGTTTTGAAGAAAATAAATTTTTAAAATCTGTTTCTTTCAGCTCTTCAATAGCTTCGTTTAAAATTTTATGATAGGTTTCAAAGCCAATATCTGCAATATATCCGCTTTGCTCTCCGCCAAGAATATTACCGGCGCCGCGAATATCTAAATCCTGCAATGAAATATTAAATCCGCTTCCGAGTTCCGTGAAATCTTCAATAGCTTTTAAACGTCTGCGCGCTTCCTGAGTTATTGCTGTTGGTGGAGGCGCAAGCAAATAACAGAATGCTTTTTTATTGGAACGGCCTACGCGTCCCCGTAACTGGTGCAAATCGCTGAGACCGAAATTCTGCGCATTGTTGATAATAATTGTGTTTGCATTCGGAATATCAATGCCGGACTCAATAATTGTCGTTGCAATTAAAATTTCATAATCGCCCGACATAAATTCAAGCATGATGTTTTCCAGTTCTGTGCCTTCCATTTGTCCATGCGCCACAATAGATTTCACATCCGGACAAAGTTTTTTCAGAAGTTGTTGTACTTCTTGAATATTCTGAACCCTGTTATGAATAAAAAATACTTGCCCGCCACGCTCTACCTCGTAGTAAATGGCTTCTTTGATAATATCTTCGTTGAAGCTGTGTAATTCTGTTACGATTGGAAAACGATTTGCAGGCGGAGTTGTAATAACAGAAAGGTCTCTTGCGCCCATTAATGAAAATTGAAGTGTTCGTGGAATGGGTGTTGCCGTTAGCGTGAGTGTATCAATATTAAGTTTATACGTTTTTAATTTTTCTTTCGCCGCAACTCCGAATTTTTGTTCTTCATCAATTACAAGAAGTCCCAGATCTTTAAACTTTACATCCTGACTGAGCAAGCGATGTGTTCCAATGAGGATTTCAATTTTCCCTTCCTCTGCTTTTTTAAGTGTTTCTTTAATTGCTTTTGAAGTTTTAAGTCGCGAAACATAATCAACGGTACATGGGAAATTTTTTAAGCGATCTGAAAATGTTTTATAATGCTGCAATGCAAGAATAGTAGTAGGAACCAGCACTGCTACCTGTTTTCCGTCTGTTGCTGCTTTGAATGCAGCGCGCACAGCAATTTCTGTTTTTCCGAAACCAACATCACCGCAAATCAGCCTGTCCATGGGGTAATCCGATTCCATATCTTTTTTTACATCGCGGGTTGCTTTTTCCTGATCGGGTGTATCTTCATAAATAAATGAAGCCTCCAATTCCTCTTGCAGATAAGTATCCGGGGCATATTCAAAGCCGGGTTGTTCTCTTCTTTTTGCATAAAGTGCGATGAGTTCTTTAGCAATATCTTTAATTTTACTCTTTGTATTTTGTTTGAGTTTTTGCCAGGCGCCTGTTCCTAATTTGTAGATTTTTGGCGCATCTCCCTCGCGACTTTTGTATTTTGAAATTTTATGTAACTGATGAATATTTACATACAGTACATCCTTGTCTTTATATACCAGACGGATTGCTTCCTGTAGTTTTCCCCCGATTTCCATTTTTTCTAATCCGCCGAAAATACCGATTCCATGATCAATATGTACCACATAATCGCCCGGATGCAGGTTGTGCAGTTCGTTTAGCGTAAGTGTTTCTTTGCTGATAAAATTGCTTTTAACCCGGAATTTGTGAAACCGATCGAATATCTGATGGTCGGTGTAACAGCAAAGAAGTAAATCATTATCTATAAAGCCTTCGTGAAGCGTTATGCCGGAAGGTGTAAAATTTATCTTGGCGTTTTTATCAGAGAAAATATTACCGATGCGTTCTATCTGCTTTTCATTATCGGAAAGGATAAATAAACGGTATCCTAAGGATTGATATTCGAGCAGGTTGCTTATGAGTAAATCAAAATTTTTATTAAATGCAGGTTGATGAGATGTTTTAAAAGAAATTTCAACTGTTTCCTGAAACATAGACAGGGAGCTGCATTCAATAGTTTTATTTTTCAACTCCGGATTAAATAAATAATTACCCGGAACTAACATTTCAGAAATTATTTTTTCTGCATCCGGTTTATTTGTATCAAAATTCTTTTCATAATAAATGATAGAATCTTCATAAAAGCATTGTGTTTTTTCGCGCGCATAGCGTAAATCTTTTGCCCATATTATTGTTGACTGTGGAAGAAATTCAAGAAAACTTATTCTTGATTCTTGCAGCAAAGCACCTTTAAATTCAGGGATAATTGAAATACTTGCGACTTTCTCAATTGACAATTGTGTTTCAAGGTTAAATGTACGAATGGAATCCACTTCATCGCCAAAAAAGTCTATTCTGTAAGGAAAATCGGATGAAAAAGAAAAAACATCAATAATGCTTCCGCGTACAGCAAACTGACCGGGTTCATATACAAAGTCTGCCCGTGTAAACTCGTATTCAAATAAAACTTCAAGCAGAAAATCAAGATTAATTTTTTCCCCGACTTTTATTTTAAGGGTATTTTTTTCAAGATTGCTTCGGGTAATTACTTTTTCAGCAACAGCTTCAGGATAGCTGACAACAATAACCGGATTTTCTTCATTGCATTTATTCAACACCTCTGTTCTCGATACGATTGCAGACGGATCTGAGCGCTCCGGGTCAATATATTTTTTATAGGAAGAAGGAAAAAAAAGTACTTTATCAGAGGGGAAAAAATTTAACAGATCATTATAAAAATATGCTGCATCTTCTTTATCATTCAGGATTGTCAATAAATGCAGTCCTGTGCTATTAAAAACAGAACCGACAATCAGTGCAGGAGCAGAACCCGCAAGCCCTTTTATTTGCACTCGGACTGAATCTCGCTGCAATGTTTCTGTTAATTTAATGCAGAGCGGATGCTTCTGATACTTTTCAATGAAATTATTATTAGTCAATTTTTTTTTTGCGCAAAGGTAACAATGGAAGAGAAAAAAACATCAAATTATGTTGTAAAAACTTTTCCTGGAGAATTTCTTTGCAGTAATTATTTTTACAAAACAAGTATCTCACAGGCAAAACTGTTTTTGCAGATGAGTTTTCGGGTAGCACGTTTGTGTTGAAATGCTGGGCATTGGAAAGCGTGGTTTATTTTGTGGAGATAGGCACGGATTGCAAATCCGCGCCAACAAATACGGTCAAAAACAGATGGAGATAAGATATTTAGAGGAAAGTTGGTGGTGGCAAAACTGTTTTTGCAGATGAGTTTTCGGGTAGCACGTTTGTGTTGAAATGCTGGGCATTGGAAAGCGTGGTTTATTTTGTGGAGATAGGCACGTATTGCAAATCCGCACCAACAAATACGGTCAAAAACAGATGGAGATAAAATTTTTAGAGGAAAGTTGGTGGTAGAGTAAGAGAAGAAAAATCATTTTGATATATTTTACAATTTCTTGCTTATAGAATGTAAATTTTGTGTTAACAAATATTTATGTATATTTGCGTAACCATTGTTACGGTAATAACGGTTACTATAATTTTATACTATGAAATTCTACAATAGAGAAACGGAATTACAGATACTTGATTCAATAAGAACATCTTCTGAAAGCTCCTCGAAAATGACTTTTGTTGTTGGAAGGAGAAGAATTGGAAAAACAAAGCTTTTATTAAAATCCGTTGAAAACACAAAATATATTTATTTTTTTATTGCACGGAAAGATGAACGTCTTTTGTGTGCTGAATTCATTGAAGAAGTCCTAAACAAATTAGAAATAAAAATTTACGGAAAAATTGAGACGTTTAAAGAATTGTTTGAATTTTTAATGAATACTTCCCGTGAGATGCCTTTTACGCTGATCATTGACGAATTTCAGGAATTCAACAGAATAAACCCTGCCATATTCAGTGAAATGCAAAAGATTTGGGATTTGAACAAAGATTCATCAAAACTGAATTTAATTTTAAGCGGGTCTGTTTATTCGATGATGAAAAAAATATTTGAGCATTCCAAAGAACCTTTATTTGGAAGGGCAAACGAACGCATTCATTTAAAACCATTCCGGGTGGATTCATTAAAGCAACTTTTCAGTATAAAAGCAAATTGTTTTAAAGCAAAAGATTTTCTGTCCTTTTATATTTTAACAGGTGGAGTAGCTAAATACGTTGAAATTTTTATAGATAAAAATGCTTTTACACTGAATAAAATGCTCGATATTATTTTTGCTGAAAATTCAATATTTATTGATGAAGGGAAAAATATTCTGATTGAAGAATTTGGAAAAGATTATGCTGTTTATTTTTCTATACTTTCACTTATCGCGTCTTCAAAAACATCACGAAGTGAAATAGAATCTGTATTAGTTAAAAATGTTGGGGGTTATCTCGATAAATTAGAAAATGAATACATGATAATACAAAAAGTTAAACCTTTTGCAGCAAAAGACAGTGGAAGAATACAAAAATATTACATTGAAGATAATTTTTTAAATTTTTGGTTCCGATTTATATACAAATATCGTAGCGCTGTTGAGATTGAAAATTTTGATTATGTAAAACAAATTGTAAAGAGGGATTTTGATACTTTTAGCGGTTCATTTCTTGAAAAATATTTTATAGAAAAAACAATCTTAAGTAAAGAGTATACTTCTATTGGACGTTACTGGGAAAAAGGGAATCAAAATGAAATTGACCTGATTGCTCTCAATCAGAAAAATAAAAAAATATTGTTTGCCGAGGTTAAAATAAATAGCAAAAAAGCATCAATTAATGCACTAAAAGAAAAATCAAAAAATCTATTGTCAATATATAAAAACTTTATACCGGAATATCAGATTTTTTCTTTGGACCAGATGTGAAAAGAATAAAAATGCGCATTACAGATTTCACATGCAAAACTGTTTTTGCAGATGAGTTTTCGGGTAGCACGTATGTGTTGAAATGCTGGGCATTGGAAAGCGTGGTTTATTTTGTGGAGATAGGCACGGATTGCAAATCTGCGCCAACAAATACGGTCAAAAACAGATGGAGATAAGATATTTAGAGGAAAGTTGGTGGTGGAGTAATAAGTAACATCATTTTATTTTTGTTTTTTACAAATGGACAAATTTGTTTTTACGATTGAACAGATTTACATCGGATTTTTAAAAAATTTCACTTTTTCAAAATTACGATGCAACCAAAATCCCTTTTATTTTGTCTATACTACGAAAACACACAAACATATTTTAATCAATATCCTGTTTTATGAAAAAGATTTTTGTTTCAATTATTAGTATATTATTTGTTTCTTTTACCTGTCTGGCACAGCTTCCTGAAGGTTGGGATTGCGATCATCCTGTTGTAATAAATTCACTCCCTTTTTCGGGTATTGATTTTGATACCCAGATACAGCAAAATATTTACAGCGCGACGAGTTGTTCTGCAAATCAAACATACATGAATGGTAAGGATTTGATTTTTACGTTTACACCTTTAACAAGTATGTATGTAAACACATCGGTTACAAATACAGCGCAAACCGGTGTGGGGGTTTTTATTTTCAGTGATTGTCCTGACCAACCGGGCGTTTGTGTTACCTCTAATGGTTCTTTTTTGGGTACTCCCTCGCTTACAAATACATTTTTAACAGGCGGTGTAACTTATTATTTCGTCGTGTCTACTGATCCGAGTGTTTTTTCAGGTCACGATTATGTTATGTTTGATATCAGCATAACGGAATCTATTCATGATGGCGGTATTTTTAGCATTGCAACCCCTGTTTCTGCTTGTGGCCTTACAAATAATGAATCTGTATCTGTTCAGATAAAAAATTTCAGCTCAAATGCTATCAGTAATGTTCCTGTTTTTTATTCTGTGAATAATGGAGCAGCCGTTTCTGAAACATATACAGGGCAAATAGGTGCCAACGGGGTTGTAAATTATACTTTTTCCACACATGCAGATTTGTCTGCGTCCGGAACTTATATTATTAAATCTTACACACAATTACAGGGAGATAACAATGCAGTGAACGATACTTCTATTGTAACAATTACAAATACACCCGGGGATGCCGGAATTAATCTTATCTCTGCTCCTGTTTCGGGTTGTGGACTTGGATCAAATGAAACAATAACAGTAACAATAAATAATTTTGGAAGTTGCGCTATTGGCAATATTCCTGTCAGTTATTCAATAAATAACGGCGCATCTGTTACAGAAAATTATACAGGAACAATTGCTGCCGGAACAAGCTCCAGCTTTACTTTTTCAACACCTGCTGATTTATCGGCTGCTGGTACTTATGAAGTAAAATCTTATTCTTCTGCGCCCGGAGATGCCTCTAATATTAATGATACCGTAATTGTTACAATTGTGAATACGCATGGCGTATCTGTATTTCCTTATGAGGAATCGTTTGACAATGGGATTACTTACTGGACAACCGGTGGAACAAATTCATCTTGGGAAATGAGTTTTCCGAATGTCAAAGAATTTATGAATTCTGTTGTTTCTGATACAGCCTGCATGATTACAAATGGATACGGACCTTGCACCACAGGCGAGGATTCTTACATTGAAAGTCCCTGTTTTGATTTTACCCAACTTGTAAATCCAACAATTGAAATGTCTATCTGGTATGAAACCGGTGATGGTGGCGCATCTTTATTTTCTTCAACTGATAATGGATCTACATGGCAGCTTGTTACTGAAAATACAGGTGCTGTAAATTGGTATAATACAGCAACGCAGTGGGCCGGAAGCACGCATAAATGGTTGGTTGTAAAACGAAATATTTCTGAATTTGCTGGATTAGCTGATGTCCGTTTTCGTTTTGCGTTTTCTTGTCCCAGTGGTGGTGAGGATGGCTTTGCTATTGATGATTTTCGAATTGGTCAGTGTGCGCCAATGCCATCGGCTGCTTTTAATTTTAATGCAAATGGCTATACGGTGTCGTTTCAGAATTCATCTACAGATGCAACTGCATTTGTCTGGAGCTTTGGAGACGGAGGTTCTTCTACTCAGGTAAGTCCAACACATACTTATACAAGCGGCACCAGCTTTCAGGTTAAACTCGTTGCAACCAATAATTGCGGTACAGACACAATTGTTCAGACCGTAACGCTGAATCCAACAGGAATAAATGCAATCGGAAATATCAGCAATATCTCAATTTATCCAAACCCTGCATTTGATAGTTTTGTCGCGGAAGTTGAATATCTGAAAGAAGATTTTGTTCTTTCACTTGTTTCTATCACAGGACAGGAATTATTTTCAAAGAAATTAAATTCTGAACAAACGATTGTTTCCCTTGATGGAATTGCCAAAGGTGTTTATATGATCAAAATTCAGGGTTCTGAAACCTTATATTTAAAAAGATTGATTGTTCAATAAGTTCCCCTTTTCAAATGGAAAACGCAGCTACCCCGGTTGCGTTTTTCTTTTCATGATAATCAGAGCTAATTTTTATCAATAATTTCAAAAGACTGTTCAATTTTTCCCCCTTTGTCATCAACAAGTGTAAGCTTGTGTTTCCCTTTTGTTGGCTGCACTGCAACATGATGAAATCCTTGTGTGGCGGTAATATAATCATCATCAATATACCAGAAAATTGTTGTATTGTTATTTCTGTGCGCAACTTCAAAAACAGTGCTTCCTTTTGTGCCGTCGAGTTCTATTGGTACATATATTTTTGTGAGATCTTTGGGATAAATAATTTCCATCTGGTATGCCGGCGAAGAGAGAAGATTTGCCTGACAGTCGGGGCGATACTCGGGTAATGTTTTGTAATTATGATTTTTCATTTTGTAATAATATTCAATCACAGGAGGAAGAACAAACCAGGATTTATGCACCATCTCTGAGGGTTCTTCGCAATTTCCATGTACTCTCCATGTCTCTGTTTTGTCAAGATGAATTAGTTTGTGGTACGGACATTTCTGAAAATGAATTCCTGACTTTGGAAGCCAAACACTGTCTGTTTCCTCACAGATATCAGAAGCCAGATAACCACTTTGTCGGCATACTCTTGTATAAAACATATCATCATAAGGTTGCTCGAACCATTTTGAAGATTTGGGGAGTAGATTGAAAACATCGAAAAGAATTGGTGCTGCACATGAAATTCCTGTCAGATGAGGCTTCCCTTCTCCATCTGCATTTCCTACCCATACTCCAACAACATACAGAGGCGTAACTCCAATTGCCCAGCCATCGCGAAACCCGAAGCTTGTACCTGTTTTCCATGCAATTTTTTGCGAAGAAGAATAGTATTGCCAGTTGCTTTCCTCCGGCGGGCGCTCCACGTCTATCATTGTTTTGAATGTGTACCATATTGCAGATGCGCTCAAAATGGAATTCTTTTCAAGGTCTAAAAAATGCTTATTATTTTTTTCTTTAAATAAAATATTGGGGGCATGATAATCTGCCGGATTGTATCTGCTGCTGTTGACGGAAAAGTTATTTAACGATCTTGCCATGGATGCATAGATTCCGCATAGTTCCCAAAGCGAGCCTTCGCAACCGCCCAGAATAAGGGAGAGTCCGTAATGATCGGCATTTTTGTTAACCGTACTCATTCCCAATTTTCGTAGTACCTGAAGGAATTTAGGGATTCCATATTTTTGAAGCATTCGTATAGCCGGAATATTTAATGAACGCGCAATGGCTTTTCTGGCGGGAACTGCACCATCATATCCAAGATTGAAATTTTTAGGAGCATAGCCGCTTATTTGTGTAGGGATATCAGGAACCAAGGCTTTAGGTAAGATATCTCCCGAAGTAAGCATTGCTGCATATAAAAAGGGTTTTAACACACTTCCGGTACTTCGTGATGATGTAATTATATCTACTTGCGCTCCATGTTTTTTATCGTTCAGAGCTCCTATGTTTCCAAGATAAACCAGCACGTTCCCATTTTCAACATCCATAACCAGCACGGCAGTATTGTGAATTCCGTTTCCTGAAAGCGTATTTGAATAATAATTTTCTGCAATATATTGAACCTGCTTTTGAAGCGTCGCGTCTATGCTTGTGTGAAAGGTTGAATGCTTGTCTTTATTTTTTTTAATATCTTTATTTATTCTTGCAAGCAAATGAGGCGCAAGACGCGGAAATTCATTTTGTTTTTCAGGTATGGGTTCTTCTATTGATAATTCATAAGTATCATAATCTATTAAGCCTTTTTGAAAAAGTTTTTTCAGCAACCAGTCTCTTTTTTTTTTCAAAAATTTTCTGTTTTTTCCCGGATGCACTAATCCCGGACTATTGGGCAAAACAGCCAGCATAGCGCATTCTGCCCATGATAGCTGATCCTGTTTCCTCCCAAAATATACCCACGAAGCTGCATCTATGCCAACAATATTTCCACCAAATGGCGCATGTGAAGCGTAAAGATTGAGTATTTCTTTTTTTGAAAATTCTGCTTCTGTTCTGGCAGCTAATATAATTTCAATTATTTTCTGATAAACAGTTCGGGCTTTTCCTTTGCGCGATAATCTTATCAATTGCATTGTAAGAGTGCTCCCTCCGCTTATTTTTTTTCCGGATGATAAATTCGATTTTATGGCTCTGATTATCGCGATTGGATCAAATCCCTGATGATAAAAAAAACGTCTGTCTTCAAAGCAGGTAATTGCTTTTATGAATTTATCAGATACCTCTTTACATTCAGGGAAACGCCATTGCCCGTCTTCTGCTATATGCGCGCCTAATAGCTCGTGGTTCTTATCTTCAATTACCGTGCATACAGGATCATTAAAAAGCGGGGAGGGAAGTATTGCATAATAAATTGCAAGAATAATCACAACTGCTGTAATCGTAATAATATTAGTTTTATGTTGTGTTATTATTTTCAAATTTTTGAGATTGGATCGAATTTTTTTGATTGTTGAAAAAATGTTATTTTATTTTAATATTTCAGCAAAAATAATAAATACCCTCTGTTATGAAAAGAATATATTTTTTTTAGCAATTGATACCTTAATGGTTTTTATAGGTGTTTCTTTATGGAGTAGTACCCGGGCTGTTAACTCTGGGTCTCACAGGCTACGTCTTATCTAGCTTCAACACAGACTACATGGAAAAGAGGGGAAAATTCTACAGAAAACAGATTTATAGAACTTGATTTATTTTTGCAAATCAATTTTTATTTTTCGAATTGCAGCGAATAAATATCATCACAGCAATGATCGTGTTTGTATGGGATACTGCCTTTTCTGTTAGAAATTAAAAATGCTTTTTTCCCATCTTTATTGAGAGAATAAAATAAATCGTCTGCACCTGTATTTATGGGCTTTCCGGCATTTTCAGGTTTTGACCAGTTTACCAGATTACCCTGTGATTTGAAAACATCAAAGCCTCCATATCCCGACCATCCTGTAGAGCTGAAATACAATATTCCTGAATTAATATCATAAAAAGGTGTTTTTTCATCCGCGATTGTATTTATTGCAGATCCTGCATTGCAAGCTTCTGTATATGATTCCGTATTTTTATTATATACGCTATACCAGATATCGTATCCGCCAAAGCCACCCGGACGGTCAGACGAGAAATAGATGATTTCAATATTGCTTTGAGAATAATTTCCTACAGTCATTTGTGTAGAAGTATAGTCTTTGCTGTTAATAGTATTATCTAATGATACAGGTTGTACCCACTCTCCATTTTTTAATTCTGAAACATGAATGGAACATATTATTTTATTCATGATATTTTTTTCGCATCTGGTAGAATAAAATCTTTTTCCGTCAATAGAAAAACAACCATTTCCTGTGTGCGCATCCTCAAAGTTGAAGAAGGGAGGCGTTTCTGAAACAGATCTATTATAGTAATTTTCGTTTTTTGAATTTGCCGTATAAAATTTTCTGTAATTAGTTTTGGATTTACCTGATAAAATTTCTTCTTTTTCAACAGACCCGAATAATAAAATTGTATCATTAATTTGCAATGGCGCAAATTCAATGAATGATTTATTTATTGTAGTGTCAATATGCAATGCAATTATTTCTGATAGCAGATTTGTATCTTTAATTGCCAATAAGCAACCTTCAATTTCATTTAATAAAAGTTGTCGGTCAACAGGGAGAGCCTGTTTTCTGGCATTTTTTTCAATATTTTTTAGCAGTGAATGCGCTTCTGTATATTTTTCATTATTCTTTAAAATTTTTGCTAAATTAAATTCAGCTTTAGGAAATTTATTTTTCTTTTTATCAATAATTTTTTTGAATAAAGCTTCTGCCGGTGCATAGTTTCTTGTTTCTGACAATAATTCTGCTAATAAATACATTTCATTATAGGCTCTTGTTTTTTTTTGAATATATGCTTCAAGAAGATAAATAGCCATATAATAATCGCCTCCTTTTACAGCACTTTCCGCATACCCTTTCAATTGCCAGTTTTTTAAAGTATCTGCCCGCAGGCTTTGCGAATAACATGGTCTGTTTTGCATTGACATAAACAAAATAACAACGGAAATAAATATAACTCTTAACATATTCTATAAATTTATTAATACCAGTATTTTTTAATGAAAAATTTTGTTTTTATATTTAGCAACTATTGTTAACACGTAATCCATACAAGAGATGTTACGGTGCTCTGCACCTTAGTTTTTCGATGTTTTTTGTATTTTACAAATATTTTGCGGCTCTGCCGCTGCATTCCAAATATAGCAGCAGAGCTGCGATAACATTTGTAGCAGCAATAGCAGAGTTGTAAACAAAGGTGCAGCGCACCGGAATATTTTTTTTGTTTTGATTTTAGTAACATTTTTCATAAAAAAAGATAAAGTAAAAATTTTTTCCTCGAAAAGAGCTGATTAGATTATTTTTTAGCAAATTAATTTATGCAAAAGTTCAGTTAATACAATATACATGGCTCTTTTAAATTATCAAGTTTCGTGGAAGGTCTTATGTAAATCAGAGAAATCTCAAATGCATTCGACCTTGTTGTAATGTTATGCAATCCAGATATATCGTAATCATAATTCAATCCCAATGTCCAGTTATTAAATTTCATTCCGGCATAGAAAATCAGCGCATCGGAATTTCTTTTAAATCCGCTTCTGTAGAATATTCCTGCGTTTATATGTGTGTAATAATTTAGTTTATAAGTAATGCTTCCGCCTGCATTGAGTTCAGATGCAGCATCATTGATGCTGTAGAAAAAACGTGGCTTAACGATTGTGTTTGTATTTACATTTACTTCAAAAGCGCCATGCACAATATATTTTTGAGATATTACAGATTCCGTAAATAAAAATTTTTCCTGTGGCTTGTTTAAATGATATGCCGCAATACCGGCATCTAACAGCCCTCTTTTAATTTTCTTTCTCCAGCTTAAACCTGAACCAAGATCTGGATACCATTTTTTTTCAATAGTGAATATTTCTCCGGATGGTAATCCTGTATTGAATTGACCAATGCTTATGTCATATTGCTCAGGAGCAGTTAGGTTTCTGTTGTCTGTTCTTTTATTTATAAGGCCTGCGTGAATTCCGAACGATATTATTGATGTTGAAGAAATGCGCAGATGATAGCTGGTAGTAAAGCAAAACTGGTGTACATACAAAGTGTTTAGTGAAGAAATATCACTATGGTAAAAGAATCCCCCGTTAATCTGCTGATTGTAGATTTCAAATTGTTTGTCAAATCCCACAACACCTGAATAAGATGGCGCATTAAAGTTTCCTGTTCTTACTCTGTAATTATTAAAAAATCTCCAGTTGCCGTCGAAATAACCGGTATTGGCAGGATTGATAATAACAGGAGCGCCAGGCAATTCAGAAAAAACAATTTCCTGCGAGTATGTTGTATTTGAAAATACTAAAAGAAAGATTGCTGCAATTAATGTTTTCATACTTTAGCGTATTAATTTTATAAAGCCTGTTTTTGAGCGGACGACATTATCGTATGATTTAACCTGCACGGCATATACGTAAGTATCATTCTGCATTAATTCCCCTTTTTTTGTTCCATCCCATCCATAATTCAAATCTTTTGATTCAAAAATCATTTCTCCAAACCGATTAAATATTCTGAAATAAATTATTTCTTTTACGCCCCAACCTCTCACAAAAACAGCATCGTTCAGCCCATCTCCGTTGGGTGTAAATAATTCAGGCACTGCTACCGAATATTTTTTTGAAATGTCAATATGTATAGGAAATTCAAGAACAAAACAATTATTCGTATCATGCGCTGTTAAATAATAAGTGGTTGTTTCTTCCGGTTTAAATGTTATTTCAGGACAATCGGTACAAGAAATATTATCTGCCGGATACCATGCATAATTTGAGAATTCGGGATGAAAAGCATTTATCTGTATGCTTTCTCCAATAACGATAGTCGTGTCTCTCAAAATAATATTTGGTTTTCTGTAAACAACAATTGTGCTTTGTGATGAATTTTTGCAATTATTGGAATCTGTACCTGTAACTGTATAGTTTGTCGTAGTATCAGGACTTGCATCGGTAGTTCCTGCGTATGAGTTTGTTAATTTATATTCGGGATACCATCTATACGAAAGAGCTCCCCCTGCTTTTAATAAAGCTTCAGAACCCTGACAAATCATAGTATCTGGCGTTGATTTCACTTCTGGCAATGGAAACACGGTAATGTTTTTTGTTATTGAATCCTTGCAATTATGATTGTTCTGAATAACTAATTTTACAGGATATACTCCCTGATTTGTAAATTCTTTTTGAAATGCGTTATTTGTGGATTGAAGCATACTGTTTTCATACCAGTTGAAAATTTTTCCATTAACAGAAGTACTGATGAAATTAGTATTGAATGGAACGCAGCCCTTGTAGTTATTATCATTTACAGTAAAATCTGCAATAGTCGGAAATATATGAATGCTGTCTGAAATAATTTTATCACAAGAATGAATGCTGTCTGCAAAAAGTAATAATGAAAGATAAACATTTCCAAAATGATTATAACTTACAACAATTGAATCATTATAGCTCATCAGTCCATTTCCGGCATCCCATTTAAGATAGTGCACATTGGTTTTTTCAGTAGCAAAAAGCGCGACAGGAGCATTTTTGCATATAGTATCAGGAGCTGAAATTTTAGCCCAGGGTCCTTTAATTGTAATATAATCTTGTTTTGATATTGTATCACTGCATCCATTCGTGGTATATGAAATTAAAGTTACATCAAAATTGCCCGGTAAGCTGTAAACGTGGTTTGGATTTCTTACGGAAGTGATGCTTGTGTTGTCTCCGAACAACCATTTCCAGTTTGCTAAATAAGGGGAATCAGAATTATCCATAAAATTAATTAAAGAGGGATAACAATCGCTGCTTGTAGCTGTGGCATGAAAATTTGCTTCGGGCGCTTTTTGTATGTACACATAATTGTCTAATGTATGGCTCGTATCACAACCATGATTATCTGTGATGTTTAAAGTAACAGTATAGCGACCTGTATCCTGATAAGCATGAAACGGTGCATCAAGTGTTGATGTTGTTCCATCTCCAAAATTCCATAAATATGTTGTTATATTGCTTTGAGAAATATCGTGAAAAGAGATTTCATTGTTAAGACAATTTTCAGGATTGTTGGCAATAAAGGAGGCATCAGGTTTTATTACTTTTATATAGTCTGTTTTACTTAATGATGAAGCGCAATTCAACGCATTTGTTACTGACAGCGAAACATTATAATTTCCGTATTGCTGATAGAGATGTTCCGGATTTGTTTCTGTTGCTGTTGCGCCATCTCCGAAATTCCACACAATGTTTGATACAGTAGTATCGTTGTTGGTATTATTAATAAAATGAAAATTAGCGGGGAGGCATCCCTGCTGGTAGTCGCTTGTGAAGCTGATTTCAGGATTATATATTTTGATTTTTTTTGTAACAGAAGAGGTACAATTGTACAAATCTTTTACAGTAAGCCTTATAGTGTGTGAGCCTTGATTCATAAACGTATGTTCGTGTGTCCCATTGGTTGCCATGCTCGTATTATTATCGCTGAATTGCCAGTAATATCTGTTGAGAAACTGATCGTGCTGCGCATCCTGTGATGATGTTGGATCTAAATATACATCAAGTCCGGGACAACCATACGAAGTATCAACAGAAAAAGAAGCAATTGCTTTTCTAACCAAAACTGGAATCGTAAGCTGATAATTGCAATTGTTTGTATTGTTTGAGGCAGAAAAATTAACAGAATAATCTCCTCTTTCAGGGTAAGAATGAGATATATTGTTTTGATTGAAAACCAATGGACTGTTATCTCCGAAATTCCATGAGAAAAGCTCTGCGCCTCTTACATCTGCAATTAATTGTATATTTTCGGGATTAACACAATTATGAATTTGATTTACTTTTGCAATGGGTCCTTTAACATAAATATAATTATTTTTTAATGCTGATGATACACAACCATTATTAGAAACAGCTAATGTTACAGAAATGAAACCGGTGTCATTAAAAAAAATTGTCGGATTTTCGCTCCAACTGATAGACCCTTCTGAAAAACTCCATTCAAAATTATCTGCATTTTGTGAGTTTGGTGTTGTATTAATAAATTTTACTGCCTCTGATGCGCAAACAGTATCAATGCCTGAAAATAGTTCAAAATTGACATTAAGCGGATTTCCTGTTTTAATAAAGAATAATTTTTCAAGGCTGCACCCCAGAGCGGTTTCTGTATAAAATGTTATTGGAAAAATTCCCTGTTCCTGAAATGTGTAATCAAAATCATTTGTTTGAAAAATATCTCCTGAAAGCATAGTCCATTTCGTGAAAATAAAGCTATCCTGCGTTGAGTTATAAGTACAGTTATTTATAATATTGGCATTAAAAGGAACGCAGCCATGAATATTATCAATAGAAGCGCCGAAGTTCAGGTAAGGAAGAACAATCTGGTAACTTGAATCGCTTATTGCTGTATCGCGACATCCGGCAGTGCTTATTGCGATGAGTGTATCAGAAAATACCTGCTCGTAATTTAAAGTAGTGAGGGAGAAAGTTGTATCAACAGGATTTTGAACATAAGCTTTTCTTTTGTTTCCGAAACGCCATTCCCAGAAAACGGCATTGCTCGAATTATTACTGTATTGCCTTATAAACGGCAGCTCACAAGCATATCTTGGATTAACATCAAAATCGGCATGAACACTTTCGATTGTAATATTTTTGTAAGAGGAATCTTTGCATTGTTCATTTTTTGATACAACTAATTTTACGATATAAATTCCGGGTGTAGTATAAGAATGGGATGCATTCTGTAAAAGGGAATACGTGTTATCTCCGAAATCCCAGAAAAAATCATAACTGTTTAAAGAATTATTTGAGAAATAGAATAATGAATTTGCGCATCCTGTATCTTGCGTTGTTAATATATCTGAATTCAGTAGCGCGACATGAATATAATTTGTTTTTATAATACTGTCTATGCAGCCATGCTCATCAATAATTGTTAATTGAACGGAAAAATTTCCATGAGAAAAATTGTTCGAGGGATTTATTTCCTGCGATGTGTTTCCGTCTCCAAAATTCCATAAATAACTTAAATTTTCGCTGCCTGTTGACATATTTTCAAATTGAACAGGAAAGGGATTGGAGCACGAGTATGTTTTGTCTGCAATAAAATCTGCAAGCGGTTTAAATGTTTCAATTGTATCAATTGATGTAAAAGACGATGTACAGCCATTCGTATCAGCAATAATAATACTGGCGACAAAAACTCCCTGTTGAAAATACGTGTAACTGCTGTTAACAGATAGAGAATCCAGACCGTCTCCATAATTAATATATTCATAAATAATCGGCGCATCACCGGAAACAGATGTATTGAAATAATTAATCGTCAAAGGCGCGCATCCTGTAGTAGTGCCGGATACAGAAAGACCAGCAAGCGGCGGTGAGAATACCTGAATATAATTTTGTTTTGTTATGGTATCTGTATCTGTTCCGTTTGAAATAATTAAAGTTACATCATAAAAGCCCGGTTGAGTATAAACAGCGTAAGGTTCCGAAATATTTGAAATGTTTCCGTTTCCCAAAATCCATGTATAATTTATGTCAGAGCCTGACGATGATAAATTAATAAATGTTACTTCAAGCGGCGGACAACCTTGTTTTACAACAGTAGTGAAATCTGCATGGATTGTTTGTGCGTTTGCCGGACTAAAACAAAATATTAAAATAAGTAATAAAATAATTTCAGGAATGGGATGTTTCATATAATAATTTTATTATTTTTAGTTGATGGCTTTTTGTGATGCAATAAACACACTTGCACTTATAGCTTCTTTATTCTTAAATTTTCCGGATGGCGCAAAAACTTCAATGGATAATTTTTGCTCCATTTCAGGAGTAATTTTAATGGTCTCGATAAATCCTTCAGATGCATTGTCGAATAGTAATTTATTGTCTTTACCAAATACACGGATTTGTATATTTCCAAGTTTTGATTTTCCACGTACTTTAATGTAATATTCTCTGCCTTCTTTACAAGTTACATCAACTGCCTTTCTTTGATTTTTTCTAAGTTTTACTATTCGGGTATTTCCTTTACCGGAAATTTTTTCCCCTGTTTCTATGTAACTTTTCACCACGCAATTTTTATAAATCTGAGCATTCAGGGGTTGAGTAAAAGCAAAAGATACAATCAAAAAAATTGTACAAGTCAAGATTAAGTTTTTCGTTTTCATATTACTATTTTTATAGAGTTTACAATGCAAAATTACGCTAAGTGAATTCATATTTTTTATGTATAAATCGGAAAATAGAAAATAGAAATTGTCATTTTTTAGGTAAAAAACCTATTACCCTTTTCTATTCATAAACTTTTGTGAAAAGTTAATGACCACGAAGTATCAGCGAAGCTAATGTGTTATAGAAAGTGCGTTTGAAGAAAATACACGCAGAGCTTGTCGAAGTAGGTTATGTTGAACTTGCGTTGCAGTGAGTGCAGCCGAACTGTCGAAACATAATATATTTACTAATTGTAACTAATATAACTACTTGAGAATTCCAATGAATTATTCAGCTAAATTATTGTTTAGCGGGAATAGTAAATCCTGCGAATTATTGTAACTTAATAAAAGTTATTTGCAGAGCAGTTAAATCATTCGTTAGTACAATATGGTATACATCAGGCTTAAAATGTAAAATATCAAAACTCCGACACCCGGTCATTGTGGTATTTATAACTATTGAACCCTTACTATCAAGTACCTTTACGAAATATTCCTGATCAGGTGTATTTGTAAAAATATTGATGATATCAGTTGCTGGATTCGGAAAAAGATTGACTTTTACAGATATTTCTTTTGATTCATAATTTAAGTTCATTGATCTGATTTCGGAATATTTAAATACACCATTGAAATCAATTTGTTTTAATCTGAAATAGATGAATGAATCCCGGCTATTGAAGTTTTCGTCCAGGGGGTTGTTAAATTTGTATTGCAATAATATATTTGAGTTCCCATTACCAGAGACAAAACCAATATTTTTCCATTCTTTAAGGTTTGTGCTTTTTTCTATTTCAAAACCAGAGTTGTTTATTTCTGATGCAGTTGTCCAAAAAAGATTTGCATAGTTATTAATTTTTTTAACCTCGAAATTTAGTAATTCAACAGGTAATGGCGAATTGTTTCCGTATAAAATCCAGGGTGAAAAACTTGTTACATTTGGAACTGTTACCGAAGTTGCTGTATTGCTCTGACCAGGCAGCGGAGCATCCCAGCCACCAGTGAAATCATTCCATCGTTGCGCCATAAGATTACTGATACTACCTATTTCGGAACCTGCAGCCGTAAATGTTAAGCTTGCAGTACCATCAGGTCCATCCTTATCTATCTGCCAAAAACGATCTGCAGTATTTGCGCTATTGTCGTAGCCATTTATATCATTAATATTTGTTACAATAATGGGGCTGGTTGGATAAGGAATGTTGTCCGCTGCTGTTGGATATGTAGAGACTGTAACATTGCCAATGTCTCCCGAAGTGATATCTAACACAAATGGAATATATGATCCAGATGCCGTACCGAAAGGAAATATAAAAGTGCCGGTATTGCTGCCAATATTCCATTTTAATTTACCTGAATTATCAGTTTTTTCACTTATAATGTAACCATTGGTCCGGCTGATTGATGATGGTGAATTATTATTGATTGTAAGCATTTTCGAGTTTAAATCTAAAGCGCCGGAAGTCAGATTTAATGTGTTATTAACTATAATGGATTGCTGTAAAGTTACTCCAGCAGAGTTTTTTATTGTTAAATTCGAGAAAGTCAAACTTGATGAACCGGATATATTCTGGTGAGTAGTGCCATCGAATATAGCAACCTGTCCTCCATCAGTGAAAGTACCATTGTTAACAAAATCACCAAAAAAAGTCATTGTCGCACCTGTGTGCATTTGTATGTTACCTGTATTTGTAGCTTGATTCTGAGCATTTGCAGAAATGCCTAATAGTATCAATGCGATATGTATATAAATATTTTTCATTGTGTTTTCCTCCCTGGTAAATAATAATTAAAACGCATTATAGGATTTACTTATCTATTCTGAAAATATTCAAATTTGTATAGAGCATGTTATAAACGGTTCCGACAATATTACATGTAAGTCTCAAATCGACTACATCACCTGGAGCAAGGCTCAGTAAGCCTGAAATCTTAACATTTACAGTCCCTTCATCTGCTGTTAAAAGAAATTTATCAATATACATATAATGAGTTGAAGAGCCTGAGCCTGTCTGATAAATCCTGACGATCATTTGGTTGCTTGCATTATAATAATTGGCTAAATTTCCTTGTATTGTAAATTCCCTGAAAATATCAGAAGTGGTATTTGGAATATCTTTTGTTGACGCTAAAATATTATCCCAAGCTGATGTAGTAATATTATACACCTGTAGTTCTACTTCATGTCCGTTACTTCCAAGATTATATCCATTAAAAAGTAAGACATTAGCCTGCTTTTCCAAATCTGTAAAAGTGAATTGAATATCATATCCGGAACCGCTATTCCCCTCCTGAACAATATAATTAATTCCATCTGCAGTCTCAATATCTGAGATGGTTCCGCTTATCAGCGTGCCTCCAACCAAGTTAACGCTTTCCGAAGGAATGATGATTCCAGAAGGGGTTGTTTGTCTGCAAAATAAATTTTCCTGTGCAATTCCATTTTTAAATAAGACCATTTTATTACATCGGCCATCGTTACTTTTTAATGATGAATTAGCATCCACCCTATAAATTCCACCTCCAGATGCCCCAATGGTAAGATTGTCGGTAGCAACACTGCCAACCACATATCCGGCGCCTTTTGTTATACCCAGGGTTGCATTTATCCACTGGTAGTATGTTCCAGCTGTTGTAACTGTTAATGTACTGCTTCCGTTTTCGTAAAGTTCACCGTAAGAAGGAATATTATCGCTTAATATTGGGCGCCATTTAGTCCCGTCCCAATAATAAAAGCCGTCCGGAACTATTCCACCACTGCTGTAAACAAGCATACCTGCTGAAACAGGCGCTGTCAGCGGGGAAGCGGAACTAACACTATTAATAGCTACTCTTGGCGGAAGAAATCCCTTATTTGTACTTTCCATCTCAAGTAAAGAGTTTGGATCAATAGTCCCCGGATTGTCGCCAATTTTTACCTGGGCATTCAGCGTAAAGCTTGCTGATACGAACAAGCATATGCCAATTATTGTTCTCGTTTTCATATACTATTTTTAAAGGTTTATATGCAATTAAATTTGATATAACAAATTTAGTCACAAACCAAAGGTATATCAATGGGGAAAATACTACTTCTCTATCCTAATTAAAAATAAATTATAGTGAAAACACTATGTTGTTGAATTGAAAAAGAGTGTAGAACAGGAAAAACAATGAAGAATAAAAAGAAAGGCATTTGAAAATAATTACAATTCAATAAACCTGTTACGTATAGCAAACATAACCAGATCTGCCGTATTTTTTGAGTCAGTTTTCAGAAGAAGTTTTGCCCTACGCGCTTCAATGGCCTTTGCGCTAATAAGTAGTTTTTCAGAAATTTCAATTGAGGTAAGTCCTTTGCAAATTAACTGAAGGGTCAGAGTTTCATCCCGGGACAATTTTATATTTTTGGAATATTTACTCTCTGGTAATTCCCTTCTTTTTGAATTAACAACAAGCATGTTCCCCATTAAACAATTCCTGCCCTTAAATTTAATTTTTGTACCGAAGATTTCAACTGCCGTAATTGACTGATTTTTTTTATACATCTCAACGTCAGTGTGCACAAAGCCATGAATTCCTTTGATACAACGAATAATTTTGACTAATTCCTCATCCTCTTTTTTGCAAACAAGGTCTTCAAAACTGAAATGTTTCAATTCGTCTTTAGAGTACCCAAGAATTTCCGTTATCATTGAATTGGAATAAATAAATTTATTTTCCTGATAGATATAAACACCAATCATCGGATTATCTATTAATGCGAAAAATCTTTCATCACTTTGCTTGACGAATCTTTCATGCTTTTCCAGTCGAAGGTTTATACTTCTTATTAACTCTGAAAATTCAAATGGTTTTGTAAGATAATCATCAGCTCCCGTCTGCATCCCAAGACGAAGATCGTCAATGTGAGCTTTTGCTGTAAGAAAAATAAAAGGGACCGTACATGTTGACGGTATGGATTGAAGCGTTTTACAGACTTCATACCCGTCTTTCTTTGGCATGGAAATATCACAAATAATTAAATCGGGAATAATATCAATAGCTACCTGTATGCCCTGTACGCCATCTTCTGCGGTATAAACATCAAACCCCTCTTCTTTCAGAAATTCTGCAATATACCTGATAATTATGGGATCATCTTCAATAACAAGTATCTTTTTCATAAGCTTTAAGTTAGGTATAATTTAAATTTTGTCAAATAATCTTCATGAAGAAGGTTTTATATAAGGAATAGAAACAATAACAGTGGTTCCAGAATTTAATTTGCTTTTTATCTTAATGGTTCCGTTGTGAAGTTTAACGCATCGTTTAACAATAGATAAGCCAAGCCCGGTTCCTCTTGTAGTTCCTACATTTGACGCCCTTTGAAATGTTTCGAAAATATATTTTAAATCTTTTTTAGGAATGCCGATTCCATGATCTGCAATAGTGAAAACAATATTATCAACTTGAAGCTTAACAATAAATTCAATTTGCCCACCCTGCTCAGAATACTTTACAGCATTCGACAAGAGATTGTTCAGAATATGACGGAGAATCGATTCATCGGCAATAGCTTCTATAGATTCAGGGATTGAAATAAAATTTATATCTGATAATTCACCATGAAAAGCCTTAATGTCTTTGATCGCCTGAAAACAAACAGCCTCAATAAATACAGGGTTGGCGTTAAAGGGTAGTTTCCCGCTATCATCCCTGCCAATAAGAGAAACGTCTTCCAGTAACATATTTGTATAACCTACCGATTTATAAATATCTTTATAAAATTGTTGTTTTTTATCATCATCCCATTTATTGCCGTAGCGTTCAAAAAGCTGGACACTTGTATAAATCCCTGTAAGCGGGGTACGAAATTCGTGAGATACTACAGAGATAAAACGTGATTTAAGCATATTCAGTTCTTTTTCTTTTTCAATCACTCTTTGCCTTTCTGCAATTTCCAAATTTAATTTTTCATTGATTGTAGCCAGTTCAGCAGTACGTTCAGTTATTTTTGCTTCAAGGACTTCATTCATGTTTTGCAATTCGATTTCCGCTTTTTTTCGGATAATAATACCGGCAAGTGTATTTGCAACTGTAACCAAAAAATTAATTTCAAACTCAGAATAAGCATGATCTTTTGCTATATAGGTATTAAGGACTCCGAGCACTTTACCTGAGTATAAAATGGGTACACAATAATGCCCATGATCTTTAATATCCGTATATAAAACCGAATGCTGATGATCGAGCCTGGATACGAACAACTGTTTCTTTGTTTCCAGCACAATTCCACATATACATTTGCCGGGATACACATTTTTACAAGTTTTTGTAATGTGCTTACTCAAACCGTAATGTGCTTTCATTTCCAGGATACCTTCTTCGTTGGTAAGTAAAATAGCCCCTTTTTTCTCAATTGCCAGCCATGGTATTGATACAATCAATTCAATGGCCCATATTAATAAATTATCCAAAGGAATAGCTGTCAATGCTTCTTTTAAAAGGATATTTATGACATTTTGAACATCAATGTTCCTGGTCAATTCGGATGTTAATTTTTTCCTTTCAGTAATATCACGTGCAATGCTAAGAATAGCGGGCCTTCCAAAATAATCAATGAGTACGGAATTTACTTCAACAAAAATAAGTTTACCGGATTTTGACAATTGAGTTGTTTCAAAAAAACAAGACTTTTCTTTACTTACATGAATCGTTCTTTCACCTACTTTTTTTGCATTTTCAGGATCATCAATATCTTCAGGTCCCATTTGAAGTAATTCCTCGTGTGAATATTCAAGCATTTCACATGCCATCTGATTCACCTCAATAAAATTTCCATTAATTTCATGAATAAATATTTCATCTCTTGATTTATTAAAAATCATGCGAAATTTATCTTCGGATTTGGTTAGCTCCTCTTTCATTTTTTTTTATATCAGGACAAAATCATTTTTTTTATAATTTTTCAGCAGGTTCAAAAGTAATAAAATTAATTCTTTGGAAAACAAATAATTTACAGAGATTTTGTGAATAGGATTCTTTCATCCTAAGAAAGAATTATCCTGTAAAACGGGAAATGAAATGGTTAAAATAGTTTCAGGTTCCATAGACCCCGGGAAGTGAATATGCCCATGGTGCATTTCAATAACCAATTGTGAAAGGTATAATTTGAGTCTTTGTCTCTGGTCGCATTTTTTGTCGTCGAACCTGAAAAACTCAAATAGATTCTTCATGTTCCCGGCAATTAAACCGGTTTTTTTACTCTTAATAAAAATACAGACGTTTTTCGGAGTGACAGTAGTTCCTATTTCAAGAGTCCCGTCGTTAGGCAAATAAACATTTACAGATTCAATAATATTCGCAAGGCTGTTTATCAAATAATTTTTATGTGCCTTGATTCGAACGTTTTTTTCAACAGCATGGTTCATAAGCACAACATTTCCGGAAAGCTTTTTTTGAATTTGGAGCAATGTTAATTCAAGTATACAATCTAATGAAACAGATAAAAAATTCATTTCAGATTTCCCGGTTTTTAACCGTGTAATTTCTATAGCTGCTAATGAAAATTCTTCGAGACGTATAGCTGATTGGTCAATCAGCCTGATAAGTTCAACCATATTTTTATTTTCAACCTGAAGCTTGAGTAATTGTAAGGGATCCATAATACCGTTCAGCGGAGTTCGCAGCTCATGACTGATAATATTCAAAAATTCTGTCTTGAGCAGATCCAGTTTTTCCAACATAGTATTTGCAGATTCTAATTGATTATAGGCTTTTTCAAGCTCAGCAGTACGTTCTTTGACTTTTTTTTCCAGCAAATAATTCATTTCCTGTAATTGATCTTTTTTACATTTTAGATCAATATGTTTTTTGATTCTGACCAATAATTCCGAAAAATGGAATGGTTTTACCACAAAATCCTGCGCTCCTGCGTTGAATCCTTTTAAAACAGCTTCATTGCCCGACAATGCTGTTAAAAAAACTACAGGGATATCTTTAAGGGCATCTACTTTTTTTATTGCAATGCATGTGTCGTAGCCATTTATTTTAGGCAGACCGATATCGCATAATACCAGATCGGGCATTACCTCTTTTGTAAGAAGCAAACCCTGCGCACCATCCTGCGCTGCATAAGCGTCATAGCCTTCTTCTCTCAGAAAGTCCAGCATGTTTTCCCGCAGTACCGTATCGTCTTCTATGACTACTATTTTTTTCATAATTTATTTAATCATTACCACAAAAATAACAACAAAACATACTGATTTTGTATGTATAAAAATGAAATACAGGAATGCGAGACCTATTTTTTATAGGTACAAAACCTATATTGAAGAAGAAGAATTTATAAGATAATTTCAAACCCTACTATTAAAATATCATCCGTTTGTGCATTGCAACCCTGCCAATCGTTTAAAAATTCTAACAAATCGGTTTTAATGGAATTGAAAGGATGTTCTCCATATAAAGAAAGCTGTTGTTCGAAATCTTTTTTTGTAATTCGTTTTTTGTTGGTATTATCAAATTGAGCGGCAATTCCATCCGTGGACATGAAAAACCTGTCGCCGATGTTAAATTCAATTATTTGTTTGCTAAAACCGGATTTATTCTCAGGAGTGAAATCTTCTCCAATACCTAATTTGTCGGGTAATAATTTTTTGAAAACAGAATTTTGAAAATACCAAAGTGGTATATTCGCTCCTGCATATTCTAATGTTTTTGCATTCATGTCAATTACGCATAATGCAATATCCATTCCCTCCTGAACAACTGATAAGCCCTGTTTAATAACCCTGCGGATCCGGCTATTCAGGTTGTTTAAAATTTCAGCAGGATCATGAATTTTTTCAATATTGATTATTTCATGTAAAAGGTTATGACCGGTCATAGAAAGCAATGCGCCGGGAACACCGTGACCAGTACAATCTGCTACTGCAAGAAATATTTTATTATCACAATATTCTGCCCAGTAAAAATCTCCGCTGACAATATCTTTTGGTTTATAAATAATTAAATTATCAATGCCATTTTTATGTAATATATTCATATCAGGAAGCATTCCATCCTGAATTAGTTTTGCATAATGAATACTATTTTTTATTTCGTTATAAACAACCTTAAGTTTTTTATTTAACACATCTACTTTTTCTATTTCTGCTTCTGTTTTCTCTTTCGATTTTTTTAGTTCAATATGGGTATGAACTCTTGCAAGAAGTTCTTTGTAATTAAACGGTTTGGTTACATAATCCTGTGCGCCTGCTTCAAATCCTTTCATGATATGCTCATTATCCCCAAAAGCTGTTAAGAAAATCACAGGTACATCTTTAAGTTTTTCTACTTCTTTTATCGCGATACAAGTATTGTATCCATTCATTTTTGGTAACCCGATATCGCATAATACCAAATCAGGCATCACTTCTTTTGTCAGATGCAAACCCTGCAAGCCATCCATTGCTGCGTAAGTGTCATAACCTTCTTCTTTCAAGAAATCCAATGTATTTTCCCGCAGTACAGCATCGTCTTCAATGACTACTATTTTATTCATGTTTTATTAAATTTTAACGGCACAAAAATAACATCAGGGCATACTGATTTTGTATGTATAAAGATGAAAGATGAAGGATATAATAATTATATATTTAGGTATAAAACCTAAATGAAAAAGTGCAGATTTTAAGCAAATTCTTTCTGAAAAATAGTATTTTTGTATTTGGAAATTTAAAAATAATATCCAAATGAATCCACGGGTAACAAACGTAAAACCACAACATGATTATACACTTTCGATTACTTTTAATAATGGCGAAGTAAAATATTTTGATGTAAAACCCTATTTAGGAATCGGTATTTTTAAAGAATTACAGAATTTGAGTTTATTTAATTCAGTAAAACCCTTATTAGGGAGCATAAAATGGGACAATGGCGTTGACCTTTGTCCGGATACTCTTTATTTAGAGAGCAAATAATTTATTCACTTTCCTATAAATTTTAAATACTTACGTTTCGTATCCCGTAAAACGGGACATGCACTACGGCACTTTTATCACCATCAGGTCATTTTTTATAAACATATTACACCTATGTAGTATGACTCTGCAAGTGATATTACGGTGCTCTGCACCTTGGTTTTGTAGTACATTACAATATTACAAATATTACGCAGCTACGCTGCTAAAAAAAAATAGCAGCAGAGCTGCGATAACATTTGTAGCAGCAGAGCTGCGTTGTTTATATAGGTGCAGCGCACCGTAATATCATTCTGTTTGTTTTAAGACCCAATTTTTCATTAAAAGTAGGGTTGTTCAGTTAAAATTGCCACTAAAGCACGATTTACCCGCGGTAAATACATAATTTCACAAATTTTTTTTGTGGGATTTGGTGCTTTTGAGATTTCGTGGCATTTTTATAGACAATTACTTAGTGTCAGCAAGAAAACTACTCTTTTTTGTTTGACAGTGCTAGTGTCAGATAAGAAAACGTCAAATACAAGGCTTTCGAAGTCATGAAAACCAAGGAGTTTACTTTTGTAAATGACTGTTTTCATGACGAGAGTAACGCAGTAGTTGGCGTTTTCTTGCTGACACTACTTAATAGTTTTAACCGAACTGCCCTAAACAGAAAAGTAGTTTATTAGTCCCCCAAAATATTATTTTTCATAGCATAAATCATAAGCGCGGCAGTGTGTTTCACTCCCGTTTTCATAAGAATATTCGCTTTATGACTGTCAATGGTTCGCTGGCTGACAAACAACTTATCTGCAATTTCTTTGTTAGACATACCCACTGCAATAAGCTTGATGATTTCTATTTCGCGTTTTGTAAGCTCATCAGGGTTAAGCATTGTATCAGATTTACATTTTTCCTGAACTATTTTTATCAGATTATCTGGTTTAACATTCTTCTGAATTGTAAAATAATTTATAGCTTCAGTAATCTGGTCTGTAATGGAATCCTCATCGTTTAACTGTTCGAAGCTGACATTCCCTGAATCTTTCAGTACATAGCCGATAATACTGTTCACCCCTTTCAGGTTTACAGATGAAGTAAAAATAGTAACATTTATCGGTTGATTATTTGCTGTTTTCAAACGCGCCCTGAAATAATGTGAACTGTAAACTCCTTTTTGGCATAATTGAATTTTTTCGTCTAATTTTTGTTTGTACTCATCATCAATAAAATCATTGATGGATTTATTGAGAATGTCCATATCAGAATCGTATTCCAGTAGTTTTGCAAAACGTGAATTGATATAACTGAATTTTTCGCCTTGTAATATAAATACTCCCAGCATGGGATTATCAATAAGCGACATGAATTTAGTATCAAACGAACTGGCTAAGCATTCAGATTTTTCGAGGCGAACCTGAATAGAAGTGAGAAGATCATCAAATGAATAGGGCTTGGTAATATAATCGTCCACGCCAAGGTTCATTCCGAGCCGGATATCATCTTTTTGTATTTTGGCTGTAAGAAATATAAACGGAACGCTTGATGTTGAAGGAATGGTTTGTAGTGTTTTATATACCTCGTAACCATTCATTCTGGGCATAGAAATATCGCAAAGAATAATATCCGGAATAATTTCAAGCGCTTGTTGTACTCCTGACGCACCATCTTTGGCAGCAAAGGTTTCAAAGCCTTCTTCTTTTAAAAATTCTACAGCATTGGCAAGGAGTATCTGATCATCTTCAATAATAAGTACCTTTTTCTTAAACATAGATTTTTAAGTTTAATAACAATTAATAAAGCATGTTACTTATATTTATATTTTAGACACGAATTACACGAATTATATTGTTGATGTGATTAGTCGTTTGGTTGTAATTCATTATCATTCATGTCTTCCATTTTTAGTGTAACATGAGTTGATCGTTTTATATTTTCGTAGGCAGCACCACCATAACTCTGGTTCCTTTACCTTCCACGCTTTCAATTTCAATGGTTCCTTTTAACAAATCCACGCATCGCTTTACAATAGTCAGACCCAAGCCTGTACCTTTTATCCCTTCAACATTTGAAGCCCGATGAAAAGGCTCAAAAAGATGTTTCTGATCTATTGCAGGGATGCCAATACCATAATCCTGTACAATGAATTTAATGTTTGCAGAGCCATCACTTTCAACAATCAGGTCAACCGTTTTTTTATCTGAATACTTGATTCCGTTTGAAATGAGATTGTTCAATATATGTCGCAGGTGGCTTTTGTCTGTATTTATTTCTTCCAATAAACAATTGTTTTGCAACTCAATTTTTGTTAGTTCTCCATGTATTGCTTTCAGATCATAAATTACCTCAGTACATAACATATTAATATTAACAGCTTGTATCTTTGCAGAGAGCTGGCCGCTATCGTCTTTTCCGATAATAGAGACATCATCAAGCAGCACGTTGGCATATTGAATTGAGGAATAAATTCGTTTGTAATATTCTGTTTTTTTTGCATCATTCCATTTGTTCCCATGTTTTTCCAGTAGTTGTACGCTTCCAGAAATTCCGGCAAGGGGAGTTCTGAATTCATGAGAAATTACTGAAATAAAACGTGTCTTTAATAAATTGAGTTCTTTTTCTTTTTCCAGAGAATCCCGGATGCTTTCCTCCAATTTATTTCGCACGGTCATATCTCTCATGAAAGTCTGATAATTTCCGTCAGGCATTCTACGTGTTTTCATTTCAATAGATATCAGCATTCCGCTTTTTTGTGTGAGCATTCGTTCTGTTACAATAATTTCGCCCTGATTGAGAAAGTGGTAACGAAGCGGGTTGACAATTAAAACCTCCTTACTAAAAAGATTCATCATATTCATGTTAAATAATTCTTCACTTTCATAACCGGTAAGAACACTGGCTGCCCTGTTTGCATTTATGAAGTTACCTTTGGTATCCCCTATTAAGATGGCGTCAACGGCCAGTTCTATTAATGTCCGGTATTTTTCTTCGCTTAAAGCGAGGCCTTCTTCTATTTCGATTCTTTCTTCAATTTCATCAAGCAGTTGTCGGTTTTTAATTTCAACATCCTTTGTGCGGATACTTACAATATTTTCCAGGTTTTCGAGGGTTTCCCTTAATTCTGTTTCATTGTTTTTCCTGACAATGATACCTGCCAGCGTATTGGCTATTGCAAAAAGAAATTCTATTTCAGTTTTATTTTTTACGTGGTCCGGTTTTAAATAAACATTGATTACTCCAAGTGTTTTGTTCATGTAAACTATAGGTGTGCAATAGTGCCCGTGATCATGTATTCCTTCATAAGAGATTTCATGTATTTCGTCAATGCAACTAGAGAATTGTATTTCCTGTGTTGAAGCAGCCCTTCCGCAATGGCAAAAACCGAATGGAATCAATTCACATGCCTGCTTTATATGCTCTCCAAGATTTTTTTCAACAACCATTTTCAATGAATCATTCGTCTCATTGACAAGAAAAATACATCCTTTTGATTCAATATTGAGCGAAGGGATATTGATAATCAGGTCGAAAGTCTGTTTTAGCAATTCTATCAGGGGAATATCTTCAATGGACAATCGCAATATTGCGTTTAACGTAGTTTGAATGGAATAATTTGCTTCTGCTAGAACTTCACATTGCTTGCGTTCGGTAATGTCTTTCACAAAACATAGAAATCTTGCATCTGAAACTTTAACTGCTTCTTTAGCCCACAATCGGTTTGTGCCGTTTTTGTGTTTGTAATAAAACTCACCGAATGAGCGACCTGTGTTCACAACATTACTAAAATTATTACCTGCTTCCTCTAATGATTCATGGGGAATAATATCAATGATAGTCATATTTAAAAGCTCGTCTTCGGAATACCCGGTTATTTGGCATGCTGCTTTATTTACTTCTATATATTTCCCATTTTCGTTTACGACAAAGATGCCATCTGGCGCATTCTCTATATAACTGCGGAACTTTTCTTCGCTTTCTCTTAGGGATTCTTCAGCCTGCCTTCGCTCCGTGATATCATTTATGCTTGATATAATATAAGTATTGTTTTTGTATTGAATAAATTGGGCACTGAAAAGACCGTAAACCAATTTGCCTGATTTTGCGTTAAAACAATATTCGCGGTTATTTATTATTTCATTATTTTGTAAATCTCTTACAACACTATTTCTATCCTCCTCATTGTTCCATAAATTCAATTCTATGGTAGATTTGCCAATGGCTTCTTCCGGGCTATATCCTGCAATAGCAAAAAACCCATTATTTACTTCGACAATTTTTCCGGTTTTTGGCTCCGTAATCGTAATGGCATAGGGTGACGTTTTAAAGGCCAGAGAAAATTTTGCTTCACTTTCTCTCAGTGTGGTTTCTATAAGTTTGCGTTCCGTAATATTTTCAACTATGGCAATATGAAAGTAGGTTTGTGGTTTTTCATCGGGTTTCCATAAGGGCGAAACAGTAAGGATTCCCCAAAGTATATTTCCATTTTTATGCACACAACGCTTTTCAAATGAAAATAATTTATTACTACCTTCTATAAGTTGTATGTTATTATTAATGTTTGTTTGAATATCCTCATGAAAAGTAATATCCATAAATGTTTTTTGTAACATTTCCTGCATAGTATAGCCCACAAAATCGCAATATTTTTGATTTACGCGAACAATTTGTCCTGTTCTCGTATTCAAAATGGCAACCCCAACCCCTGCTTGTTCGAATACAGCACGAAACCGCTCTTCGCTTTGTTGCATAGCATTTTCCGCCAATTTGCGTTCTGTAATATCAATTATGGTTATTAATATTTTGTTAACATCTTTTAGTTTTATCAAATTGGATGAAACAAGAATGTTGATTTTGTGTTCTTCATTGCCAGCTTTGCAGGTCATTATGCCTTCTGCATTTATAACAGATTCTCCTGTCCTAATGGATTTATTCAGACTTTTACGAACAATACAATCAGGACAACTACTGGTTTTTCCGCAACCGAATTTTTCAAAGGAATGTATGCAGGAAAAAACATTCCCACACAATTTATTCTGTATTTCAGTTTCGATTTTATCAACAAAAATAGCGCCTGACTTGTTGATTTTACTTACTATTCCATCGCTGTCGGCCAGAAACATAATGTAGGGTGAACTTTCAAAAATTGCAGCCAACAAATTACTTTGCGAAATGATTTCGTCTTCTGTTTTTTTACGTTCTGTAATATCCCGAATGTTGCATTGAATTACTTTTTGATGATTTTCAATATACACATTACTGACGAACTCAACATTGATTTTTTTACCGCCAACTGCTTCAAGCGGTAAATTTTCATAACGGACATATTTATTCTGCTTTAATTCTAAAAATTTTTCACGATTGGCAATTATATCTTTAAAGAACCCGATTTCCCAAATTTCTTTTTCGAGGAATTGTTCTTTTGTGTATCCCAGTAATTCAATCAAAAATGGATTCACATCTGTAATCATTCCGGTTTCAGCATCAAGTATAAGAATCCCATCTTTCGCAGATTCAAAGAGACGACGATAGCGAGATTCCGATGCGATTAGAGTTTTCTTGATAATTACTAATTCAGCAAATTGTTTTTCATTTTCCCTGGCAATGATTCGTTCTGATGCAAGTTTCTCATTTTTGTTTTGCATTTCCACTTTTTTATATTTTTAAAAGAAGAGTAATAGACCTGTTGTAATTAATCCATGCTCTTACCATCTACAATTTCTCAATCGCTTAAACCCTTGAGGTCTCATCGTGCCTATCCAATGGAGACCTCAAGGATTTTTCCAAAGCGCAATTGATGACCGGGTGTGGTATACTTAATTGCAGAACAAAATTGCCTGAATTAAAAATGGTAAGTATTACGAAGTTATCTAATTGAATTGCAAAATTCACATATTTTCCATAGGGGTATTAGAGACTCTTGTATGGTAATTTGTGTTTTTTACAATTTGTATTTTTTTGAAGAGTAACTTAAACGGAATAAATAGAAGAGACAATGAGCGGAGTTTAATAATTTAAAATATTATTTTTCATTGCATAAATCATCAACGCCGCTGTATGTTTCACCCCGGATTTCATAAGTATATTTGCTTTATGACTGTCAATGGTTCGCTGGCTGACAAACAACTTATCTGCAATTTCTTTGTTAGACATACCCACTGCAATAAGTTTGATGATTTCTATTTCACGTTTTGTCAGTTCATCAGGGTTAAGCATTGTATCAGATTTACATTTTTCCTGTACTATTTTTACCAGATCGCTGGGTTTAACATTCTTCTGAATGGTAAAATAGTTTATAGCTTCTGTAATCTGGTCAGTAATGGAATCCCCGTCGTTCAACTGTTCAAAGCTGATATTACCTGAATCTTTCAGCACATAACCTATTATGCTGTTCACTCCTTTCAGGTTTACAGATGAAGTAAAAATAGTAACATTTATCGGTTGATTATTTGCTGTTTTCAAACGCGCCCTGAAATAATGTGAATTGTAAACTCCTTTTTGGCATAATTGAATTTTTTCGGCTAATTTTTGTTTGTACTCATCATCAATAAAATTATTGATTGACTTACCGAGAATCTCCTTATCAGAATCGTATTCCAATAGTTTAGCAAAACGTGAATTGATATAACTAAATTTTTCGCCTTGTAAAATAAATACCCCCAGCATGGGATTATCAATAAGCGCCATAAATTTGTTATCAAACGAGTTGGATAATCGTTCAGATTTTTCGAGACGAACCTGTATGGAAGTGAGAAGATCGTCGAAGGAATAAGGTTTGGTAATATAATCGTCTGCTCCCAGTTGCATACCGAGCCGGATATCGTCTCTTTGTATTTTGGCTGTGAGAAAAATAAACGGAACGGTTGAAGTTGAAGGAATGGATTGCAATGTTTTAAATACCTCATATCCGTCCATCTTAGGCATGGAAATATCACAAAGAATAATATCAGGAATAATTTCCAACGCTTGTTGTACACCTGATGAACCATCTTTAGCCGCAAAGGTTTCAAAGCCTTCTTCTTTTAAAAATTCAACAGTATTTTCACGGAGAATAGGATCGTCTTCAATAATAAGAACTTTTTTCATTAGCCTAAATTTTTAAGTCAACAAATATACTTATTATCTGATGTTACGCTTAAGTTTTTTGACACGAATTACACTAATTATCATAATAAGTGCTAAACTGACTTATAAACCACTCCAGGATATTCCTTCCCGTGAACTCTTTACACTTCCATGCAAATACCAATTATTTGGTATGTCACCTTTACATACATAAACTAATTCCCTCATTGTACTTTTTTTAGTGAAAATTCGTGAAATTCGTGTCTTTTTTAGTTTTTTGCGTAATGTGAGTTATTAAATCATTATTGGAAACGATAATGAAAAATTGTAACTTTGCCATTCGGAGAATTATTCCTGAGTAAAGCAATAATATATTGCATACAGCCGGGAACTGTGCGGGTAATAACAATTATCCCAAAGTGAGTAAAGATAAAAAATAGAAATTGCAAATGTAAAATAAAGGTTTCAATTTTGAGTACAGATACCAAATCGATGAAAACTTATACGAATAGTGAGATAATACAGGGTTTTCGAAGGAAAGAAAATATCATCCTGTATTATATATATAAATCGAATTATCGGACTGTAGCCAGTATGATATTAGCAAACAACGGCTCCGAATCAGAAGTGAAAGATATTATTCAGGATGCTCTTATTATTATTTTTAAAAATATTACCAAGCCAAAATTTGATTTAACCTGCGATTTTAACACCTATTTTTTTTCGGTTTGCCGCATTCTGTGGTTACAGCAACTACAAATCAAAAAAACAAGAAGCGAGGTTTTGATAGATTACGAAATATTTTATGACAAGGGATCATTTTTTTCCGAAAACATAAATGCAATTGAAGATTTTGAAAATAAATATCTTGAATTAAAGAAAACACAGTTGTTCCGGTTACATTTTAAGAAGCTAGGTAAAGACTGTAAAGTATTGCTGAAGTTATTTTTTAGTCAAATTCCGGATAACAGGATTAAAACAAGATTAAAGTTTAAAAGTGCTGAATCGGTAAAAGCCCGAAGATACCAATGCAAGGAATATCTTGTTTCCTGCATCAAAAACGACCCGGATTATAAAGAACTGATTAAAAAACAGGAATTAATTTTAATCTAAAGCCATGAATCTACCGAATAAAAAAAATACGACGTTAATTGAACAATATTTATCAGGCGAGATGCAGGAAAAAGAACTCTTTGGGTTTGAAAAAAGGCTTGAAACAGAACCCGAACTGGCAGATCTGCTTAATTTACATAAAGAAATAAATCATTATTTCATTCATGAACTTACGGAAGAAGAAAAGCTGGAAAAACAATTAAATTTCATACATGATAAAGTGATGCAAGAGTTTCAGGATGAAGAAAAAGATTCTGTTAAAAATGAGCGACCCGTTAAACTGAAAAAAACCGGTTTTTCCCCGTTATGGTATGCTGCCGCTTCAATTTCGGGCATCATCATAATTGCCACTGTCGTCTTATTGTTTTATCAAAATGCGTCTACTTCGCATGACAAAATT
This sequence comes from Bacteroidetes bacterium GWF2_35_48, assembly GCA_001769125.1. Classification (GTDB taxonomy): domain Bacteria; phylum Bacteroidota; class Bacteroidia; order Bacteroidales; family GWF2-35-48; genus GWF2-35-48. The sequence goes on along the minus strand of MEOG01000088.1, from coordinate 113,119 downwards.
TTTGCCGAATATTACAAACCCTATGAACCTGTTTCTATTGTCAGGTCCGGAGAATCCGGGTTGAATCCTGTTTTGGAAAATGCATTCATACTTTACGAAAAAGGCGATTATAAGGGCTCTCTCTCTCTCTTCAACCAGGTTCTGGCTACTGATAAAAATAATATACTCGCACTTTTTTACTCGTCCATAGCCCTGATGGAAACAGAAAAATTTAACGAAGCTATTGTTAAGCTTCAGATAATAATTGACAAACAAGACAGGCTGTTTTTATCGCATGCAATATGGTATCAAGGTTTTTGCTATTCAAAGATCAATAACCCGAAAGCAGCATTACGTAATTTTGAACAACTGCTCACAAATGAATATTATAAGGGTAAATCCGAAGAAATTATTCATTGTTTAAAACGTTGACTTTCTTTTTTCTTTTCGAAATAACAAAGAGTATAAAAAGAATCACCAACATTAAAACTGTAAAAGAAGCCGCTATATAATACCATTTACGATTTTCTTTTAATACGAATGGCGAAGAATCGCCGATACTTACATAAGCCGCCCAAAAATAAGGAAAAGCCTTGGTATCATCGCATCTGGCGAGAAAATCGAGTTTGGCATGGCGTAACGCTTCGTCTTTGGTCATACCTACGGCAAGTTTAGAGTAGAAATTTCTCATAAGCGCAGCACCCGAATTGTCATCAACTGTCCAAAGCGTCATTACTATACCCGGGCAACCGGCATATATAAAAGCGCGGGCAAGGCTCATCGTCCCTTCTCCCCTATAAAGTTTTCCGCATCCGGTATTGCAGGCACTCAGCACAATCAGGCAGGAACCGATATCCATATTATATAATTCATAGGCATTAAGTAAACCGTCTTCTTTTTTATCGGCGCCCGGGGTAAACACCAATTTGGAATACAACGGATTTTCGTTATCAATCACTGTGTGCATGGCCAAATGAAGTATTCCGTATGAGCATGCATTTTTTTTAAAATTCTCTTCTGTTGCCGCTTCGCCACTTAAAATATCGCAATCGGTAATGCCGGATATATTTTTTATCTCATCCATTGTTCTCCGTATGGGTCTAAGGTCAACGCCACGTTTATGCAAATCTGAGAACCCTGTATTGTCAACAGAAGAATAATTGCTGTAATCAGGGGCAAATGCCAGCAGGGAATGATTCATGCTATTTTGTCTTTTACTCACGGAAAATAATGCGGATGAATAATAATAACTCAAAGCGTATTTTTTTATCAGGTATGACAAATCCCTGTAGTTTTCATTTTTGCAGGCAGGTCTGTACAAAAGTGCATCGAAGCTCATTGTGCCGAGGCAATCGTCGGGAACAATAATGAGTCTTTTATTTTTAACCACAGTCTCTATCGGTCCGATCAAACAGGCATATAATGAATAAGCAGCTTCTGCAAATTGCTTAAGGTCCTCCGCACTTTGGCACTGTAGCTGGGAGGTTGAAAACCTGCTTTGATAGACAGCCAGTTTTTTTTTAAAAGAGCTGTCAATGCAGATAGCCATAGCTTCAAACCGGTTTTGCGTACACACAAAAATATAAACCGCTGTATCGGCTACCGTATATTCAACCAGTGCCTGGTCTGCCGCCAATTGTTTTTGAACGGATGAAATTTCCGGTACTGTGAAATCATATTTTAATTTATAATATTTAGGATATTTATTTTCAAATACAGCAATAAGAGAATCGTAACTTTTTTCTAAATAAAATAATCTCGAGGTGTAAGTGTTCAGCTTATTTTCATCGGGCGAAGCCTTTAATTTTTCTTCATAAATATATTTTTTATAAGCAGATGTTTTTTGGTTCAGGAACCGCTCTTTTTCCCTTTCGGATAATGGAACATTGCCTGAAATTTTTGCCGCAGCATCATGAATATACGATAATAAAACAGCGGCTTTTCCCTGACCAGCAATTGAAAACGCTTTTTCCTTATATCCCGTATTGCCTGTAATTTTATAAAGCAGGTAAGCAGAATGAAGAGCATTGATAAAAATTTCCCTGTAGTTTTCCGTAAAAAATAATTTATCCCCGGAAGAGAGGAAGCCTATACGGGCTTGATTTAACGCCCGCATGAGCAGCTCATAAGTAGAGAGACATGCTTCCAAATCTTTTTTATTCCCAGAAATAAAATAATAATTCAGCAAGGCCGAAGCTTTATTTTTCAGAACCGAAAAAAATTGCTTGCCTGAAATATATTCAGGATCGTTGGGATTGGTATAATAATCCTTATTCTTGAAATTTTCTGAAATGGCTATCAGCGCTTCCTGATAAAATTCCAGTGCTTTTTTATATTGTTTTTTTTTGCAACAGTAATCTCCAAGCCGGGTAAATGATTTTGATACAATAACGGGATATTGTTTTTTTTTATCTTTAAGGATAAAATTCGCTTTTTTATAATACTTGTACCCTTTACAGGTATCGCCGCTTTCTATATACAGATCGCCAAGATTCAGATATAAATCAGACAGGTTGCCAATGTCTTTATGCTGTTTTTTTAAAAATAATTCAATGCCTTTAAAAAAATATTTTTCAGCTTCTGCATAGTTGTGTAATTTCTGATACGTGCGTGCCAGGTAATCATAGTTATACCCGAGCTGTTCGCTTTTGTTTTTTTCATAGATTAACCGGCACTTGTTCATATAGGATAAAGCCAGTTGGTAATTTTTCAAAGAATAATAAGATAAGCCAATGTAGTTATAAATTATTCCAAGCCCGGGATATTCTTTTCCATAATTCCCGGATAAAATATTTAATGCTTTGCTGTAAAATAAAAGAGCCTTTTCATATTCCGCTTTTCCATAAAATATTAAAGCCATTGTAGTATATACGGAACCAAGCAAATAATAATTTTTTCCGAATGTCTTTGAAATATATTCTTCAGCATCATAATAAAAAGTCAGCGCTTTTTCAAAATCATTCGTCAGGTAATAGCAATAACCAAGCATGATGTAGTTTCTTGCGATTTCTAAACTGTCTTTTTTTTGCTTCAGAAGAAGTTTCAGAATTTCTGCGCTGCTATTAATCGCCTCTTCATAATCCTTTTTCTGAAAAGCAATTTGGTTTTTCAATTTTAATAAATTCATTAAAGTCAATTCCCCGGAAAGCTTCTTTTGTAAAGGTGTTGCTAATTGCAGATATTTCTCCGCCTGTTTGATATCTGATTTTCCGCAATAACATAAACCCAAATTAGTAAAACAAAGAAATATATGAAAAGTATCCTTTTGTGTTTTATAAACCGAAAGTACCTTATCAAACCCTGTTAATGCGCTGTCATATCTGCAGGAATTCAGATGTACCAGCGCCTTATAAAATTTCAGACCGGTTATGGATAATGAATCGCCTTCCCTGTTTTGTGAATAGGTTGCAGGAAAAGTAAATGTAAAAAAAAATACGAAAAATAGGATCCTAAAGGCAGGAAATAATGTGACAAACCTGTTGGGTCTTCCTTCGCATGCGGGAAGAGTCCTCACAAGTTTGCAAAGTAAATAATTTACCCGTTTTGAGTACAATTTATAGTCTATGTGTAAAATGAATTTCAATACAATGAAGATTATCGGGTTTCAAAAATAAAATGATACTGCAAACAAAAGTAGTAAAAAAATCAAAATCGCTTAAAATGATGAAATCATATCCCGTTAAAAGACATAAAATACTTTTATTTTTTTTAGTCAAAAAACTCACTGCCTGTGGGCAATAGCTCAGATTCTCACTTTACCTTTTTACCCTTTTTATGATTAACTGTAAAAATACCCTTATCCGGATAAATATAGCGGAAGCTGAAAAGCTATAACAGAGTAGGCAAAAATCATTAAAAATAAAAGTTATGAAAACAGGAAAATTTTTAAAAGAAAAATTTGACACAAAGAAGTCGAAACGTATTGGAGAGGTTCTGAAAAAGGAGGAAATGATAAAGCTGAGAGGAGGCGACGACCCGATTCCCCCACCTCCGCCTCCTCCGCCACCAAAGGGCAATGGTTAAGATTTTGAATTTGCTTATATTAAGAACATAAAATTTGTTTTTAGTGGTCAAACCTGACGAAAGATAGGCAAGACTAAAAACCACTAACTTGTTTAGCTTGGCATGAGACTGTAGCGTAAGCTCAGTCGAATGCTCAGCTAAACTGTTGTGGCTTGTCTACGTTAGTGGTAATCTGATTGATTTTATGGGATTGTATCATTTTTTATAAATACTATTTTGATGGAATTTACAGAAGATATTTTTAATAAATGGATTTTGCCTCCGGACGATTTGGACGAAGAAAAACTCTCGGATGCAGTAAAAATAATTACAGATATTATTCATGAAGATAAAATCCTTGGTAAAATGAAAATCGAGGTTTTCGGACAGGGCTCTTATTCCAATGATACGAATGTGAAACTAAATAATGAAATAGATATTAATGTCAGGTACATGGACAATTTCTATTTAGATTTACAGCAGGAAAAAAACGACAGCGATTTCGGCCTGAACGCACGTTGCAATTATTCAAGTTTAGAATTTAAATCTGCAGTGGAAAATACATTGGTCAATAAATTCGGTAAAGAAGCCATTGAGAGAAATGATAAATATATTTATGTCAAGGGGAATGTAAACCGGATTGCGCAATATATTGTACCAACCTGTCAATATAGAAGATATTCGGGAAAAGATTCCTACGAGGTTGGTGTAAAATTTCAAACCGATAAAGGCGACTGGATCAGTAATTTTCCATTACAACATATTGCCAATGCCAAAACAAAAAATTACCGGACGCAAAACAAATTTAAACATCTTGTGAGAATATTTAAAAGACTCAGATATAAAATGATTGAAGACGGCGACTATATAAAAGCCCCATCGTTTTTATTAGAATGTCTGGCATGGAATATTCCCGATAAAATATATAATGACAATGATTCATGGTCCAAGCTGTTAAAGCAATCGTTAATCTATTTATTCAACAATATACGAAACCCGAACTTATGTAAAAACTGGTACGAAGCATCGGGCTTGCTTCCCCTTTTTCACAGCGACCGGAAATGGACTGTTGAAGACGTCAATATTTTTTTAGTGAGGGTTTGGATATATCTTAAATTGTAAAAATGTCTTTTCCTGTTTATATACAAACGGATAAAATGGATTGCGGACCTGCCTGCCTGCGCATGATTGCCAGATTTTACGGTCGGAACTATTCCCTGCAGACGCTGCGCGATAAAACCTATATATCCCGCGAGGGAGTGTCTATGCTGGGTATCAGCGAAGCCGCAGAAAGCATCGGGTTCAGAACCACAGGAGTAAAAACTACTTTTGACAAATTAGTTGAAGAAAAACCTTTTCCTTTTATTGCGCATTGGAACCAGAAACATTTTGTGGTTGTTTACGATATCGGAAAAAAAGGAAATACCATATTTGTAGCTGACCCGGCATTTGGTCAGGTAAAATATACCAGAGACGAGTTTCTCGGTAAATGGGCTTCCACGGAAGCAGAAGGAAAAAAAAGCGGTGTTTGCCTGTTGCTTGAACCCACGCCCGATTTGTATATTACCGACGATGAAAAGCCGGATAAAAAATCAATGCGGTTTTTGTTTTCTTACCTGAGGCCACACAAAAAACTGCTGTTTCAATTCGCATTCGGGCTTCTGCTCGGAAGTATTTTTCAATTGATTTTTCCGTTCCTTACTCAAAGTATTGTTGACTTCGGCATCACAAACCAGGACCTGAATTTTATTTACTTAGTTCTGATTGCCCAGTTGGTTCTGATTATAAGCCGCACGGCCGTTGATTTTATCAGGAGCTGGATATTGTTGCATATCAGCGCCCGTGTGAATATTTCGCTTATCTCCGATTTCCTCATCAAATTATTAAATATGCCTATCGGGTGGTTTGATGTGAAAATGACGGGAGACCTGCTGCAGAGAATAGGCGATCATTCCCGGATAGAAGCTTTTCTGACCCACTCGACACTCGAAATTTTGTTTTCGTTTTTCAGTTTTATTATTTTCAGTATGGTACTTGCCATATACAATATTCATATCCTTATGATTTTTCTTGCCGGCAGCGTTTTATATGCCTTGTGGATATGTCTCTTTTTAAGAAAACGCAGGGAACTTGATTTCAAAAAATTTTCGCAAATGGCAGAAAACCAGGGAAACATAGTTCAACTTATTGCAGGCGCACAGGAAATAAAACTGAACAACAGCGAAAAAGAAAAACGCTGGGAGTGGGAGAAAATACAGGCCAAGCTGTTCAAGACGGGCATTAAAGGTCTTGCATTGAATCAATACCAGCAAAGTGGCTCGGTTCTTATCAATGAAATAAAAAATATAGTCATCACATTTTTTGCTGCCAGGTTGGTAATTACAGGTGATATCACGCTCGGGATGATGCTTGCTATACAATATATCATAGGCCAGATGAATGCGCCCGTTTTACAAATGATAAATTTCATGCATTCATGGCAGGATGCTAAAATAAGCATGGAGCGACTGGCTGAAATCCATCTTAAAGAAGACGAAAATGAGCAAAACAATCAGAAAATATCAGATTATCCCGAAGCAGCAGACATACATATCAACGGTCTTGGTTTTCAATACGAAGGACCCAATTCTGAAATGGTTCTGGACGATGTAAATATCACCATTCAGAAAAATAAAGTAACCGCTATTGTCGGGGCAAGCGGCAGCGGAAAAACAACATTGATAAAACTGCTGCTCGGTTTTTACAAACCCGTGAAAGGAGAAATTAAAATCGGGGAAGCCAAACTGGAAAATATCCATTGCCGCTTATGGAGAAGCAAATGCGGGGCGGTTATGCAGGACGGTTTTATTTTTTCCGACACCATAGCCAAAAATATTTCCGTTGGTTTCGACTGCATTGATAAGGAACGATTGCTTCATGCGGTCAGTGTAGCCAATATAAAAGAATTTATCGAATCGCTGCCTTTGCGGTATAACACAAAAATCGGGCAGGAAGGTCATGGACTGAGCATGGGACAGAAACAGAGAATCCTTATTGCGCGGGCGGTGTATAAAAATCCTGAATTCCTGTTTTTCGACGAAGCTACCAGCGCATTGGACGCAAACAATGAAAAAATAATATGGGGTAACCTGGAACAGTTTTACAGGAACAGAACGGCGGTTGTTGTGGCTCACCGGCTGAGCACAGTAAAAAATGCCCACCGGATTATTGTTCTTGATAAAGGAAAAATCGTAGAAACCGGATCGCACACCGAACTCACGGAAAAAAAAGGAGCTTATTATGAGTTGATAAAAAACCAGCTTGAACTCGGAAATTGAATATGAACAACTCTGACGAAATAAAAAAAATACAAATCCGCAGCGAAGAGGTGCAGGAAATTCTCGGGCAAACCCCAGCCTGGATTATCCGTAAAGGGATACTCATTATTTTTATTATTTTTTTACTGCTCCTTACCGGAAGTTATTTTTTTTCTTACCCGGAAATCATCCCAGCCCGGATAGTTGTCATAACAAAAAATCCACCGGTTTCAATTGTGGCAAAATCGAACGGAAAAATTACCGGTATTTTTGTAACCGATAACCAGGTAATAGAATCCAATACGGTTTTAGGACTGATAGAAAATCCCAGCAACTTCAAAGACGTTTTATCATTAAAGCAAAGCTTAGATTCCCTGATGCCGTTTATCAGCTCTTACGATACCCTACATCTTGTCCGTTTTAAAAACAATTATTCATTAGGCGACCTGCAGGCTTCATTTGGCTGTTTTTTGAAAACATACGGAGATTATATAAATTTTTTACGCCTGAATTTCTCAAAACAAAAAATTATATCATTATCAAAGCAGGTGAACGACTATAAAAATTATTACTCAAAACTCGTAGTACAAAAAGATATTCAGTTTAACGATTTTTTCATTACTAAGAAACAGTATGCGCGTGATTCATCGCTGTGTGCAAAAAATGTGATTTCTGTAGCAGAATTTGAAAAAGCGGAGAGCACTATGCTGCAAAAAAAATATCAATATGAAAATGCAAATACCGTATTGGCAAATACCCAGATTCAGATAACGCAGGTAGAGCAGCAGGTACTTGATATGAAAATTCAGGCTGCGGAGCAAAAAAATAAACTTCAGCAGGCGATTAAAGAATCGTATGAAAACTTACTGAGCCAGGTGGCTGCATGGGAGCAGGCGTATGTGCTGAAATCTCCGATAAAGGGTAAGGTCACATTTACCAAAATCTGGACGAACAATCAGGATGTTATGGCAGACGATATAGTTTTCACAGTTGTGCCTATGCAAAAATCTGAAATAACCGGAAAAGTGAAGCTGCCTGTTGCAGGTTCCGGAAAAGTAAAAGCAGGCCAGAAAGTAAATATTAAAATAGACAATTATCCTTTCAGGGAATACGGGCAGTTGCGCGGGTTTATTCAAAATATTTCTCTTGTTACGGCCGATAATATGTATGTGGTGGAAGTGAGTCTGGCTGACAGCTTAGTTACCAATTACGGGAAAAAATTAAAATTCTCGCAGCAGATGCAGGGAACTGCTGAAATCGTTACAGATGACAAATCGTTGCTGGAGCGCATCATGGAACCTGTGAAAGCAGCTTTAAATAAATAGTGGCAGGCCAAATGTTATGCAACTGTTACCGGCAGAACCACCTTAACCGTTGTTCCCTTACCTTCCGTACTTTCAATTTCTATGGTACCCTGCAATAAATCCACGCATCGCTTTACAATGGTTAACCCTATTCCTGTACCTTTTATGGTTTCTGCATTAACTGCCCTGTGAAAGGGTTTAAAAATATGCTTCATGTCTTCTGCCGGAATACCTATTCCTCGGTCATGAATACTAAATTGAATTCCCTGCAAACCGTATTTTTCGATAAGGAGATCAACAGGCTTGTTTTCTGAGTATTTAATACCATTTGAAATAATATTATTCAAAATATGCCGCAGCAGGCTTTCATCAGTATTTATTTCTGCAGACTTATAATTATTTTTTGTTTTTATAACGACAAGCTTACCGTACACAGATTTTAAATCGCATATAACCTGGGTGTATAACTTTTTCACATTCACGGCCTGAATATTAGCTGATAAACGCCCGCTCTCGTCTTTCCCGATTATGGATACATCATCGAGCAGCACATTGGTATATTGGATGGATGAATAAATGCGTTTGTAGTATTCCTGTTTTTTTGCATCGTCCCATTTACTGCCGTGTTTTTCGAGTAGTTGCACGCTCCCGAAAATACCGGACAGCGGGGTACGGAATTCATGAGATATGACAGAAATAAAACGTGATTTCAATAAATTAAGTTCTCTTTCTTTATCAAGGGCTTCGCGGATATTTTTTTCCATTTTTTTCCGCTCGGTAGTATCTCTCAAAAATGCCTGGTAAGTTCCGTCCGGCATTTTACGCGTCTTCATTTCAATGGGAATCGGCATACCGTTTTTTTGCGTTAGTATCCGTTCGGTTATTACTATTTCCCCTTTATCAAGCAGATCGTACCTCAGAGGAGTGGCTGTTAAAATATCATTGCTGAACAGGTCTTCCATATTCGATCGCATAAGCTCCTTTCGCGTATAGCCTGTTAAAATAACAGCTGCATCATTTACATCTATAAAATTACCCTTGCTGTCCCCGATAAAAATTGCATCCACAGCCTGTTCAATCAAAGTTCTGTACTTTACCTCGCTTTTTTTAAGCAGATTTTCTATTTCTTTTCTGATAACTATTTCATCTGTCAATTCCGAAGTTCTTTCCATTACCCTTTTTTCAAGATTTTCCAAGGTTTCGTTTAGTTCATTTTCATTGTCTTTTCTGACAATAATACCGGAAAGGGTATTCGCACAGGCTGTAAGAAATTCTCTTTCCCGGTCTGATTCCCGATGCCCGTTTCTTAAATAAATATTAATAACCCCCAATAATTGATCTGCAAAAAGAATCGGGACACAATAATGTCCGTGTTCATGAATATCCGGATAACGAATTTCGTGATCCGCATCCAGGCAACTGCTGAATACAATTTGTTTCGTAACTGCTGCTTTTCCACAATAGCATTGTTCTAACTTCACATTGCGGCAGGAATTCTGAATGTTTGCAGATAAATTTTTCTCTGTAAACATTTCCAGTTCCTGTGTTTTTTTATTGAAAAGAAATATACAGCCCTTTGATTCAAATGCGAGCCAGGGCAGAGAAATAATAATTTCGAAAGATTTATAAAGAATTTCTTTCAGCGTAATATTTTCCATAGAAAGCTTAAGCAGCGATACCAGTACTTCTTGTGAATCGTAATTTTTTTGCAGTTCAATCTCCAGATTTTTTCGTTCTGTAATATCGGTCATTACTGATAAAATGGCATTCTGTTGTTCATATTTTATACTTTCTGACCTTACAATTACGCGTCTGTTGGTTTCGTTTTTCCCTATTACTTCTATTTCATATTCGCCCACTTGCTCTCCGCTCATTCGTTTTTTCATATTTTGCAGAACCATATCTCTGAACGGCTCGGTAACAAAATTTAGTACAGATTGCCCTTTAATTTCTTCAATAGTTAATCCAACATTATTCAGAATAATATCATTGGCATATAAAAATTTTCCATTGGCATGGATTGATAACATATCGGGCATTTGCTGCACCAGCATGCGATAACGTTCTTCGCTTTCGCTGAGCTTTTCTTCTTGTTTTTTACGGTCTGTAATATCTCTTGCAATACCCACTGCATGCCAGTTATCTTTGATTTTTATTGCAGAGAGCGAAAGTTCGATATTGATTTCGCTTCCATTTTTATGCAGGCCTATTAGTTCCAGCGTTTTTCCCACTGCGGCTCCTGTACCTGATTTGGCAAAGACAGGGAATGCTTTTAAGTGGATCATGTTATCTTCATTTCTTGCAATAACTTTATGAAGTGTTTTTCCAACTATTTCTTCCTGAGAATAACCAAAAATGTTATTTGCTGACTGGTTCCAGAAACTCACATTGCCGTTGTAGTCAATCATAATAATAGCATCCTGCGCCGCCCCGGTTATAGATTTTAACTTTTGTTCTGATTCTATTAAAGCATCTTGTGCCAACATTCGCTCTGTAACATCCATACCAATGGCTAGCACTCCAATTGTACGACACTGTGAATCCAGTAAGGTTTTATCATACCATTCAATAAATAGTTTTTGTTTATTTTTAGTGATAATAGGATTTACGTTGCCACGGGTAGGTATATTATTTATTGCTTTGCCAAATATTTCATTTATATTTTGCTTTATCTCTTCCGGAATAAAAGTTTTCACCCAGTCTTTCCCCTTTACTTCCTCTAATTTATATCCAGATAATTCCTCCATATAGGGATTGAAATGGAAAATGGTCCCATCAGGATTCAAGGTCAGGATAATTACCTGTGCTGTTTCAATCAGGCTTTTCGAGAAATATAATTCTTTGCTGAGATCATCCTTAGCTTCCTTGCGCTCTGTGATATTTTCGACAATTGCAATATGAAAGTAGGTTTGCGGTTTCTCATCTGGTTTCCATAAAGGCGAAACAGTAAGGCTCCCCCATAGAATGTTTCCATTTTTATGCATATAACGCTTTTCAAATGAAAATTCTTTATTACTACCTTCTAAAAGCTGTTTGTTATAATCAATATTTGTTTGAATATCCTCATGAAAAGTAATATCCATGAATGTTTTTTGTAACATTTCCTGCATGGTATAGCCTATAAAATCGCAATATTTCTGATTTATGCGAACAATTTGTCCTGTGTAAGTATTCAATATTGCCATGCCAATTCCTGCTTGTTCAAAAATAGCACGAAAACGTTCTTCACTTTCCTGCAACGCTTGTTCAGCCAGCTTTCGTTCGGTGATGTCTAACCCGGTCACAAGGCAATGATCTGCATTTTCACAAATTATGCCGGTAAGATGTACATACAATGAGTTACCGTTAGCTGATAAACACACATCACAGGATTCCCTTGCTTTGCTGTTAAATATTTTTTCAAGGAAAAGATTGAAACCCGGTTTTGAATCTTTTGAAACAAAAAGGCCAAACAAACTGTTAATTAAATATGAGCGATCTTTTCCCAGCATTTTTGATGCTATGAGGTTGAGTTCAATAATTTTGCCTTCGTGCGAAAGCGTAAAATAACCCGATGGTGCAAAATCGTTTAATTCCGTATATTTTTCGGTTAACATATCGGCCCGCTCTTTCGCCAGCATAAGCTCTTCGTTCTGCATTTCGAGTTCAATCTGGTGTACCTCCAGCTCATGAATGAGTTTTAGCGAATCGATCTCAGAAAGAGGTGCAACGGGTTTTGCAGTTTTCTTTTTCAGAGAGGCTTCTGCTTTTTGGCGAAGGATTGCGGGGTCTGATTTGTTACTTTTTTTCATGATTTATTTTATTATATCTACCCCAACTCCTTACAAAGGGGCTATAACTGAACTCCCTTAAAGGGGCTATAACTTGTGGGTATTTTATTTAAATTGTGCTTTTATTTGCTTTAATACTCCTGTCAAATTGTTTAGTACCTCTTTATTTTCAAACCTTAAAACTTTTTTATCCATTAATGCAAGGTGAGCATCACGTTCACTATCCTTTTCAATTCCTTCAGGTGTATAATGATGCTGACCGTCTAATTCAATTATCAGTTTTTCTGAAGAACAATAAAAATCAACAATATAATGACCAATGCTATGCTGTCTCCTGAATTTGCGCCCACAAAGCTTTTTATCTTTTAACACCTCCCATAAAACCAGTTCTGCTTCTGTCATATTTTTTCGCAAATTGATGCGGATTTCTTTCAGGTAGGCTAAATTATAAAGTTTGGTTGTCATATAAATTAATTAATCAACTACTCTGTTATTGCCCCTTTTTAAGGGGTTGGGTTTCTTCTTTTCTTTTTTACAATAAATTATTTTCCCGAAGTAAATTAATGGTTTTGTTTAGTTCCATTTCTAATTTTTTTGCAACAGTAATATCAATAAACGTGATTACCAATCCGTCAATCCGGTCATCGAATGTGCGGTAAGGCATAATGCGAATGTTGAACCACCTGTCATCACTTGTTGTTATAGGTGTTTCCTTAAATACAAGTGTACGCAATACTTCGACAACATGATCTTTGATTTCCGGGTACTGTAAATCGGTAACCAGATCGGTAAAAGGCCTGCCAATATCTGAGGATCTTAGTTTAATGATGCTGGTGATTTGGTCAGTAAAACGACGGACATTTAATTCCTTGTCGAGAAACAGGGTGGCTATATCTGTGCTGTTGAGCAAATTTTTCATGTCGTTATTTGACTGAACATAATCTGTAATTTTGCTTTGCAGTTCCACATTCACTGTTTGCAGTTCTTCGTTGAGGCTTTGCATCTCTTCTTTCGATGTGGTTAATTCTTCGTTGGTAGATTGTAATTCTTCATTGGTAGATTGAAGTTCTTCATTGGATGACTTTAATTCTTCCTGTGAGGTCTGCATTTCTTCGCGTGTACTTTGCAGTTCCTCGTGGGCACGCTGCAGTTCCATTCCAATTTCCTGTTGATTAACCGAGACTCCCTGTTTTCCTTTTTTTGATTTTATGTTCGCCTCTTTTTCAAGAACAGAAACATCTGAAAAAACGATCATGATCGTTCCTTTTATGGCATCCGGTTTTTCGATTTGCTGAAAAGTAATATTCACATATTGTGTGCCTCCATTCGTTCCAACTTTAATGTGTCTTAAAATTACAGGTTCATAATTTTGCTTTGCTTTACGTAAAGCTCCCGGTAACTCATTGCTCAGACCCTCGCGGGCCATTGCAAAAATATTCATATTTGCTTTGCCCGCTGCAGGTTCGAGGTATTTCCCTGTGCGGCCTGTAATGTAAAGAATGTCGCCTTTGTCATTGATCAGTACACTGGCAGGGGCAAAGCGCTGAAGCAACAGTTGGTCTGCTATTGTTTGTATATTTGTTGTAACATTTACGTTTTTTTTATCTTCCATGATTTGTATTTTTTTATGAGAAAAGGAACTTGGAAAATTTATCAGTTCAGCTGCAATAGGATTTTCAACACGTTTATACAGTTTTAACTTTGGATCGAGTATGGAGAACATCGCATTCTGAGAATTTTCGCTTTCAGCGCTGCCAAGCAGCATAATACTTCCGGGATTGAGGCAGTAATGAAACAGAGCCATCAGTTTTTTCTGTAATTCCGACTCCATATATATCAGCATATTCCTGCAGGAAAGAAGGCTCAGTTTGGTAAATGGAGGATCTTTAATCACATTCTGCGGTGCAAAAATTACCATTTCTCGTATAGCTGTATTTATTCTGAATCCATTTTCGTTACTCGTAAAAAACTGACTCAACCTTTCGGGTGAAACATCTACGGCAATGTTTGAAGAAAAAACTCCTTTGCGGGCTATTTCAATGGCATCACTATCGAGGTCAGTAGCAAATATCTGCATAGTGAAATTCTTTTCTTGCTTAATTTTCTCATAGGCTTCAATAAAAATCATTGCTAAAGAATACGCTTCTTCTCCAGTGGAACAACCGGGAATCCAGGCACGAAAAACATGTCCGTTGGGTAACTCATTAAACATATCGGGCAGAATACTTTCTTTTATTTTGTTCCAAACAGCTGCGTCGCGGAAAAAACTTGTAACACCAATCAATAGCTCCTTAAAAAGAATTTCCAGTTCCTTTGGATTCTCCTGTAAAAAGCGGATATAGTTATTGATTTTATCAATCTGGTGCACGTTCATACGTCTTTCGATACGACGGAACATCGTATTTTTTTTATACTGGGAAAAATCGTGCCCAGTTTGAGTGCGCAGGAGGATGATTATTTTATCAAGGTTGCTGATGCTTTTTGGTTCAATTTCTGAATCATGGGTGACAACCGGACTAAATTTAAGGTAATTGATAAGTTTCTCCGGCAACTCATTCGCAGCGCCCAGTATATCTACATTTACAGCAGCAACTGCACTTTTGGGCATGCTATCGAATTTTGCTTCACCGGGGTCTTGTACCAATACCAATCCGTTTTTTTCTTTTATGGCCTTCAATCCCAGGCTGCCATCGGAGCCCATGCCAGAGAGAATAATGCCAATACTTTTTTCCTGCTGATCATCGGCAAGCGAGCGGAAGAAAAAATCAACAGGTAGCCTTAACCCCCTTGATTCTATCGGTTCAAATAAATGCAATGTGCCGTTTAATATAGACATACTTTTATTTGGAGGGATCACATATACATGATTGGGTTTAACCGGCAACCGGTCAGTAACCTGAGCCACTGGCATGCTTGTTGTTCGTTGAAGCAATTCCGCCAAAATATCAACATGGTTTGGATCGAGATGCTGAATTACTACGAAAGCCATACCATTGTCTTTGGGCATATTTTTAAAGAACTGCTCCAATGCCTCCAGGCCCCCTGCAGAAGCACCAATGCCAACAATTGGGAAATCACTTATAAGGGTTTTTAAAGGTGTTTTTTCTTTTACCTGTTTTGCTGATTGTATTTTTTTAGGCTTCATAGAAAAGGGTTTAGAAAATCAATTTTATATTTTTCTTCCTGTCTTTTTGGCTTTGTGCTATGAGTGAAACATAATCCAGTTGTAGCTTCTGAAGCTCAATTACCAGTTTTTCTTTTGATTTGTTTTGATAATTTATTTGAGTAATTTGGTTCGTTGGCATAATTTTTTTTTATAATTCCCTGTTTAGAGAGAGTTTATTATTCGCAACTGGTTTTATCAAAGGTAATGTATAAAAAACGGAATACAACAACATTAATGCATAAACCCAATTAATTTACAAATAATTATGCATTATGCTGAGTGATAACAGGTTTCGAGAAATCAATATGAGTATAAATAGGTAAATTACCGATTTTTGGTGAGAATTCTTTGAGAAACATAGGAGTGGCCTCACGAAAGGAAACATTAACTTTCAAATTGTACCTATACGAAAAAGAAACAAACACAAAAAGTCGTAGGATAAAATGTAAATTCACGCATAAAGTCGTAAGAAAAAATGTGATTTGAATATAAAAATTCAGGGGTTACAAATTTCGTTTCTTCGTTAAATTCATTTGCTATCAGATGTGCGACCCTGATTTGAAAAAAGCGTTTTCTGTACATCGGATTTATTCCATATATTTTTTTTTATCTGATAATACGATATGAAGTTCAGATTCATTATTTGAAGGAAGCTGTTGTTTCGTGTCATCAAAATTTAATGTTTTTATTTTGTAGTAAACAGTTGTAGCCAGAGGCACACTATCTACATAACAATATAACAAAGGAATAGCATGAGGTACTTTATATCCATTTTTAGAGCCGATTACTTCATAATCTGACTTATTAAATGAACGTAATATTAAAAATGCGCAATCTGATTTTTGTCCCTTAACAAGCCATTTTAGGTATGTTTTACCTTCAGCATATTGAGAAGTAAACTCAACGATGCTTGTTTCATATTCATCGTGATCAAGTACAGCCACTGTAGCATTTTTCTGCGAAAAAGCCATTGCAGAGAGCATTGAAAAGCTTACTACTGCTAAAAATTTAATGATTGATTTCATAATTTATTTCCTCCATTTTATTATAGTACAAAACTACTATAGCCAGCAAATCGGGATAAGAGTTTATTACCTATTTTTTAAATAATTTGTATAATTAATTTAGGCATTATTACTAATGGACGTGTATTACATAATCATATTACCTATATGTCAGTTTTTAAAATGAGTAATATGCTCTTTCATTAAAGGGACTCTGAAATGTAATTTTGTATCAGGAATTAATATATTGAAAAATCATGAAAACAATAAAACGAAATTGTTATGATAGCAAAAATTTATTTTTAAATGAAACTATTTGTGAAATAAAAAAGGTTTATTATTCAAACATAATAGGAAAAGCAACTCTTTTTGCCAACACAAGACTTCCATTCATTTTGTTAATTTTTATTTATTTATTTTGCTTTAACATATCACATGCAGAAACAAAAGCTTTATATGCAACTGTAATGAATGGCAGCTGGTCTTCAACTTCAATCTGGAATCCAACTGCTTGCCCCAGTTTATCAGATGATATAACTATAATACATAGTGTTGCTAATTTCACAAACTTAAGTATTACCGGCTCAATATTGATAGAAAGTTCCGGGACATTAAGCTCTCTAGATATGATAGTATCAAATGGTGCCGTATTAATAATTTCCGGAACATTAAATTTAGATAACCTGACACTTAACAATGGAAGTACGTTATGTATTTTGCCTTCAGGTGTTGTGGCAATTTCTGGCGATTTTGACAATAAGAATAACACCATAAATGTTGTTGTTGGGGGCAACCTGATTGTTGGTGGCAATTTCACAAATGGTTATGGCGGTATCATTAGTGGTTCGGGGGCAATCTTTGTTTCGGGTATATTTGATGGAGCAGGTACAACCTTTAGCATATCTCCGACAAGTTCTATTCCTCCCAACAGTACTATTCAAATTGAACTTCCAATTGAACTTTTAGATTTTGATGTTGTTGCAACCGAAAATGATATAATTATTAACTGGAAAACTGTTTCGGAAATTAATAATGATTATTTTACAATTGAAAAAAGTTCAGACTGTATATTTTTTACCGAACTCGCCCGTGTAGTTGGTGCCGGTAACAGTAATTCGATTCAGGAATACACTTTTTCAGATATAGATATGAAGGAAAAAATATCATATTACAGGTTAAAGCAAACTGATTTTGACGGACAATTTAAATATTGTTCTCAAATACTTGCCGTTTCAGGAAATAGTGAAGACAATAAAATATCAGATGTCGCTATTTCACCCTGTCCTTTTACGGAAAATTTCTATATCCAATTTTTTTCAGAAAATCAGGAATCCTATATATTGAAGATATTTGATGCAAATAATAAATGTGTTTTCACTAACAAATTATCCGTCAATGCGGGAATAAACAGACATAAAATAAATCATTTAAACAGTGCTCCTAAAGGAGTTTATATTATCGGGATATTCAAAAATAAAGACAAAATATATTTCGGCAAAATTTTGAAATACTGATCTGGTAATTTAGCTGGCTTTCCCCAAGGAATGAATAGAGTAATGCATAGAAGACAATGAGAAGACAAATCAGAGTGCTTAATACAGACTCTCACAGGTAGATTTTTCCGGTTTTGTTAAAGATATAATTTATTTTTCTGATTTGAATTTATAGACAGGAATGTCCCTTGTATATATGCAATCGTCAGGCTACATAAAAACAGTTAAGATAATTGTCAGGTAAGGTAATAGGCATTTCCCGCAATATTTTATTATCAAAATAGGTAAAATGCTGTTGAAAGCAGCTAACAGATATTGTATTTTTGATAAAAATTAATACAAACACAATTATGAAAGTCATAGTAATAGTAATGGGACTGATCTTTATTTTCACATCATGCAGAAAAGAAAATGATTTATTAGTGGAGCCCATAATCAAGAATCAAAAATACGCTGCAAAAATAATATTAAAAGAAATCAATAATATACAACCTGTTCCCGGTTTAGGAAGCGATCCTTCAACTACCGACTACAATACTTACAGCTTTACCCTAAATTATTCAGATTTTATTTATAACAGCGCATCGAATGAATACTATTTCAATCTTACTTTGCAGGAAGGATCTGTTAATGGGGATTGCCAGCTTGATGTTTTTCTGAGACAAAGCAGCAATTCTTTGAAAAAATTACCCTATCTTGATGCTGACCATAAACTAAATTATTCATACAGCCTACAAGATGGAAGTATTCATTTAACAATCTCTGTTATAGAAAATCAATACCAAAAGATAAAACAGTTTTCTGTTTTACCAACATTGATAAACTATGAAATACATGTTACGTTTGATAGTGATGATTGGAAATAATAAATGGAAAAAACATCTCATTTTTACAAATGAATATCAAAACCCCAAGAACATTTTTTTTATATTGCAAATCGTTTTACATGCACTAGGTGTTATTCTCATGTATTATTCAATATTATTTTATCAACAACATATATGGTAATGCAAAATAAAATTTGACTTCAATTACAAATCATTATTATATTTGCTGAAAAAGGAAATAGGGATTGATTGAAAGGGGTGTTGTTGTTTTGTTAAAATAAATCGGAATGGGTTCCTGTTCTTAAAAGTATGATTATTTTTTCTACAGTATTTATTTGCCAAATTAGCAACCAATCATTCTGGATATGACACTCCCAACAATCTGAATAATTTCCTGAAAGTTTATGTGCTTTAAATTTTGCTGGCAATTCCCCTGAATTTTGTAAAAAAATCAAGCGTATTTTGAAGTAATTCAATTTTCAAATTACGCTTTACAGTGCGCTTATAGTCTTTCTTGAACTCATTTGTAAATTCAAAACTATACATCAAGCATCAAGTTTTGTAAACAATTCCTTTGTGTTTTTTGCTTTAATAGTTTTGCGTTGCCTTGCATCTGTGATTGCTTTAATCGTTGTATCATTAGGCAATTCAATTTCTTTTATAAATGGCAACGAAAGGCTTTTAATGAAATCTAAAAATTTTTTTGCCTTACTATCTCGTATATCTATTGCTAAATAAATCATACTAATAATTTTTTAAAATTGAAACCTCGCTGTTATTACGAAATCAACCTATGAATATCTCATCACAGGTGGGTGTTTTTACAAAAATATTACAATTCCACATATAAAACAAATTTTTAAATAAATCTTTGTAAATATTGTATCTAAACGAATATATTTGGTTATTCGACAAAATTAGTGAATGTTTAAATACCCGGCTAATTATGCAATGGGAACACCCTCGAGGTTTATACCCGGCAGGTGCGCTGAAACCTCGAGGGTGTTTTCCGTTTGAAAATAGCCGGGCATCACTTGTCTTAAATATAGTTAATTATTTATTATCCACTAAAAATGTCGAATAACCTTTATCAACAACATATATGGTAAAGCAAAATAAAATTTAAATCAATTACAAATCATTATTATATTTGCTGAAATTTAATTTAAAACCTATGAAGAATATTTTTAAGATTACAGGAATTGTATTGCTTGCTGTTTTTTTCGCAGCTTGCTCATCTGAAAATCATGAAACTATGTATGGAACTTATTTCGGTTCTCATGCTGCATCCACTAAAACCAATGAGACCGGAAATAAAATTGAAGTACCCGGCTTTGATTTCAAGGTTGAAGTTATGAAAGATTCAATCGTGTTTTTTTATGGATCTGAAATATATAAAACAACTTATAAAATAACTGAAACAAGTAAGGATTTTGTAGATTTTGTTGCCAATGCAAAACATAAGGATTCAGAAGTTACTTATAAGTTTAAATTTGATAAAAACGAAAAGGCTTTGATTATTGCCGATATAATGGGTGATGGAAAAGAATTGGTACTGAAATTATTTGATAAATATATGGAAACAAAGGTTAATGAATTTGCGCTTTACACGCTGAAAACAGATATTTCTAAACTTACAGAAAAAGAAAAACAAATGATTCCTGTTTTAATACAGGCAGCAGATTTGATGGAAGAAATTTACTGGAAACAGGCTTTTGGAGATAAACAAAAATTAATGGATGAAATAAAAGATGAGAACACCAGGAAGTTTGCATTGATTCACTACGGACCATGGGACAGACTGAATGGAAATCGTGCTTTTGTTTATGGTTATCCTGAAAAACCAAAAGGCGCATGTTTTTATCCGGCTGATATTACAAATGAAGAGTTTGAAGCATTTAAAGATAAGAATAAGACAAGCTGGTACACTGTATTAAGAAGAAATGAGGATAAATCATTGAAATGTGTATGGTATCATGAAGAATATAAAGAGCAGATTGAAAAAGCGGCAGTATTGCTGAAACAAGCAGCAGAATTAGCAGAAGATGCGGGATTAAAGAAGTTTTTGGAGTTACGTTCCAAAGCTTTGCTCACAGATGATTATCTTGATAGCGACCTTGCATGGATGGATATGAAGAACAATACTATTGATATGGTTGTTGGCCCTATCGAAAATTATGAAGACCAGTTATTCGGTCATAAAGCAGCGCAATCTGGTCAGATTCTTGTGAAGGATAAAGTATGGAGCGATCGCCTGAAACACTACGGCGCTTTGATGCCCAAACTACAGGAAAGTCTTCCGGTTGATGCAAAATATAAAAAAGAAAAACCCGGAGTTGATTCTGATATGAATGTTTATGATGTGATTTATTATGCGGGCGATTGTAATGCGGGAAGTAAGAATATCGCTATCAACCTGCCCAATGATGAACGCGTTCATGCAAAAAAAGGTTCTCGTAAATTACAGTTGAAAAATGCAATGCAGGCGAAGTTTGAAAAAATTCTTGTCCCCATCAGCAATATTGTAATAGCCGAAGAACAAAGAAAACATATAAAATTTGATGCTTTCTTTGAAAATGTAATGTTCCATGAAGTGGCGCACGGACTAGGAATTAAAACTACGCTTACAAATAAAGGCACTGTTCGCGGTGCGCTTAAAGAAAGTTATTCGGGAATTGAAGAAGCCAAAGCAGATATTTTGGGTTTGTTTTTAGTAGCAAAACTCGCGGAAATGGGAGAGATTAAAAATAAGGATATTCATGATAATTATGTAACTTTTTTTGCCGGAATTTTCAGATCTGTCCGCTTTGGTGTATCGAGTGCGCATGGTAAAGCCAATATGCTTACCTTTTATTGGTTTGAAGAAAAAGGCGCTTTTGAAAAAGATGCGAATGGATTGTATAAGGTGAATTTTGAAAAGATGAAAGAGGCCATGAATTCTCTCGGCGAACGAGTTCTTACTGTTGAAGGAGATGGCAATTATGATGAAGCTAAAAAGTGGATTGACGAAAAAGGTAAAATAGGAGCAGAGCTTCAGAAAGATCTTGATCGTATTGCAAAAGCTAGCATTCCAAAAGATATTATTTTTGAGCAGGGAGTTAAAGTTCTTGGATTATAATTTAAGGCCCTTCGGGGCTTTTTTTATGAAATATTTTTTAATCATATTTATTTTATTTGTTTTTTCTTCTGTCCTTGTTGATGCACAGGAATTGCAGACCTCGCCCTTAAATTTTGAGTTTTTAAAATACAGAGAAGAATTATTGAAGAATGAAAAACAAAAAAAGGAGATTATTCCTGCTCCTTTCAAATATTATTTTTCTGATGGGATAAATACTTCTGAAAATTTCCCTTTATATTTTAACCTTAAAGATTCAGGATTTGTAAGCCCGGTAAAAGATCAGGGTTCTTGTGGTTGCTGTTGGGCTTTTGCAACATTAGGAAGTCTTGAATCATCAGTTATGATGCGTAATTCCGGCGTTTTCGATTTTTCGGAAGAAAATATGAAAAACTGCCATGGCTTTTTAATGTCCGGTTGTTCCAGTGGCAACCATCATGTTTCTGTGGCTTACCTCACGCGCGGAAGCGGCCCTGCACTTGAATCTCAAGAACCGTATATTCCTTCCGATAATTTATGCACAGCGCATTTTCAACCACAGTTTTTGGTAACAAAATCGTATGATTTGCCAAAAGATCCGCTTGTAATAAAAAATGCAATTATGGAAAATGGTGGTGTGTATGCAACGATTTACTGGCAACAGAATTTTTATAATTTTACTTATAAAACTTATTATTACACAGGAACGAATGAGGTAAATCATGCAGTACTTGTAACAGGATGGGATGATAACAAAGTTATTTCAGGTAAAACCGGGGCATGGATTGCAAAGAATAGTTGGGGAACGGGCTGGGGACAAAACGGGTATTTTTATATTTCGTATTTTGATACAAAATTTTTATCTGCTGCTTGTGTCTTTCCTGAATTTTCTGCATTCAAAAACGGACAAACGGTATATCTTCATGATACGCTTGGAATGGTAGGCAGCTTGGGGTATGGAGGTAATACTGCGTATGGATTAGTTAAATTAACAGCTAAAGAAACGCACAGTCTTACAAAAGTAGGCACTTTTATTAATGCTCAGAATACAAAAATAAGTGTAGAAATTTATTCTGGAAAAAATGATGAAAGCCTTGTAAATCGTCTTGCAGAAATTAATGAGCAAACATGTCCGTATCCCGGTTATTATACATTTGATTTGCCTGTTAAAGTTCCTATAAATAAAGGAGAAGATTTTTATGTTAAGATAAAATATATTACACCCGGATACAATTTTCCTGTTCCCTGTGAATATAAAATTGCAGATTATTCTGACCCGCATATTTCAGAAAATACATCTTGGGTAAGCAGTTCTGCTCTTTACTGGGAGCGGATGGGTGCTCCAATAAACGGAAAGATGAAAGATGTTTGTATTCGCGCTTATGCGGAAATTGATTCGAGCAGCACATTCAATGGATTAAATATTTATCCCAATCCGAATCAGGGAATTTTTACTTTGGAATTTGATACAAAACAAGAGGAGTTAATTTCTGTTGAGTTATATGATATTACAGGAAAGATAGTTTATAAAAGAGCATTTGTTAAAAATTTAGGTCAGATTATTCAGCGATTTAATTTTTCAAAATTGCCCAAAGGGGTTTATATTTTCAGTCTAAAAACTTCGACAACTTCAATAAAAAGACAATTATTGATATTATAAAAAAAGGCTCATTAATGAGCCTTTTTTTATAATATCAATAAGAATATTGCTTACCAAACTTCTGTATAAGCAGTATTTGAATACAATTCTTCTAATTTTGCTTTATGTCCCTGTTCCATTTTTGCCAATTGAATGAACATATCTCTTTGCGCAGTTTCTGTACTTGCTTCAGCGAATTTGTTATACATATTCATAGCTTCCTCTTCTTTTTTCATGGCAAGAGCTATTCCGTCTGCAAAAGACATTTCGGCTGTAAGCACTGGTAAATAAACAGATTCTGAAATTTTATAATCTGCGGCTTCTTGAAAATGCATTTGTTTTGCTTCATTATTCAGAAAAGCTTCAAGCGTTTTTTTATGTTTCATTTCTTCATCTGCCAATTCATTGAACGTTGCCTTCAGGTTTTCGCTTTTTGATTTCTGCGCGGCGCTTTTATAAAAATCATAGGCTTCAACTTCATTGCCGATTGCCATTGTCAGGGTTTGTTTGTATTCTGCTATTGTCATAATTATGTATTATTAGATTTTTAAAATTAAATTATCTCTCCGGCTGTAAAAATATAAAAAATAATCATTAATAAAAACTTAAAAATCTGTTTTATACCATAATATTTTGGATGTTTTTACCCTTTTAAATTGTTTCAGTAACAATACAGGTATGAAAATTAGAATACATAAAATATCAACCTGAAATCATTTCTGATTCCTTAGGCTGTTTTCTTTGTAATTCAGTATTGATTTTATATTTTTTTCGCATAGCAGTAAATGTAAGTTCTGCAATATCCTTTACGGGAATAGCACTAACCCGGCTGAATGTTTTTTTACACAAAGGGCAGGCGGTAACTATCATATCCGGAGTATACAACTCAAATTCTTTTATAACATTTGATGAAATCTGTAATTTTTCTGAAACAGAAAGTTTAAAATTACCAAGACTGCCTCCGCAGCACAAACTGTCTTCTTTTTCTTTTTTTATTGAAATGAGATTGCTTACATTTTGCAATAATTGTCTTGGTTCGTTATAAATCCCAGAACCCCTGCCAAGTTCGCAGGGGTCGTGATAAACCGTTTTAAGGTTTGAAGCATCAACCTGAATTTTATTTTCTCTGATAAGTTGTAAAATATATTGCGAATGGTGCAGTACATTTATGGATAATTTATATTCATCTTTAAAAATTTTATAGCAAATAGGGCAGGAAGTAACAAGCGTAGTAGCACCCGATTCTGTTATCTGCTGTTTATTCTTTTTAATAAGACTTAGCGCAGAATCAATTTTCCCTGCCATGAGCAAAGGTCTTCCACAGCAAATTGAACCATCTTTATCAATAAAATTATAGTTAATTCCAGCTGTGTCTAAAATGCTGCACATAGCAAATTTTATTGCAGGAGTTAAATGCGTCATGCACCCTGCAAAGTATATTACATCTGCTTTTTTAACTGTTGCGCCATTAAGATAATTAAAAGCATTTGCATTGTCAAAAACAAGTTGTTTGCGTTTTGTTATTCTTATAGCATTCACTTCAATTCCAACCGGGCAAACATTTTCGCATCTTCCGCAAAGAAGGCAATTAAATGCTTTGTGTTCGTCTTTTACATGTTCGCGCGTTTTCTGTAAAAAATAAACTGCCTGAATATCGTTTATCTTAACTTCATTTAACTGGCAAACATCAATACATATTCCGCAACGGGGGCAGGAGTTGACTTCAAATTCTGTAATTCCATCGTAAATTTTATTGGTTTTAATCCCAAAATTTCTGAGAGCAATAAGGCAAATTTCAGTTGGTATGTGCATATAACGGGAAAAGGGAAGTACTATTAAAAACGTACCGAGCACAGTGGAGTAGCCCCACCAGGCACCATAAGATAAATATTCAACCGGTAAAAAAGTGGCGAAAAAATTTCCTGCATTACCTGTCAGAAACCCTCCTGTTCCATACTGACCAGAAGTGAAGCTTTCAGCCAGAAACCGCATCGGAAAAATCAGCCATATTGTATAAAGCCCAACTTTGTCAAATATTTTTAAACGTGTTGTCCGCTTCATTCCGAATAGTCTGGATTTTATTCTTTTGTAAATGGCAAGTCCTACACCAATCAAAATCATCAGAAGCAAAAAATCCATAACAAAAGTATAGAATGTTGCAATAGGAATGTTGCTTCGTTCGTGAACAAAAAATTTGAGAAAGATTGGATCATAGGGCATGTTAAAAACCTTGCCGCTGTGCAGTTTTGCTTCTAAATTGCCTGCAACAATAAGCAATGCCCAGCCAAGTGCAATGCTTGCATGCATGTATCCTAATAAAAGATTTCTTCTGAAAATTTTTCTGTGCAAAAGGCTTTCAAGGAAAATTTCTTTTAAAGCGAGAATTATTTTATGGCTGAAAATCCAGCGCAACAGTTTTAATTTATGTTCGCCGGATAGCTTTATAAACCAACGAATGTATTTGTAGCTTAATACAATTATTAAAGTTGCAAGTCCTATTAGAAATGGTATGACAAAGGGGTCAAAATTCATTTTTTCCGTTTTCTGTTTTCAATAACTTCATTAATTTTTAAAATAATATTTCGTGTATTTACACCTCTCGGGCAAACAAGAATGCACTTCCCACAAAGCATACATTTTGTTATTTCATCTTTCATATCTAATTTGTATCCACGGTGAATCAGCGTAAAAAGACGGCGCAGATTGAAATCTGTAAAATTTCCGGCAGAACAGGTTGCAGTGCAACTACCGCAGCCAATACACAGTTTAAACGTAGGTTCGTGTTTTTTCAGATATTCGTAAATCCATTTATCGGTTTTGTCGAAATCTATCTGACGGTCTTTGTTTATACTGTATCCGAAGTCTTTTTTCATTTTTTATTTTGATGAAACATTTTTTTTGTTGTTATATGGATGTTGTTGTTGTTGTTGGCATGTGGTTGATGTTGATGTTGATGATGTTGTCATGTGGATACGTTGCATGCAACGTATTTACAATCCACAACCCCAATCCACATACCATATACCAAACCTATATTTTATTTCTAACTCTTTTTTCAATATCATATCCTTCGAGATAGCTTGCCACTGTTGCTGCTGCAGAACGGGCATCCATAATTGTATTTGTAATGGTTCTTGGCGATGTACAAGTTCCAGCGAGAAAAATTCCTGGAATGCTGCTTACATTGGTCATTGTATGTTCATCCGCGGGTTTTAGAAAACGATTTGAGTCTAATTCAAGGTTAAGCATTTGTCCTATTTTTTTTGTTCCTTCAGAAGGTACAAAGCCAACAAGCAATACTAATAAATCTACTGTCATTTTTAAAGGTTTTCCAGCAAGTGTATCTTCAACTTTAACAACAATGCTGCCGTCGGCATTTTCACATGCTTCTGAAAGTCGTCCCCTGATGAAATAGACACCCCATTTTTCCTGCGCTTCTTTGTATAATTCTTCAAAGTTAACGCCATACATACGCATGTCCATGTAAAAGCAATAGACCTCAGATTGCGGAAATTTTTCTTTTATTTCGATTGATTGTTTTACTCCCGTAACGCAACAAACTTTAGAACAATAAATATTGCCGACTTTTTCGTCGCGTGAGCCTACACAGTGTACAAAGCCAATACGATGTGGCTTTTTTCCCGATGCTGTTTTTATTTCTTTTCCTGATAAAAATAATGATTCCAAATCAGGGGATGTGATAACATTATTGTAAATTCCATATCCGTATTCTTCTTTTTTTTCTGCGGGAAATGTGTCAAAACCTGTTGCTATAAGCAGGGCATCGGCTCTGAGTGAAGCTCCTTTTGAAAGATGTACAATGAAAGTTTTATCTTTTTTATCAATTTTTTCAATATCTGCATGGTAAATAATACTGACATCTTCACTTACTCCCTGGCTAAGGAATTCAAGTACCTCGCTGCCCATTCTTTTTGTAGGAAAAAGTCGTTCCCACTTCAGCAAATTGCCTCCCAGTCTGCCTTCTTTTTCAAGAATGGTAACATTGTATCCCATTGCTGCAAGATAGGCTGCTGACTCCATCCCTGCTATGCCGCCACCTATTATTATTACATTTTTGCTCATTATTTTTTTATTTTTTTATGGTTTCGAATGGCTTCTGGCTTTCAGATAATATATTTTGAATAATCTAAATTCATCTTTAACAAGAGCATCCTAAACTTTCCGGAATCAATGATTTTCCAATAAAATTTCCGTGCAAATCTAAATATTTTTTTTCCGGGTCAAAAGGAATACCCATTTTTTCAAGCGATCTTTGGAGGCAGAATCAATTAAAGTATTTTTCAATAACAGCCAGTAGATTGTCTATTTTAATTGGTTTTGCAACAAAATCATTACAGCCGGCATTTGTACATTTAACTTTATCTTCTTTCATGGCATAAGCAGTTTGCGCAATAACAGGAAGTGCGGGTCTGTTCTTTTTTATCAGCTTTGTTGCTTCAAATCCATTCATTACCGGCATTTGTACATCCATCAAAACAAGATTGATTTCAGGAATATCGCGGCAGGCTTTTACTGCAATTTCACCATTCAATGCGTGAATTATTTTTACTTTTGTTCTTTTTAGTAATGTTGAAAGATATAAAAAGTTGACTTTATCGTCTTCTGCAATAAGAATCGTTTTATCAGACCAGTTAAATCTTACGTTAGGAGCTGTTGTTTCGGTTGCAATATCAACAGAAAAACGCACAGGGGTATAGGGCAGTGTAAAATAAAATATGGAGCCTTTTCCGAATGTTGATTCAACCCATATTTTCCCTCCCATCATTTCACTAAGGCTTTTTGAAATTGCAAGCCCAAGCCCTGTTCCTCCAAATTGTCTTGATGTACTGTCATCTGCCTGTCTGAAACGATCAAAAATCATGGATTGTTTTTCTTCAGGAATGCCAATACCTGTGTCCTTAACATAAAATAATATTTCGATATTTTTAATTGTGTAACCAAATTCGATAAATCCTTTTGATGTAAACTTTACTGCATTTCCGAGAAGGTTTGTTAAAATCTGTTTAATTCTCAAATCGTCAGCAAGTATTAGACATTCCGTATCAGACAACGCCATTTTATATTTAAGCTTAAGCGATTTTTTTTCTTTGAAAGCCAAATCACTTTCAAAAAAGGTATAAAGTTCTTTAATAACATTATTGAGATAACATTTAACTTTATTTATTTTTAATTGTTTTGATTCAATTTTTGATATATCAATAATATCATTAATAATATTCAGTAAATCTTTTCCCCTTTTGCTTATAATATCAATAAAATTGTGTCTTTTTTCTTCTGATAATTCGGTGGTTTTTAAAAGTTCGGTAAAGCCCAGTATCGCATTCATAGGAGTACGAATTTCGTGGCTCATATTAGCAAGAAAAGCTGATTTGAGGCTGTCTGATTCTTCTGCTTTTTCTTTGGCGGCAATCAATTGTTCTTCTACGAGTTTTCTTTCAGTTATATCAACAATTATTCCCCTCACACCACGTGTATTTGAATCAAGAATAGATGATATGGAATAAATTATAGCAGGAAAAAATGAACCGTCTTTTTTTATCATTAAGTATTCATTGGGTTGAAAAGAATCGGTTTCAATATTTTTTTTGAAATTTTGAAAAGCTCTTTTTTTATCTTTTGGAGCAATCATTTGTATTACATTAAGCCCTTTTTCAAAATCTTCTTTGTTATATCCGAAACTTAAAAATGCCTGACGGTTTGCAAAAATAAGATTACCTTCTGTATCGCATTCAAAGACGCTTTGAGGTAAAAACTCGGTAAGATCCATATATTTTTTTCGGCTTTTCAGCAAAGCATCTTCTGCTTCTTTTCTTTCTGAAATGTCAATGTGGGTTCCTATCATTCTTGTAATTTCACCTTCGTCGTCTGTCTCTACCTGTTTACCTCTGGAAAGAATCCATTTATAGTTTCCGTTTTTACTTTTCATTCGGTATTCTACCGAAAAAACATTTATAACAGATTTTGAATAGGATGAAAAAGCCTGCAATACAAATTGTTTGTCTTCAGGGTGGATAAGGTCTATCCAACTTGTGTAATCCATTGGAAATTCGTAGGGGTCATAATTGAGCATTGCGTACCAGCGCGGACTATAATAATTCACATATTTGCTTTTCAGGTTGATATCCCATAAGCCATCGTTTGCAGCATCAAGAGCTAATTTCAGGCGCTCTTCACTTTTCCGCATCGCTTCTTCAACGCGTTTTCTTTCCGTAACATTTCTTGTAATTCCATGTATTCCATAAACAACATCTGATTCATTATATAAAAATGTAAAATTAATTTCACCCCAGATTAAAGTTCCATTTTTATGATATAATTGTATTTCAAAAACTACAGAATAATTTTTTCCGGGTTGTATTCCTTTATTAATTTTTTGTATTTCATTATCAAAAATTGAATTAATAATTTTTTTTGATTCAGGAGGATATTTTTCTTCATCTGTTAAATTCATATATTCGCTTACAGTAAATCCAAGCTGTTTTTTTATTGCAGGGTTCAGGTAGGTAAGGTTAAGAGATAAATCAAAAGTCCAGATAATATCGGTGGTTTTTTCAGCAAGCAGCTTAAATTTTTCTTCACTTTCACGCAGTGCTTCTTCTGCAATTTTTTTATGAGTGATATCCTGAATATGTGTAACAAAATAGATGGGTTCTCCGTTTTTATTTTTTATGATAGAAACATCTAATAACGCAAGAATAATTGTTCTGCTCTTGGTAATATATCGTTTTTCAAAAGAAATATAATCAAGTTTCCCTTTCAGCATATCTTTAAAAACTTGAACATTTGTGCTTACATCATCTTTATATGTGATGTCTGAAAAACGTAAAGTTTCAAGTTCTTTTTCCGAATAACCTAATATTTTTGATATAGCAGGATTGCATTTAATAAATTTACCTTCTAATGAAATGATGGCTTTACCGTAATTAACATTTTCAAAAGCGGCTCGAAATTTGGCTTCGCTTTCTATCAATGTTTCTTCATAAGCTTTTCTTTCAGAAATATCAATATTAGTTCCTACAATACGCGTAATGTTTCCCTTTTCATTCCATGCCACAGCCTTACCCCGCGAATTTATCCATATATATTTTTCCGTTTTTGATTTCATACGGAATTCACAGAAAAAAATATGCGTTTTATTTTTAAGATAGGAGCTGAGCGCAGATTTAAAAACAGTTCTATCTTTTTCGTGTATTAGCTCCAATAATTTTAAAAAATCAATTTTAAATTCATTCGGCTCAAAGCCCAGCATTGTATAAAACCTTGAGCTCAGATAATCCATTGAATTCAATTGAGGATTATAATCCCATATTCCATCACTGGTTGCATCAAGCGCGTATTGTAAGCGTTGTTCGCTGTTTTTTAATTTTTCTTCTGCAATTTTTCTATGGGTAATATCTGTGAATATATTCAAGGAACCAATAAATTGTTTTGATTCAGAAAAGTAAGGTGTAACCGTAGCAAGAATGTGGCGTATTTGTTTGTCTTTTCTTTTCAGAGTAATTTCATAAGTACTTTTTCTTCCGAGTTTACGCAGCTTTGTTTCTGATTTTATTTTTGCAAACTGTTTTTCATCTACAAATTCTTTCAGAGACATACCGATTAACAACCCCTGAGGTAGCCCAAATAGCTCTTCTGCAGCGGGATTCACAAAAGTAAATAATTCATCTTTGTCAATTATAACAACTCCTTCTCCCTGATTTTCTACAAGCATTCTGAAACGTTCTTCGCTTTTTATCAGGGCTTCTTCCATCATTTTTTTCTCTGTAATATCAGAAATATAACCCTCTAAAGCCACTACTTTCCCATCTGAATTGAAAACAGCGCATCCTTGTTCCCAAACCCATTTTATTTCATTACCTGCAGTAATAATTCTGTAGGATATCTGATAACCTATATTGAGCTCAATCGCTTTATTCGTAATATCTCTTACTTTTTGCCTGTCCTCATCATATATTATATTATTATACGAAACAACTTTATTTTGGATGAAATCATCTGCAGCATATCCGGTAAGCGATTTGGCTCCTTTACTTACAACTTCTATGGTTCGGTTTTTATCATTCAAACAACGATAAGCCATACCGGATAAATTTTCTGTTAAAGTCGAAATAGATCGTTGCATTTCCCTGAGTTTATCATCGGTAAGTTTTCTCTCAGTTAAGTCTCTGATAAATGCTTGAAAAGTGTTATCATGCATTCGTTTTAAGTTAACTTCCACAGGTCTGATTTCAGAAGATGAACAAAGAAGACTCCCTTGAAGTAATAGTATTTCGTCAGGTTCTATATTGAGTGGATAAAAATTTTCAGTATTTTTTTTGCTGAAAATAAAAATGTCGTTGAAGTTTTTCTCAAGCAATTCATTTATTGAATAGCCTGAAATATTAGCAATACCAGAATTTGCAATAATAATTTTTCCTTCAATATTTCCTACAATAATTCCATCTACAGCCTGCTCAATCAGAAGCCTGTATTTCTCTTCATTTTCTTTAAGTGCAAGCTCAATTTTTTTACGAGTCGTAATATCAATAAATGAAAAAGAAATACCAGCTAATTTTTTTTCAATATCATAAGCGGGAGCAAAAATCATGTCGAACCAATAGTTTTTTCCAGCTAAACAATAAGATCTTTCTAACCTTATTGTTTCTCCCTTTGCGGCAAGGTTCATATTTTTCTTGAAAGTATCAAGATATTCCAATGGCAATATTTCAACAGAGTTTTCTGTTGCTGCGATGTCTTTATCAAAAACTTCTTTTATAAGGCTCTTTGCAGCATTATTAAAGGAAATGATTCTTAAATCAAGGCTGATTAAAACATACGAAATTAATGAGCTGTTAAAGACTGCAATAAGATTTGCTTCAGATGCGGATATTTTTTCATATAATTTTTCTGTTAGCTTCAGTGCATCCTGTAATTCTTTTTCACGTTCAAGCAGTTCATTGTTTAAGGATTGGGATTGTTCATAGAGTATTTGAATTTCTTCTTCTTTCTTTTTTTGCTCTGAAATATTAACAACAATGCCTCTGGTTCCCTTTGTAATTCCATTAATAATTACAGGACTTGTGTGTATAAGCGCAGGGAAAAAAGAGCCATCGTTTTTGATCATCGTGTATTCAACGCGTTGTGTTTTTTCTCCTGATACGGTTCTGTTTCGGTTGTCTAATGCCCTTAATCTGTCAAAAGGCGCAATTGCATCCAAAATGGAAAGTCCCTTGGAAAGGTCTTCTTCTTCATATCCAAATAATTTATATCCAGTTTTATTTACATAGGTAAAAATTCCGTTTTCATTAGATTCATAAATAGTTTCGGGAAGAAGATCGGCAAGCGTACGAAAGCGTTCTTCGCTTTCTGAGAGTAATTGCTCTGCTTTTTTTCTATCCCTGACTTCATTTTCAAGAAGTAAAACATATCTTTTTTTATTGATATAAGAGCGGTAAATTATAATTGCAATTATTGAAATAAACAGGGTAAATAATAATACAATATATAAAAGAATCTGATTTTTATACAGATTTAAGTTTTTCAGTTCATCTTCTTTTTTGTCTAATTCAAATTTATATTGTAAATTTAAAACAGACTGAGATTTTTCATCTTTCAGATTTTTTTCCCGCGTCTCAATGTAAAGCTTCAGATATTTAATTGCTTCGTTTTTTAATCCTGAAATATTATAAATTTCAGCAATGCTTTGATAATTATCCTGAATATATCTTTTTAAATCATTATCAAGCGAAAAATTAAGACTTAGTTTATAATAATATAGCGCAGAATCTGATTTTTCCTGCTTCTGAAATGTTTTACCAATATTTCGTAATGTAACAGCCAGTTGATTTCTGTCGTAATATTTTTCTGCAAGCCGAAATGATTTTATTAAATATTCCATTGCCTCCTGCAAGTTACCAAGCTCACGTTTGACATTTCCAATATTATTTAGTACTGCTGATATCTCAGAATAATTTTGAAGTTTCTCGAAAATAAAAAGCGCTCGCTCATAATACAAAAGTGCGTCAGAATAATTTTCAGAATACCAGTAAATGTTTCCCAAATTTAGTAATGAAAAAGCTTCCTCATCCTTAATATTATAATGAATGCTTAATTGATATGCATCATTATAATATTTCATTGCAAGTTTTGTCTGATTTAAATTCCTGTACACAATCCCGCTATAATTATAAGATTGGGCGATGCCTTTGTGAAAATTTGTTTCTTTGTACAATTCAAGTGCTTCTTTGTGATATTCCAAAGACCTGTTATAATCTGTAAAAAGCCTGTAAATTACTCCAATATTATTCAGCGTTTTGGCAATATCTTCTTTTGTTCCGTATTTATGAGCCGCAATAAGCGCTTTTTGATAAAAATTTAGTGCCTCGATATTATTGCCCGCTGCTTTATAACCATCTCCGATTAAATTAAATGATAAGGATTTATATTTATAAGAAGAAGCTCTACGTTGGGTTTTAAGGGCAATTTTAGCAAAATAAATACTGTTGTCAGGAGCAATGTTAAGATACTTTTCTGCCAGATTGTTTAATATTTTTATTTTTTCAATATCTGTAACTTTTGAAAGTTTATTACCTATGCTGTCTTTATCATTTTTAGAAAAAGAAAACTCCGGATAAAAACTCAGAAATAGAAATAAAAAATATATCAGAAAAACACTTCTCACTTTTTCAATAATTTTATTTCAGATTTAATGTATGGATAAGCTTTTCAAACTTGCTATCGAGCTTGTTTTTTATTTGCTCATAATGATCGCGTGATGCAAGATTTTCTTTTAAGCCAAAGTAAAATTTTATTTTGGGCTCTGTTCCGGAAGGTCGTATTGATATTTTTGTTCCATCTTCAAGAAAAAATTGCAAGACATTTGATTTGGGCAAATCAATATTTTTTTCAGTTTCTTTTACTTTGTCAAATTCTTTTCGAAGCTGATAATCGGCAATGCGAACTACTTTGCTTCCCATTATTTCAACAGGAGGATTATTTCTGTAATCGTTCATCATTTTCTGAATTTCTTCCGCGCCTGATTTTCCATGTTTTTCTACATTAACAAGATATTCTTTATAAAAACCATATTCTACATAAATGTCAAGTAATAATTCAAAAACAGATTTCCTTTTATCTTTAGCAACAGCAGCCATTTCTGCAATTAATGCACAGGCAATAATCGCATCTTTGTCCCTTACAAAATCGCCTGCAAGATATCCATAGCTCTCTTCTCCTCCGCAAATAAATTGTTTTTTGCCTTCATTCTGTAAAATAATATCTGCAATATATTTGAATCCGGTCAATACATCGTAATATTCAATTTTATATTTATTTGCTATGTCTACGAGTAGTTCTGTTGTAACAATTGTTTTTACAATAAATTCTTTTCCTTGTAACTTGCCATTTTCAGACCATTTGGATACAATATAATTAAATAATACAGCTCCTGTCTGATTTCCGTTCAATAAAATAAATTCTCCTTTATTATTTCTTACAGCAATGCCTACACGGTCAGCATCGGGATCGGTAGCCATTACTAAGTCTGCGCCTGTTTCATTTGCTTTTGCTATAGCCATTGCCAGCGCAGCGGAAACTTCCGGGTTCGGAGATTTAACCGTTGGAAAATTTCCATCGCTAATCATTTGTTCCGGTACAGTAATAATATTTGTGAAACCATACAATTTCAGAATTTCAGGGACAAGCTTAACTCCTGTTCCATGCAATGGGGTATATACAATTTTTAAATCTTTGTGCCTCTGAATAATTTCAGGAGATAATGACAATTCTTTTATTTTGGCAAGGTATATTGTGTCAAATTCATCTCCAATAATTTCAATTAAATCTTTATTGCCGATCATTTTTACTTCGTCCGGTGATGTGATTTTCTGCACTTCTTCAATGATATTTTTATCATGTGGCGCTATTATTTGTCCGCCATCATTCCAGTATGTTTTATAACCATTGTATTCTTTTGGATTATGGGAGGCTGTAACGACAACGCCGCTTTTACATCCGAAATGACGAATTGCAAATGACAGCTCGGGGGTAGGGCGGAGCTCGTCAAAAAGGTATACCTTGATACCATTTGCAGAAAATACATTGGCAGTTGTTTCAGCAAACAGCTTGCTATTATTGCGACTGTCGTAAGCAACGGCAACTTTTATATCTGTATTGGTAAATTGTTTTTTTATATAATTGCACAAACCTTGTGTTGCCATGGCAACCGTATATATATTCATGCGGTTTGTTCCAACACCCATAATGCCGCGCAAGCCACCAGTGCCAAATTCAAGGTTCTGATAGAATGCTTCAACCAGTCCTTGCTCATCATTTTCTAAAAGATGATGCACTTGTTTTTTTGTTTCTTCATCATAAGTTCCATGAAGCCACTGTTGCGCTTTTTCTTTTACTTTTTTAAAAATATCTGTATTATTCATAATTGTTTATTTTTTATTTCACTATTGTCCGACAAAATCTTGTTATGTAGCTTAACCTTTTCATTACAGCTCGTATTATAAACAGGGCGCTCCTACGGAGCTTCCATATTTTTTTTATTTTTTTTTTATAAACAGTACGACACTACCTGCCAGCCGTACTCAAGCCATTGAGGCAGGCAGGCGTGTCTTAAAAATAAAGGAACTCCGGAGGAGTGAACTGTTTATAAAACGAATAAATATCCATAAGTAAAGCTCCGTAGATAGGAGCGCCCTGTTTTTTTGTAGGACAATAATGATATTATTTATTCTATTTTTTAACATTTTTATTTTATGATGTTTTTCAAACAATCTTCAACACCATCCTGCCAATAGGGTATTTCAATATTAAATGTTTTTTTTATTTTTTCTTTATTCAGAACGCTGTATGCCGGACGCTTTGCAGGCAGAGGATAATCTTTTGTTTCAACAGGTATAATATTGCAGGAAATACCTGATAATTTTATTATTGTTTGCGCAAAATCGTACCAACTGCATACTCCTTCATTTGAAAAATGATAGATGCCCGGAATAAATTTGTTGTTGTCATTTTCTGTTTCATCAATTATTTTTAGAACTGCCACAGCCAAATCTTTTGCATAAGTAGGTGTTCCGATTTGATCAAATACAACGTTTAGAGCTCCTCTTTCTTTTCCATATTTTAAAATTGTTTTAATAAAATTATTTCCAAAAGCGGAGTACAGCCAAGAGGTTCTTATGATTATAGAATCACTACAGACTTGGATTACGGCTTTCTCTCCAGATAATTTTGTTTTTCCATAAGCTGATTGTGGATTTACCGAATCCGTTTCTTTATAGGGAATTGAGTTTGTTCCGTCATAAACATAATCTGTAGAGAAATGAATTATTTTAGCGTTATAAATAGATGAGCATTCCGCTAATATTGCAGGAGCTGTTGCATTAATAAGAAATGCCTTTTCTTTTTCCTCTTCGGCTTTATCAACTGCCGTGTATGCCGCACAATTTATAACATAATCAATTTTTTCAGAAGCAAACAATTTGTTAACAGCATTTTGGTCTGTTATATCAAGAATTTTATTGTTTGTTCCGGAAGAAATAATATCCGTAAAAATAAAATTATATGCAGAAAATGGATTTTGCTCAGATATTTTTTGTATTTCTTTTCCGAGCTGACCTTCTGATCCTGTTATTAAAATCGTTTTTTTCATATTTCAGAGCAAAAAACAAATATAGAAAAATTTAAAAACAAAGATGACTTCTTTCTTTTTTCTGAGTTTTTTTTTCAATTATTCTCCACTTCGTAAAAAATATTATTTTATTTTAGAAATTAATCAGAATGGAAGTCATATTAATTTCTCATTTTTTAAGAATATATGCTTATAAGTACCTGAAATCTAATAATTTTGGAATTATAATGCACGAAAAAACAGATGTATAACATATATTGATATGTTTTATAGCATAAGAATTAAGCAGGGCAAAGATTTTCTTTGTTCTTTTTGTGGAAAAATCATAATTTTTAAATGTCAGTATAATAATAAACTAGAAATTTTAAAACGAAACATTTTTATCATCATTGCTTAAGTTTAAAAATAATTTAACACACTTTATATATGGAGAATAAAATAAGTTTAACCATTGATGGGAAGAAAATTGAAACTGTCAAAGGAAAGACAGTTCTGGAAGTTGCCCGCGAGAACAACTTCTATATTCCCACACTCTGCTATCATGCCCGTACGGGAAAAGCAGGAAAATGCCGTGCATGCCTTGTTCAGGTAGAAGGTTTGATGGCACTTAAAGAAAGTTGCGCTTTGCCAGCCAACGATGGTATGGTTATAAACACCAACACACCAGCAATTCTCGATCTGCGGAAAATGATTGTTGAAATGCATTTATCTAATGGTGAGCATAATTGTATTTCATGCGAACGCAATGGAAATTGTGAATTACAGGATATGGCTTATCATTGTGGTATTGAACGTCCTCATTTCCCTATTGAACATGCTACAATGGCATTGGACGAATCTTCTGAAGGAATAATCCGTAATCCAAATAAATGTATTCAATGTGGCAGATGCGTTCGCGCTTGCAATCATAATGTTATGCACGAAGTGCTTGATTTTGGATGGCGTTCGGGAGATATGCGCGTTATTTGCGATGATGACAAACCAATGGGTGAATCATCATGCGTTCAATGTGGCGAGTGCGCTCAGGTCTGTCCGGTTGGAGCATTAACTTTTAAAAATGCAAAAGGTATTGGACAGCACTGGACTCTTGATAAAACAAAAGTTATTTGTACTTATTGCGGTGTTGGTTGTTCTATTGATATGTATACTAAAGATAATAAATATGTATATTCTTTGGGTACAGAAGAAAACTGGGAACAACAAACCAACAAAGGAATGCTTTGTGTTAAAGGTCGTTTCGGTTTTGATTTTCTTAACCGTGAAGACAGGCTTAAAACTCCTTTAATCCGCAAAAACGGAAAACTGGAAGAAGCAAGCTGGGATGAGGCTTTGGATTTGGTAGCTTCTAAATTTTCAGATATAAAAGCAAAACATGGCGCAGGAGCACTTGGCTTTTTCACTTCTGCCAGAGTTACAAATGAAGAGAATTATTCTGTAATGAGATTCGCAAGGGGGGTTGTTGGTACCAACAACATCGACCATTGCGCCCGACTGTGACATAGCTCTACAGTTGCGGGACTGGCAACTACGTTAGGTTCTGGTGCTATGACAAACAGCATGCAGGAAGCCGATAAATCAAATGTAATTCTTATTACAGGAACAAATACAACATGGAACCACCCTGTTTTTGGTGGTATGATAAAAAAAGCCGTTAAAGAAAAAGGTGTTAAATTAATTGTTGTTGACCCACGTGATATTGGCTTGGCAAAACTTGCCGATATACACATGAAACAAAATCCAGGCTCAGACAATGCATGGCTGATGGGATTACAACATATTATTGTGAAAAACGACTGGCATAATAAAGAATTTATCAAAGAAAGAACTGAAGGCTGGGATGATTATGTAAAGAGCCTTGAATTCTATACTCCCGAAAAAGTGGAAGAAATAAGCGGCATATCTAAAGAACAGCTTTTTGAAGCAGCAAAATTATATGCAACTGCAGGCCGCGGAGCAATTTTTTATGCTATGGGTATTACGCAGCATTCACATGGTGTTGACAACGTAATGGCTTGCTCTAATTTACAGATGATTCTTGGAAATTATGGTGTTGAAGGAACAGGGGTAAATCCGCTACGTGGGCAAAATAACGTACAGGGCGCTTGTGATATGGGTGGACTGCCCAATGTATTTTCAGGATACCAACCTGTTGCAAATGAAGATGCACGCAAAAAATTTGCAGATGCCTGGGGTTGTAAACTGGAAGATATGGATGATAAAGTTGGACAGACTGTAACTACAATGGTTCAGAATGCAGGTGCTTCGATTAAAGGATTGTACATTGTCGGAGAGAATCCAATGATGTCAGATCCCAATCAAACACACGCGAAGCACCAGATGGAAAAACTTGACTTCATCGTTGTTCAGGATATTTTCCTCACAGAAACAGCACAAATAGCAGATGTGGTTCTTCCTGCTGCTGCATTCGCTGAAAAGTATGGCACTATTTCCAATACTGAAAGAAGAGTTCAATATACAAATAAAGCCTTGAATCCCCCCGGAGATGCAAAACATGATCATGTGATTGTTGCAGAAATAGCAAAACGTATGGGTTGTAAAGATTTTCCTGAAACGGTTGAAGCTTTATGGGCTGAAATCCGGAAACTTACTCCTTCTTATGCTGGTATTTCTCACGAAAGATTGCAAAAACTTCCGGGATTAAGATGGCCTTGCCCAACAGAAGAACATCCTGGAACACCTGTGCTTCATGGAGGCAAATTCTCTAGAGGTCTTGGTCTATTAAAAGCTATTGAGTATAAACCATCTGCGGAATATCCAAGTAAGGAGTATCCATTAGTTTTAACAACAGGTCGTTTACTTCAACATTATCATACTGGATCTATGACAAGAAGATCAAAAGTCCTTGAAGGTATTATGCCTTCAGGTATGATTGAAATTAATGTAAATGATGCAGCTAAATTAAATATTAAAGACGGAGAAAGAGTTAAAGTATCTTCACCCCGTGGCAGCATAGAAATTACAGCTTTGGTAACAAAGAAAATCAAAGAGGGCATTGTATTTATCCCATTCCACTTTGCAGAAAGTGCCGCAAACATTCTCACAAATGATGCACTTGACCCTGTTGCAAAAATTCCGGAATACAAAGTATGCTCCTGTAAAGTTGAAAAAATTGTTAAAAACCTGTAAAATCAGAGCGCTATGAAAGAAGAAATAAAAATTCAGATAGAAAAATTAATGGCAAAATATCCTAAAAAGGAATCTGCTATAATGCCCGCACTCACTCTTGTTCAGAAAGCAAATAACAACAATCTTACTAAAGAACATGTTGAAGAAATTGCTGATCTGATAGGCGTATCTTACTCGAGAGCTTATGGTGTTGCAACTTATTATTCAATGTTTAATATTGATAAATCAGTTGGGAAATACCACTTACAAGTTGATACAAACATCCCTGCTACATTAATGGGCGCTGTAAAAATTTTCAATCACATCAGCACTAAACTTGGTATTAAACATGGAGAAACTACTCCTGATGGATTATTCACACTCAGTCACGTGGAGTGTCTTGCATCCTGTGGAACATGCCCTGTAGTTCAGGTAAATGATAAATATTATGAGCTGATGACTATTGAAAAAGTAGATATGCTCATTGATTCTCTCCGTAAGGGAATTATGCCCGAATTACCTGTTGAATACAATTGGGGCAGTAAATGCAATGTTCTTTTGAAAAATATGGGTGTGAAAGATTCCACATCTATTGAAGTTTATAAAAAGAATGGCGGATATCAGGTTTTGCCAAAAGCATTAAAACTGAAGCCTGAAGAAGTGATTGCTGAAGTAAAGAATTCAATGCTTCGTGGACGTGGAGGAGCTGGTTTCCCTACAGGTGTTAAATGGGGTTTTATTCCAAAAGATAACAAAAAACCTGTTTATTTAATTTGTAATGCAGACGAAGGTGAACCTGGAACATTCAAAGATCGCCAGATTATGGCTTATGACCCACATCTTTTAATTGAAGGGATGGCTATTTCTGCTTATGCGCTTGGTTGTTCTTTATCATTTATTTATATCAGGGGTGAATTTAGTTGGATCGCCGACATACTTGAAAAAGCTATTGAAGAAGCAAAAGCTGACGGACAATTGAAAAACCTTGATATCATTGTTCATCAGGGAGCCGGAACCTACATTTGCGGCGAAGAAACAGCACTTATCGAATCTATCGAAGGGAAACGCGGTTTACCAAGAATGAAACCACCATTTCCGGCAGTTGAAGGTTTATACAACTGTCCTACTATTGTTAATAATGTTGAGTCGCTTGCCAGTGTACCTTTCATTATTGATAAAGGTGCAGATGCTTTTAAAGCTTGGGGTTCACAGGGTGGATACGGATTCAAATTATTTGGAGTTTCCGGTGCAGTGAAAAAACCCGGTGTTTATGAATGTCCGATGGGAATTTCATATAAAGAATTAATTGAAATGGCGGGTGGATACACGGGCAAAATCAAAGGAGTTATTGTTGGTGGGTTATCAGTTCCGATTTTAACACCTGAAGAGTTGGAGAAAAATGGAGGATTAAAAATGGATTATGAATCATGCGCTAACTTTGGCACAGCATTGGGTTCCGGAGGCGTAATGGTTATCAGCGATGAATTCTCTATTCCTGAAATTGCCGTTAGAACTATAAAATTTTACAATCATGAATCTTGCGGTCAATGTACACCTTGTCGTATGGGTTCTGGAATGATTGTTCATCTGCTAGATAATATTCTTAAAGGCAAAGGAGAAAAAGGAGATATTGAAAAAGTTCTCTGGCTGTGTGATAATATCAAGGGAAAAACACTTTGCCCTACAGGAGAAGCGTATGCATCACCTATTAAGGTTATGCTTACAAAATTCAGAAAAGATTTCGAATCTTTAATTAAATAAATTTTATTAATCTTTATTCATTAATTAATTAGTAATAATAAATAAAAATCAGATGGAAACAAAAACAAATCGTTGGCTTATTGCCATTATGGGAACAGTTCTTCAGTTAGCTTTAGGAACTGTTTATGCGTGGAGCTTTTTTCAGAAACCAATCATGGCCGCTTTTGGTTGGTCAAATGTTCAGGTAATGTGGATTTTTAGTCTTGCAATCTGCTTCCTTGGCTTATCAGCTGCTTGGGGTGGTATGAACCTTGCAAAATTAGGACCTAGAAAATTAGCTATTTCAGGTGCTATTTTATTCGTATCCGGTTATTTTATTGGATCATTAGCCATGTCTATTAATAGTGTAGTGCTATTATATATTGGTTATGGTGTTATTGGAGGTTGCGGACTTGGTCTTGGTTATGTTACTCCTGTTGCTACTGCAGCAAAATGGTTTCCCGACAAAAAAGGGTTCATTACAGGTATGGTTGTTATGGGATTCGGACTTGGTGCTTTGATTATGTCGAAATTCATTGCTCCTGCATTAATGGGAAATTTTAATGCTATTTTTAAAGCTATTCCTGCAGAATCTTTTGTTGATGGCAAATTAATGGACGAAGCTATTAAGGCAACATTACAAGGAGAATTGGTTAAAGTATTTATGTATGCTGGTTGCATTTTACTATGTATTGCTCTTCCAGCTGCTTTAGTATTAAAAAACCCTCCTGCAGGTTATGTTCCTAAAGGTTTTACTCCTCCTACTGTTAGCGCAGCAAATCAGGCTAGTGCTGATAAATTAACTGTAAAAGATTGTGTAACTTCAAGCAAATTTTTCAGGATGTGGCTTATTTTCTTCCTCAACATTGCTGCTGGTATTATGTTTATCGGTCTACAGTCTCCTATGATTCAGGATTTATTTAAAATGACAGATCCTGGAATGGACTCTGCTGCTTTAGCTGCTGCTGGTGCAACTCTTATTGCGGTTAGCTCTTTGTTTAACGGTATTGGTCGTTTCTTCTGGGGCGGTCTTTCTGATAAAATTGGAAGAATTCAGGCTTTCCGTTTGATTTTGGCATCACAGGTTCTTGTATTCGTACTTTTAATCTGGGTAGGAAATCCAATTTTGTTCGGAATCATGGTTTGTTACGTGTTACTTTGTTACGGTGGAGGTTTCGGTACTATGCCATCATTTGTGGGTGATATTTTTACAGCGAAACTTATGCCTGTAGTTTATGGAACAATCCTTACTGCATGGTCTGCTGCTGGTATCGTAGGTCCTCAGATTGCTGCATTCATTAAAGATAATTATAAAGCAGATGCTGCAATTTATACCTATGTTACTGGAGCTATTTTACTGTCAATTGGAGTATTAATTGCTTTCACGCTGAACAACAAATCTCTTGCTGAAACAAAAGCTTAATAGTATTTAATTTTTTTAAAAAGCAAATATTCCGGAAACGGGGTATTTGCTTTTTTTATTTAATACCTTTTTTTAATTCTGCAAAACATAATGATAAGGTTACCAAATGCGATAATTATTGGCTCTACAGGTAGAAATACTGGTAAAACAGAATTCTCCTGCCGTCTAATTCAGCGCCTGTCAAAGAAGCATCAGATTATCGGATTCAAAGTTGTCGCAATTGAACCAAGCCATGGAAACTGTCCGAGAGGAGGAAACGGATGCGGTATCTGCTCTTCGTTAAAAAAAGATTTTGAAATAATTGAAGAAACAGAACTTAATCCTTCAAAAGATACGTGCCGTATGCTGATTGCAGGTGCGCATAAAGTTTATCTGCTTAAAGTCAGAGTTGATAAACTTGAAGAAGGAGTTCAGGCAATGATAAAATATATTCCAGAGAATGCGCTTGCTGTTTGCGAATCAAATTCATTGAGAAAAGTAATTGAACCGGCATTGTTTATTGTCATTAAAAATCTTTTAGATAAAACGATCAAAGAAAGTTGCGCGGAAGTCATCAATTATGCAAATAAAATTATCGAATTCGATAATATGGCTTGGAATTTTGAACCTGAAAGGGTCTCAATAAAAAATCAAACCTGGATAGTTAAGGAAAAAGCGACAGCAATTATCCTTGCAGGAGGTAAAAGTTCACGGATGGGTGAAGATAAAAGCTTTTTAAAGGTAAATGGTCTGACCCTGATTGAAACAATTGTTAAGCAATTAGAAGATCATTTCGATGAGATTATCATAGGAGCAAATGATCCTGAAAAATATAAATTTTTAAATCTTTCAGTTATTGCAGACGAGGAAAAAGACAAGGGTCCATTAATGGGAATCTATTCTTGTTTAAAGTCTTCTTCGAATGAAATAAATTTTGTGACTGCCTGTGATATTCCAATAATGAATACGAAACTTATTCATAATATGATCAGCATTTCGGGTAAAGTTGATATTGTGATTCCTGTTAAAGATGAAGATAAACACGAGCCTTTGTTTGCTATCTATAAAAAAAATAGTGTTATACCTGAAGCTGAAAAAATAATTGCAAATAACAAGCGCAGGGTAATTGAATTATTGAATAATTTAAAATTCACAACAGTTGACTTCAACGATCAAAACTGGTATCAGAACTTAAATGTACGTG
Organism: Bacteroidetes bacterium GWF2_35_48; assembly: GCA_001769125.1. Classification (GTDB taxonomy): domain Bacteria; phylum Bacteroidota; class Bacteroidia; order Bacteroidales; family GWF2-35-48; genus GWF2-35-48. The sequence goes on along the minus strand of MEOG01000088.1, from coordinate 68,431 downwards.
ATGAATATATTGAATACATTAAAACTGTTGAACAAAAAAATTGCTATAGAGAATAGTTTTTGCTGGATGTTGATTATTTGATTTGAAAATGGAATGCTGTGTGTTGAGCATTATATCAATCTTGAATAATAAAAATTTTAATTTATATTTGTGAATAAATAGAGAGAACGGATCTGGTGTTCCAACTGGTCTTCAAAACCAGTAGCAGACGGATAAAACCGGCTGTGGCAGGTTCGATTCCTGCTCTCTCTGCAAATTAATTATTTATAAATAAGATGTGTAAAAGATTATGAATACAATACAGGAGGCACTTAAAAGCCTTCCAGCTGTTGACAAGCTTTTGCGCAATTCTGAACTTGCCGGGCTGATTCAACTATACGGAAAAGAAAGCATTACTTTTGCTATCAGGCATGCTCTGGAATTTTTCAGAGAAAAAATCAAAAACGGAAATCCCTCTCCTTCTTTAGATGATTTACTTCTAAAAGTCAATGAAATTGTAAGCCTCATTACAAAGAAAAGTTTACGTAAAGTTTACAATGCAACAGGAATCGTTATTCATACGAATCTTGGTCGTGCTCCTTTCGGAAAAGAACTTCTTGCTGAAGTATTCGATGTTCTAAGCGGGTACAATAATCTTGAATTTAATTTGCAAAATGGGAACAGAGGAAGCCGTAATGACCATCTTTCAGAATTGCTGAAATTTTTAACAGGAGCAGAAGATGTGCTGGTTGTGAATAATGCTGCAGCAGCAGTAATGTTGTGCCTGAATACATTTGCTAAAAGAAAAGAGGTAATCGTATCCAGAGGAGAACTGGTTGAGATAGGAGGCTCGTTTCGTGTGCCTGAAATCATGGCCGCATCGGATTGCATAATGAAGGAAGTAGGGACAACCAACAAAACTAAAATTGATGACTATCGGAATGCAATTACAAGTAAAATCAGGATGCTTTTCAAAGCGCATAAATCAAACTATGTAATAACAGGATTTACTGAAGATGTGGAATTAAAAGATCTTTGCAATCTTGGTAAAGAAGCAGGAATTCCTGTTATGTATGATCAAGGTTCTGGCTTACTGAGAAACATTAATAATTCAAATTTTAAAAACGAACCGAATATAAAAGATGCACTGGCAACAGGCGTTGATCTTATTTGTTTTTCAGGGGATAAACTGTTAGGTGGTCCGCAGGCAGGGATCATTGCAGGTAAAAAACAATACATAGATAAACTAAAAAAAGCTCCGATGTTGCGTGCTTTGCGGGTTTGCAAAACTACCATAGCATTACTTGAAACAACCTGCTCTTATTATATAAAAGAAAATATTTTGTTCGATAAGAACAGTGTTCATAAGCTTGCATCAAAAAAGCCTTCAGAAATTGATGTGCTTGCATATAAACTGGCAACTCTTTTATCTGAAAAAGGCTTGAAATGTTCGGTAATAGACAATGAACCGCAAATTGGCGGAGGTTCGTTGCCCGATAAATACAATCAAAGCCGCGCTGTTATTTTAACAGGGAATCAATCTTCAAACAAAGAGAAATCAGGGTATGCAGAAAAGATGTATTATGGTCTTCTTAATCATTCTACACCTGTTCTTGGAATATTAAAAAAAGGAACTATTTTATTTGATGCATTGACCCTTTTTGATGAAGACATTGAAATTGTTGCCAGAGCAATTATAGATATACATAATTCTTTTCCGCAAAATAAAATCATCTTTAAAACATGAAACATGTTATTATTGGTACAGCCGGACATATTGACCATGGAAAAACATCGCTGATAAAATTGCTTACAGGAATAGACTGCGATACCCACAAAGAAGAAAAAGAAAGAGGTATAACAATTAATCTGGGTTTTTCACATATTGAACTTCCATCGGGTGAATCATGCGGTATTATAGATGTTCCAGGTCACAAAGATTTTATTACCACGATGGTGGGAGGTGCTTGTGGAATTGACCTTGTCTTATTAGTAATAGCAGCAGATAGCGGTATGATGCCGCAAACCATAGAACATTTAAATATCATTACTGCATTGGGTATTAAAAATGGAGTAGTAGCCCTTACAAAAATTGATCTTGTAGATGAGGAACTAGCAGAAATGGCAATGCTTGAGATTTCAGAATATCTCGAAAAAACAAGTCTAAAAAATATCCCTGTTGTTGGCGTTTCAGCACATACAGGAAAGGGAAAAGATGAACTTATTGCAGCTTTAGAAAATGCAATTTTACTGTTAGATGAAAAGGAAAAGGGTAATCTTTTTCGCATATATATTGACCGGATTTTTTCTGTTAAAGGAATGGGAAGTGTAGTAACAGGTTCGGTACTTAGCGGCGGTATTTCACTTGGTAATGATGTTTATCTTCTCCCTGGTGATAAACAAAAAAATAGAATCCGTTCTATTGAAAGACATGGAAAGCCCGTTGATGCTGTTGTTCGGGGCGACCGCGCTGCAATAAATCTGATAGGTTTAAAAAATGAAGATTTTAAACGCGGAATGTTATTATGTGAAAAACAACTTGAAACAACAATTCTGGCAGATGCATTTATATCTCTTTTTAACAATGCTCCAGCTCTTGAATTGTGGTCAAACATTATTATTATTTCAGGCACTTTTGAATGTCAGGCGCGCATGCATTTGTTAAATAAAGAAGTTGTTCAGCCGGCAGAAGATGCCCTTGTTCAGCTTCATCTCAGCCAACCGGCAATTCTTTTGAATCGTGATAAATTTATTCTTAGAAATACATCCGGCGATATAACTTTGGGTGGAGGATACATTATTGATGCAGCGCCTTTACATCACAGAAAGCGTACTGAAAAACTTATTGAAACTCTTGCAAATTTGAGTGTAAATATTCTTAGCGATAACAATATCAATGAAAATATTAACCTTCTTCTAAATCGCGAATTCAGACCTTTCTTTATAGATGAGCTTGCAGAAAAATTAAGCTTGAAAAAAGATGAATTAAAAACAAATATTCAAAATAATTCTTGTCAGTTTTTTCACTATGAAAATAACGATAACGATATTTTGATTGCAACTAAATTTGACGAGGCTTTTACGATAAAAATTTTAAAAATTCTTCAATTGCATCATAAGCAAAATGCAATATTTGCTGAAGGATTAGAGTCAGGAGAGATAATTAGCAAACTAGACCTTTCCAAGGTTAAAAGCGGTAAAATGTATCTCGAACTTTTATTGCAGAAAATGTATGCAAACAAGCAGATTGATAAATGTAAAAAAACATGGATAAAATGGGGACATACTCCTCAAATTGATTCTAAGTTTGAAAATGAAATTCAGTGGATCGAAAATGAAATTCTGAATTATAAAGAAGGCAAACCCATTCAATCAGAAATTGAGAAAAAAGCTTTGCTGCAGAGTATTCCCAAAGCAAAAATCAAAACGTATTTAAACTATCTTGCCAATTCAGGTAAAATTAAATTTTCGGGCAGTGATTATATTCATACTAGTTTACTTGACAAATTCAGAATTGTATTATTAAAAGCTTTAAAACAAAAAGAAGAAGGAATTGTTATAGCAGAGTACAAAGAAATAATTCCCGGAACAAAAAGTCTTCGTTCTTTACTGACTGATATTTTCGAAAATGAAAAAATAATTTTGGTGCAACATGACGCAGAATCAAATACAAAAATAATAATTACACAAAAAGGAAAGGAACTAATCAATGCGGGTTTATCTTGACAATACAGCTACAAGCTGGCCAAAACCGAAATCGGTAGTTGAAGCAATAACTGATTATATGGTTCATTGCGGTGCAAGCCCTGGACGCTCAGGGCATCGTATGTCTTTGCAGGCAGCTCATATTATTTATGATGCGAGGGATTTAATAGCAAAGATGTTTAATGCAGAAGCTTCTGAAAAAGTAATTTTTACCGCAAATGCGACGCTGGCAAGCAATATTGCTTTAAAAGGAATTTTAAAAAAGGGAGATCATGCAATTATCAGTCATCTTGAACATAATTCAACCCTACGCCCTTTAAAGCATTTAGAACAATCCGGATTGATAGACCTTAGTATCATTGATTGCGATAAGAATGGAAATATTAACATTGAACAACTGAAAAATAGTTTTCGCCCTAACACTAAAATTGTTGCGACAATTCATGGTTCGAATGTTATAGGAAAAGTATTACCTATTGCAGAAATTGGAGCAATTTGCAAAACTCACTCTGTATTATACATGATAGATGCCGCGCAGACAGCAGGTTTTGTTCCTATTGACATGCAGGCGCAGCATATTGATATCCTTACATTCACGGGTCATAAAAAGCTCTACGGACCATCTGGAACTGGAGGTTTATGTTTTGGAAAAAATGTCGAAATAGATACATTCATTCACGGAGGCTCTGGTAGTAAATCTGAAATTGAATTTCATCCGGATTTTTATCCTGATAAATTAGAAGCTGGAACTCCAAATACTGTTGGTATTGCAGGATTGAAAGCAGGATTGGAATTTATTTTTTCAGAGGGTATTGATAAAATTCGTCAGCATTCACACAACATATCAAAATATTTTATTGATAATCTTTTGAAAATAGATGAAATAAAAATACATGGATATGATTCGGAAAATGAAGTGTTACCAGTCATTTCTGTTACTTCTCCATTGATTACTCCATCAAAATTTGCTGAAATATTAGATAAAGATTATGAAATTATGACCCGACCCGGATTGCATTGTGCTCCGCTTGCGCACAAAGCTGCAGGAACTTTTCCGCAAGGAACATTGCGTTTTAGCCCTGGATATTTTAATACACAGGAAGAAATTGATTATACTATAAAGTCGTTAAAGGAAATTTTAGTAATAAAAAATACCTGATATGAAAACTGTAGATGCAAGAGGCAAATTATGCCCTGTCCCTCTTATCATGACAAAAAAAGCTCTGGCTGAACTAGCGGAAAATGAATCATTACAAATTTTGTTAAATAATGAAACTTCATTCCAAAATGTCGTGCGGCTTTTAAAAGAGCATAAAATTGAATTTGCAACAGAAAAACAAGACGATATTTTTACTATTTTCGTGCGTAAAGCCGGCATTATACCTGAAGAAACAAATGTTGAAGATTTTTGCAGCATAGATAGCACTAAACTCTCAGATTATGTTTTAACTGTTAAGCGAAACCGCATGGGAGATGGCGCAGAAGAATTAGGCGAGATTCTGATAAAAGCTTGTATCAATACGCTTCCTGATATTGATTTAAAACCAAAAAAAATTATTTTTCTCAATTCCGGTATTTTCTTAGCATTAAAAGATTCTCCTGTAATAGAAAGTTTGCGTAAAATAGAAAATATGGGAGTTACTATTTTAGTTTGCGGTACATGCCTTGATTATTATAATAAAAAAGGAGAGCTCGGAGTTGGAATCGTTTCAAATATGTATGATATTCTTGATAGTATGACCAAGGCTTCAAAAGTGATTTTTGCATAATATGGCGTTTCAGATAATTACATTTCAATCTGTTCATTGGGTATTGAAGTCAGAGAAACTTCTTCTGGAACAGGGTATACGTTTTGATATTATTCCTACACCGAAAAATATTTCAAGCGATTGCGGAATGTCAATGCGTATTGATAGCACTAAATTTGATATTAAAATAATTTCTGAAATATTAATTCAAAATAACATAATACATCAATTTTATCAGATATGAGTTCATTTGATTTGTTGTCCACAATAGAATACGGGGGATGTTCTGTTAAACTTCCTGCCGGAAAATTATCTGAAACTCTTAAGGGACTTCCGGGAACACCACATCCCAATTTACTCGTAGATATCGAAACTCACGATGATGCCGGCGTATATAAAATTAATGATGAATTAGCGTTGATACAGACTACAGATTTTTTTCCACCTGTCTGTTCTGACCCGTATGAATTCGGACAAATAGCTGCAGCAAATGCGCTCAGCGATGTATATGCAATGGGCGGTAAAATTCTAACAGCAATGAATATTGTTGCGTTTCCAGCCAGCATCCCTCTTGACGTTTTAAAAGAAATTTTACACGGTGGTATTGATAAATTAATTGAAGCAGGTGGGGTAATGATGGGTGGACATACAATAGTTGATGATATTCCTAAATATGGCTTGGCAGTTACAGGGACAGTACATCCAGAAAAAATTATTACAAATTCAAATGCGCGTCCGGGAGATGTTCTTATCCTTACAAAACCAATAGGAGCAGGAATTATTTTAGCTGGAAAAAGATTGGGTGAGATTTCACAGAGTTACTATCAGACAGTGTTGGAAAGTATGAAACAACTGAATACTGTTGCCGACCTGATGCAAAAATACAATGTGAAATCTGCTACAGATATAACGGGTTTTGGTCTTGCCGGTCATGCTTTGAAACTTGCGATGGCGAGTAAGGTCTGCATTAAAATAAATCCTGAAAAAGTCCCTCTGTTTGATGGAGCAAAGGATCTGGCAAAAATAGCGTGTTTACCCGGAGCATGTTTTCGCAACCTTGAGTATGTTGAAAATAATATAGAGGTAACTCCTGACATTTCTTTTGAACACAAAATGCTGATGATGGATGCGCAGACTTCCGGTGGAATACTGATGTGCTGCCCGCCTCAAAACGTTCAAGCCATGCTACTGGAGCTGTATCAAAAAGGATTTATTCATGCCTCAGTTATTGGAGAAGTAACAGAACTGAAAGAGAAACATATTGTTTTCAGTGCAATGTTATGAAAGAAACCCAGCAAGTAGAAATTTGTACTCCTGAAATGGTTCAGTTAGTAGGAGCTATATGTTGCGTTTAGTATTATGAATAGAGGTTTTATACAAATAGAAAAGGCGCAGATTCTGCGCCTTTTCTATTTGTATGTTTTTTTTATGCTTTCGGAATATTTTTTAAAATATCAAGCATCAAATCCCAAAATTTCTGAACTGTTGGAATTTCAATTTTTTCATCGGGTGTGTGAACTCCACGGAGTGTCGGTCCAAATGAAATCATATCTAATGTAGGATATTTTTCTAAAAATAATCCACATTCTAAACCTGCATGAATAGCGCGGATTACGGGTTCTTTCTTAAATAATCTCTTGTAAGAAGCTTTTGAAATAGCAAGAATTTTTGATTTCGTGTCGGGCGCCCATCCCGGGTAGCCGTCGGAATGTTTGGCTTCTGCTCCGGCAAGCAGAAATACGCTTTCTACCATGTTTGCAATATCGTATTTTGAAGATTCTACAGAGCTTCTCTGGCTGGTGGCTACAACAATCTGATTCTTTACCATTTTTACGGATGCAAGATTTGTAGAGGTTTCTACCAATCCCGGTATATCCTGACTCATTGCAATTACTCCATGCGGACAAGCATACAGTGCTTTTACAAGCTTATCTGTTGTTTTGTTGTCTATCACAAAAGCAGTTTTTTTTGCCTTCTCAAGTTTCAGCACTAAAGTCGGCTCTACCACTTGGTTTTCAGTTCTAACGTCTTTTTCAAATTTCGTAAAGAAATCCTGCAATGCCTTTACATTTTTATCGGGAACAGATAACGAAACAATAGCTTCGCGCGGTATTGCGTTGCGCTTGTTTCCTGCATCTATTGTTGAAATTTTTCCTTTCAATGAAAAAATTGTATGCCATAAAAACCGGTTCATTATTTTAATGGAGTTTCCCAGGCCTTTATGAATCTCATCTCCCGAATGACCGCCTTTTAAGCCAAGAACAGAAAGCGTGAACGTAGAATATCCTGCGGATAATTTTTCTTTTTTGAAATCAAAACTTGCAGAAGTATCATAACCGCCGGCGCATCCGATAAAAATTTCGCCTTCATCTTCTGAGTCGAGGTTCAATAAGATATTGCCTTTGAGAAAACCTTTTTGCAATGCTTTTGCACCAGTAAGTCCTGTTTCTTCATCAACCGTAAAAAGACATTCAATAGGGCCATGTTCCACATCATTGGAAGCAAGAAGTGCAAGTTGCGCGGCCATTCCAATGCCATCGTCAGCACCAAGCGTTGTTCCTTTTGCTTTCATCCAGTCGCCTTCAATTACAGGAATAATCGGATCCTTATCCTGATTGTATTTAACCCCATGCAGACTTTCGCAAACCATGTCCATGTGGCTTTGTAAAATAACGGATTGCAATCCCTCGTACTTCTTTGTTGCAGGTTTGCAAATCAAAACATTTCCTTTTGCATCTTTTTTGGTTTCGAGTTTGTGTTGTTTTCCAAAATCAAGAAGATATTTAATGATTTTTTCTTCTTTCTTTGAAGGGCGGGGCACCTGGCATATTTCATAGAAATATTTCCAGATTAATTCTGGTTTTAATGTTTTCATATTATAGACCGTATTAAATTTTTTCTTACAAACATAATGAATTTATTTAAAAAATATTTTTTTGGTATTTTAAAAACCATTTTTTGTATTGTAGAATCGCTCCATACTTCGACTTCGCTCAGCACAGGTGGAGCGATTTTACAATTTATTTACCATGGTTTTTAAATAAAATTGCTTTGAGAATCATTCCTGCCATTTTCGGATTTTCTTTCAACCTCCGAATGCTATAAGAAAACCATTTTGTGCCATAGGGTACGTAAACCCTCATTACATGTCCTTTTTCAATAATTGAAGATCTTAATTTCAACGTTACTCCAAATAGCATTTGAAATTCATACATGTTTTTAGGAACATTATATTTTGTTATTAACTGGTAAGCATATTCAACAAGAGTTTTATCGTGTGTGGCAATGGCAACATAAATATTATTCCTTAGCATGAAATCCAGATTTATGATATAACTATCATTAATTTCTTTATATTTTTTAAAAGAAATTTGTTCCGGCTCAATATATATTCCTTTACACAATCTAAAATTAAGCGGGTTATTTTTGTTGTTGATATCCATCATCATTTCAATATCATTTTTTGTACGTTTAAGATAAGCCTGCAAAACCAAACCAACATTATATGGAAACTCTTTTTTCAATTTTAGAAAAAGTGAAATTTCTTTATCCGTACATTGTGAATCTTCCATGTCAATACGAATAAAATTATTGAAAGAAACTGCTTTTTGAACAATTTCCCGAATATGATTATAACAAATATTTTCATTCAGCAAAAGACCAAACATGGTTGGTTTTAATGAGAAATTTCCATCTAATGAGAATTTTTGAATATATTCTATTAAATCAAGATATTCTTTTTTATTTTTCTCAGCTTCATCCAAGGATTTGATGAACTCCCCAAGAATATCTAATGTGAATTTAATTCCCTGCGCATTAAGGTCTTTACAAACTTGTAGGGCTTCTTCTTTTGTTTTTCCTGAAACGTATTTTTTAGAAAAAATCCATACAAATTTTTCAGGCAGATAAGGCAAAATTTTCACAATAATCTGGTTCAGCATATTGTTATATTTTAGCAAAAATATAAATAGAAATCATAGCAAAAATAAAATTTGAAAATCTTTCTTATAAACATGATGTGTATCAGATGTACAGCGCAACAAGATGTTCTTCATCTTGCAACATGAATTAATGTTTTTCTCTGCCCAATGATATGGGACATCTTGTGGAGGTTCAATTTACAGATAGGGTTTATGAGTAGAAAATTTTTTCAATGTAGCGGAAATAATGTGAAAATGGATACGAACACTTTTCTTTTATTTTGATTAAAATGTATTAAATTTGTTTTCCATAAAAGTATATTTATAAGAAACCTGAAAGCTACTGGAATTGATAAATATTGCAATAATATAGCAATAAATAACAAATAAAAACATGAGCATGGAAAAAGTATACATTGAAGGAAAAACATTTTTAAATATTGACTGCAGAAGCAATCCTTTGATATCAGGGGAATATGAAAACTGCCGTTTTCTCAATTGCGACTTTTCAGATTGCAACTTGTCGGATTATAAATTCATTCAATCCGAGTTTTCAGGATGTAATTTATCTTTAGTTAAACTTTCAAAAACTGCATTCCGGGACATTAAATTTACAGACTGCAAAATGTTGGGATTGCACTTTGAAAATTGCAACGAATTCGGGCTTTCTTTTAGTTTTGAAAATTGTATTTTAAATCATTCTTCATTTTATAAGAGAAAAATTAAAAAAACAATGTTCAAAAATGTTCAATTGCAAGAAGTAGATTTTACAGAGTGCGACCTTACAAATTCACAATTTGATAATTGCAATCTAAGCAATGCAACATTTGATAATTCAATTATTGAAAAAGCTGATTTTCGCACTTCATATTATTACTCAATTAATCCGGAAATTAACAGGATAAAAAAAGCTAAATTTTCTATACAAGGAGTTTCAGGACTTTTAAACAAATACGATATTGAAATTGACAATATGCAATGAATTTAAAATTTAAGAAAATTAAAAGATTTAATTGTAAATCACAATTTTTGTTGTTGTTTGCTCTTGCTTTGATTCAACTGTAACAATATAAACACCGCATTTTAAATTTGAATTGAACGTATACTGTCTGTTCAGAAAAAGTATATTTTGATACACGCATTTTCCATCTAATGAGATAATATTAATTTTTATCCTTTCTGATTTATCAGAAGCAACTGTAATTTGACCTTTATCACTTGTTCTAATAAAAAATATATTTTCTTGATTTTCCTTTAAAAAAGTAGTATTAATAACATAGGGAGATATATTGGTAATTTCATAAACAGCACCGGTTGCATAATTTGGCGTATAAATCCGAAATGTATCATCATTTCTGCCAACACCAATATCTAAAAGTGCTGTGGCACCGGTTGCTGCATCAATATTTTGAGATGTATATCCTGAAATTTCAGAGTCGTAGCTAAACTCACGAAAAGCAGAATCAATATCCGTACTATAAGTGTAAGATTTCCCATCACTTTTTGTCTTTCCGCTAAACAAAAAAGAACGTCCCCTGCGTCCATCAATTTTCTGACCACTCCAAACCGTATTATCCCATGTATACTCCCATATCCCTGAATTATCCTGAGTCAACAGGCGATAGATACCATCATTACGGGTTTGTTCTATCACAACAGTTTCAGGCCACCCGCTTGCATTTGAGATAGAATCGGATTCATCGTAGGTAATTCCGTTCCAGGAGAATTCTTTAACTCTTTTTCCGGGCGCATAATATCGGAATACACCATCATTTTTTCCTTTTCCAATAGCGACTGGACCTTCAGAACCATGAGTAGTAGAAATATCAATTGCATCCCATGAAACTCCATTCCATGTATATTCCCTGTGAATGATCCATCCTCCGACATAAAGCCTGTTAATACCATCTCCATGCGCATCAGAAATGATACACGATAACATGCCTTTTCCTGTTGTTGCTATTAATGAAGCAATCCATGCAGAGCCATTCCATGTATATTCAAATACTCTTGAAGTTGTGCTACCCCATTCGACTGCATAGATTCTGTTAATGCTATCATTTCTACCTTTACCAACAGATATGGTTACAAGGTTTTTTAAAGTTCCTGTTACAGTTGACGATAATGCCCACTGTTGCCCATTAAATGTGTACTCATAAATAGATCCGTCTAAAGATTCGCCACGAGTAGATACATATATTCGGTTCAAACCATCGTTTCTGCCATTTGCCACACAAATGCTGTAAGCTTTATCTTTAGGGCATGTTCCAATTGTTCTAACATTCCATTCCTGCGAAAAACCCGTAAAATTTATTAAGATAAAAAATAAAGAAATAATTTTCATAATGATAAAAATTTAGAAATTAATTTTTTTTTTGTTGCAAGTTGCAAGTTGTAGGATAAAATCAACCTGCAACCTGTAACCTGCAATCAATAGTTAATAAATAAAGTTTTTCAAAGAAGATAAAACAGATTTCGGGACTATTTTTTTTCAAAATCTTTTTCTCCGAAAACAATCGCTTCATAAGTAAATAAATCAGCCTCTTTCCATCCATCCCAAGCTAAACCGGCTTTATCACGCGCACAATGACCCAGAAATTCTTCTTTGTTCCATTTTGTTTCTTTTGCAACCTGAGGAAGAAATGTTCCTGTTTTGCCTCCTTTAGAAATATAGATACCGTGTTTTCCCAGTTCAAATCCATCAATATTTTTTATTTTTTTCAAGGGAGTTAATACCGAAATTTCAATATCAATATTCTCTAATTCATCTTTTGTAACTTTCGGAAAACGATAGTCTTGCGTTGCAGCAGCCACAGCCATTTGTACAACTATTTCCCAGAGAGGTTCTGTTGCTATGAACCTGCCGATGCAACCGCGTAAATTTCCTTTTTTATGAAGTGTTACAAATGCACCGCAACTTGTTTTAATATTGTCAGAAAAATGCTTGGGATCAATTTTAGGTTCTTTCCCGGTTTTTATGTATTCATCAACAGTTTTGCGGGCTACAAAGAGCAGATTTTTTTTATCCTGTTCTGTAATTTCAAACTCTTGCTCTTGTTTTTTTTCAACAATCACAGGTTTGAAATTTTCATTTTTTGAAGACAATGCAATGGCTACATATCCCACAACACGTTCTTTATCGCCATATTCTTTCGCATCTCCGGAATTCTGATATTGAATTTTTGTATAACTAAGTTCCTGCACATCACTTGTTATATGCAGAAGTGTTAACACAGATGTCCAGCCACACAAACTTGTGGACAGATTATTAATTTTTTTCTTTGAATTGTCGTAAAGAACGTCGGCAAGATTTTCAGGAGAACCTGAAAGAATGGCTTCTGTTGTGAGATTGTCAACATTCAAAGCATCTTCGTATTTGGGATAATGCGACATATCTGTACTAATCACAAATAAATTATTTGAATTCAAATAAGGTTTCAGGGCTTCTGCTAGTTTTTTAGTGTCGTCGTTGGTTTGCGAACCCAGAATTATCGGGACTATTTGAAATTTATTTTTCAGTTTGCATTGGAGAAAAGGCAGCATTACTTCAAGGCTGTGCTCAAAGCGATGCACATCACTGTAAGCATGAATAAGCTCACAATCTTTCGTAAGTTTTTCTCCAAGCTCCCTATTTACTTCAACAGTACCGAGAGGACTTTCCCAGTGTCCATGATTGTAAACAGATGCGCCCGAAAAAGAAGTGGTGTGGCTCGATCCAATCAAAAAAATATTTTCATAATTTTTATTTTCATCAATCTGATTAAATGCAGAGGCAGCAACCTGCCCGGAAAAAACATAACCTGCATGAGGTGCCAGAATGGCTAAAACATTTTTTACTTTTTTTGTTTCGCCGCTTTTAAAATAAGATTCTATAGTATTTTTCAGCTCAGCAGGGTTGGAAGAATAAAATTTCCCTGCAACTGCGGGTTTACGGTTAAGAAGTTTTTCTTCCGAATTATTTTCCTGTCCGGAGCAGCCGGTTGTTACCATTAATATTAAAGCCATAATTATTATTTTTATCTGATTCATATTTCCCTATTTTTGTATCTCATACTGTTTTACAAATTTACAATATGATTTTTACATTTAAAAATTCTTTAAAAATATCGGTAATAGTTTTAGGAATTACTTTGATAATAACCCAGATTATTATCATTCGTGAATTCCTATCTGTATTTAACGGAAATGAACTTGTTACAGGTATCCTATTCGCTAACTGGATGCTGCTAACTGCGCTTGGAGCCTATGTTGGTAAATTCATCAAACCTGATGGAAACAGAAAATACAAACTTCTTTTCATTCTGCAATTTGTTTTAGTGCTGTTACCTTTTGTTCTTGTATTTTTTCTGCGAATTTTTAAAAATGAATTTTTTCCTGTTGGAAGTATGCTTGGTTTATCAGAAATCTTTTTTTATTCATTCTTTTTACTATTACCTTTCTGTTTTATTTCAGGTATGTTGTTTACTTTTTTCTGCACAATTTTTCATGATTTATATGCTGAAAATAAAATCCGGCAGGTGTACGCGCTGGAATCAGTAGGAAGCTTTGCAGGCGGATTGCTGTTTAATTTTATTCTATTGTTTTATTTCCATTCATTTCATTCTCTTGCGTTATTACTAACGTTAAATTTATTAACTCTTGCATTTATTATTTTCTTAATTCCATCAGAGAAAATTAAAATATCATTAGCGGCTAAAATAGCGTTACTTCTGATTTTTGCAGTAATTATATCTGGTTCTTTAGCATTTGATTTTAATTCAAAATCTATGGCAAGGCTTTATCCCGATCAAAAAATCCATCTTCATAAAGAAACACCTTTGGGCACAATTGTTATTACAGACACATACGGACAATATAATTTTTTCGGAAACGGATCACTTTATTTTTCAACAGGAAATACTACAGAAAGCGAAGAATCGGTTCACTATGCTCTTTTACAACATCCTGCGCCAAAAAATATTTTGTTAATTTCTGGAGGAGTTTCCGGCGCATTAACAGAAATTTTAAAATATAAAGATGTACAAATTGACTATCTTGAATTTGATCCATGGCTGTTGGAGAATGGAAAAAAATTTACTCCTGAGTTAACAAATAAAAAAGTAAATATTATTACCGAAGATCCGGCAAGGTTTTTAAAAACAACAAATAAAAAATATGATGCAGTGCTTATCAATGTGCCTGCTCCTTCAAATCTTGCTTTGAATCGTTTTTATACTCTGGAATTTTTTGAGAAAATTTATAATGTAATGGATGAAAAAGCTGTTGCTTCCATTGCCCTATCCCCTTCTGAAAATTACGTAAATGAAGCTGCCGCAGAAATGTATTCGATTCTTTTCAATACATTAAAAAAAGTTTTCAAAAATGTTTTGATTTTTCCTGGAGGAAAGAATTATTTTCTTGCTTCAGATGCTCCACTCTCTCTTGATATTTTTGATCATTTAGATTCCTTTAAAATTCAAACCAATTATGTTAATTCATACTATATTGACGAGCCCGGGTTGATAAGAAAAAGCGAAATGATTCATTCTGCAATTCAAAAAGAAGCAGCTATTAATACAGATTTCAAGCCCATTGCCTATCAAAAACAAATAAATTACTGGCTTTCCTATTTTAAAAATCATGCAGGATTATTATTCGCAATTGCAGTAATACTATTTGTATTGCTTATTTGGATTCTAATAAGAATGAAGTCCATTACACTCGCATTGTTCACTACAGGTTTCACAGGCCTTTCCATTGAAATTATATTGATAATGACATTCCAAATAATTTACGGCTATGCATTTTGGATGACGGGAGTTATTATTACGGCATTTATGGCAGGACTGGCTATCGGAGCATGGAGCGCTCCTATATTTTTTAAAACTAATTTAAAAACCTACAAACAAATTCAAATCTTTATTGGCTTATATTGTTTATTGATTCCGCTTGTGCTTTTATTTTTTAATCAATTCAGTCATTATACTGTTTTAATTCACTTATTATTTGTAAGCGTAATTTTAGATATCTCTATCCTCACAGGCGCTCAGTTTGCCTTTGCCTCTGAGCTTTACACAGGTTCAGTAAATAAAAGTGCGGCAGTAAACTACAGCGCAGATTTGCTGGGCTCTGCAATTGGGGCGTTACTATCTTCTGTATTACTTATTCCCTTACTTGGAATCAATAATGTTTGTTTTGTTCTTGCAGGAATGAATTTGATATGTGTGCTGTTGCTGCATTTCAGGCGTTGATGATTTTTTTTTTAGTGAATTCAGATGAAACACTTTACAATACTAATAATCGTTTCATACTTTCTTGTTTTATTCAACAATAAATTTAACCTGCGAAAACCTTTTTTCTTTCTGCTCCAACACACAATAATAAACCCCCTTTGCCCATTTTGATGTGTCAATATTTTTCTGATTTTCATTTTCAGCAACAATAAATTTTCTGAAAAGCTCTCCTTTGGAATTGTATATTTTCAGTAAGGCTTTTTGCTTTTCCGGTAAAGTGAATTCTATTGTGATATTTCCATTTGTCGGATTGGGATAAATTTTTAATTGTTGTTCATTTGTAGTGGCTTGTAGTTCTGTAGTAACATTAACAGAATCAGGATGAATATACCATTTTGCAAGACCATAAGCAGAATCACCACCGGCGATGGTGAAAGACCCGCCTACATACAATTCTTCTTTATACTCACTTAACGCATAAACATCCCAATTAACACCACTTCCGAGAGAATTCCAGTTGACCCCATCCCATTTTGCAATACCTGAAAACGGCGCAATTGAGTCATTATAATGATAACCCCCAACATAAAGTTGACCGCGATAAGTTGTAATAGCATTTATCTCACTCCCAAAATTATTTTCTAAACTACTCCAACTTGCTCCATCCCATTTTGCAATTCTATTTGCAGATATTGAATTATTTGCAAGAGTAAAACCCCCGCCCGCATATAAAACATTTTCAATTGAATCTACAAATAGAGTATTTACTCTATCATTAAAACCACCTCCCACATCGTGCCATTGAGAACCATCCCAACGGGCAATATAATATGCAGGCAGTCCACCTGCAGAATAGAAATTACCTCCAACATAAAGTTCATTATTGTAAACTGCCATTGCTTTGACATACATTATTCCGCCACTCACACCACCACCTACATCTGCTATAGTAGAACCATCCCATTGCGCAATATTGCCGCATATAATACCACCTACACTTGGAAACCTACCGCCAATAAATAATTTGTTATTAAAAACCTTTAAGGAATAAACCTGACCATTCACCTCACCATTTGTACTTACGGAATCTAGTTCAATACCATTCCAGGACGCAAAATAATTAGGTGTTAAATTTCCATTTATTCCACTGTAGTCCCCCCCAATATATAAAAGATTATTGTAATTATTAATAGTATTTACAGAGCCAAAAGTTATGCCATTATTTAATGAATAAAAAATCAATGAATCCCAAATAGATATTCTATTGACAATTAAATTCCCAGCTTTTTTATATGCACCACCAATAAATAGTTGGTCGTTAAAACTATGTAATGCCATAACACAAACAGTGCCATTCGGAGTATTTAGATATGGATGTATATTACGCCATTCCTGTGAATATAAAGTAAACGAATACATAATAAATATATATATAATAACCTTTTTCATGATTAAATGGGTATAAAGTTATTTAACAATTGTCATCCTTTTATATTGCAACTTTATTCCATTTATTTCAATGCAATATAAATATACCCCTGAACTTAATTTTTCATTTTGAATTTGCAATGTATTATATCCTTCTTCTATTGGAAAATATAATAGTGTATTACCATTTATACAAGAAATAGATATTTTCCCTTTTGAACCAATTGGCAAATAGTATGGAATAATTGTTGCATCTTTAAAAGGGTTTGGATAGTTGTTCCCTAAGTACCAATCATCGGTTTCAATATCAAGAAAATCTGAAACAGTTTCAGGGTTCATATAACGGGCAACATTATCTTCGCATAAATCAAATTCTGCATTAAATAATAAAGTCAGTATTGCCTGTGCATTTGCAGTTGCAATTGAAGACGGACATTTTGAAGCTAAATTTAAAACTACTTGTAATTGTTCATTATTGAGATCAAATAGTGTATTGTTGTTTTCGCCAAGCTCAATCATTAGGGTGGTTAAAGTAATAAAATCGGCAACAGCAGGGTCGGATGTTGGTAATTGTGCAAGTTTGTTGCGGGCATTTGCGTAATTACAGTCAAAACACAGGATAAATAACAATAATATGATGTAGATAAACTTCATTTTTAATTATAAGCGCCATGTTATTCGTACCATTCAAACAAATAGGCATCGTTGAATTCAATGTCGTATTTCTGTAATATTTCTAAATATTCTTCTTTGAATGTTTTTCGCTTGTGATGCTGTTCCTGATTATTGATGTAATTAATAACATTGGTCAATTGAGAATGAGAATAGGTAAATGAACCAAAACCCTCTTGCCAGTAAAACCGACCCTTTATCCATTGTTTTTCTTTAATAAATAATGAGCTTGCTGTTTTAATATCCTGCACTAAATCTGAAATGCAAATATTAGGTTTAAACCCTATAAAAATATGAATATGCTCAGGCATTGCATTTATCGCTAATAATTTTTGTTTCCGGTTGCTTACAATTCCGGTTATGTATTTATGCAATTCTTCTTTATGTTTTTGTGGTATTGATATTTCACGCCCTTTGGTTGCAAAAACAATTTGGGCGTACATTTGGGAATAGGTGTTTGGCATGGCTAATATTTTTACAGGGCGCTCCTAATGGAGCTTATTAATTATTACTATTTTGTTTTTATAAACAGGGCACTCCTATGGAGCTTATTAATATCAACGCAAATAAATTTGCTATAAACAGGACGCTCGGAGCTTTAAATAAAGAGGAATGCTTATTAATTATCAATCATATTTTTTGTTTGCACTGCAAAATTAATAGAAATTTAGCAGATTCGCAAAACATAGGGATAGTATGGGAAAACACATTCTTTTTTATTATACGGCATTATGCTTAGATTTTTGTTTTCTAACATGAGCTAATTCAGAAACGAGCTAATTTGTTTGCGAATTGCTCCGTAGGAGCATACTGTTTATGGAAATTGTCATTTTAAAAAAAAATTGGAAGCTCCGTAGGTGCGCCCTGTTAATTGTGGCAGGTCGAATACTTGTATATAAATTCTTCTTTGGGGAACAGGGCGCTCCTAATGGAGCTTATTAAAATCAATGCAAATTAATTGCGATACACAGGGCGCTCCTACGGAGCTAAATACATCGAAACAAATTTTTCTGTTTTTGATCACTCCCCCTGTGATTCGTTGTGGAAAAGAACGAATACGATATTGCTCCGTAGGAGCATACTGTTTATGGAAAATTATCACATGAATTTTTTTGGAAGCTCCGTAGGTGCGCCCTGTACAAACTGTAATGTCTTTTCTATTAAAAGCAACAGAACGCTCGGAGCTTATTAATCATAACGATTTTGTTTTTATAAACAGACCGCTCCTACGGAGCTAATATAGTTCTTAGCAAGATTTTGATGTTTATTCATTTTTTTGCAAACAAATCAAAAATAAATTTAGGAACATTTGTGTAGCTTTGGGTGAATTTTCAAAATTTTTGCGCATGGTGTAGAATTTTTTCAAACTGTTAAAACCCTGAAAATTTACTATGTTTGTAAAATAAAATTTATGTCTGAAAAAAAACATATCAATAAGCGAGCATTCCTGAAAAAAAGCTTTTTGGGAATAACGGGAATTATTTTGGGCAACAAATTATCCGGAAATATTTTATCAACAAACCCTTCTTCTATGGATACTTTTTCTTCATCTACGAATACAGATAAAAACACAAGAGAAGCCATGCATTATAAGGTTGTGGCTAATGGTGTACAATGTGAATTATGTCCTAATTTATGTATTCTTAAAGAGGGCAAAACAGGATTATGCAGAACCCGTTTTAATAAAGTAGGAAAACTTTATACCATGGCTTTTGGAAATCCCTGCGCCATAAATTCTGACCCAATTGAGAAAAAACCATTATATCATTTTTATCCTGCATCGAGAGCTTTTTCAATTGCGACAGCGGGCTGCAACCTTACCTGCCTGAATTGCCAGAACTGGGACATTTCACAGGTTTCTCCAAAGGAAACACGCAATTACAATCTTCCTCCTGCAAAAGTAGTATCTGAAGCGCTTGCTAATAATTGTAAAAGCATTGCCTACACGTATGCAGAGCCGATTGCATTTTATGAATATGTTTATGAAACTGCAAAGCTGGCGCATGAAAAAGGAATTAAAAATGTTTTTATTTCAAATGGCTATATTAATGAAAAGCCATTGAGAGATATTGCTAAATATCTTGATGCAGCGAACATAAATCTGAAAGCTTTTGATGATGATACGTATAAAAAATTAAACGGAGGAACGCTACAGCCAATATTAAATACATTGAAAATTTTAAAAGAAGAAAAAGTATGGCTTGAAATTACGAACCTTATTATCCCAAGCTGGACAGATAAACCGGATATGATAAAAAAAATGTGTGATTGGTTGTATAAAAATAATCTTCATGAATATCCGCTTCATTTCAGCAAATTTGTTCCTCTTTATAAACTAACACATCTTCCAATTACACCCGTTGCTACTCTTGAAAAAGCAAAGGAAATTGCATTAAAAGCAGGAATAAAATACGTATATATTGGCAATGTTCCCGGAAATGAAGCGGAAAATACTTTTTGTCCGAAATGCAAGAAAAAAATTATTGAACGCAAAGGATATAAAATCAGCCTGAATAATATTAAAGAAAACAAATGTACGTCTTGCGGAGAAAAAATTTCCGGAATATGGGGATAAAAAATTCATTATTTTAGCAGTTTATTTCACAGATGAAATTTTTTACGTTAATAGTATTAATAACAATCTATACGCTGTGCCATGCGCAGGATATTCACTTTACTCAATTCTATGCTTCTCCTCTAACACTAAATCCCGCTTCTACCGGTCATTTTGAAGGAAATCTGCGCATCATGAATAACATACGCAAGCAGTGGAAAGCCATTCCTGTTCCTTATAACACTGTTACGATTGGCGCAGACAAACACATTACAGAAAGTGAACAACCACTAAGCTTGGGCGTAATTGCTATTCATGATCAGTCCGCGGGAATACTCGCTGTAAATAAATTTTATATCTCCGCTTCTTTGCCTGTAAAAATTGGTTCGACAAAACTACATATCGGATTACAGGGAGGACTTGTTATGAAAAGCTATCCATTGAATCAACTGACATTTCCCCAGCAGTTTGATATGAGTACCGGATATTTTAATTCAGGCTTGAATAACAGTGAAGCGAATCTTGATCAAAATTTATTTTATCCGGATTTCAATGCAGGCGCTTTATGGACATGGAAAAAAGAAAAAACAGAAGTTGAAATCGGGTACGCACTCTTTCATCTGACGCAGCCCCGCGAGACTTTTTTGCCCGGTAGTAATAAATTACCCCTGCGCAATGTTGCACATGGCGGAGCTAAATTTTTTATTCATCCGAAAATTTTTATTTGGCCAAACATTATAATGATGCAGCATCAGAAAGCAAACACATTGATGGCAGGGAGCAATCTGGGATTTATGCTTCCGGGAAATCATCTGAATGCAAATTATATTTTTGCAGGAAGTCTTTTTCGAGATGGTGTTAAAAGAAATTACGATGCCATTGCTTTTATTGCAGGAATTAAATTTATTAATCTCGAAATCGGCATCAGCTACGACATAAATATGTCTGCACTCGAAACTGCAACACACAATAGAGGAGCATTTGAAATTTCCATTATCTATATTACAGGAATTCCGGCTTTGAAAAACAAAACTATTCCCTGTGAACGATTATAAATACATATTGCATTCTAAATTGTACAATCGCTCCACCTGTGCTGAGCGAAGCCGAAGTATGGAGCGATTCTACAATCTCCTCCTCTTTATTTTTGCCTTTCTTCTTTTATCTATTTCCTCTCCCGCCCAATCACCCGATTTTTCCGACATCAGCCCATGGCGTTTAAAATATTATGGAAATGCCGCGCTGCGCAATGGAGATATTTTTCTTGCACTCGATTATTTTGAAAGCTATTGTGAGAAAAAACCAAAAGACGTAAAAGCGCTTTTCACCCTTGCAAATCTTTATGAAAAATCAAGAGACTATATTAAAGCCGGAAAACTTTATCTTGATGTTTATAAAACTGATTCCATTAAGTTCAAACAAGCGCTTTTTCATCATGCTGTTATGCTTAAAATGGATTGCCGTTACGATGAAGCAAAATTCTTTTTACAAAAATTTTATAACGACAAAAATTTTATGAAAAAAGATAAAATCTTTGCAGCAAAAGTAACGAACGAACTGGAGGGAATTTTGTTTGCAGAAAAACAATCCAATAAAGCGGGAAAGCTCAAAGTATTGCATCCCGACACGAGTATTAACAAGGCACACATTGAATTATCTCCTGTATCTATTGATGAAAACACGTTTATGTATGCGTCCCTGAAATCAGACTCTGTTAAATATTATACCGATGAAAAGGGTTATATTCAGATTCCGGTACGCGAATTTTATAAGGCAATTAAGAAGAGAGGGCAATGGATTGGAGGCTACGACATCCCCTTCCCTTTTAACGATAAAAATGTAAACGTGGGAAACGGCGTTTTTTCACTCGACGGAAATAGGTTTTATTATACACGCTGCAACGACAATCATCGAGGAAAGCTTATCTGCGCAATTTTCATGAGTAAAAAAAATAAGAATATATGGGAACAGCCTGTGAAGCTGGAATCTCCTGTGAATATTTTCGGATACACTTCCACACAGCCGGCCTTAGGTCTCAATTCTAAAAACAACAATGAAATTTTATATTTTATTTCTGACAGAAAAGAAGGAAAAGGCGGACTGGATCTCTGGTATGTGGAATACGATATTAGAAAAGATATTTTCAAAACTGTAAAAAATTGCGGGGGAATTATTAATACGCCCGGCAATGAAATGACTCCCTATTTTGATTATGAAACAAGAAGCTTATATTTCAGTTCCAATCGGCTGCCCGGTCTTGGAGGAATGGATATTTTCAGAACAACCGGTGAAATGAAACAATGGTCAAAGCCAGAAAACATTGGCGCTCCCGTTAATTCCTGCGCGGATGATATCTATTACAGCATAAGTAAAAAAAGGGAAGAAGGGTTTTTTGTTTCAAACAGAAAAGGAAGCGTGGCGTTACGCAACGAAACCTGCTGTGATGATATTTATACCTACAGTTGGACAGAATATATCAATATACATGTTAAAGGAGAAGTGCTCGCTGTTGATAGCAATATCATTTACGGTTTGCTGAATGATAAAGAAATGAAAGATACCCTACGCGGCTGGCCTCCTAAAAAATTACGATTGAAAAATGTGCTGGTTTCTGTGTTTTTAGTTGATAAAGAAACCAAGGAACGCTTTCTTGTAAAAAAAGAAAAAACAGATGGGAACGGAGAATTTTTGTTCAAGCTAGAACCGGAAAAAGAGTACCTGCTGACATTCGATACTACCGGTTTTTTTTCTCGCGAAATTCCTGTTTCAACTAAAGATATAGTTAAATCAGATACTCTCAGATTAAAACCTGTAGAGCTTATGGATATTCCCAAAGAACCCATTGTTATAAAAAATATTTATTATCCTTTTGACAAAGCGCATCTGACTCCAGAATCTCAAATAAGAATTGATACAACCCTGTTTTTTCTGATGACCAAACTCCCTGAAATTATTGTTGAAATAAGCTCGCACACCGACAGCAAAGGGAATGACGATTACAACATCAAACTCTCACAAAAAAGGGCAGAAAGTGTAGTAAACTATTTAATAAAAAAAGGTATTTCCCGCGAACGGCTTGTTGCGAAAGGATACGGCGAAACAAATCCTATAGCGCAAAACGAAAATCACGATGGCTCAGATAATCCGGATGGAAGAGCAAAAAACCGCAGAACAGAATTTAAAATTTTGGGTTCTTTAAAAGAAAAATACAGCAAGGTTATTTATGATTTTTAATTCGTTTTTCTGCAATTTTCAGAGCTTTTTGAGTAACGCTTTCATCTTTTATTACATCATAAATTTTTTCGCCTAACCAAAGGGTAAGCAATTCGTCTTTATCAATATTAAAATAATCGGCTAATTTCAATACCTGTTCCCTGAAGGCTTTTTTATTGCCTTTTTCGAGTTTGCTAATAAAAGCTGTATCGGTTTCTAATAGGGCTGCAAGCTGGCGTTGCAGTATTTTTTTTGTTCCCTGAGTTTTCTGATGTATTTATAAAGTTGTGCCGTATTGTTTATTACGGACTTGTTTATAAAAAACAAATGTACTAAAAATGAAATACAATGAGATTCAAAATGCTAAATTATTTATAAGAAGGTTCTAAACAAAAAAAACCTAAATGTCTATTTTCAGGGGCTTTTGAGAGCAATTTGATGCTTTCTGATGCGAGCGAGAAACGGGATTCGAACCCGCGACCCTTAGCTTGGGAAGCTAATGCTCTGCCAACTGAGCTACTCTCGCATTGCGGCTTTCAGAGCGTTGAAAATTTATGTGCCTAATAATGTGCCTAACTTTTCTATTTTCTGTCTGCCTTATTATCATGCAAAATTAGAATTTAAAATGTTACTACCAAAAAAATGCTGCAAAACAGCGCAAATGTTACAAAAGCTGAATAAATCATTTGACTGATTTAGCCAGACCTGCACCAGCTTTAAATACGAGAAATTGCGATGGGCACACGCCCCTTTTAACACCTTCATGCGTTGATTCAATGAATGAATCAAGAGCATGCTTGGACTTACGCCTTTTCCTGCTGCTGGATTCATGAGTTGAATCTATGAAAGCATCAATGGCTTTTTTTGCCCAACGCATACGAGGCACATTGTATTCTTCACGACGTTTTACTTTCCCTTTAACACCGTTCACAAATGTACGTGGTGGAATGTATACTCCATTATTGAAAATAATGTGAGCTGGAGAAATGAAAACTACTTTACCACTGTCATCGCAATTAAATAATAGGCTCTCGATCATTATATCGTCATAAGAGAACACAACATAATAATCATGACCCGGAACAAGCCCCGAACAATAAAAATCATTCAGGGCGTTTATACGGGCTTCCTGAAGTAACATCCCTTCAGGGCTGTAAACTTCACATTTGAATTTACTATAATCTATTTTCTTGTAAGGTCCCATTGATACCAGAATTTATGAGTTATTTAACTTTTGAAGCAAGATCACTACCTGCCTTAAATTTTAAGGGCTTAATGTTTTTGATACAAGCCCTCATTGTGTCGTGATGGGATTGGTTGTAATGATCCACAATAATTTTCTCCCAGCGTGATAATGGAATATCTTTTATTCTTAGACTTTTTACTTTATTAGCCAGATCAGAACCTGCTTTTAGTGAATGTTTCGAGATTTCATTAACAATCATGAAATGTGCAGGGCACAGGTAAACGACTTTACCGGTGTTATCACAAATAAAAGCAGCCCAGAAAAGGAAAATATCTTCATAAGTAAACAGAATGTTATACTCTGTACCAGGAACAAGACCATCACCGAAGAAATCATTTTTCTGATTGATGCGGGCATCTTTGAGTTTTTCACCGGAATAGGTGTAAATCTCGATCAGAAATTTACTGTAATCTATTTTGTTACGAGTTTCCATAATTTTATTTTTTAATGGTTACTGAATTATTTGATTTGTATAAACTCGGCGGCGATACTACGGTCTTTCGACATAAGTAATTCATAAGCATTATCTGCTGTTTTTACTATATCAGCAGCATCAGCACCGAACCAACGAGAGAATTGATAACCAGAATCAGGTTTCGTTTCGAGCTTTGCTTTGGCATTTTCACTGAAATAAAAAATATCACCTGCCTCATGCGTGAAGTCTTTCACTTCTACATTGCCATTAGGGCTGTCGCTTCTGCTAAGCATGAATTCTTTTGGTGGTACAGGTTCATCGCCATTGTTAATAATACCTTGTTCCCATAATTCAATAAAATCAGAAAACAGTTCATGGATGTTCCCACAGAAACCACACTGATTACCGGACAGAACAAATGAAGCAGGATAACCGTAAGTAGTATCAAAAAGCTGATTGAAATACGAAAATTCTTTGCCTTCGCTGTTTTTGTTGATGTAAAAACGATTGAAGCGACCAACCTGTTCACCTTTTTTGTCGAAAATAGAATACAATATAATAAAGGAAGCCTTTGCAATCGAATCAATCAATTCTATACTGTGTGTTTTGTTAGACAAGTTCCATTCAATGGGATCTGACTGGCTGTGTTTACCATCCTGAAGAGCAACACCCCAAAGAATAGCGGTGTAATCTTTTGGATTTTTAAAAGAAATTTTTTTATAGTCAACAGAAAAGACTAAAGATGTTTTTCCTTCTCTTACGATGTATTCCCATGTAATAGCATCATTGGGAACCGGATTTTCTTTGACCTTGGTGTTGAAACCTTCAATCAGTGGTACAGGTTTGCCGAATGTAGGCTCTGATAAGCCGTTGTTTGGGTCATAGAAGCTTTCAATATCATAGGTATCATAATACATAAACCAGAAAATGAACCCATCCCAATAGTTTTCGAATACGTGCTCGTGGTTATCATCGTAATAGGAACACCAAAACCGACCATAGGGGAAAAAGCATTTTGGGTGCCTTATGTCAAATTCATGAACACCATTTTCTGATGCGTATTTACCCAGTACTGAAACAGCCATCAGTGGAAAAGGATTCTGAGGATTCGGATGAGGAAGCGGACCATATTTGAAAGACAAGCAATCAATGAATGGATTATAAACAATTTCTGACAGGTCTAAAGGCGGAATTGTAGGATTTCCCAAACGCAGATTTTGCAAAGGGAAACATCCTTCAGGGGAAACGCCTGACATGTTTGCTTTGATTGCCACTGCCCAGGGTGTTGAACCCTTGGCAAGTGAAGTGTTGAACATTTTAATGAAATTTTTATTCAAGGGTTTGAGGAACTGAAGCAATGCGACCATTCGGGAGCGCTGCTTTTTCTGTGCTGGTGAATTAGCATCATGCACATCGGGTTGATACTGACGGGCGGTGTATATATCACGCCACTTTGCGAAGACTACGTTTCCGATCTTACCGGAAGCATTACCAAGGAAACCATTGTTTAAACGTGCCATTTTTTTAAATTTTTAGATTAATAATTTTTGAAAAAAAAGGAAGTTGCCGGGGTGAGCGGACAACTTCCTGAGAGCCGAATTGCCTAAAAAGAAACCGAAATTAAACTACGATTGTTATCGTGCCCAGGAAGGTGCTGTCAGCTACCCTGTCGGCTGCCGGGGTCATGAATGAAAGGTAAACATGAACCTGATCGCCTACCCAGGACAGAGGAACAGTAAGCTGGCTTGAACCATCTGCACGGGTTTTGTTTGTGGTATCCTGCACTACTGCGCCCTTATCATAATTGATAATAAGCTGCATTGCTTTGTCGGTTGCCTGAGCATCACCAGTACCGGTGTTATCTGTCCAAGCAAAACTAACTTTATGACCAGCTTCTGCAGTAACAATACCTTCATCGGCGCCTGTCAATGTACCTTTGGTTACAATTAACTTTGTGAAATCAATTGAATAGTTCGGGTATGTGCCGGTGATCACGTCGTAAATGTTTGTTTTCATAAACGAGTTAAATTGCGACATACTTGTTGAAACCTGCTTAAATCCGATACGGATAAAGCCCAGAAACATTCTTGAAAGTTCAACCATTAAGGTGAATTTTGAACGCTGTTGCTTTTGCAGAAGCGTTTTGGGGTTACGGACTTCAATAGGTTTTGTCCGCATGGTGTTCTTTCCAAACTGTTTGGAGAAAACGGCAGTTCCAAATTTTTTCTTTGTTCTGCCAGTGATGGGATTCTGTACGATTGCCATTTTTTTAAAATTTAAAGATTAATACTAAAATTACTGTTCACTACTTTACTTTATTTTGCGACCTTTAAGCGGCTTTGATACGGACTTGATACGGCGTTGATGTGGATTCAAAGTTTTCATATCTGCTTTTTAAAAGTTCAAAACAAAGATACTGCTATAAGACGCATAAATCAACGGTAATACAGCACTGACAAGGGTTTGTGATGAATTATGAATCCGTTTTCATTCGTTTGCTACAAATAAAAAAGGGAGTGGCTAACTCCCCTGTTTCAATTTTGCAGTTCAAACTTTTCTGACTTCATATTTATGGTATCGCTACCATATTTTGCCCGGATGTATTCGATTGTTTTAGGGCTTTTATTGCTGCTTTTATAATCAGGTGGCCGGTAATACCACATGATTTTTTTCGGCGCGAAATAAAAGCCTATTTGCTTTAACTGGCACCTGTAAGGGTAAGTATTACCAGAAAGCCAAATCCAGTTTCCGATTAATTCAATGATGATGCCGTGCAGCCCGATCACCTGGTTAATGATCTCAGGATATTTAATAAATTCCTGTTGTTCCTGTTCCGGTTGCTTGGCAAAATCAAAGAACGGATTTTTGATTATGCTTTCATACTCGCTGTTAATTTCCTGCATGGTTGCAGTGTTTCCGCCCCTGTCCGGGTGATGTTGCATAGCAAGTTCTTTGTACCTGCGTTTCACTTCTTCGAGTGTGCAACAATTCTGAAAGTACTGTGTTTTCATAGGTTCTGTGAATAAATATTAATAACTATTTTTCGCTGTGAGGCTCGCTGACGCTTCGCCGCCGAATAAAAAAAGAAAACCATTAATGAAACCTTAAGCAACCAAAAAGCGGTGCGGTGGCTGAATTGCAAGGTTTTTGTCAAAAAAAATACTACCCCCTGCAACAATAAAAAATCAATTAATTCGCAGGGGTGTGGAGATTTTTTTTGCAAAACCCGGAGGGCTTGACCTTGCAAGGGCGTTGGGGGCTTATCTTTGATTAAGGTTTTATTAATATTTCATCACCAGAGTTTTTGCTCATCTATTCATCATCTTTTGTTTTTGTCTTTAAAGGGTGGTTGGGTGGGGGTCGGCGGCAGATGGGGTTTTGGCGTGTGTTTTTGATTCAGGCAGGGAACAGGAAGCTGGCTGTCGGAGGAACGGAGCAGCCTGCTGGGGTGCGGCTGTGCAATGATAGCGAAAGAACGAAGCGAAGCGCAATGAGTGTCTGGTAGCTTGCGGACAGTCCGAATGGAGCGTAACGGAGAGAAAGAGCTATGATTGCAGCAGCAAGGGATTCAAAAACCATGACAAAACAGAAAGGATGGCCTGTTTGGGAATAATTAAATCGCGAAGCACCTTATTGAGCGGTGGGAAGTGTGTTTTTTCCGGCAGTGTGACAGGGGGCTGGTATGTGTTTTTGCCTGTGCGAATGGGTATCGGCTTTAGGTAGGAAAAATCAGCGGACAGCATTCATAGGCACAAAGCTAAAAGCGGCAATACCGACGGAAAGGATTGTAGGATTGTGCGCAAATGCAAATAGTGGTGAAGCGAATGGAGCTGTAACGGAATGCAGCGTTGCCGGAATGAAATGGAGGCGTTAGCGGAATGGTAGTGAAAGCGGAATGAGTGAACCTCTATGACCTTTCCGGCGGAATACGATAATATCAAATTTTAACAACAGATTCATTGCGGCTTTTGGCTTTGTATCAGGTTGGGGCTGTTCTGCTGATTTGTGCGCAGGATGAGCCGTTACGATGGGTTGGTTGCAAAAACCATGACAGCCCAGAAGCGTCAGGGTGCGGTTGGAAAAGTGCGGTGGCCTTTGGTGGGTAGGCTGTGCGGGCTATTTAACATAATTGACTTATGGGACGGCTTTGGTCGTGTGGTGGCATCGTGTGGCAGTACCATAAGAACGTGTTATGTTAAATAGCTTTGGGTTGTTTTTATCGCTGGCGCAAAGGCTGCCGGTGGTGGTGGTTGGAGGCAGCCTGTTTTTTTGCTTATGGCGGTGGGAAAAAGCAATGACTTGAAGCCCGGAATATCATGAGGACTGGAAAGTGATTGCGGTGAAGTGCATAGTGCATGAAGCCCGGAAGCCATGAGGACTGGAATGCTCTATGCACGATGTGGGCTGTGCAAAAAATGTGACAGCGTAAAAACAACAGAAGGGATAGCGTGGGGAGTGCAGCAAAAAGACCGTGCAAGCCCTGACCGTTTTATTTCAAGGGAAGGGCGGGGATTTTTGCTGTACGAGGGATTTATTTTTATTTTTATGGAGCAAAGAGCGAAAGCCGGTTTTACTGACCTAATTTAATAATTCCATTATCGTTTTCGGAGCCTTCCGTTTTTGCTGATTTTGTGGTTTTGTAGGAATTAAAATTATAAGCTAAACCTATCCAGAATATGCGGGATTGGCTTTTGCTGTAGTTGTTTAAATTGTAAACAGCATTATCGGAATTTATTTTCCATTCACGGGTATTAAGAACATCTGTGAGGGTTAGACTTACTGACAATTTATTTTTAAAAAAGGTTCTTTTTACAGCAATATCGGCGTAATAGATTTCGCTTAAATTGAACTGTGGTAAGGCAATGGGCGAGTTATAGTTCAGAAAGATTTGAATTTCGGTTTTTTCTTCGGGTTTGATTGTTGTTTTGAAATTGCTTGTCCATGCCAGATTATCGGTGTTTAAATTAATTTCGTTGTAAGTGCCGTTTGATTTTGTATAGAAAACAGAAACGGCAGGATTTACAGAAATGTATTTATTGAATTTGTAATTAAAGTCTATATCACCTCCCACTTTGTTTTGCCTGTTACCGTTTACGTAAGTAACAATTAGTTTATCGGGATAAGAAAGCAAAGATACCTGAGTAATAAAATCTTTTGTAGTACTGGCAAATACATTTGTTTTAAACTGAAATTTTTCTTTTATGATGGAATAATTTATTTCTGCCTTATCTAAAATTTCCGGTTCTAAATTTTTGTTCCCTGTTTCGTAAGTCATCTGGTCAATTACATTGATAAAAGGGTTTAGCTGCGGATAGGTTGGTCGTGTAATCCGGCGGTTAATGCTTAATGCAATGCTTTGTGATTTGTTTATATTGTGTTTGAGTAACAGATAAGGGAAGGGAAAAAAGTATTCTCTGCTGATTGTTTCATTAAGTGATTTCTGGACAAGTTCAGAAGTGTTATATTCCACACGGGCACCAATCTTATAATACAGTTTTTTTAACAAGGTATCGGAATACATCAAATACCCTGAATAAATATATTCCTGATGCTGCAAATCGTTGCTGAATGCAGCGTTTGAAATCCATTGATCGGAAACTGTATCTAAGTTATAAAAGTAATAGTTGAAATTATTCCATCTTGAAAAACCCTTTAACCCGCATTCAATTTTACCTGATGTAAAAAGAGTTTTAAAATAATCGGTTTGAAAAGTTATGTTAGTCGGCGCTCCGCCACCTTCGGATTTTTGCATCAGAACATCTTCAATGTAATACGTTGCAGGTCTGCTCCCTTTCGTTCTTGATAAAGAAGCATCAAAAGAAATTTCATGTTTGTTTTTCTCAAATATTTTTTTGTAAGATAACGTGCCTTCAATCGTTTTTCTTGAAAAAGTAATATCGTTTTTGCGGTTAAAAAGTATTGCAGGAAAAGTGTCGTTTTTTTGATTGCCAGAGATATTTTGAATGTTATAAAAATCAGGCAGCATCATTTTTACATTTAAAGAAATGCTGTTTTTTTTGTTTGGTTTTGCAGACAGCAATAATGCGGCAATATGTGTAATATTTTTTTGTTCAGAGTTTATTTTCTGATCTACATAAACCGGGTTTGTATATAACTGACGTATCAGATTACTGCTGACATTTGCGTTTTCGTATTTTCCATTATAGTTAAACCCAATATCCCAGATTCCTTTACTGTAATTAAAACTTATGCCACCGTTAAGCCTGTTGTTGAAACCATAATTCAACGATGCAGCTCCACTGAATCCTGTTATGTTTTGTTTTTTAGTTACAATATTTATTATACCTCCTGTACCTTCGGCATCGTATTTTGCATCGGGATTGGTAACTATTTCAATGCTTTCGACATTAGAGGCAGGAATGGAATTGAGCGAAGAAATGGTAGTAGGTATTCCATCCATGAGGATCAGAATATTTTTATTTCCTCTCAGGTAAATGGTATTATCGCCATCAATGCTGACAGATGGTTGACTTTTTAAAACCTCAGTAATATTACCTGATACAGAGGAAATGTTTTGTGCTACATTGATTTTAGTTTTTTCAATGCTTACCTGTTTTTCGTTTTGTTTACCTGTTATTTGTACTTCGTTAAGCGATGTGGAAGAAGCCGACAAAGCAATAGGTTCAGCCAGATTAACGGGTGCTGCCTGTACTTCTACTGGAACAGATTTTATTTTGTAGCCCATGAAACTGGACTTTAAAATAAATTTACCGGAAGGAACATTTTTGATAGTAAATGAACCTTTAACATCTGTGATAGTCCCCGTAACCAAAGAATTATCAACGGACTTATACAGTGCGACTGAAACATACTCCATTGGTTGTTTACTAAGAGAATCAACCAATGAACCTGTAATAGAAAAATTGCTTTTTACCTGTGCGGCAGCACTTACATAAAAAAACAGAAAAGCAATAACAACCGTATATTTTACTAACTTAATCATTAACCCTCCGAACATGGCATTCATTCATAATTGCAATTTTCAAATATTGTAAAAAGACAAGGGCAGACGTGTTAAGAAAGTGTTAATTCGAGAAAAATATTTTACAAGATAGTAATGCCCAATTAAAATGTTAAGACCTTCTCGCTATCAACTACCCATTCGGATAAAGCACCCATAGTGGATTTTTCTGCACCATCAAAATAGGGTTGGTTTTTAAATATTCCGCAGCGAGCCATGCAAGTGCCACATACTTTAACAGGTACACCTATAGCAATTAGGTTTTTTAACATTTGAGTTAAATTTTGGTCGTAGCCTTCCGGTGGTTTACATGCGTCTCTTGCCATATCCACAGCATCGTTCATTAAAAATATCCTGACTTCCTGCCCGTTTTTTCTCAGTGTTTCGGCAAGACGAAGGCCATTCCAGGTTACATCTGTATTGTCGTAGGGCTCACGATTAAAAATAATCAGTATTTTTTGCATAATGATTTTATTTAAAATGATTATCAAACGGCTAATGCATTCATTAAGGTTTGCAATGTATTGAACAAAGAAACTGCTGAAGCGTAAAGCTCTTTATTTGAACTCACAGCATCAAGCATAATACCCATATTCATGGTTGAAATGACTGTTTTACCTTCATGCTCATAAATGGCTAATTTGCACGGCATGAATAATGAAAATTCGGGATTAGAAGTTAACATCAGTGAGGCCGTTTTTGCCTGACAGATTTCATAAATATATACTTTGCGATCTATCGGGAATCCTTTGCTTTCAAGAATTTCCTGATAAATGTACGTTTGAAGCAGTGAAAACTTGTATTCGACACAAGCGTCTGTCACTTTTTTTGTAATGGATTCGATTGGCAGATTACTTATTATTTTCAAAGTAAACATTTCAATCATTTTTTCTGAGGACATCATCCCCTGCATTTCCTGTTGTTCCATAATTTATTTTTTTATTGCTTTTAGTACTATGAAATTTCCTTTACCGCAACCCTGCCCTACCATAGGCGTTGCAATCTCTTCGTTTTTGTAAGTATCGTTTAATGTATTGAGAAAAGTAAAATTGTTAAAGCCTGATTTTGAAAGAATGCCTGTTAATTCTTCAGCAGAATAAAAATGCGATTTCTGATAAATTTTGTTTTTACTGTTTTTGTATACTTTAGCCAAAGGGCTATTCTTATCAATGAATCCAATAACTACAGCCCCGTTTGTGTTCAAAATTCTGTTCGTTTCGGAGAATGCTTTTTCAATACCATTGAGAAAACAAACTGTTGTTACGAATAAAACGAAATCGAAAGAATTATTGTGAAAGGGTAAATTTTCAGCACAGGCATTTACAACATTAATACCTCTACTCATTGCAATACTTGCCATGTTTTCGGAAGGTTCAACACCAACAGGAATTTTTAATGCTTTTGCAAAACGTCCTGTGCCGGTGCCTATTTCGATGCCCTTTTTATGTGGAGAAATAGAAAGTTTTAATGCCCGTATTTCAGAGCGAAAAATATTATCATTTTGCTCAAACCAATTATCATAATCGGTTGCGATGGCATCAAATATTTTGAAATTAACAGACATAAAAGAAAAGAAGCAATTACAATGTGTAAAGTTTACTTTGAATTAGAAAGTTAAAACAATAGCATTTTTTCTAACAAGGTTATACAAATCGCTCATAGATGAGAATTTGCATACCTGTGGTGCATCGTTTTTTCTGCTGCTCAAACAGGTTCCGCAGCCAAGTATAGTGCCTCCTTTTTCGAGAAATGCATCGGACTGTTCTTGCAAATCTTTATTCTGCTTTACTAATAAATCAAGCTCTACACCTTTACCAAGCAGAAAAATTGAAACTGTATCGCCTTCTTCTTTTGCGAAATTAGCAAGGCGTAAAACATTCCACATTGTTTCTACATCATTGGTGGATATAACCATTCCAATAGATGTTGGTTTTTTTATAGCAGATTTTTGACCATCAAATTGAGCAAAGGAAGCGTTTATAAAAAGACTTCCAAGTAAAAATAATACTACAACGATTTTTTTCATGGCTTTACAATTTTGATTTCAACTAATAGAATTTATTCAAATTTTTTGACCAACTGACTTTGCTTCTTAATATTTTCAATGAGAACCTCACGCATAATCTGACATGCTGTTGCAATCTTCTCAGTAGCTAATTGAAAAAACACATTAGAACCTTCTTTGCGTTGAACCAGTATGCCACTTGCAACCATCAGGGAAAGGTGCTGAGATAAATTTGATTTTAACACCCCTGTTTCTGTCTGTAATTCACCGAAAGTCAATTCTCTGTTATTTAAAACATCAATGATTTCTATTCTGATAGGGTTAGCCAGTGCCTTACATATATTGGCATGTAACGAATACAGTGTTTTATCCTTCATTGTTCAGCAGTTTATCTGTTTAATAGTTTACAAAGATATAAACTATATTCCATACAGCAAAACATTTTAAAAAAAAATATTGAAACCGCCAATAGCAAAGGGCAATATAAGGCATTAAATATGGAGATACTACGAACTTACAAAAACCATAAATTATCTTTTCCGTAATCCGGTATTGTTTGATTGGGGAAGAATGGAACAAAGGCAGCGACCA
Organism: Bacteroidetes bacterium GWF2_35_48; assembly: GCA_001769125.1. Classification (GTDB taxonomy): domain Bacteria; phylum Bacteroidota; class Bacteroidia; order Bacteroidales; family GWF2-35-48; genus GWF2-35-48. The sequence goes on along the minus strand of MEOG01000088.1, from coordinate 33,761 downwards.
TTTCGGGGTATTTGATGGTTACCGGAAGGTTTTGCTGACGGACGGATTTCCAATACATACGGCTGAACTGGTATACCTGATCAATGAGTTCTTTTTTGTCGGCTTCGGTTACAGTTTCATCCTTCTGAGCTGATTTGATTGTAAGTTTTATCGGGAACGGGAAACCGTCGCTGTCTTTTGGCAGCGTATCGGAATACCTTGTATTATTGCATAACAGGTATTGATCGTTTCCAATACCAATGAAGGTTCCGCTGATGGGTATGATAGCCGGACAATTGGTGTCGAAAATAACATAGTCGCTGCTTTCTGTTTTGTTGATGGATATTACAATTACAGTAATATCAAGACCAAGATTGTATAAAAGTTTTGTAATTGGTTTCAGGTCTTCTTCACTCATGCGTTTGTAATAATGAATCACCAAGCGTTTTACATCTTTGAATTGAGCCCTGAAACTGTTTATTGCTTTTGAGATTGGCCCCACCAGCATGTGGGATGCAGCTTCTGAAAAGCACTCGAAATTATGAAAACGGCCATCGTTTGAGAAGCAGAAAGCACCGCCAATGTAACGTACTCCTGATATTTTAGATTTAAAAGCACCTACTCCAATAACCAGTTCGTTGTGATCTTCCCTATCCAAACGCCAGGGAACGCCACCGAGCTTTGCGAGGATGGCAATACAAATGTTTACATAATAAAGGTTAAAGTACTGGTCGGTAATTTTCTTTGCATTGATTACCTGTGAGGAAATGCGGTATTTAAGGAGATTCTGTTTGAGTTTATAATAAATCTGACGCAATGCCGGGTCTTTCTCGTCTTTATCATAAGGGCTGACGTAGATTGCAAGGTAGTGCGTGTTTTTGTCGTATGTACGTGATTCAATAACCTGCATTATTTCAGGAACCGGGTTCAGGAGATTATTGAAAGAAATCGAAGTGTCCTTACTTATATTTAAAGGCCGGTTCACAAGATTTCTTAAAGAAGGAACTTTTCCCATGCCTTTTGAAAGGTGCGTATAAAGTGCGTTTGCTTCTTCTTTGAATTTGGGATGGCTGATGAAGAAAATGTTAATATGCTCGTGCGGACAATGACCAAAGGGGCCATTTGTTACAAGGCCATCGAAGGGAACTCTGCTTGTTTGGTTTTTTCCAAACTGCAGAAGGTTACTGCCCGGCGAAGTATTGTTTATTTCGTTTTCTTCAACTTTCAGAAAATCGGGGTTCGTTACAGGGATGATTTTTTTAAACTCGGGAACATTGAGGTAGTTTGTTACAAACGATTTTAACTGTTCATAGTAAGGTTTGTATTTATTTGCCGTGCGTGGACGTTTAATAACTACATCAAGTTCGGTTTTCAGTTCGTTGCTCAATACCGGAAAAACATTACCCCAGTCGGACTTTGCCGTTTCGGGCAGGTATTTGTGACGATAAAGTTCATTTTTGTAAATAACCCATGAATATTTTTTTGTATCCACATCGAGAGCCATGACACTTTTTTTATGGGCAACCTTAATACCGGCGTAAGAAATTACCAGTTCGGGGTTTTCTGAACTTCGGGCTATCTGTACACGGACAGAAAATACCTTGTAAGCTGAAATGAAGTTATTTGAAAGCGACTTTTCGGAGAACCAAAGGTCAATATCCTTAACAAAGTTGGAGTGCGTTACGGTTGCAATGCCTTTAAAATGTTTCTGAATGAGCCATGAATAGTAGTGCTTGGCAAAAGAAGGGTACTCTTTAAAATTAACTGTAACAAAGCTCCCTGAAGTAGTTTCTTTATTCAGATCGAGATACAGAAAAATGTTGTCCTCGCTTTCATTCAGGGGAAATAAATTGTTTACTGATTCCGGGAGTTTCTTCCTGTGGAAGCGGCAAAGGCCGGGGGCATCAGTATCGTAAACTGCAAAACACTTTTTCTCAAAAGGGTGATCAAAAGTGAGGATGTTTAAAACAAGATTGGGTGTTGCCATTGTTATAGGATTCTAAAGATTTACAATAAGAGCCTTTCTGGTATTGGTTTGTACTATATTCTGTTTTAATACCTTTATGGGTATCAACAGATATTCTTTCTTCAACTTCGACACTATGTCGAGGTTTATGTCGAGGTTCGCCTTTAGAACCTTGTTTATTACCTCCTGCATAGACACTATGACCATGCGTTTGACCATGCGGAGCATCTTGTATAGTAATAACATCAATTGCATTGACAGTTTTACCATGATTTTATTCATTAGCATGAGCTTTGACACTATGTCAATGTTTGTGTCAAAGTAATGCTTAAAGACCCCTTTTTTCATCTTTAGCTTTGACACTATGGATAAGTGATTGACCACGCGAAGCATCATGTTTTTTGGTATCATCTTCATTCTATTCAATAATCTGGACACTATGTACAGATTAATGTCCAGATTCAGTACCACAATTAGTAGTATTATGAATAATTTGGACATCATGTCCAGATTTATGTCCAGATTGCTATACATTAGGATTATAAATATATGTTGTAGAAGGTCCTTTACCTTCTGTTGTTATAAGGCCATGCTTTTTTAATTCACTTAAATGTCTTTGAGCTTTCTTTTCAGGATAATTAAAATGTTCAGCATATTCCCTTTTAGTAACTGCTTTACGAGTCTTTACAAAATCATATCCTGCCAGTTCTTCATCATTAAGCTGTGAAAGAACATCAGTATCATCTAAACTACGAACTGCATCAGGAGTACGAGGAAAAGTAACAATAAGATTAGGTTCTACATACGTAATAACAGGCAATGGCAGCTTGTATTTATCTCTCATTTCCCTGTATGTTTCCATCCCTACCTCTGTTTCTTCCATGTATCGCATAAGATTAAATACCAATGCCAGCGATTTGTTCCGGCTGATAGATGTTGCTGTGAAACCCTGCAAATCTTCAAGTTTGATCGGGGGAACCGGCTTGCCGGGACTTTTTACCACAATTTTATCAGGTGTTATTTCCAATTGAACTTTTGCACCATCAATGCTGTAATCCCTGTGAATAATGGCGTTTATAATGGCCTCGTCAATTACTTCTGTGGGGAAAGCGGGTACTTTGTTACGTTGAAATTTGGAACGGTCGAAACTTTCGGGAATGACCTTTTTTACCCATGCTTCTACCAAATCGGGGATTAATACCAGGGCATCATCGAAACTCTGAACATCAGTTTTTCCATCGCCATAGGCAACTTTTGCTTTTACTGAAGACTGAGGAAATTTAAGGCGGGGCTTTTCTCCAAATAGCAGAATGGCATTACCTGTAGGAATAATAGTACCGGATTTTTTATCTTTCTCCACCAATTCCATTTGCAGGAGTTCTTTGGTCAGAGCCTCAGAGCCAACCTTTAGTTTACTGCCTGATTCGTCAAGAAATTTCTGTAAGGCGGTTTTTGAAAGGTCTGAAAAATCAGTATTAGCAGCCTGTTCATTTAGTTTATCCGTTGGTTTAAGTTTGGTTTCTATCGCTTCCTTTTTTCGTTTGTATGCACCTTTCAGAAATTCCTTGTTTACATCTTCAATGATTTTGTGCAAATCGCCGTCGAACTGATGCACCTTTATACCTTTTTCAATTAAATGATTAATACCACCGTGATCTACTTTGGGGTCGGGATCTTCGATGCCGAACCATACCTCTGAAATACGGGCATTGACAATACGTTCTGAACAGGGAATTTTAGGGGCATTCCGGGAACCGGGGGCGCAAGGCTCAAGTGTAGCGAAGAGCCAGCAGCCTGATAAATCCTTTGCACGGTTCTTTTTATCCAATAGCGTATATTCAGCATGATCGCCATCACGAAATTCGCCACGGCAGGCTGTATCGGTTGTACCATCAGGAAAAACAAGAACAGCCCCGACATAGGGACTGGATTTATCTACTCTTTTTTCCATCTTGGATTTTTGCATGACTTCAATAGCCAATTTCATGTAATCCCGTGGTAATTTTCGTTTTCCTTGTGCCATATTATTTGAAAAAAAAGGTTGTCATTTATAAATATTAAAAAATAATAATTTTAAGTGCGATTTAAAAGCTGATCCAGTTTATCATTAATAATCAGGGTGTCTTTTGACGGAAAATTATTTAATGATAACTCATAATTCCAATTGTCATCCAGTAATACTTTTATAGTTTGATAATAATGATAATACTTATCAAATTCATCCATGTCATATTCAGGATAATCAAAGGATGCCTCTAAAAATCCAACTGCATCAAGGTGATAATAATTGTGCATAGATATTTCATGACCTTTAAAAGCATCGCGAGATACAAGAAGTTTAAAATACGGATTACTTTGATGCATACCAGAACCAGCAGATTGTAACGCAAATCGTATCTTAATTGAAAACTTAGGATTTTTTATTAATAATCCCGATATTTTATTTTCTTCCTCGTAAAAAATATTTATTGATGATTCGGGTGGTAGATGAAAATCATTTTGAAATTGTTCAGTTAATATTTGTTTGAAATCTCCAAAATAATCATTTAAAACACTAACCCCAGTAACAGGAATGTTTTCAATTCTAACAGGGCAAGGGTTTGAGATAAAATTTGAAATAATCGGACCCGAAGACATTCGGTCAAAGCCTTTAGAAATGTGTATATACCATGAATGAGAAAAAAAGACGGAAAATGATTTTAAAACAAAATACGGAAAAAGCTGTATGAAAAATACGGAAAAGTATGTAGAATCTGTTTTTAAACGAGTATTATCCCTTTTCAAAATATATGGCATAAACCAGCAAACTTCCCTTGAACACTGATCAGAAATAAAATTAAGTAACTCTAAATTTTTATTAAATTCAATAGCAATCCGGAATTTATAATCAAATTTTGGATCATCAGTATTATTAAACAGCCAAGCTAATTGAGAGTCACTAACCAATTGTTTGCCATGATAAGTTTTTATGTAATAAACTCTGTTCGTGATTTCACCTATGCTGTTTTTTGAATTGATATATGCAAATGGAATTCCTTTCCTTTTTGGGATATGAATAATTAATAGGTCTCCCTCTGGGCATTCTAAAAACTGCGATTGGTATTCAACTATCGGACTAATATTTCCAGTACAGATTTGATTAATTGATTCCTTTGCTTTATCAATATCAATCTTATTTTTCCCATCAAAAGAACCGTCATCATTTATGCCAAAAATTAATTTACCTCCGAAGCGATTTGCTAATGCAACAATTGTGTATGCAATTTCTTTACGTTTCACACTACCATCCTTATGGTCATCATCAAATAATTTCCTAAAGGATTTGAGTTCGATAGTAAGATTCTCCTTTTCAGGTGAATTAATAATTTTATATATGTCCTTGCATGTAAACATATCTATTCAACTATTACTATAAATTGGAAATATCTTTCTCCAATGGTTTAAATTTTTCTTTGACTTCTTCCGCAGAATAAAAACTCAACAAATCATTTTTTGATATTTTGCCTTCGTTTAAATATTTCTTCAAATATTCCTGATTAAACTCCATCAAAAGCATAGATTTATCAAGCTGTTTAAGTATTTGCTTGTTGGTTTCAATATTAGATACTACAAGTGTTTTTATTGAAAGAATTTCATTTATGTCTTTTATAATCCTGTTTAAAAGGATTGAAAGAAAATCAAAATCTACATCAGGAACTTTTGCATTAACAGCAATGTCACGAGCCAGCATGTATGCTATAGCAAGGTTTGAATAATCACCTTTTTGTGAATCAATGATTACAATAAAACCAATGTCAGGGATGAACCCAACATTATCAAACGCCTTTATAATGCTTCCGTCCACAAGTGAGCGGTCAAAAACTATAATTCCGACTTTAGCATTTCGGTTTGCTTGTGCCTCTATTAGTTGACTCCATGCAGTATCAAATTTCTTAGTAAAAACATCTTTAGAAGAAATGTCGCCAAGTTTTATGCTTTTATCAAATTTGCACTCAATAACAATTTTTAATTCCGATGTACCATTAACCTCGCAAACAATATCACCAGTTTTATTTTTTTTGATTTCGCCAGCAGTATTTCCAGTAAGAAGAGCCTTGTCATTTAATCGTTTTTCAGAAAAATAATCATTAAGAAATTCGGCGATTTCATCTTCTGCCAATATTCCTTTAACTGTGGTTTTATAAAACAGTTCTTTTTTCATTTCAAAAATCATTTTCAGACTTTCGAGTTCTGTGCCTAACTCGTTCTGTGTTTTGGAAAGAAAAGCAGAAATGCGATCCTCCATTAGAGCAAGTACACCAATGTAAATAGCTTTCAGAAATTTTTCTTCTCTTACAGAAGTTGGCAAACCCCTGAAATATGTAAAAACAATCTCATTGGAAATTTCAAAATCCGTTATCTCCAACCTTTTTAACTGCTGATTTATTTTTAGTATTTCTTTCATAATTTTGAATATGGGTAACCACCTTTTTTAATATTTGCATTAAAGTACTGACCTTTAGAGCCTGCATTTATTAGGTCGTCAAAAACTTCTTTTGGTACATTATAGTATTCGTATGATGTGCCATTTAAAAAATCAACACGCAATGTTGATGATGATTCTTCATAACCAACAGCTGCAAGATTTGATGATGATACTGGTTGCATTTCCATAATGATTTATTTTAAAGTTATTTGTTTACGCCAACTATTTATTGCTTTAGGAAAATCCGGGTTTTCAATTGAAGTATCATTCCATTCTTTTGAGGGAATAGGATCAGAACTGTCAGGTCTTGGATGCATTAAAGGAATCATTACACGTGAAGGAATTTTCACAGCTTCGCCAACGATAATTGCCTCTCCAGTTCTGAGTGAAGGTAATAATTCAGACAAACTAAATGAAGAATCAGGAATGGAAGATTTTATTATTCCCTGATCGTTTGAATTTGATAAACGCAACGAAATAAAAGTACCACACTGAGAAAGAATAGACTCATCTAACTCGGATGGCCGTTGGCTGATAATTGAAGCACCAATACCATACTTCCTACCTTCTTTACAAATTCGTCTTACAGCATTACACGCATATCCAACAACAAATTGATTGCTGCCACCACGAGGCAAATAAGAATGAGCTTCTTCAAACACCATAAGAATAGGTCGTTTCCTGCCAAAACCATCTATATACCTACCCCAAAACATACTTTCAAAAGTAATACGGCAAATCAAGCCGACTACTAAATCCATTATTTCAAATGGCACACCTCCTAAATCAAGCACAGTTATAGGCTTGTCGTGATTTATCCATGTGTCTAATAAATCGTTCAAGTCTTTTGTAATACCGTCAAATTCGTCAGTATCAAAAAGGAATTTTAATCTTGTATCTTTAAGTTTTCCATGAAGTTTATTAAGCGGTGAAGATAAAATTCGATTTTCTTTATATTTAAAAGGTACACTACTACCAGCGCCTGGAGGTAAAAATTCAGGCGGAATTAAATTTTTATAATTCCCTTTTATTTCATTGCCAGCAGCATCTTTTTTGTATGCAATTGTTTTTAAATCGGCCTTTGTATTTACAGTTGCATATTCTTCAACAAATAAGTCGTACCATATTTTTTTTAAATTAAAAGGGATAGGAGAATTAATTGTAATATCTTCTTTTGTAAGTGCACCTAATTTTAGTTTTGAGGATATTTCTAATTTATCATTTAAGATTTTATCTTGAATTGCAAGGTCTTGCTGAGTATCTGCCGCTTGTTTCTTATCAAATAGAATTAATGCAAGCTCATTATATGAAAGGCCCCAGAATGGAATTGATAATGGATTTTCAGTGCTGTCAAGTGAGAAAATTTTTGCAACGGAAGAAAGTGCATTTTTATACTCGCTATGTGGATCAATTAAAATGATTTTCGCTTTTGGAAATTTGCCGCATGTAATAGATTTAAGAATAGATGTAACGGTATTTGATTTGCCTGAACCTGTACTCCCTACTATTGCACTATGACGTGTAATAAATTTATCAATATCCAACAATGCTGGAATTGCCTCAGCACTTGCAATGTTCCCAATTTGGACGTATTGCGGTTCATCAGGTAAACCATATAGAACATGAAGGTCTTTCTCGGTTACTACATGAGCCTCATCCCCGATAATTGGATATTGTGAAACGCCTCTTTGAAAATTACCTGTTCTTGTTGCTTCTCCAATTAATTGAACGGTAATCCATCTATTTCCATTAGGTTGAATTTGAAGCATTCTCTCTGGTACTGCACTTGCGCCAACTTGAGAAATAACACCATATAAATCAATATAACCAATAGGGATTTTAATAAAACTACCTATCTGACCAATTTTATAACCTTGTCCGTCAATATAAGAAAGCCCAAAAAGAGATTCGTTTGACATTATAATTTTAATGCACGAACCATTTACATCCTGAACTGAACCAATATATGTAGATTTATTTTGCATCTGTATCAAGAATTTTATTACTGCCAATAATGAATTGCAGGAAATCACCTAACATTTTGAAATCACCTAATTTGCAATAAATATTTTCAACATCCACTGGCGGTGTACCAACAGTCGTTTTCTCAATTTTTATACAATCTGCAATGTTTTCATCAGGCTCTAACGTCTTTGATAATTTCCATTTCCCTCTTATTGTACCTACTATTGCTTCGTCTTTTGATAAAAGACTAAGATTTGAAGTTCTTGAAGCCGCTTTTATTGCTTCCGGGTACTTATCCAAGGAGCCATGAAATAAACCTATAACCATTGAATTTGGTTGACTTTTAAGAGCGTTAAAAATTGTATTGTTTATGTGTTCATCACGAAATGAATAGCCTGATGCAATTAACAATGAAGAAGGTCTTCTTATGAATTTGCTTAACCTGTCCATAAATACCAGATACGGCATTTTCCGGCTTTCTTCGTATTTTAAATGAGAGGGATAAATAAGATTATTTCCATCTTTATTAACTAAAGAAAGTCGTGTGACATTACCCTTTTCGTGATACCAATTTATAGAGCCATGAATTTTCCATAGACAAGTCCAATGCTTTGGTAAAATTTGAGAATCGTCTTCTAATATTCTTAGATCAAGAAAAGTATTTTTTGAACCAACAAAGCCATCAAAGTAAGGAACATTTATTTCTTCAAAGGCTTGCTCCATCAATAAATCATAATTCGTGGTAAAAATTTCAATCGGATATTCCCGTTCTATTGAGTTAATCCAGTTTGCAAGTTTATGATATGAGGTTTCAGAATCGGGAAGTACCACATCCATTGAAGTAACAACAACTTTACATACTTCCTTTTCTAATAATTCTAAATCATCAAAGGAGAAACCACGAACAGTACCACCTTTAGCAACTTGTTTTAACCCACGTAAGAAACTTAAAATATCTTCGATGTTATCCTTACTCTTTCCAGTTTTAGTAAGCTCCTCTAATAGTTTTTCATATTTAACTTTATTGGCACTCTTAATAATTGTTTCACTTGTAAGTTTTGTGAGGTTTTCAATGTCAGGAATTAGAGGCCATTTACCGGCTGGCATATCAACACCTAAAGGACAACCTGCGGAGATTAAGAAACCTATCTTTTTATCTTGTGATAACGCCTGCCGGAAGAATTTTAAATGGCGAATTGGATCGTGAGTTTGTTCCATACGTTTACATTATTAACAATATATTTCAAATTTTAGATGCATTCATTCACTATAACTGTTTTATCAATTCTTTCGCTTTATCCACATTATAAGCCCCGTCAATAGCCTTTTTATCAAAAACCATGAAATATGAAAAATCCTTACCGGCTAATTCTGCCCATTTGTTACCCAAACGACATTTCGCGGCACTATCGGAATTATCACGGTCGTCGCCTTTTGTTTCAACGATTATTATTTTACCTGTTTTTGAAACCACAATGAAATCAGGGTAGTGGTTGGATTTAAAGCCATTAATTGAAAAGCCTTTTCCCCTGCCTAAATTACGATGCCAAAACGAAATGTTTGATAGACTTGCAATGTCTGTTATTACAGTTGTTTCAAAGTTATTCATTGCTCCTTCACGTTCATAAAGAGAATGACCGATGGAAGCACCCAACGGACCAGGAACAATCATTTCAGGAAAATTCCATGCCGGTTCTGCAACCACTTTCCGGATTTTTATTAAATCATTGAATTGACCTTCGGCGTAACTGTCTGCATGTTGGCGAATTTTTGCTTTGATTTTATCAGAATAACTCCATTTTCTCACCAATATATCTTGTAACTGTTCGGCGTTCAACTGACTTAAAATTCTTTCCACATACACCCGTATTTCCTGATCGGGAATAGGGTACATGTCGCCAACCAACTGAACTAACTGATGTGAAATGTCTTTTATCTGGCCTTCTTTTGGTTTTGCAAGTATGTAATCAACAATAGGGTCTTTTACTTGCATATCCTCAATTTTGGTAAAGCGTGGTGCGTACTCGTCTTTCTTTATCTGCTCAATATCTACCTTATACAAGTCTGATGTTATCTGGTCGAAATCAATCTCTGAATCTTTGTTACTCAGTTTAAAATTCTTCAATAAAGATTCCTGATTGAGCAAGATTTTATTTGTTCCGAAAATATCGCTTTCCTTCACTTCTAAAAAGAATTGAGGCAGCTTAATGCCTGATGCCAGTTCTTTGTTGACATCTGCAATTTTATAACGCTTTACTTTATCGCCCATTTCCTGAAATATATTTTCGTCAACAGGTTGCTGACTTTGTTTTTCTATAACTGCTTCCATTTCCCTGTTCTGGGTTTCGGCCATGTTTTCAATTTCATCAATTACCGGAACCTTTGTATCTGCTGATGGTTTTGCATTGGGATTGAATGATATTCTTTCCGGTACAATTTCATCGGCACTTGTTGTACTTACTTCTTCCTGTTCGGGAAATAAGAATGTTTCAAGCGGTTTTGCAATGATTTTTTTCGTTTCATCTTCGAGCATCACATTTTTTTCCCGGTAATCTTTTTCGCTGAAACCGGAAGCCTGTAAACCTCTTACAATGTTTTGCAAAGTATCATTGAATTTTGCGGATGCAGTGAGTACATAAGAAACATTCAGAAGCGAAGCGGAATGTTTCATTACATAGGGCTGACGAAGTACACGGCCTAAAATCTGTTCCACATCAACGGCAGATGATTTGTCGGCCAATGATGCAAGGATATAAGCAAACGGGCAATCCCAGCCCTCTTTCAATGCGTTGATAGTAATAATGTAACGTACCTGACAATCTTTTGAACTTAAATCAATGCCTTTTAATTCGTCTTTTTCAGCAGTTTTAATTTTTATTTGATCTTCGGGAATACCAACCTTTAACAATTGTTCTTTCAGTTTGTCAAATGTAGTGCTATCCTCACCTATACGGGGCTGTGCCTGAAACAAAACAATCGGGCGAATGTATTTACCGCCGTTTTTTTCTTCTTCAACAGAGAGTAATTCTAATTTGTGTTGCAGGTGCAGCGCACTGTTTATGACTTCTGTTTTATCGTGATGGTTGTACACAATGACCGGAAGTTTTACCATGTGTTCCTTTTTCAATTCTATTGCAGGAACAAGGCTTACAATGTTGCTGTTGTCTTTTGGTGTTGCCGTGAGGTCTAATACAAATGAAGGATTGAGAGCATTGAGCATTTCTACACTTAAATCGCTTTCGGCATTGTGGCTTTCATCAACAACTAACACCGGATTTAAACTGCGAATAACATTGATTAAAGCTGTATCGTCTGTATCTTCTAACAGGTGTGATTTATCTTTGTATTGTTCAGCAAAGGGTTGTAAAGAGCCATTTTCCTGAAATGCTTTGCGATCTTCTTTGTTCCTTGCCCTTAAACTTGAAAAACTCATTACAATGATTGAAAGCTGCTCCTTGACTACTGAGGGATTAAAATTTGATGCCTGATTTACATCTTTTTTCTGATAGACTTCTACACGGTGATTGAATAAAGAATCAAGTTTTTGCCTGTATGGGTGATCGGGATTGCTCAGATTATTTACTGTTTGGTCAAGCAAATTACTCCACGGAACTAACCAGATAACAAGGCGTGGCAGATCGGATGAATAAGCAGAAAAAATTGTATGCAAAGCATTACAGGCAATGAATGTTTTTCCTCCGGCTGTTGGTACTTTGATGCAAACATGTGCTGCATTCGGAATGGTATTTTTATATGGCTGCATACCATCGCCGCTAATCGGATTGAAAGGGCCTATGCGGTCTTCCCAAAATTTATTAAATGCAGTATCGGTTTTTTTGAACCTCTGAATATATTCGAGATACAGTTCGAGGTCTTTTATTACTTTATGTTGATAGCTTTTCAGTTCCATATTAAAAACGGGTTACATCACGTGGGATTTTTTTAAAAACTATATTCTTTTTCAGCATAAAATCTTTTGGGAGCAAGCAATTATCAGCATAAATCACATATTGCCCTGCTTTTGTTTTTATTGAAGCCAGTGTATCATAATCGAGTGTAGTGAGTGCATTTTTTTCGTAGATAAAATAATACGCAGTACCGTCTTTTTTACCAAGCAAATATTGCGTATCCTTCTTTATTGACAGAGGGTCAAAGGCAGTTCTTGTTTCGCTGTACCAAACATATTCCCTGATTTTTTCTGTATCTACTTCCTCATTCAGATACTCGCTATTTTCACCAACAAAAAGAGGTTTGCCTAATTCGTAATAATCAAAGTTGCCCCCTGTACCTTCATTTGAACTATACCCCTTTATTACCTTCTTTGCTCTTTCAGCAGTTACAGAATTAGCATAATCCTCCATTTCAATTAGTACAAATTTTCGATTACCATTATCTTTTCTATTAAGATTCAAAACAGCATGAGCAGTCGTGCCTGAGCCGGCAAATGAATCAAGAATAACAGAATCAACGTCTGTGATTTGTTCAATGATTGTTTGTACTAATTCGTAGGGTTTAGGAAATGGAAATTTTGAGTCTGGTACAATTTCTCGAACTGTTCTCGTCCCATGCATTGTATAACCTACTTCTTCTGATAGAATTGAAGAAAATCCAGTAAATTCACTTGCTAATTCGTATTGATATTTTTTCTCTCTCGGACGACCACCTTTTTTTGAAGGGAAAAAGATTCTCTTTTCCTCAATCTTTTTTTGCATCGTTTCTTTTGAATAACGCCAACCTGTATTTGGAGGGCAAGGATATTCAATACCTGTTTCAGGATCGATAACTGAGTAATGAAGATTTGGACGCTGCTCTGCATTTGCTAACCCAAGAATGCTGTTACTCATCCAAGGGCCACGTATATCTTTATCTGGGTTAGAGTACTTTTCTTTACTTGAATATTTACCTCTAAACTTGAACTTGCTTGACTTGCCGTATACTAAAACATATTCGTGATCATTTGAAATCATTGATTGATTTCTACTATCAACTATTTGCCTACTTTTCCAAATAAGGTTTGCTTTAAATCCAGATGAGCCAAAAATTTCATCACAAATATTTTTAAGATAAAACAACTCTATTTCATCAATTGAAATTAGTAGAGCGCCCTCAGATGAAAGTAATTTATGAAGAAGTTTCAACCGCGGATACATCATACAAAGCCATTTGTCATGACGGCTTAAATCATCGCTTTCACCTCCTACAACTTTACCCAACCACTTTTTAATTTTCGGATGGTTTACATTGTCATTATAAATCCAATTTTCGTTACCTGTATTATAAGGAGGATCAATATAGATGCACTTTATTTTTCCTTCGTATTCCGGCAATAGACTTTTAAGAGCTTCAAGATTATCACCATGAATTATTTTATTGCCGCTATTTACAGCTTCTTTAACTTCTCCATCCGTTTCATTAAAGCCGTATTTATGCTCCAATATTTTAAAAGGGACATCCCTATGATGGTTTATTACTTTTTCTTTTCCTATCCAGTTGAGAGTTGGCATAATGTTATCGGCTTTTCTTTTTACGTGTTATTTCTTTTTCTGCCACCTTTAAAGCACTTTGAGCAGAATCTTCATCTTTCAGCATTTCATAAACTTTTGTTGCAAGCCAAAGAGAAAGTAAATCTTCTTTATCTACCTCAAAAATCTCTGCTATTAAAAGCACCTGTTCCCGCTTTGCTCTACGTTCGCCCCGTTCAATTTTACTGAGCTGGGCTGAATCAATATCGAGTTTTGAGGCAAGATGCCGCAAGAGTAAGTTATGTTCTTCCCTAAGTTTTCGAACCTTTTCACCAAATCTGTTCATAGTTCTATCGTTGTCTTGACATTTATTGACAAAAATAACAAAAAAAGAAATACAAAGAAAATCTGTGAAAAACTATGTTAAAAACTATTCGGGTAAGGTGGGTAAGATAAAAAGGGTAAAAGAAATGTTTTAAAAGAAAAAACGGAATGGGTGTAAAAACGGTGTTGAAACACTGCGAGTTAGGTTAAATTAAAAAGCAGCCGGAAAAGAAAATTATCTTTTTGGTGAAAACACCTTACCCACCTTACCCTATTGTTTTCTAAAAATACCTAATTACCCTAAAACATGTTATTAAAAGTTACTTTTCTACTTCAGAAATCAAGAATGATTATAAAAATATCTATCTTTGCAGTTACTAAAAACATTGGATGTTTAATATTTTTTCGGATCGTGTAATGTAAATAATCTTAGGTGTTTCGCCCGAGATTACACACAAATTAAGCCCGGACATATTCTTGTCGGGGTGCTTTGCATTTTTATATTTTATTAATCGTTTTATGCCTATCAGGGAAAAAATTATTCCCTGAAACCAAGGCATAAAAAACAAAAATTATAACATCATGAGTAACGAAAATAACACAATACACGAATTTGATTTCAGTTTAATCTGTGAATATTTTGCCAGTATTGAACGACAGGGACCCGGAAGCCCTCATGTAACCATTAAAGCATTGGAATTTATCGGCAACCTGACTGATGAATCAAAAATAGCAGACATTGGTTGTGGAACCGGCGGACAAACAATCGTATTAGCCCAAAATGCACCCGGTTCAATTACCTGCATAGACCTGTTTCCTGATTTCATAAAGAAGTTGACCCAAAATGCACTTGATAATAATTTGCAGGGAAGAATCACCGGAGTAGTAACGTCTATGGAAAACCTGCCTTTTCAGGTTGAGGAATTAGATCTTATCTGGTCGGAAGGAGCTATATATAATATAGGCTTTGAAAGAGGATTATATGAATGGAGGAAGTTTCTAAAAACCGGTGGGTATATTGCAGTGACAGAAGCAACCTGGTTTACAGAGAAACGACCTGCTGAAATAGATAAATTCTGGAATGATGCATACCCGGAAATTGACACAGTTGCGAATAAAGTTGCGCTGATGCAAAAGGCTGGATATTTGCCTGTTGCTACATTTATGCTCCCCGAAGATTGCTGGACAGAGCATTTTTTCAAACCGCAGATTGCTGTGCAACCAGCTTTCCTGAAAAAGTATGAAGGAAACAAGGCAGCAGAAGAACTTGTAACCTATTTAAAGCATGAAGCTGATTTATACGCAAAGTACAAAGAGTACTATGGTTACGTGTTCTATATTGGGAAGAAGCTTAAAGCAGGGAATGATTAAATTAAAGGAGAGGACAAATAAAGAATGAATGCCCTCCACCAGTAGAAATGAAAAGTCCCGCCTCGAAGCGGGACTTTTTTAGAAAGGCATTTCGTCTGATGCCCTTCGGGAATTGGCATCTACTTCGTCGTAGGTTAGCTCCTTAACTGCCCAGACATACACACCACCTTTCATGGTTTTGGTGAAGCCATGCTTTTTGAAGCTATACACAACCTGGCAGAATAAAATACCATGATAAGTAACAATAAAATGTTTTTATCATAAATGATGACCCGCACTTTACTACCATAGAGATGATACCTACAAGTAAATAATACTCGAACTTACTTTGCAAAACTTAAACAAACGATAATACCGCTTTTGTCATTTTTGTTTTTGATTGTAATTTCAGCCCTATGTGCTTCCATTATCCGTTTGCAAAGGTGCAGCCCAAGACCGTATCCACCTGATTTTTTTGATCGGGAATCGTCCACCCTATAGAATGGTTCAAAAACAAAAGGGATTTTATCTTCAGGGATTCCCTGCCCGAAATCTTCAACTTGTAAATTGATTTTATCAGGATGGTCAAATACACTGATTTCAATTTCCCGGCCTTCCGGTGATGAAAACTTTAAAGCATTTTCAATGATATTCCGAAGTGCAATTATGAGCTTACCCTCATCTGCTTTAATAATTAAGTTTTCAGAAACCGGATTTACAATGATCCTGCTTTTCTGATTTTCAAATGATGAAAGTGTTTTCAAAAAAAGCTCCTTAATACTCACCACTTTAGCATTGAGTGAAATCTGGCCGTTCTTTAAACGAGCTGTTTCAAGAATATCCGTAATCATTAATTCCATTTCCTTTAAATCTTCAATAACAGAAGTTTTTCCCTTTGAATCATCCATCATTTCAAGGGCAAGCTTTGATCGCGTGATGGGTGTTCTTAGCTCATGGCTGACATCAAGCAAAAGTTGATCCCTTGCCTGAATCATTTTTTTTAACTCAGCAGACATGGCATTGAAAGCTTCTGCAAGGTGGCCAAATTCATCTTTCCCCTTAAATGAAATTTTATAATCAAGATTGCCTTTGCGGATTTCATTCACTGCCACAATCAATTTCTTAACCGGATTCAGGATATGATGAATAAATATAAAGCCAATAAAAAACATAAGGGCAACAAGAAACATTAGCACCAGATGGACAAATTGCTTTGTATGTATATCTGCTTGTTCGGGTAACAGAAGGTTGGAAAAGATATACACCAGCAGAATTACACATACAGCCAGTATTGCAATAACAACAGAAAGTTTTAATATCACAGAGTGCCCGATATGTATTTTTTTATTCTTCATGGTCTAAGAATTTATAACCTGAACTCCTGATTGTTTTAATAAATACCGGATTTTTGGGGTTGTCATTGAGTTTTTGTCGAAGCCGGCTAACCAGAATGTCTATGGAGCGGTCAAATGCAGACCAGTCAATACCCCTAAGATTTTCCATTATATTATCCCGGGAAAGTACACTCCCTTTTTTCCGAATAAATAAATATAAAGCTTCATATTCAAGTGATGATAAATCGAGCTCATTATTGTCGAGTTTTATGATATGCATATCCGGATATACTTCAAAGCGGCCAGATTTAAGAACGCCTTGCTTCAAATTGCCCTGCATTGTTCTTCTTAAAATTGTCTGTATTCTGGCCACTAATTCACGTGGCTCAAAAGGTTTTGGCAAATAGTCATCAGCGCCCAATTCAAGCCCGACAATACGATCTGTTACATCCCCTCTTGCCGTTAATAAAATAACAGGTATTGAATGTGCTTTTCGAATTTCTTTACAAGCTGTGAAACCGTCCATTTCAGGCATCATTACGTCAAGGATAATCAGGTCGGGCAATTCATGATTTATTTTGTCCAACCCTATTCTTGGGTTCGTGAATGTAACTACATGATACCCGAATTTAGACAGATAATTTTGAAGCAGGTCATTTAGTTTTTCATCATCATCAATAACAAATATTTTACTTTTCATATATTTATTCTGTAAAAGCATATTTTACAAAAGTATTCAATTTATTCTTTTTGTAATGCCAGTATCGGGTCTAATTTAGCTGCTTTATATGCCGGATATACACCAAAAAACAAAGCAATAAAAATAGAAAGAACAATAGAAAGTAGCGCTGTTTGCACTGATAAACTTGTACCCCATTGAGTTGTTTGCCCAATGATTAATGATAACAATACCCCGAGAAATATCCCCAATGCGCCGCCAGTTAAACCCAACATGGCTGCCTCGGTAAGAAATTGACGAAGAATATCCCGCTCACGGGCACCAATTGACATACGTAGCCCTATCTCAGAAACTCTTTCCCGAACGGACAGCAACATAACAGCAAGGACACCAATGCCCCCTATAAAATATGTAATCCCGGTTATTAACAGAACCAGCCAGTTAAAAGATTTAAGCGATTCATTTTCTGCTTTGATGGCATTCAATTTATTTTCGAGTGTAAAATCGTTTTTTTTATTGAACTGGTTTAGTCTATGACGCTCCCGTAATAATTTTTCAATTTCATTTTCTGCTGTATTCATTGCCTCTTTTGATTTTACCTGAACAAAAATTCTGCTTAAAAAATCAACATTCAACACTCTCCTCAGAGCAGTGTTAACTGGCACCAGCAAAATATTATCTTCATCGCTACCCTCCGGGCTTATCCCTTTAGGGGATAAAACACCAACGACTTCAAAGGGTACTACACCGACAAAAATTGTTTCACCTATTGGGTCGATACTACCAAAAAGATTCTTTTGAATTTTGTTCCCGATAACCACTACTCTTTTCATTTCTTTATCTTCGTCATCAGTAAAAAAGCGACCTTTGGCAATAGTGAAACTTTTTACTTCCGGGTAATGCTCTGTAACACCTTGCAGCATTGATCTAGTGGAAATATTGCCATATTTTACCGAACCGGCCATTTTTTCAGATGAAGGAATAACCCTGCTAACAGATGGACATACGTTCAGGATAGCTTCAGCATCCTGTAATGTAAGTGTTGTTACCTGATTGATTTTTTGCTTCCTTCCCATTACTTTCAATATTTTTCCCGCGTTAACTATTATCAGGTTTGTTCCCATAATCCCAAACTGATCGGAAATTTTAACTTCTGCACCTTTGCTTACAGAAGTTAACACCATAACCGTTGATATACCAATAGCAAGAATGACTATAGCAAGAAAAGTACGGATTTTATGAAGTAATAACGCCTTCCATGACAGCCGGATATTTTTAATAAATTTCATAAAAAGCACAGATACAAACTATCCATAATTAAAAACCAAAACACTTATAATGCATTCTCAGGCCAATGATTTTACAGGATCAAGATTAGCAGCTTTTCTTGCCGGAATAATGCCTGCTAAAATACCTACTATAACTGGGAGCAACACCCCAAGTACAATCGGTTGCCAGGGAACATAAAATATATATCCTAATTTAGTTATAATTGCCCACGTACCTATTAATCCTAAGAGCAAGCCGAGAATACCCCCGATTAATGATATAAGAACAGATTCAAAAACAAACTGTAGCATAATATCTTTAGGACTCGCACCAACTGCTTTACGCAAGCCTATTTCACTCACTCTTTTTGAAACAGATATGAGCATCAGTATAGAAATAATAATACCACCTAAAAGCAAAATAACACCTGAAATCATGGGCAGATAAAGTGTAAATATTTTCTTCATTTTCTGTATCATTTCCTGTGCCTGTACGGGTGTCATAACTGAAAAATCTTCCGATACGTCAGCATTCAGTGAATGCCTTTCCCTTAGAACAGTCTTAATCTTTTCTGCTATTTCAGCCATCTTTGTTTCATCAACTTCAAGTTTGGCTGCTGTAATATAATCTACATTTTTAAGCCTGCTCATCATCGTTGTTATGGGTACAATTACTTCCATGTCAAGATCATTTCCATGAGGGTCAGTACCTTTTTCTTCCAGCACACCTTTTACCGTAAACAGTACGTTTCCAACCCTGACCTGTTCGCCAATAGGATTTGCTTCGCCAAACAATTGTTTAACGATCTTTGAACCAACTAATGCTACTTTTGCAACACCTTTAATATCTTCTTTTGTGAAAAATTCACCAGACGTTACTGTCCTGTTCCATACAACCTCACCTTCAACAGAACGACCTTGAATAGTGGTTGAAATATTTACATTTCCGTATATTACTTCACATGGGGATAATGTCTGCATGGGGTCATATCTGATTACACCTGGCACTGAATTAAGCACAGCTTCCATATCATCAAGTTTGAGAGTTGTTACCTGACCTTCTGACCTTGGACCACCCCTTTGTATTCCTTTACCTGCCATGATAAAAATGTTATTTGAGCTGAAAAAACTTTTCATTTTATCCATGATTTGTTTTTCTGTACTCGAACCTACAGCAAATGTCAGGCATAAAAATATTACACCAATCATTACGCCAAATATCATAAAAAAGGATTGCAGCTTATGACGAAGCAGGAATTTTACTCCACTCTTTACTATTTTTTTATTCATGATTGTATGTTTTATTGTTTGTAGACTATATATTAATTAAACCTGATTTCAATAATTCATTGGCAGCATTTTTTGGATTTTCTACTTGATAATCCTTTACAATTCTTCCATCATGAATTTGAATTATCCGGTTTGCATGCTCAGCAATAAACTGTTGGTGTGTAATTAAAACTACTGTTTTCCCGGTCTGGTTAAGCTTCTGAAAAATATCAACAATTTCAAGGCCGGTTTGAGAATCAAGGTTACCGGTAGGCTCATCGCCCAAAATCATTTCCGGATTATTAACCAATGCCCTTGCAATAGCTACTCTTTGTTGTTGCCCGCTTGAAAGTTCATTGTTACGGTGTTTTATCCTATTAGACAACCCAACCTTTTCCAATGCATACAGCGCCAGTTGGCGTGTTTCTTTATGATTGGTATATATCAGCGGAAGTTCAACATTTTCAATTGCAGTTGTTTTTGGCAGGAGATGAAATTTCTGAAATACAAAACCGATTTTACCAGATCGAATAGCTGCAAGTTCATTATTGGAAAGCGTACTTACTACTTTATTTTCAAAATAATATTCGCCTGAAGTGGGTCTGTCGAGCATACCAAGAATATTCATCATGGTGGTCTTCCCTGAACCGGATGCACCAACAATGGCAACAAATTCTCCTTTTTTTATAGTAAGACTCACGTCATCCAGGGCTTTTACCTGCTGGCTATTTGCTTTGCCATAAATTTTAGAAAGATTTTTTAACTGAATCATATTAGTTGAATTTTATTAATTGTTTAAAATCAGTTTATCGTTTATCTTCAGACCACTTAAAACCTGAACCTGAGAGTTATTCTTCGTACCTGTTGTAATAATTTTCTTTACGGGTTTGTCCCCTTCAAGTATAAAAACAAAAGATACCCCGTTTTCTTTGACTATTGCTTTTTCAGGAATAGCAATAACATTATTTAATGTATCCATTAAAATATTCACGGTAGTAGTCATTTCAGGGCGAAGTATTTTCCCTTTTTTATCAGTAATCTCAATGATAACATCATAATTGACTACATTATCTAAAATTTCTGCTTTCGGATAAATTGAAACAACTTTACCTTCAAAAATAACATCTGGATAAGTATCAACAGTGAACTCGGCTTTTTGACCTACCACTATTTTACCAATATCTGTTTCATCTACATAGGCTTTAACTTCAATCCGGCTGGTATCAATAATTGTAACAAATGTGGGTGCAGCAAACATGGCTGTTACAGTTTCCCCCTCTTGTGTAGATACTGATGCGATCACACCGCTAACAGGCGCAATTATGTTGGTGTAATCAAGTTGAATTTTTGAGTAGTCGAGGCTTGCATTGTATTGAGCAAGCTGAGCCTGTGCTATTTCGTAATTTTTCACAGACAGGTCATAATTTTGTTGTGAGGTGAATCCCTTAGCTAAAAGGTTTTCCTGTCTTTCTTTTTCTTGTTTTGTGTATTTTAAATTAGTTTTTGCATTTTCAAGATTGGCGAGCACCTGGTTATATTGGGCTGTCAGTTCTGTATCGTCAAGTTTAGCGAGCATATCGCCCTTTTTTATATTGTCGCCAACATTTACATATAATTTTTTCACAATGCCCGATGCACGAGACCCGACTCTTACCTCAGCACCAACCTGTGGTTTTATTACACCTGTTGCCACCACTGTATTTTTTATCGTTTTTTGATTTATAATCATTGTGTCATACTGCTTCTTATCAATATCACTGCTGCATGAAGCAAAAAATGAAACTGTAATGATGGAAAGAAATATGTGATAATACTTTTTCATTTTGTGTGAACTATTTATTTGTTAAACCAAGTGTTCTTTCTAATTGAACTTTTGAAACCTGATATACATACCATGCATTTATATATCTTTCATTTGCACGAAAATTTTCAGTGCGTGCATTTGCCAATTCAAGCATTGAACTAACGCCCTGCTTGTATTCTTCCAGAACAATATTCAGATTTTCAGTTGTGCTTTTCAGAAGCACTTCAATGATCCCTATCAGTGTCAAATTTTCATTTAAGAGCAGGTATTGATTGTTAATTTCTTTACTGAGATTTAAAAGCAGATTTTCTTTCTGATATGTAAATGCATCGCTTTGCAGGTTTTCAATTTTCAACTGATACTTTTTTCGATACCCGCTAAAAATATCCCAGGATATTGTTATCCCTGCATTCCAGAAATCATTGGCTTTAAAGAGAGGATTATAATACCAGTTGTAACCTGCCCCTGCACTTATTTTTGGGTAATTATCTGCTTTTACTGACTTTATGTAGGCTTCCTGTGATAAAATCAAATCATCTATCATTTTTAATTCGGGGTAATTCTTTTTAGCCATTGAAATCAAAGTATCAGAGTTGGTAGCACTATAGGCAATGTCAGCTTTAAATAAATCATCCTGTAGTTTTGTTCTGTCGGTTATGTTTAATCCTGTAAGACACCTTAATTCAAAATTCAATTTTGTGATATAATTCTCATTTACACTATAAATGTATTTTGCATCTGCTACATCCGATTCTGATTTCAAAATATCACTGTTTTTCCCTATTCCTAAATCTTTTTTTTCTTTAGCTGCACTCAGAAATAATTCTGCCTGCTCCACATTATTTTTAGCGAGTTCAAGTAATTTTGCATATTTCAGATATTCGTAATAAAAAAGTTTTACCTGGACGATCACATCGAGTTGCAGGGCTGTATAGTTCGAAACCTCTGCCTGATATAGATACTTTGATTGCTCTGTTATTGCCTTATTTTTGCCAAATTGCCAGATTACCTGACTTGCGTTAATGCCATAGCTGGCAGAATTATAATTATTATCAAGTTTATTTTGATTGGTGAGATTGTATGAGACGGATGACGATAAATACGGCAATTGAGATGATTTTGTCAGGGATATTGTGTTTTTTTTTATTTCGGTTTTTGTATAGCCTTCTTTAAGTATAGGTGAATAATTAAGTGCTGCTTTTATACAGGTACTAAGATCTAAAACAGGTAAGGAGTCAGACTGACCCGACACTATTCTGCTGTACGTGCTTAATAAAATTGTAATAATAAATATTTTAAAAAAAAGCTTCATTTTTTCAGTTAATAAATGTTCCGGCAACAAAGAAACATACCTATTGTGATTTAATCATTTCAGAATTGTAACAAATTGTAACAGGAATACTGACGAAGTAAATCAATGGGTTCCTGAAAAAATAGTTTCGACGAAATAAAGAGTATATATTGACTGAAAAGGAAGACATTCAACCTTATTAGTACAGATAGGCAGAATAATTTTTAGAAAAATAAAATACAAGTTAAAAACGGGAAACAGGAATGAAGGGCAGAATGAAAAATATCAAAAAAAAATCCCGCACCAGAGCGGGACTTTTTCAGAAGGGCATTTCGTCTGGTGCCCTTCGGGAATTGGCATCTACTTCGTCGTAGGTTAGCTCCTTAACTGCCCAGACATAGACACCGCCTTTTTTGGTTTTGGTGAAACCATGCTTTTTGAGGGCCTTGCCCAGACTGATAAGTGAACCGTTTGAAATGGTGATACGGGATTTATCAGCCAGCTTGGAAATGACCTGCGTTGCAGAAAGAAAACAGTTTGCTTCGGACAAAGCCACCGGCTGGAACCATGCAAGCAAAAGTTCTTCTTCAGTGGTACGAATCTGATACTTTTCGTTGTTCTCGGAAATCTGCCCGACTTCTTCCTTGTCGAAATAAAAACGGAGACCACTTTTCCAAAGGGAAATTGCCTGAGCATATACCCTGCTTAAATCAACGCTGTGCTGATACTGAATGTCGGTTACCTCGAAACAGAGAAAGCGGCGTGAGCCGGTTGAATCGTTCAGGAATTGGCTTGTATTTACTGAACCCATAAACGAAGCCCGGCGGGTTAAACTCTCGTTGTTATGCCCATAAGACCTGCGAATGCGGATAGCAGACTTGGTAATGATTTCTTTCAAAGTGCCAATTTCAGTACGGTTCATGTTTTCAAGTTCGTCCATATTGATAAGCATACATTCAGCAAGATGAATAAGCGTATCCTTGTTATTGGGGTTGATGGTGCCTGAAAACAAGTAAGGGCGAAGCACTCCCAGACAAAGTTTTTCCATCCATGTTGTTTTCCCGATGCCCTGAGCACCGGAAAAAATGATAGCGGTATGATTGACCACCTTTGGGTCGATTAGCGAAGCTACAACGGCCACAATCCATTTTTTGAAACAACGCTGCCACAGTTCATCATCGGTGGTGCTGATGGTTTCGGCAAGCTGCTGAATGTAGTCGGTTGTTTCATCCCATTGGGGAAGGCTGTCGAAATATTCCTGAAAAGGATCGTAGCGGGTGCAGAAATCAGATTGAAGAATACTACGGAGCTTTGACATGCTTACATAAATATTTGATTTGTGAAGCTGCCGGAATATTGAATTTTCAATATAGTCGGTCATAGGTTCGTAGCAATCCTGACCAATACGTTTAATTTCGAGTTTTGCTGTAACCACGTTATACCGCAAGGTATAAGAGCGAAGCAAAAAGCGTTCGATAATGTCAAAGAGATTGTTTTTCGGTTTCTCTTTGTCTTTTTCCTTCTCTTTTTTTTCGCCGGATTCTTTTTTCTCAGTTTCCAGAGGGATTGATTTCACTGGTGAAATATCAATACCGTGATCTTTGGCTATGAAGAAAAAAGTTTTTGCAGTGATGCCGGATTTGTTAGATTTTAGGCAACTATCGAATTGTTTATCACAATCGGCAGCATTGTATTGAGAACTGAAACGGCTCACCCTGTGAAAATAATTCCGACCAGCTTCACCCACAGCATCGGCAAGCGCAAAGCCAATACTGAGCCAGTCCTTGTACCCATTAGTAATGTCGAGTTGTGCAGATTCGATTTGCTCAACGACTTTTTGAATATCGGTTTCTACCATATTAATATGCGTTTTAAAAATTTCGGATTCTTTATTGAAGTATAAACCCTCGTCCCAGGAAAAGAAACACAGGCGTGTGATGTCTTTACCGGAAGGGTCAACAGGCAGATTTAATAGTTGTTCGTAGTGAGCCTTTACTTCATTGTATGCCTGATAATGCGAAAATTTGGAGTTGTCGCAATGCACCAGCACTTTCAGCCCGTTGTTGCTTGGACTGCGAAAACATGCATACGTAAAGGGAATTTCGGTTACTACTTTGAAAGCAACATCCAACTGTTCGGCAGAGAGCTTGTCAATATCAAGGATGATAAAACCTGAATATTGAATAAGGTATTGAAGTTTGCGGCCACCATCGAAACAACCGGATGGAGTGAAGGCAAGCAGAGATTTTTTCTGCTTGTCGTACTCCTTTTGATCACCGGATGCAATGAGTTTCCGCAAGGTTTCGACCTGCGCCCTGTATCTGCCATCCCTGATATGTTCAAGGATAGCAGACAGGGGCAAATGTACTATGACCTCGTTGAAGTTTTTAAATACTGTTACGTTCATAGCGTTTATTCTTTTTAGATGAAAAAGCACGGACGTAATGTTTTCGCAGGTGTTCTTCGAGGTCAACCACCTTAAAATAGATTTTACCGCCAATCTGGGAAAAGCTGAGTATGCCGTTATCCCGGTAAGCCTGTAAGGTGCGTTTTGAAATTTTCAGCAACAGACAGGTTTCCTGAATATCGAGCCAACGCTCTTTCATGGGGTATGTTTCCAGCGGGCTTTCGAGCCTGCTTACAATGTTGTCAACTTTGCTGATAAGGTCATTATAGACATCAGCAGGAATATTTACAGTTTCCATTCTTCAATAATTTTAAAGATTTAACAAAATGTTTGTTGAAATCTCCAAAAGGGCCCAATTGAAAGATTATGGAAGCGAAATTATGCCAAGCGATGAACGTGTGGTAGTTGCACATGGTTGTACAACCATGAGTGAAAGGCTTGATAAATAAGGATTATGCGCCGAAATATTTCTTGTCAGCGAATGCAAATTCCTGCATTTTTTTGATTTTGGCGTGACAAAAATCAATAGCCTCAAATTCTTTGTTGTAGAATTTTGATTGAAAACTATTGAAATCAATATCCGCCTGTTTCTTGGATTCAAAAGAAGTGATAACCGTTCTGCAAATATCAGAAATGTTTGAAGTGCTGAATAATTCTGCCTTTTCCATCAGGCTGAAAAAATAAGCTAACTGCTGAACCGTTAGATTTGTTTTTATTTTTGGTAAGGGTGTGGTATCGAGCAAAGCAGGATCAATGTGTAAATTTTCTTTTATATAGGCTTCCTGCGTAGCAAGCCATTTGCATATTTTACGGGGAACAGATGGCTTAAAATCTGATTCTACAAAAGACACACCTGAATTGAAAAAAGAAAAAGATTCCAACTTACCAGTGATAAAATCAATTTTATCTACCGGTTTTTTAATGTTGTTTAGTTCTTGCTGCAATGCGATGGTTTCTGATTTCCGGGTTTCTTCGATGAACTCGTCTGACTTTAAAACATCATAGGATGGATTGACAGTTGCACCTGAAAATTCACGTACATAAATAAGATTTTCCAATACACGAATATGGGAAGTGAGTTCATCCTTACGGAATGAGACATTCTTTGCTGAAAGCGGTATTACCTTGTATGTGTTGTAAAATTCTTTTGTGTAGTTGATCCTGTAAATAGCATCCTTCTTTGTGTACGGCCTTTGAGAAATAAAGCGCTTCACCAGAAATTCATTAAGCAGGGTAATGTCTTTTATCAGTTTCTGATTGGGTGAAGTAATCCCTGCAAGCTGCGAATATACCTCGTCTTCGGTGAGAACCGGAGTATCTAACAAATTGCTGAATAATTCCTGCATTTCAAAGATTGCACGGATAAGGTTTGTCCGAAGGGTTTTTAAAATAAAATCAGTATCTTTTCTTACCAAGCGGTCGGCATCATCCGCAGCCTG
Organism: Bacteroidetes bacterium GWF2_35_48; assembly: GCA_001769125.1. Lineage (GTDB taxonomy): Bacteria > Bacteroidota > Bacteroidia > Bacteroidales > GWF2-35-48 > GWF2-35-48. Next base: position 6,759 of record MEOG01000088.1, on the reverse strand, counting down.
GTCAAACGGCATTTCGTCTTCGTAACCGTATTTCAGAATAAATTCGGGAAGCTCACAAAGCAATGCTTTTACCTTTGCAAAGGCACTATTTACAATGTACCTGTCAATACCATCCGCATTTGAAAAGTTAATCAGAAGGTATAAGTTCCGAACCTGAGAGGTTGTGAAATTCTTTATCAGGTAATAATAAAATTCTGTTTTGCTATTGAAATAATGTTGATACTCTATTTCAATCAGAGGACCGGAAACATGATCATCGCTTGCATTGTAAACTACCTTTGCATCATCAATCTCATATATCGGATTGTCCGTTTTAAGGTTTGGAGCAAGGATTTTTATTGCAGAATGAATCGCTTTTTCGCATGATTGTATAGAAACATCTTTACAGCAAAAAACCGGAGTTAATTTTGCCTGAAATTTGTCAGACTGGAAATTCTCAGACAACCATGGGCGAAGGTCTCCAAAGAGAATACTATCGAATATGTTTAAATCTATTTTCATACATGAACTTTTTTAAAACTATGAACCTGAAATCATTTGGTTTGCTTTATCAATAACATCCGCATCAAAGCTGTCGAGGTAGATTTGTGTTGTTTTTATATCTTCATGGCCCAAGCCTTCGGAAATAACACTGATGGGAACATTCAAATCTTTTGCAATGGTAGCCCATGAATGACGGGCAACATAGAATGTGAGGTTTGCTTCAATTTTTAACTTTTTGGCAATCTTCTTTAAATAATTGTTGTAGTTTTTCCGCTCGTTCTGCAGGTCTTTAAGCTGCAATTCCAGTTCCTTCCGCTTGATGATCGGAAAAATGAAATCATCTTTTTTCTGGTCCTTTAAATATAGTGCAAGAATATCTTTAGCGGGTTGAGTGAGTTTGACAGAATAATTTTTTCCGGTTTTAGCACGGGCGTAAACCATGCGGTCGTCAATGAGGTTAGATTTTTTTAACAGCGCCATATCGGCGAAGTTCATACCTATATTATAAAAGGAAAACATAAATAAATTCCGGGCATGCCAAAGGGTTGAATCTTTCTCTAATTTTATATCCCGGATGCTGTCTATATCTGATTTGCGGATAGCCCGTTTTACTGTTTTGGTTTCCCTTATTGAATAGTTGGCAAAGGGGTATGCATCACGACTTGCAAGCCCTTCTTTAATGGCTCTGTTATAAACAGCCCGGATGGTGCGAAGATAAAAACTGAGACTGTTAAGGGAGTTTTCTTTTGAAAGGTGTTTTGATTCAAGGCTTTTTAACAATTTGTAATTTATATCATCAAAAGTGAGTTCTTTGCTGTTGGTGTGTTTATCAAGGAACCGCTGCGCCTGTTCGTAACACCCTGCATTACCAAGCTTCTTTGCCACCTTCAGTTCATCAACTATTTTCTGATTGAACTCACGAAAGGTAACCTTTTCCGTCTGATTCAGGATTCTTGCTTTTAAGTCTGCAATAGTGAGGTTTTGCAGTTCGCCGGATGCCGTGAGCTTCTCGATCATGTCGGCTGCTTCAAGGCGTTTTTTGGTGAGAGAATTATTTATCCTTACCAGATTGGAATACTTTTTACATTCCTTGGTAATCTGAAAATTCTCGGTGTCCCAATGTTCTTTGTGAACGGAATAATCGAGAATAATATATGACGATGTACTATCATGTACAACTCTCAGGCAAACGGAATATGAACCGTCTTTTTTCGGACGCCTGAGATCAAGGACTAAGTTTGCGGAAGATTTCATAAAAATGTGCCTAATAATGTGCCTAACAAAATTAACATTTTTATGTAAAAGTGTTCACCAAAATGCTAAAATAATTTTCAACATTGGGTAAGAAAAAAGCCCCTGAAGGTCTAATTTCAGGGGCTTTTTGATGCTTTTTGGTGTAATTTAGTGCTGGTTTCTTTTTTTGTCGGGAATCAGCCTGAAAAGCTTGGGAAGCTAATGCTCTGCCAACTGAGCTACTCTCGCATTGTGTTTGCAAATTTAAAAATATTTTGCTTCATTTTTTGAAAATGGAAAAAAAAATTAAAAAAAAGTGGTTATTGAATAATAACCATGTTTTAATTTTAGTTTAAATTGTTTGGTAAATATTTTTTATAAATTTATTCTATCCCCGCAATATTCTTTTCTTTGGCAGGATTTGCAGTGTTTTCCAATCCAAAGCTCATCAAATTGAAGCATGGCGGGTTCAATCAGTTTTTCATCGTCTGTTAGAATTCCATTTTCAAAATTTCGTTTGCTGCTGCTTTTAGCTCCCAGTCCTGCTCCTGTAAGGTTTGCACTACCTATGTATGTATGAAGCCCGTCCACAATAACTGTTTTAAAGTGAACCCTCGGGCAGCAAACCCGTTCCAGATTATCCCATAATGCAGGGTATTTGTCAAAATCTTTGCGAAACATTTCTCCTGGCTCTTTTGCATGTATTAGGCGAATTGATTTTTTTTGAAGAATCAAATCATTTAAAAGGGATAAAAAAGGAACAGATTTTCCTTTCCTTTCAATATACATGTCTTTAATGTCTGCTGTTGCTATCCATAAAAATTGCCGGGTTTTTGGAATCAATTCCAGTATAACTTTTTCGTAAATTTCCCTGTCTTTGATAAAACTTGTCACCGCTTTTTTTGGCATCAAAAATAGAAAAATAATTTTTTATTAGCTAAGCCGTTTTTTTTATATAATAGTTCGTACTTTCAAATATTTTATCCGCAGATTTTGCGATAAAGCCCGAATATAATTTACCATTACTGTTTATATATCTTCTTGCAAACTCATAGTAACATGATGGAATTTCGTATGATCCTTCTTTGAATTTTATTTTAACAATATCTGCCATAGTACTTGACTGCTCTAATAATTCTTCGGGATTTCCTTTTATTTCGCCACCGGAATTATTCAGTAAAAATCCATTGTTTTTTAAAAATGAATTCAAATCTTCTAAGCGATTATATTTTTTCAGAGAATTAGTCAAAACTGTAAAATGATTTGCTCTGAAGCCATAAACATACAGCCATGCTGCATATTCTGATTCATTCTTTAATTTCTCATACGTTTCAAAGGATGGTATTTCCCACATATTACCCATAAAAATAATATCTTCAGATTTCAGCATCCTACTTGGTATTTTATCAATTATAGAATGAATTGTTTTCTGCATAAAAGGGCTGAACTCTTCAAGAATAAGTTCACTTATGAATATTTTGGGAGCTTTTGTGTCTGTTGTGTGTTCAAAATGCTTTGCATTCAGTTTTTTTTCTGAAAAATAATAGGTGTCTTTCTCAACAAAATTGGCTTTGATAAACGTTTTTGAAAGAACATTAATATTTACTCTTTCATCATTAAAAGTTCTGAATGCAATATGATCGTTCTGTATTTTTTCTCCTTCTGAAGAAAAAAGTTCATGAATTTTTTTTACAGAAGGATTATGAGATGAATAATCTTCCCATAATTTATTGATAATATCTGTTGTTTCCATAGGGATTACAATTATTATTTATTGCAAATGTACTAATGGAATGATAAGAAAAAATAGAAAACTGATACATGTCAGTTTTGGGATTAAGGAGTAGGATTAAGGAGTAGGGAGCAGGTGCTAAATTCCTTCTTTTTTAATTGGACTGCGAACAATAAATACAGCGGGTTTCAACTGGTTGGTCTTATCAGATAATATTTGCATTTTAGCTGTATTATTCCTATCAATTTCTGAAAAAACTTTATTTCCAAAGGCATCGAGAATGTATATGCCATTAGCTTTTTCTTTCATGTCAGGGCATTTAGAAAATAAAATAGTACATTTTCCTACACATGGATTTGCTTCTGTAGAATAAAAACAAATATTATTTTCTTCAGGAATATTCAGTACTTCAATAGTGTGATACCAGTATTCATCATCGTCCAATAATTCAGTTAGTCTGTAATAATAGACACCTTGAGTAAGGTTCTGGTCATAGTATTTGTAAATAGCTCCGGTAGCGTTGTTTCCTGTGTTTTTCATTTTTTTCAGGGTACTGAATTTGCCTCCATTATGGCTTCTTTCGAGTAGGAAGATACTGTTCTTTATTTCTTTAATTGTAGACCAGCTTAAAGCGACATTGTTTTTATGGGCGTTAATATTGAAATACCCCAGCTCTGTAGAGGTTGAAGTATTTTCTTTAAAAGATTCCTGATTTGGTTTAAAAAATAATTCAGTATTAATAAAAAGAAAACTGTTCATTACAGGAAGTGCTGCAAGTAATATAAGCGTAATGTGAGTGTATAAGAATTTCATAAATAGCATTAATAGAATAACCCATTTTCCCCGAACAAAAATACAAAACTTTTTATACCCAAAAAAATAAATCAATGGGATAAAATACGCATTGATAGATTTTTTTGAATATACTAATTGGTTTCTGAGTGAAGCCGAACCTTGTCTGATTGGATTTTAGGTTGTATGAGCGGAGTCGAAGACAACGATTAACATAAATTTTCACAAAATTGATTTGTGTCAATAAAAAAATTTCGATATATATTTTTTTTTAATATATTTGAAGTTTATAAAATTTAAACTTTAGGGAAACATAATTAGTTTCAGCAAAAAAGCATGTTTTTGATGTTTTCTCGCAAACACTAATTAGTGTCAGCAAGAAAACTCATGTTTTTTGATTGACAGTGTCAGTGCTTGATAAGAAAACGTCAAGTTCAAGGCTTGCGAAGACCTGAAAATTAGGAGTGTACTAATGTACATGACTACTTTTCAGGTCAAGCGTAACGATGAAATTGATGTTTTCTCGCAAACACTAATTAAGCATAAGAAGCTTTAAAAATGGATATAGAATCAACATACAGTTTTTTTAGCAACCTGAATGATGATAACATCAGTTTTATGTATCAGGGTAGCTTTAGCGATGCAATAACGGACAAAGCAGCTCAGATAGGCAGCACAAGTCTTGATATGCCTAAGGATACGAACAGTCTGAAAAAAAGTGTTTCTGTTCTGATGGCAGAATGTCTTTATAACCTTGTAAGGCAAGGAGAAAATTCTACTCCCAGTTTTATTAGCAAACCTGGTATTTTTCTGACTCGCAGTATTGCAGATACTTTTTGTACAACATCTGCTTATCTAATAGAAAATAATTATATAGAAGACCTGAAAAACCGTCTTGATCTTTTGAATCAGGAAAATATGGAAGAATTTTATTCTTTTTTTACAGAGATGGTAAATAAATCGGGATTGTCAGAGAAAAAAGACATGATGCAAAAGGTTATTGAACTTGCAAAGAAATCCGGCAATAAATTGGAATACGCGATTGAATCTGCCGGAGATTCTTGGTCCTATCTTTTTCTTCAAACAGTAATCAGTGGGTTAAATGTTACAGCAGATACACTGACCCGATATAACCTTCACATTGAAACAGCGCGTGAATTTTACAAGAAAATGCGCGATAAAAATATTTTCCTTATTTACAAAGGCGATTTCACGCAAAAGTCGGTTATAGCCATACTCAGGTTGTTGGAAAAAAATATGCAGCAGACACAGTTTGAAAACATCAGCGAGCGTAAGATTATGTTTCATATTATAACTGAACTTTTGCAAAATATCAGCAGACATTCTGTTGCTCAGGAGGGGAAGAAAAAAGGAATTTTTCTAGTAGGTAAAAATGTAAAAGGGTTTTTTATTAGTACAGGGAATTTTATTGAGTATGAAAAGGCGCGTAAATTGAAAGATCAAATTAATCAGATCAACAGTCTTGAAATGGAAGAAAGGAACAGTCTTTACCGGGTTATCTTAAAAACAGGGGTTCTTACCGGCAATGGCGGAGCTGGTTTGGGGCTTATTGATATTGCCCGTGAAACTAAAAGTAAATTTGTATACAAACTTACAGATATAGATAATAATATCACATTTTTCTCATTAGGAGTAAATTATTCATAGTTTTGATTGTTATGGCAGAAGTAATAAAAATAATAGGAACAGAGGAAGTACCCACTATCCTCCTTGATGCAGAAGACGGAATTTTTGAAATTGTCGGAAGGTCATTTCCTGAAAATGTCGAACGCCTTTATATGCCTATTCTTGAGTGGTTAAAAGAGTATATAACACAACCGAATCCTTATACTGAGTTTAAATTTCAGCTTGAATATTTTAATTCTTCTTCTGCAAGAAAAATAATTGAAATATTATTCCTTCTTGAAAAATTAGATGGAACAGAGAACGAGGTAAAAGTTATTTGGTGTTATGGAAAAGACGATGAGATGATTATGGCAAAAGGTAAGGAATTTATGAACCTTGTTAAAATTCCTTTCGAATTAAGAGCTGTGGATTAAAAAATCGCAGAAGTCGTAACCTATTATTTTTTCTTCTTTTTTTATTTATGCTTCAAGTAATACATTAGAAAGATAATTTACATTATTATAGAAATAAATTGTTATCAAGGATTTTGCAGTAATTAAAAGAGGAACACCTTATGCTGATTTATGTAATTATGCAGCATAAATTGTTAATAACTCAGCTTTCGCATAATTTAATTCGCTAAAAAATGATATCAGCAGCCATTTTTCAAGAGAATAATAAAATATTTTTTGCTTTTTCTGTTTTTATGAAAAATTAAGGCTGGAATCAAAATGATAATATTCCGGTGCTCTGCACCTTTGTAAACAACGCAGCTATCGCTGCTACAAATATTATCGCAGCTATCGCTGCTATATTTGGAATGCAGCGGCAGAGCCGCATAATATTTGTAAAACTAAAAAAGTATAGAAAATCTAAGGTGCAGAGCACCGTAA
>MEOG01000087.1 GCA_001769125.1 Bacteroidetes bacterium GWF2_35_48 | reverse complement strand
CGTTTTTTTCTCGAAGATAAAATATTACTTTTTAGAAGAATACTCTGAATGTCCCTTTTTATCAACAAAAGATAGTTTATGGACAGACACTAATTACACTAATTTTCGTGATAATTCGTGTAATTCGTGTCTATTCTAATGTACCACCACCTTTTTATAAATAGTACTTACTCCATCACTTATTTCAAACAAATATATTCCTTTTTCTGATACTGAAATAAAATTACTCTTTCCATTATCAGTTGAAATTATTTGTTCTCCAAGAATGTTGAAAACCTTTATTTTTACAGGTGTTAATGAATTTACATACACTTTTCCGTTGGATGGGTTTGGGAAAATATTGCACCCTTCGACACTTCGACTATGCTCAGTGTCCGAAGCGCCCGGTATGCCTGTTGCTTCGTTTACAATCTCAATACTTTTTGTAAGCTGTTCTTTATTTACAATCATATTGAAAGTGATTATTCCGTTTTCTGTACTTGTAAAAGGTATTCTTACAATTTCTGAATTTTCTGCAACAGGATAAGCTGAACACAAACCAATTCGATAATTATTAGCCGAAATATTTTGTGCTGAAAGCATGCCGTTATTCATTATTTGCGGATTACTTAACACAATGCCGGGTGTGGAATGGGCTGAAATATTTAATCCGAATAATTCGCCTGTTGTGGTAAATACAAGTTCATTATTTACTTGTGTAATGGTAATATCTGCGATTGGATTTTGTAAGAATTTAGTGCCACCCTCTACCGGAAATGTTGAAATTAAACCTGCAGAGTATTGCAGAATTAGTGATGCATCGTTTGCAGTTACAGTATCAACTCCGTCAACATTTGCCATAATGGTTCTGAAATTCTCCCAGGGCAGCGGGTCGAGTGTTGGCAATGGGTCTAAGCTTACAGAATATTGCAAAGCGAGCGCAGCATCGTAAGCCTGAATGTGTGTGTTAGCATCCACATCGCCATATTCTCCGATTACTGTTACCAAGCCATTATCTATATTTGTAATGGTATCTGTATTGTACAGAAAATCGGTAATGGTTAAATCAGAGGAACCCATAAGCAAGGGGTTAAATTGCAATTTTAAAATAGCTCCTGCTCCGCTTAATGGGGTTGAGGTCATATAACTTATCTGGAGCTGTCCGGGTGTAGAATTATTTACTGTTGCTGTGCCACCGCTTGCAATGGTTCCGGTTAAACTGTAGTTGCTGTATTGGAGTTTTGTGCTGTCGTAAGCGAGGTTGAATTGGTAAGAAATAATGTTGTCGGAGGTGTTTAATGTGCTTGTGGTTATTGGTAGTTCTACGGTTTGTGAGATTGAAAGAATAGTATCGGGAATGGTGATGGTGGCATTGAAAGTAACATTTGTTGATGTCCATAAAATTTCTCTATAACTATCAAAATTACCAAGTGGAATATTCCTTTCAACAATTCCACTTGTGTCACAAATTACTAAACTCCCAGTCTCATTTGGCCTAATGCCAATAATTTTTGTGCCATCGGGATTAAATACAGCCATTCTGACTAAGTTGTCACCAGAAGACATATTTATTGCATGATCATTAGATCCATCAATATTCATAATACGCATAGGATGACCTGAAAATTCCCAATTAGTATATAAAATTTTAGTTCCATCAGGTGAAAAAACAGGGTAATATTGTTGAGTACTACCATCGCTTGTTAATTGAATTTGGTTTGAACCGTCTGCGTCCATAATATAAATGTAAACGGGAATTGCATACCAACCTGATGGAGTATAACCATAAGCAATTTTGGTATTATCAGGTGAATAATGAACACCCATTTCTTTGTAATAATTATCGCTGTTTGTCAAATTTGTTAATGTAGAAGTTGCAATATCAAGTTTGTAAATATCAGAATTGCGATTTGCAATTGAGGAATAAAGTTCCATTATAATATTTGAAAAATCATTTGAAACATCCATGTAATCAATAAGAACTTCGCCAGAAACATAGTCTGGAAAAGTCCAAACTGTCTCTTCGTTACTTCCATCAATATTTGACTTACAAATTGCTTGTTCCGTATTATTATTCCGAACATAAACAAGCTTTGACTTATCATTTGTTATGTCAGGATGATAACGATTATAATCGTCATTAAAGAGAATTTGTTGATTGCTACCATCAATATTCATTGAGTAAATATTAAGGTTTGTAGAATCCGTAGGTATTGCTGAAAAGAATATCTTTTCCTGTCCAAACCCATTGCTCAATCCACCTATTAAGACGGAGAGCAGAAATAAAATTGTAATTTTTTTCATAATAATTTTAGTTTAGTTTGCCTCAACCCTGTGGCGTTATACTTGTTTGCATAGAAAAAGCGTGGGTTTATCGCCTATCTGAATTAGAGGTACTGGTATACCCGTACAACAAATAAATTTAGCCCACGCCGTGCGTGAGCATCCACTTATTAAACTTGTTGTACTTGAAAATTACCAGTTTTCTAATTCAAGAATAAAAGCTTCCGCTTTTTATATTTTTTTTTGCGATTAAATTATCGCAGGAATTTTGTTTTATTTATCCTATCATAGGCAAAATAATTTGGTTAATTTTTGAAATTGTATTTATAGCGATAATTCAAAAGAATTCTTTACTCTAACAATTTTTGATTTGTATTTTTTTTGAATTGTCTTTACAGGTTCATTATGTAAAAAATCTTTTTCAGCAAAATCCAAAACAAAATTATCAGGTAGTTTTTCAATCAAATCAGGATTATCAATAAGATGTTTAACAAAGTCAAATGTTAATCCTAAATTTCTATTTATCGTTTCTTTGTTTGTCATTTTTTAAGGTAATTAAAAAAACTCTTTTCTTCAATACACTTAAATTGTTGCCATATCATAAACTAATTTTTATTTTTTCAGAACAATATTTTCTATTTCATTTAAAACTATTGTGATTTCCGGCTCTGAACTTTCATCAATCGTATTTAAAAAATGTTTATGATGTGGAAATGATTTTATATCTTTATGATGTTTGGCATTATCATATCTAAAAATCATATTGTTATCGGTATCCATATAATGATAATGATATTTAATTTTTTGATTTATTTCAATGTCTTTCACTTCTGCAAAATCCAAACGACTATCATCAATAAACATTATTTCTCCTTCAATAAACCCACGCTCCTCGCTATAAACCTTTTCATTGAGTTGATAGTTTTCTATAATATGAGAATAATTATCAATATTGGTTTTTACTTTGTCAAAATATTTAAAAATCATATAAGTTTTTGTAATTTTTGTTTACAACTCAATTGCATTTCGTAAATACCCGACCATAAAATAAAATCTTTGTTATCGCCCAACTGTCCATTTTCAAATTGTTTATAAAATTTTGAAGATAACATATTATATTTTTGCTCATATTTGTTTAAATCTATTTGCATAAGAGCTATTTCTCGTTTGAGTTTTTTTATATAATATTCAATAAATTTATCAAACATTACCTCCTTACTGCCAAATAATTGAATAAATTTGTTCATACGATTGGCAATATTGGACTGCAATTCAAATGTAACTGTTTGCATAATTTTAAATTTAATTTACTTTTTTTAAAGGTTATCAAAAATACTGTTTTCTTTTCTATTTAGCAAAAATTTATAGTCGGCTTCATTTACCATAATTTTTTTTTAATTAATTTATTCCTTGTCTTAGCGGGTTTTTATCAATACCTTTTTGTCTGGTCGTTGTCTTTTCTTCCCTTATGCATAACATGCATATAAATTTAGCCCACGCCGCAGCATGAGCATCCACTTATTAAACTTGTTGTACTTAAAAATTACCAGTTTTTAGATACAAGAATAAAAGCCTGACTGCCGGCCTGTTTACTACAGGTAAATTTACCTGCTTAGGTAGGCAGGCAGACTTCCGCTTTTTATGTTTAAATTTTAAAGAACCTTGTTTTTGTAATCACATTGGGTTACAAGCCCGGGGTTGTTTCTTTTGTTAAATATTTTGACAATCTTTTTAATAATTCTACATGAACATTTTTTGACACTTTTCCAATAGATCCCACGATCATCTCCGAAGGTAATACTGCAAGAAAACTCAACCTGAAAATCGAATCTTTTATCAAACCCGTTTGACCAAAATCAGAATCGTTTTTCCTGATAATTACATCAAAGTTTTCAATATTCTGTTTTAGATTTGAGCTGATACCGCAAACCAGATAGTCGCCATATCCAGGCATGATTCTAAGAATAAGGGCAGGTCGTAATTTTGTTTGCCCATCTGCTTGTGGCAACGGGGTCAATATTATATCAGCTTCTGTCATAATTCGGGTTTGGCTCTTTTACCTGAAAAAGATGATATTCTGGTTCATTTTCTGAATATGCTTTTGATAATGAATTTCCAGATAATGTATAAAAATCATCAAGCGAAGATAGATTCACTTTTTTCAGGGACTCTTCCTCTTTTTGATTATCCATTGTTTCAACTGAAATATTAAGGGCTTCCAAAAATTTCAGAAGAGACATAAATAATTTCTTATTGTCTGTTCTTATAATAGCTTCCATGACTATTTATTCCACATGAATAATTACAAATTAAATATCACTCAAAATAAAAACTAAGGCTTTATATGTTTTTTTAAAGAACCTTGTTTTTGTCACCAATGGGTTACCGGCCCGGGGTTTGGTTTTAATATTCGTTCGTTGTCAGGAGTTAATAATTATTCTACCTATGAATTAGCGATAATTCAACAGGCAGAGATTCAACATTTGTTTGTTTATTTTTCACATAGTTAAGCACTTCTATGCCCAAAATATTTCCCGATTTATCTCGTTTTACAATCATCTCGTTTTCTAAATCGTCGCAGATAATATCATTGGTCGGTTTTGTAAACCATATATCAAGGGTATTGCCTAAATTGTCATAAGTAATTTTTATTGTGTCCATACGGTTTTTTGGTTGCTTCATAAATGCAATAATATGCATTTATTTTAATATAAACAATCATTAAAATGCCACAAGATGAGAAAACACCTAATCCTGTGCGCAGATAAGCATCCACCTTATTCCTCGCACGACATAAAAATTACCAGTTATCAAGAGCAAGAATAAAAGCTAAGGCTTTTTATGTTTATATTTTAAAGAACCTTTTTTTTGTATTATGTTATGATGGACGATGCGTGCATCGTCCTTACATTCCGGGGTTTGGTTTTTTTGGTTTGTTTTTTTTATAAAACTGATTTTTTATTAGCATTGGATTTAAACTTAGGCAACCCAACTGTTTTCAGCATTTCATTTGCTTTGGGGGTGCGTTGCTTGAGTGGTTTTGTAATTTTTGAATAAAACGTCAAACGCTAAGCCATATCTACATCGCAAAGCACAATAAGGTTTTTATAATTTGTGTTTGCTTTGATATTCTGAATAACACTCTGAATTTTATTTTTGTATTCCTGATTCAAATTATTTTTAGGAAGTTTTATCAGAATATTGCGTAGAAAAAAATACTCTATTTTATTAATTACAGGATTCTCGGGACCAAGAATATGCAGGTCTTTAATTTTATTCAGTTCTGTCATCATTGCCAGGGCAGCACTTGTAACAACATTGTTATCTCTGTGTTTCAGCATAATTTTTATCAATCTGCAAAAAGGAGGATATAGAAATTCTTTTCGTTCCGCTATTTCTTTATGGATGTAATTTATGTATTCATTATGATAAAAATCTACAATTACCGGATGCTTCGGATCTGATGTCTGCACAATAACTTTTCCTCTGTTTCCTTTTCTTCCGGCGCGCCCTGCCACTTGCGCCATGAGTTGAAAAGCACGCTCTCCTGAACGAAAATCCGGAAAATGCAACATGTTGTCTGCATTTAAAATCCCCACCACGCGGACGTTTTCAAAATCCAGTCCCTTTGTAATCATTTGTGTGCCGATGAGTATATCTATTTTACCCGACTCAAATGCAGTAAGAACTTTTATATATTTTTTTCTGCTGGTCATGGTATCCATATCCATACGAGCGAGGCGGGCTTCAGGAAATAAAATTGCAATTTCATCTTCCACTTTTTCTGTTCCAAAGCCTTTTGTTAAAACTTCTGTACTGCCACAGGAAGCGCATGTTTTAGGAATACTGACCGTGTATCCGCAGTAATGACACACGAGCGCGGTCTTGTATTTATGATACGTGAGCATTACCGCGCATTTTTTACAAGAGGGAATCCAGCCACAGGCGTCGCATTGCAGATAGGGCGAAAAACCACGGCGATTCTGAAATAAAATTACCTGCCCTTTTTCATCTAATGTTTCACGTATTGCATTCATCAGCATAGGACTGAAGTGCGATTGCATGGTTTTTTTTGCGCGCGCAGAACGTAAATCTGAAATTAATATTTGCGGAGTCATTACATCATGAAAACGCTCTGACAATTCGACAAGTCCGTATTTGCTGCTTATGGCATTGTAATACGTTTCAACCGATGGGGTGGCAGAGCCAAGCAGTACTTTTGCATTGTTTTGTCGTGCAAGAATGATTGCTGTATCGCGTGCATTGTACCTTGGCGCAGGTTCTGTCTGCTTGTAACTTGCATCGTGTTCCTCATCTGCAATAATACAACCAAGATCGCTGAAAGGTAGAAAAACAGCGCTTCTTGTACCCACAACAATATCATATTTTTTATGAATATTTTTTCCGGAAACAGCAGTCCATATTTCATATTTTTCTGCATCTGAAAATTTTGAATGGTATACACAAACTCTGTCGCCAAAAACATTGCGCAGCCGTGTTATTATTTGAGAAGTGATAGCAATTTCCGGTAAAAGATACAAAGCCTGTTTTCCCTGATTCAAATATTCCTGTATGAGATGAATATAAACCTCTGTTTTTCCTGATGCGGTAATGCCATGAAGCAGCACGATATCTTTTTCTGCAAACAATGCTTTGATTTTTTTCAAGGCTTCATTCTGGTAACTATTTAAAACAGAAATATCTTTTTCAGCAGATATTTCTTCATCAAGACGACTGATTTCTTTTTTATTTATTACAAGAATTTCTTTTTTTGTAAGAGCAGAAAGTGCGGTAGAAAAACCCGGAAATACTTCTGTTGGGGGCTTTAAAATATCTGAATTTTTATTTTCTTCAATTAATGATAAAATCAATTCCAACGCTTTTATCTGTGCAGGTGCTCTTTTCAAAGATTCAAAAGCAGCTTGCAGCGTTTCTTCTGTATTAAAATTTTCCGCAAGAGCTATGTATTGCTGATATCTGGGTTTGTATTTTTCCGCTAGTTTTTCTTCCGGAAAAACCACCTTGTTTTCAATCATTTTATTGATAACAGAAAAGGAGCGTTTGCTAATCAATTCATCAACTTCATTCATCGTCATTGCTTGTTTTTTCTGCAATGCCTGAACAATCATTTCTTCGTAATCTGTAGTAACAACATCTTCATCAAAATCAGGATTCAGAAAAACAGAAGTTTCACTTTCGAGTTTAAAAACAGACGGAACCGCGGCATTAAACACTTCTCCCAGACTGCACATATAATACGATGCAATCCACTGCCACAATTCAAGCTGTTTTTTACTGATTGCCGAAGCGTCATCATAAAAAGATAAAATAGATTTTATTTCATGTGCGGATGAAAATTTTTCGTGAAGTTTATAAACAATGGCAGAATATATTTTTTTCTTTCCGAATTGTACCAAAACGCGTGTGCCTTCAGTAATTGCGCCTTGCATATCTTCCGGAACAGCATAGGTATAAAGCATGGGTGTAGCAAAGGGCAATATAATATCGGCAAACATTTTAGGTAAAAAATTTTTGTAAAAATAACGAAAATATAGGAGGCGTTTGCAATATTTTTTATCTTTGTTAAAACTTTAAAAATTCATTTTAAATACCCCTTTCATAGCAAATACTTGTTTGGAATATAAAAGTTCGTTTCTAACTTTGTAGTAAAATGAAAATATTATTGTGAAAAAAAACATACAAAAAGCTTTTCTTCTTCTCTTATCCGGGGCGCTGTTGTTTGTTGTGCTTATTTCTGTATTTCCTGTTATCGGCTCATTCATACTGCCCGATTTTTCTCTTGCAAAAGTTCTTAAAGAAAATTTTTCTTTGCTGATCTCTTTATTTTGTGTGAGTGTTTTTCTTGCTCCTATACTTGGATTTTTTTCAACCCTGCTGCGGAAAAATCGTTTTTTGTGGCTGCTTATTACAGGTGTATTTTTATATTGAATTGCAGTTATTTTTGCAGTTATTGTACATCTATTGAACACCTATCGTTGCACTATTGAACAACTACCGATTTACTGAATACCAACCTGTCTGCCGCAACGGCAAGCCTGCCAAACTGCGTAAGCAGGCGGGCCAGGCAGGTTACCGATTACCATTATTACAGTCCTCCCTCAAATTGTATTCCGGTGTTCGGACGGTTATTGCGGGTATAATTATTGATTTTATAGCTTACGTTAAACATAACAGTAAAGGCTTCAGGATACACTTCTTGTTTTATAAAATAGCGAGTGTCTGAAATCTGAAATTTTTGTTTTGTGGCTGTTAGGTTTGAGGCTCGCAAAGATACTGTGAGCTTATCTTTCAGAAAGTTTTGTCTGATAGCTGCATCAAGTCTGAAAAAAGGTTCTGATTTACCTTGCCCGAAAGAATTAGGACCGTTGTAAGCCGCAACAATCTGGACAACAGTTCCTGTTTTAAATTCGAACCCGGGAGATAAACGAAAATTATAATTCAAATTTTTTGTTATAATTTTTGTGCTGTCAGAAGTTGTTACAAATAAATCATCTTGAAACAAAGAGCCTCCCACGTTAATACGAAGCCACTTTAAGGGTTTAATGTTTGTCATAGACTCTAATCCGTATGTGTTATTTATGCCTACGTTTTCCCATTTTGTCATAAAAACACCATTTTCCCAACTAAAAATTTGTGATATTATGTCTGTGTTGTGTCTGTAAAAGCCGGTTAGAGAAACGTTTCCAGAAGCAAGAGCTTTCATGTAATTTAATTCAACCGCATCCATGTTTGAGGGTTTTAGTTTTGCGTTGCCCACACTGCTGAATTGTCCGTCTGAAAAATTAGGATAGGGATTCAGCATCCATTCTTCGGGTCTTTGAATTCTTCTGCTGTAGCTCGCTTGCAGGGTTTGCTTCTTTGGAAGCTGGTATGATAAATGCAAAGATGGATACAATTTAACAAGTTCAATCAGTGCATTTTTTTCAGAAGCATTTGTTTCCAGATTTCTTTTCATGTATTCTCCCCGAAGGCCTGCCTGATATTCTATTCCTTTAAAAATATTTGTATATGTACCATAAGCTGCATATACCTGCTGAAATATTGAATAAGTTCCGAGCCATTGCAGGTCTTCGTTCCAAGAAGAAAAAGATTGATCAAAACTGTATTTATGATATTTCATTTGTGCATCACTAATGTCGCTTTGAAAACCTGTTTCTAATTTCGAGTTTTCTCCGAAAGGTTTCGTGTAATCTGCTTTAACACGAGCTGTGTTTCGGGCTATGATGTTTTTTGTTTTGAATTTATACGGATCAAGGTCTCCTGCAATCCACGAGGCATCAGTAGATTGATTTTCCTGTTCATTCAGGCGATAAGAGTCAAACCGGGAATAAAAGATGTTTGCATTGATTTCATGTCCCTTTTTTTCAAATTTTTTCTGTAGATTAAGATTGCTGTTCAGATAATTTCCATTTAGCTCAAATTTATCGTCAACAATGTAGTAAATACTTGATGGTCCTGGTTCGTACCATAACTGATGAAAAAATTTTCCCTCGCGGTCAAAGCCAAAATTGCCTGCTTCTTGTGTCAAAGACAATGTTGTTTTTTCGTCAATAAAATAATCTGCACCTGCTTTAAAATTGTATCCATGGGGTATATATCCTCTATCGAATTTTGATAAAATCCGTTTGGTTGTATCAAAAGAAGCACCCATAAAATCAGTCCTGTCAATTTTTGATCCCTGAGTGTTTTTTCTGTAATTATATCCTGCACCCGCAAAAAAATTCCATTTCTCTGTCCGGTAATTCATAAGAAAATCAGTACTATATTTATCTTTTGTACCAGCAGAGGCGTTTATTATTCCGTTTGTACCATTTGCCATTTGTTTTTTCATGATGATGTTAATAATACCCGAACTACCATCCGGATCGTATTTTGCAGACGGGTTTGTGATAACTTCAATGTTCTCAATTGCGCCGGCAGGCGTCTGTCGAAGAATATCTGCTGCACTCATGGCTGTTGGTCGTCCGTCAATCAATACTGTAATATTTGTGTTTCCCCTTATACTCACATTTCCTTCAGCATCCACATTAACCCCCGGAACATCACGTAAAGCGTCTGTTGCAGTGCCTCCGGCTGCATTCGGATTTTTAGATACATCTACAATTTTTTTATCTATTTTGTATTGCACATAATTTTTTTCAGCTTCAACATTCACTTCATTTATTCCTACTGTAGCGGGTTTTATAGTAATTTTATCCAGATGGATGATTTTATTTTTTTCATTCACTTCAATATCTTTACGTGTTTTATCATATCCCATAAATTGGACAAGCACATAATAATCCCCGTAAGGAATATCTTTAATTTTAAACTCTCCGGCAGCATTGGTAATTGTCCCTGTTATCATGGAAGAGTCTGTACGATTATATAAAATTACATTTACATATTCCATTGCATTTTTATCGAGTTCGTCATAAACAGCACCTGTTACAATTCCACGACCGAGAGCATTGCCGGATGTTAATTCTGGTTTAGGCTGCGCCTGAATATTCAGGGATAAAAAAAATAGGATTGAAATTAAAAGTATCGTTTTCATAGCTGTATATTTTGTGTTTATTCAAAAGTACAGCATCCTGAAAGCGAATAAAAATCTAATCTATAGGGGGTGCTAAAAATCCGGTAAACAAAGATAAATAGCCAAAAAGAGATAAGGTAGAATGAAAAGATGATTTGACCGATTGCTTGTATTTATTTGTCGAATGAAGAGGGGCTTCTACACCAAATACCCATCTCTTCTTACCAACAGAGCTCCCTCATAAGAATCACGCACCTTGAGTACCTTGGGGATATATAAAGATTTTGCCACGCGTTCTGCGGCTTCTTCGAGGCTTACATCTTCGTCTTGCATGATGTTCATTTTTACAGTAGAAATTGCTTTTTCATCCAGTTCTTCTGCCATGCCACCGGAGATGATTCCCGGCATATAATAAATGCTTCGCAAACCTGAACTCATGGCTTCATAAGCAAAACTTGCAGCAAAACCATGCAAACCTTTTTTCGATTCTACGTAAGAAGAAGAACCAGAAAATTGTCCGTCTTCTGCAACAGAGCCCGTGTAAAGAATTACAGATTTAATTTTTTCTTTAAGTCTTTTCGTAATTTCTACAGGGGCAAAATGATTTACCTGCTCCACCTTTTTCAAATGCGCATCTGAGACATCTGTGGCTCTTGCAAGACCACCGGAAATTGCAGCAGTATGAACTAAAAAATCTATTTTATCCGGTAAAATCAGACAGCTTGCAATCAGCTCCTGTACTTGCTCTTCCGAAGAAAAATCTGCTTTAATAACAGATATCTTTACAGAATATTTTTCAAGTTTTTCTTTTAGTTGTTCTGCTTTTTGATCATTGCTGTTGTATTGAAGAATCAGCGAACAGCCCCGTTTTGCAAGAGCCAGAGCTGTTTCCATACCAAGTCCGCCTGTAGAACCGGTTACCAAAGCTATTTTTCCTTCTAAATCTTTAGAAATGTTGTATGGGTTTTTGTTTTCTGTTTGCTCTGGTACGATATAGGAGAAAGCTCCAAAAGTGCCTCCAACACCTGCGGTGGCAGATAAAATTTTCATTCCTGCTTTCAATCTTTTTTCATAATGAAGAAAACTGAGACTCATAGGAATTGATGTGCCAGATACGTTTCCATAATTTTTTTGTACTTCCTGATATAATTTCGATAATGGAATATTTAATTTCTCAACCGAGTCATAAAGTATTGCATTGCCCGTCTGGTGCGGAACAACAAGATCGGTATCTTCTGCGCTCCATTTTGATTTCTGTAATATTTCGGTGCTGATGGAAGCAATATTTTCAACGGCTCTTTCTTTTATTACTCCATCAGTCATGTAAAGATTCCACTCTTTATCTACACCCACAAAACCTATCATTTTCATGTCCTGCAGATTTTTTATTTCAAGAATGCCCTCTTTTTTATTTCCTTCTTGCCGGCTTACAACTATTGCAGCTGCTGCATCTCCAAAAGTTACAAAGGGAACATAATGCGTGAGGTTCCATAAAAATGAAGACATGGTTTCTGTGTGTCCTACAACAATATTTTTTATATCGGGATTGCATTTCATATAGTCGAGCGCCCGTTCAAGATTGAGCATAAAGCCTGAGCATCCAGAAGCAACCGTCATGGTTGGACTATAGTTATAATAATTTGTGAAAAAACATTTGATGGTAGCGGCAATGCCCGGAGCTTTTTCGTGTGGAGAAACCGTGCTAAAAAACCATGCGTCAATTTTTTCAGGATGAATGCCAGCATCTTTTAATGCCATATCAACTGCTTTCACTGCAAGGTCAAGAGAGGTTTCTGGTTTCACATTGTATTTTTCACCGGGAGGAAAAGGGGTTACATGATGCCGCGTAGTAAAGCCCATTTTGTAGCTTGCAAAATATTCAAAAGGTGTTAATTCCGGATATTGTTCTTTAAGTTTCAGATAATTTTTACTGGACAGGATTTTATCTTCACGAAAGCCTTTCAGATAATTACTTTTTGTTGCAAACTCAAGATCGGGATTTGTGATTTTGTATTTCCCGGCTGCATGACCAAAGCCTGTAAAAATATAATTTTGATGCATATTTTATTTTTCATTCGTTCGTACCTTTTTTTTTAATTTTGCCATTTGATAGGATTTTTTATATGCAAAATCTAAAGTGTTTTTTAAATCGTTGCAGCGTTTAACTTCAGCTTCATAAACTTTGGGCTTTTTGTGGGCAATTTTTTCAAGATAATCAAAAATTTCGTTCCACATAGTATTATAATACTCAAAATCTCCATGAAGAGGAGAGTTGCTGTCAAAATATTTATCAAGCCTGGTGTCAATATATTTAAGCATTATCAGAGTTTTTTAATTTTGCTAATCGGTAACCCGGTAGATTTAGAGATAATTTCAACAGCTACGCCATTTTTCAATAATTCTTTTGCTACCTCAATTTTGCCTTCAATTTTGCCTTCAATTTTGCCTTCAATTTTGCCTTCGATTCTCCCTTCGATTCTGCCTTTTTTTTCTCCTTTTTTTCTTTGTGTTTCCATCACACTGAACAAGTCTCTGTATTCTTTCAGACTGTCTTCATACTGCATTAGTTGTGCTTGTGAAAACTTTGCAATTTCTGCAACTTTAAACAATTTTTCAAATATTTTTTCTTTTAGTTTTTCCGGTAATCTGTCAAGCTTTGAAAGATTTTTTAATACATAAAGCCATTTTTCAAAACGAGTTTCTATCTGGGCTATAGTTTTTGTAAACTTTGGTAATTCAAGATAAATGTAAGTGAGTTTATCAAAAAAAACAGCTTTATGTTTGGTATCCATTAGCTTTACTTCCCAATGAAAATAATCTTCATTTTTTTTACTGCCGTCAAAAACAAAATCTAAAATTCCAATTGTATAAACAGCTTTTAATTTAAAATTCCACTTCCCTCTTTTTGCTTGCTCACGAATTGGAAAGGTAGAATAAAAAATACTTCTGTCTTTAAAAAAATCCTGTTCGGCTTTTTGCATTTCAACAATAAATTTTTCACCAAGTTCGTTTTCGCAGTATAAATCGAAAACGGCTTTTCTTGCAGAATATGTTGAACCAAGCTTAGCCGTTTTAAGGTAAGTTAAATTCTTTATTTTTTCTTTACCATTTAATACTTCATTAAGGAAATCTATGAGTAAATCCTTGTTTGGTTCTTCACCGAATAGTTTTTTAAAACCATAATCAGTAAAGGGATTTATATATTTTTCTCTTTTTTCCATAATCGTCTAATTTAGAATATTCTTTTAAAGTTCAAAAATACAAATAATTCATCAATTATAAAAAACAATATTGAGTGCAGCAAGAAGCCTCCGCGTGGGTGGCTTAGGTCGTGCAAAGCAAAATTAGTCATCTGTAGAGTTGTGTGGGTTGAAATGTTAAATATATACTAATCACGGTCATAATTTGCGTAAATAAAATAAATAATTATCTTTGTACAAAAACAGAGATATGATAAAAATAAAAATTACAAAAAGCCAG
>MEOG01000086.1 GCA_001769125.1 Bacteroidetes bacterium GWF2_35_48 | reverse complement strand
GCACTTGTTATAAGAATAACATATTCTAATCATTTAATATCAAATACGTTTTGTGATTTTCAGCAGACCCTAAATAAATTTCGTACTGTAAATTATTAAAATTTATTCTTTCATAACGAACAATTATCATGAATAAAACAACTAAAATAAACATATTATAACAACTCCCCTACACCCTCCCACAAGACCATGTCCTCTGGTATGTCCTTAAACAAAAAACAAACGACATCTGGAAAAACAAAACAAACTGGCTCATTCAAAACCACGGAATGATTCTCATGCTAACTCACCCCGATTATCTTCTCGAAAAAGATCACCTAAAACTCTACGAAGAATTTCTATCCTTCCTCAAAGAAATCCCCAACACCTGGCATTGCCTTCCTCAAGAAATTGCTCAATATTTCATAAAACAGCAAGCATAAGTTAAAAAAAATATGGTTCAGAAAAATAATACCTAAGTTTCCACAAGATTTTTTTAACACAATCTGCATATTGAACATCATTCCCAAAAGCCTTTTTTCTTGAGTTTGACACTGATTACACGGATTATCACAGATTAACATAATCTGTGATAATTTGCGCAATCTGTGGCAGAAAGGTTTACGGTATAAAATTAAGTTTATCATTATCAATCCCCACTGTCTCGTATTTGTAATCCGAGTCCAATAATGCATAAAAAATTATATTTATATTTATAAAAAATTGTTATATTTGTAAAAGTTATAAATATACTTACAATTGAAAGATACAGTTTTTAAAACAAAACTAATTATTCGCGAGGCTTATTTTAAGAAAGTTTTGCCCTTTATTGGAAAATCATTAATAAAGGTTTTTACCGGTCAGCGCAGGGTTGGAAAAAGTTATCTTATGTTTCAGGTAATGGAGCATATTCAAAAGATTGATAAAAAAGCGAATATTATTTATATCAATAAAGAAGATTTTTCTTATGATTCAATAAAAAATGCAGCAGACTTAAACAGTTACATCCTGATACGATCGGATAAAAAAAAGAAAAATTATATTTTTATAGATGAGATACAGGAAATCGCAGACTTTGAAAAAGCATTACGTTCTCTTGTTTTAAAAGATATCTATGATGTTTATTGCACTGGAAGCAATGCGATGTTGTTATCCGGTGAGCTGTCGAGTTTGTTAAGTGGTCGCTTTGTAGAAATAAAAGTGTATTCCCTTTCTTATCCTGAATTTTTAATGTTTCACAAACTTAAAGATTCAGATGCTGCACTTGATAAATATTTCAGATTTGGTGGATTCCCGTACCTGATTCATTTAGAACAAACCGATGAAGTTGTTGCAGAGTATCTGAAAAACATTTTAAACACAATTGTATACCGCGATATTGTTGCAAGGTACAATGTGAGAAACACACATTTGCTTGAGCAATTGATAAAATTTTTGGCAGACAACACGGGTAGTCTTTTTTCATCGAATAGTATAAGCGAATTTTTAAAATCACAAAATATAAAAATTTCACCGAACCAGATTCAGACATACACAGGCTATCTTACTAATTCCTATTTGATGCATAAAGTGGAGCGGTATGATGTTGTAGGAAAAAGAATTTTTGAAACAGGGGAAAAATATTATTTCGATAATCTGGGGCTTAGAAATTCTATTTGGGGCTACAGACAAACAGATATGGGGAAAATATTAGAAAATGCCGTATTTAATCATTTGCAGTATAAATCGTATAATATTAAAACCGGTATATATCAGTCCAATGAGATTGATTTTGTATGTGAAAAAGATAATGAAACAATATACATTCAGGTAGCCCTAAGTTTAAACAGTGAAAAAACCATTGTCCGTGAGTTTGGCAATCTTTTAAAAATTAACGATAATTATCCGAAAATTGTGGTAACCAGAGATTCCTTCTCTGGCAACACGTATAAAGGTGTTCGTCATGTACAAATCCGAAAATTTTTAATGGAATAAAAAAAGGTTCAGTACACGAAATTGGCATTCACGGATACAACCACCCTATCAGCCATTTCCAGATGGCACAGGCTGCATCTGGTCATTCAAAGCCGGAAAATT
Organism: Bacteroidetes bacterium GWF2_35_48; assembly: GCA_001769125.1. GTDB lineage: Bacteria > Bacteroidota > Bacteroidia > Bacteroidales > GWF2-35-48 > GWF2-35-48. Next base: position 12,393 of record MEOG01000086.1, on the reverse strand, counting down.
CATTATTCTTATAATAAATCATAAATATTTGTTTTAGATCTGTTAATCTATCTTTCAGAACATTTGGATTCATTTTATAATTTAAAAACTAATTTTAAATCAAGGTTGAAAACATACCACTAACACGCTGTTAATTTTCCCTAAAAATCACATCATCATATTCCACTTCAAACATAAGTTTGTGCTTTGATTCTTCCTGCGCTAAAGAAAGAAAAAGATTTTGCAAGTCGGTATTTGATGTTTTTGTAGCAAGTTTTGTGTAGAGTTTAAATGCTGATTTTTCTCTTTTCATCGCTAAAATCAAAGCATCCTGATAACTCATGTCGGAAGACACTTCTACATTGTCTACATAATCAGAAATTTTAAGGTCGCTGATATTTTCTTTCGAAGCGACAAATATTTTTTCTTCTTTAATTTTAACGAGTTTTGCTTTATGTCCAATTTCTTCGCGGGCAAATTGCTCGAACGTGTCGCGCATATCGCTGTTTTTTATAACTCCGGCAAGAGTTGTATAAAAATCTACTGCTTTTTGTTCATTTTCAATAGCGAAATCAAGAATATCGTCTATACTGTTAAACTCGTTCATTGTTTTATTTTTTTTCGTTTAATCTTTCAAAGTACGCATTAAATCTTAAAGTCAGAGAGTCGCACCCATGCTCAAACATTCTGCTGTCATTATCATCAGAAGTGAAATTCATAAGAATTTCAGATGTTTTATTTGTTGCAATATCAGCAAGCATTTCTGCATTTATATCTTCTGTTGATTTAATGTTAAATTTTTCCAGAATGTTTTTTAGCTGACTGATGCTGCATTTTTCCAAAGGAGAAATAATTTCTTTTCCGAAATTCTGGATTACTCTTTGCGTATTAGTAAAGCTGCCTCCGGTTTCAACAGGAAAAGATGCAGGGAGAATCAGTGTTGCAGCTTTTGCCGTTTCAGACATGAAGTAATCTTGAACTAAAATAAAATCTGCCTTTTCGATTATACCAGAAATTTTCTTTTTATCGAGAGCGCAACCAATAGGATCTTCACCGAAAATCAGCAGGTTTTTGATTTTACCTGATTCAAGTTCCAGAAGCATATTATTGTTTGAAATTATTCCTGAATTAACAAGTCCTTCGGAATTATTTTTTTCTTTGAGCGAAATGATACCCATGGATGTTTTCCCGAGTTTGCCGGTAATAATTGCAAGATTTTTTATTTCAAAAGAAGCGTTTGCCGAAACATTTTTTTCTGCAAAAACAAGAATAGCATTTGATGTATTGTTATAATCATCTGCAAAGGCTTTGATAATATCTGCGCTTACGCCTGATTTTGCTACAAGTGCTTCAAAACTTTCAGATAAAACCGCTTTTTTGTATTCTTCAAATCCTTTAATATTACTGTTGATGAAAGCAGAATTTTGTTTTTCTTCAGCAATTAAATAATGATTTGCTGCTTTTACAAAGTGATAATACGATTTTATTTTTATCGTATCATTTACTTTTTTATTCATCGCAGAATCAGCAATGGTAGTGATTTGTATCAGAGGAACATTTTTTAAATAATGTTCATTGTAAATCATAAATCCGGCAACAGCATTGTCTTTATTGGCTTCTGAGCCTAAGATGAATATTTTTTCAGCGCCTTTTATCTGATCAAATGTTGTGTTGAAGCTACTGTTTTCATTGTATCCCAAGCCTCTTCCTAAATAATGAAATGAAGAAATATTTTTTGTCTGAATACCTTTTTCAGCGATTTTTTTCAGTAAAAACAATTCTTCGTTTGATAAGCGTGCTCCAGCGAACAGAGCGGTTTCCTGTGCATTTTTTGAATTACATTTTTCTGCTATCAGCCTGAATGCATCTTCAAAAGAAATTTCTTTAAATTTCCCGTTTTCTTTTAATAAAGGCTTTGTGATTCGTGATGTATCATTCATGTATTGATATCCGAAACGGGCATAACGACAAATGTTTCCCTCCTTATTAACCATGCCTTCTTTGCCTGTAACGCGCCATATAAAATTTCCCTTTTTATGATACGTAATTTCGCAGCCTACTGAACAATAATTACAAACAGAATCTACCGGAATTGTTTCTACGGGACCTGGTTTGAAAGGTACATTTTCAGACATTGCAGCAGTAGGACAAGCTGAAATACACATACCGCACGATTCACAATCTGTATCGCAAAGTTGATTGCCCAAACTTGGAGCAACATACGTTTCAAAGCCGCGTTTTACAAGGCCCAGTGCATTAGCGCCTACAACTTCTTTACAGATTCTTACACAACGTGCGCAGAGAATACATTTATTGTTGTCAATTTCAATGAATGGATGCCTGAAATCAACTTTGAATTTTTTATACGTGCCTTCGTATTTTTGTTGAGAAGCGGAATAATCTGTTGAATATTTTTTCAGGTCGCAGTCATAATATTTCACACAGCCACATTCGAGGCAACGTCCGGCTTCTTCTAAAGAGAGGGCTTCTGTTTCATAGCCTAATTCCACTTCATTGAAATTATTTCTTTTATCTTCGGGAATGGTCGGCATTTCGTGCCTTGCCTGATTCGTGTAGTGTCCTTTGTAATCGTCTTTTATTTGTTTTTCAAAATTATCTCTTTTGCTTATGAATTCATAAGGTTCTGGCTGAAAAGCCTGTCCGGTCAGATACTGGTGACAACTACGTGAAGCTTTTCTTGCCTGAGCAATAGCTTCAATGATTGTTGCCGGACCTGTAACGCCATCACCTGCGGCAAATACAGATTTAATGCCGGTTTGCAGCGTATGCTTGTCTGCATCAAGATCTCCCCATTTATTAATTTTTAATTGACCGTCTGTGGCAAAGCTGTTGATATCATCAATAAAATTAACCTGAGTTTTTTGTCCGATAGCAGCAAGAACATAATCAACAGGAACATCAAAATCAGATCCTTCCACAACAACAGGGCGGCGGCGTCCTGAAGCATCGGGTTCTCCCAGCTCCATTTTCAGGCAGGTAATGGTTTTAACTTTTCCGCTCTCATCTTTGTTCACTTTTTTCGGAGCCGTTAAAAACATATATTCTATTCCTTCGAGTTTCGATTCGTGAATTTCAATCGGGTTTGCAGGCATTTCTTTTTCGGTACGGCGATAAATCACGTATACTTTTTCTGCATTGCAGCGCATGGATGTACGGCAGCAATCCATAGCGGTATTACCACCACCTATAACTGCAATTGTTTTTCCCTGAAAATTATAACGCTGACCGGTAATTTCCATGTTGCGTAAAAAGTCAATTCCGCTGAAAATATTTTCTGCATCATCGCCTTCGCAGCCAATAGGAGTGCCACCCTGAGAGCCAATCGTTAATATTACGGAATCGTATTTTTCTTTCAGTTCTTTGTAGCTGATGTTATCTCCAAGTTTTTTATTATAAAAAATAGTTGCTCCTAATTCCGTAATTGCAGCAACCTCTTTGTCTATGATGTCATTGGGCAAACGATATTCGGGAATTCCGTAGCGCAGCCATCCGCCAGGTTTCGGATTGGCTTCATAAATATCGCATGCATGACCTTCAAGTTGCAGAAACCATGCGGCAGATAAGCCTCCGGGACCTGCTCCGATAATCGCAACCTTTTTTCCTGTAGCGGGTTTTGGTTTTCCAATATAGCGGGTTGCAGAAGCAAGGTCTGCATCGGCAGCAAATCTTTTCAGATAATCAATTCCTACAGCAGCGCCTTCATCTAATAGGTTTCTTCTGCAAGCTACTTCACAAGGGCGTACGCACACGCGACCGCATATTGCAGGAAGCGGATTCACTTGTTTAATTAATGCAATTGCTTCGCTGTATTCTTTTTTTTCAACTAAAGAAATGTATCCTTGTACATCAACGCCCGCTGGGCATTTTTGTTTGCAGGGAGCAACACAGTCTGCATAATGATTACTAACTAATAATTCCAGCGCAGTTCTGCGTGCTTGATATACTTTTTCATTATCTGTGTTGATCTTCATTCCTTCTGAAATTTTTGTTGAGCAGGAAGGTTGAAGACCTCTTAATCCTTCAACTTCAACAACGCAAACATAGCAGGAAGAATAAGGTTCCAGACGCGGATCATTACACAAGGTTGGGATTTCAATTCCGTATCTATTGGCTAATTGCAGAATTGATTCTCCGGGTTTACCCTTTACATTTTTGCCATTCAGTATTATATTTAATGAATCCATATTATTTTTTTTCTTTTGTTATGCGAGATTATTTTATTTTAGTTTTAAATCATCAATCAATAGTCTACAGTCTACAGTCCTCAGTTTACAGTCTACAGTCCTCAGTCTTTCCGACTGCCGACTGCTGACTTTTCCGACTGCCGACTGGAGACTTTTCCGATTGCCGACTGCTGACTTTTCCGACTGCCGACTGCTGACTTTTCCGACTGCCGACTGCCGACTGCCGACTTTTCCGATTGCCGACTGCCGACTGCTGACTTTTCCGACTGCTAACACAATCATTTTTATTTTACGACAATTTAATAGCTTCAAATTTACATTTAGTAAAGCATACGCCGCATTTAATACAGGTATCCTGATTGATAACATGCAATTTTTTGCGTTCGCCGGAAATACAATTTACAGGACAGTTTTTAGCGCAAACAGTACATCCGGTACATTTTTCTTCAATAACTGTATAGGTTAATAATTTTTTACAATTTCGGGCAGGGCATTTTTTGTCTTTTATATGAGCTTCGTATTCATTCCTGAAGTATTTTATTGTTGTCAATACAGGATTTGGAGCTGTCTGACCGAGCCCGCACAGTGAGTTGTCTTTTATTTGATAAGATAGTTCTTCTAAAGCTTCAATGTCTCCTTCTTTTCCTTCGCCTTCAGTAATACGAATTAAAATTTCGAGCATTCGTTTTGTTCCAATGCGGCAGAATGTACATTTACCACACGATTCTTTTTGAGTAAAGTCGAGGAAAAATCTTGCCATATCAACCATACAGGTCGTTTCGTCCATTACCACCATACCACCCGAGCCCATTATTGCGCCTGTAGCAGTTACAGAATCGTAATCTACGAGAGTATCAGCAAGGTATTCAGGAATACAGCCACCAGAGGGACCTCCCAATTGAACGGCTTTGAATTTTTTATCATTTTGAATACCGCCACCAAGTTTAAAAATAATATCGTGAATGGTAATACCCATGGGAACTTCAACCAATCCGCCGCGTTTAATTTTTCCGGTTAATGCAAAAACTTTGGTGCCTTTGGATTTTTCTGTTCCATATTTATTATAAGAAGCAGCACCGTTCAAAACAATATAGGGTACATTGGCAAATGTTTCCACATTGTTTATATTGGTTGGTTTTTTCCATAGTCCGGAAGCAGCAGGGAAAGGCGGTCTTTTGCGGGGCATTCCACGTTCGCCTTCTATAGAAGCCATAAGTGCAGTTTCTTCACCACATACAAAAGCGCCTGCTCCTTCTTTAACGTGAATGTCAAAATCAAAGCCTTGTTTTCCGAAAATATTTTTTCCGAGATAGCCTTTTTTTCTTGATTGCTCCAAAGCAATATTGAGTCTGATAATTGCAAGCGGATATTCTGCCCGGCAGTATATAATACCCTCAGAAGCGCCAATTGCGAAAGCAGCAATGCTCATTCCTTCTAGAACTGCATGGGGGTCACTTTCGAGTACAGAGCGATCCATGAATGCGCCAGGGTCGCCTTCGTCTGCATTGCAAATAATATATTTTTTGTCTGATTTATTATTATATGCGAATTTCCATTTCATGCCTGTAGAAAAGCCACCGCCACCGCGACCTCTGAGACCTGAATCGAGAATTGTCTGAATGACATTCTCCTGGGAAATATTTTCTTTCAATATTTTTTTAATAGCCGCATACCCTTTTTGATTTTCGTAATCATCAATATTTTCAGGGTCAATAACACCGCAGTTTTTCAGGGCTATTTTTGTCTGGCCTTTCCAGTAAGATTCATCGTCAGTTGAAAAAAGATTTGTTTTAACAACATACTCTTTTATCGGTTCTGAGTTTTTAATATGCTTTTCGAAAATCTCAACAGCTTTGGCTTCATTAATTTCGCCGTATAAATAGGATCCCGATTCATCAATAATTTCAACCAATGGTTCTCGGTAACACATACCAACACAGCCGGTTTTAATGAGCTCAAAAGGCAGGTTTTCTAATTTTTTCAGAGAATCTATTTTCTCAAACACTTTGCTGGCGCCTGCTGCTATTCCACAGCTTGCCATGCCAACAAGAACTTTTATCTGTTCCATGCAAATGAGTCGTTTTATTTTTTTTCTTTAAGTTGAATTTCTTTTACCACGTTCACAGCTATTTTGCCGCTTAGTTTTCCATATACTTCTTTACCGATAATCATAGCCGGAGCAAGGGAACAACAACCGATACAAGCCACTGTTTCAAGTGTGAATAATCCGTCTGGTGTGGTTTCGCCGTCATTCAGGCGCAACGCTTCCATGAGAGAATCGGTAATGACATTGGCATTTTGAACATGGCAGGCTGTACCATGACATACTTTTATAATATGTTTCCCAACGGGTTTTAAACGGAACTGCGAATAAAAAGTAGCAACTCCATACATATCATTTAAATTAAGACCTGTTTGCTCTGATATGTAAATAAATACTTCTCTGGGAATGAATCCGAAAATGTTTTGCGCAGCTTGAAGAACAGGAATTAAATTCCCTTTTTTATTTTTATATTTTGCAATAACCGGATCAAGCAAACCAAGGTTTACCGTTTTATTATCGGATGCAACTACTTCTTCAATGGATATACGTTTAACTCTCATAAATAATGTTTAATTAATTGAATGCAGAAAAATTTGGAGAGATATTCTCCTGCGAATATACAAAGCAAATCTAAAAGAAATTTGGAAAAAGAAAAAGGCTTTGTGTATGCAAAGCCTTTTTCAAAAAATAAGATTAAACTAAGCCTTGAGCCATCATTGCATTGGCAACTTTAACAAAACCGCCAATATTAGCTCCATTAACATAATTGATGAAACCATCGCTCTGTTTGCCGTATTTCACGCAGGTTGCATGAATGCTTTTCATAATATTATGAAGCCTTTCATCAACTTCTTCGCGTGTCCATGATAAACGCAGCGAGTTCTGCGACATTTCAAGTCCTGATGTTGCAACACCGCCTGCATTAGCAGCTTTGCCGGGACCGTACAAGATTTTCTTTTCGAGGAGTACTTCAACAGCGTCCATTGTTGAAGGCATGTTAGCGCCTTCAGAAACGCAGATGCAGCCATTTTTAGTAAGGGTTATTGCATCTTGTTCGTTCAATTCATTCTGGGTTGCACATGGGAGAGCAACATCACATTTAATTCCCCAGGGGGTTTTGCCATCATAATATTCGCATCCGTATTTATCAGCATATTCTTTAATTCTGCCACGTTTTACGTTTTTCAAAGTCATGATGTATTCAAGTTTTTCGGCATCAATTCCTTTAGGATCATAAATAAATCCGTTTGAGTCAGATGCTGTAACTACTTTGCCTCCGAGTTGGGTTACTTTTTCAATTGCATACTGAGAAACATTTCCTGAACCGGAAACAACAACTGTTTTTCCTTTAAAGCTGTCGCCACGTGTTTTTAACATTTCTTCAGCAAAATAAACACAACCGTAACCAGTAGCTTCAGGGCGAATTAAAGAGCCACCCCAATCAAGTCCTTTGCCTGTAAGTACTCCGGTAAATTCGTTTTTTAATCTTTTGTATTGTCCGAACATGAAACCAATTTCACGACCACCAACACCAATATCTCCAGCAGGAACGTCTGTGTCGTGACCAATGTGGCGAGTTAATTCTGTCATAAAACTCTGGCAGAAACGCATTACTTCATTGTCAGATTTGCCTTTTGGGTCAAAATCAGAACCACCTTTTCCACCACCCATAGGTAATGTAGTTAATGAATTTTTAAATACCTGTTCAAAGGCTAAGAATTTCAAAATTCCTAAATAAACAGTCGGGTGGAAACGTAAGCCTCCTTTGTAAGGACCAATTGCGTTGTTCATCTGAATACGGAAGCCACGGTTAATCTGAATTTCTCCTTTATCATCCAGCCAGGGAACACGAAACATTAAAACTCTTTCAGGTTCAACAATTCTTTCAAGAATTTTTGCATCCTTGTACTTGGGATTTTCTTCAATAAAGGGCATTAAAGATTCAACTACTTCACGTACTGCCTGATGAAATTCGGGTTCAGCCGGATTTTTAGCAATAACTTTTGCCATAAAGGCTTCAACTTTTGGATTCGAACTTTTTTTTGCTTCCATAGTAACATTCTTTCTTTTAAGGTTATTAAAATTTATTTATTAAAAGCAAAACTATCTGCTTTTTCAAAATAATCAATAAAAAAAATGATATTATACAGCATGTTTATTGACAAATAACAAGAAGGTTGTTTTATAATTACCTGTTCTGATTGTATTTTGTCATGAAAAATATCGTAAATGTTTGATAACATAACCGTAAAAAAACAGATATAACAAGTTTTTTTTATCTTTCCACAATGGAAACGTTTCTGTTTGGAAATGGGTTAATCTGCAACCTGGGTTTCGACTCCCTGCCTACCCTGCCTCGCCGGCAGGCAGGCGGACAGGCAGGCGCTCAACCTGCGGTTAACTTGCAACAAAAAATAACAAGTACTTAAAAAAAATATGTTATATGAGTAATCAAAACGACGAAAAAGGAAAATACGAAAGACTTTTAAAGGAGAGTTCGGAACGTCTTAAAGAATTAGGTTGTATTAATAAAACAACTGAAATTATTAAGGAAGGGCTGGTCTTTGAAGAAACAATTCGGAAGATATGCACCATTTTACCAAAAGCATGGCAATATCCTGATATTACAGGAGCATCAATAAGTTATGAGAATAAAAGATTTTCTACAGATAATTATATCGAATCAAAATGGACGCAAAGTCAGGAATTTATCACTGTAGACGGGAAGAAAGGAAAAATTCAAGTGTGTTATCTTTCAGAAATGCAGGAAGAAGCCGAAGGACCTTTTTTATACGAGGAGCGCAATTTGATAAACAACCTTGCTACTATTATTGCAAATTACATTAATAGTATTAAAGTCAATGATTTTATTAATTCAAAAGAAGATCTTGAATTTGATATTAAAGAAATTGAAAATAACACTTCAGAATTTTCCAAAAGACTTATGCAAAAATTTATTAATAAAGACTATTACGAAAGGGATGTTTACCATGACCTGATGCCTTTTAAGGTCAAAGAAATTCTTCTTGTTGCAAATCTTTATGATGCATACAGCATTGAAAAAGAAGGTCGTTTTACAGAGCATATTTTGGGAGAATATCATAAATTAAATCTTACTTCATTGCCACGTATTACCGGCATTTCTAATCAAGAAGATGCACTGGAGTTAATGAAGAAAAAGCATTTCGACCTGATTATTCTGATGATGGGAACTGATAAAAAAGCTCCTTTTGATCTCGCAAAAAAAATAAAAACTAATTTCCCGTACAGAGCCGTTTATTTACTATTGAATAATGATTGTGATGTTGCATTATTGGAACAAAACGATATTCCGATTACCAACTTCGATAAAGTATTTGTCTGGAATGGCGATTCAAAAATATTTTTTGCAATGGTTAAACTTTTGGAGGATAAAATAAATATTGAAAACGATGTTAAAGTAGGAGTAATTCAGGCAATTTTGTTAGTAGAAGACTCTGCAAAATATTACAGCAGGTATTTACCTACATTATATAATATTATTTTGGAGCAAACCCAGCGTTTAATAGAAGACGTAAGCTCAGATGAATTATATAAAGTTTTGAAATTAAGAGCAAGACCTAAGATATTGCACGCGAGCACCTATGAAGAAGCTATCGCAATTTATAACGATTATAAAGAAGTTATAACCTGTGTTATTTCTGATGTACGCTTTCCAAAAAATGGAGAATTGTATGCTGAAGCAGGATTTGATTTTATTAAACACGTGAAGGAACATTCGTCTGGATTACCTGTTCTGCTGCAGTCTTCGGATTCAGAAAATCTGAAAAAAGCTTATGAGCTTAATGCGCTTTTTATAAATAAAAATTCTGAATCTCTTTTGCAGGATTTAAAAGGCTTTGTTATTTATCATTTGGGATTTGGGCAATTTGTTTTCAGAACAGATGAGGGAAGGCAGTTGACAGTTGCGAAAACCATGAAGGAGTTTGAAGCGCAGTTAAAATTAATTCCTGATGAATCTATTAAATATCACGCTTTAAAAAATCATTTTTCTTTATGGATGATGGCGCGTGGGGAAATAGAAATTGCAAGAATAATTAAACCTTACAAAATAACTGACTTTACAAGCGCAGAAGAGCTACGAAATTTTTTGCTGAAAGCTATTCAGAAATATAAAGTGCAAAAGGAAAGAGGTAAAATTGTAAATTTTGACGAAGATGCGCTGATGGAAGAAAGCAATATTGTAAGTTTATGCTCCGGCGCACTCGGAGGTAAAGGCAGAGGGCTTGCGTTTGTAAATACTTTGATTTATAATTTTAATTTTTCTGATATTGTTCCCGAAATAAACATACGAACACCAAAAACAAGTATTATAGGAACAGATGAGTTTGATTTTTTTATTAGCAGGAATAAATTAAAAAGTGTAATCAGTACAGAAACCAATTACAATATCACCCGACAGAAATTTGTAGAGGGAGAGCTGTCTTATGAATTGGTAAAAAAATTAAAAGTATTTTTAAAGCATATCAGAAAACCACTTGCTATTCGTTCGTCGAGTTTATTGGAAGATTCTTTAAGCCATCCTTTTGCCGGAGTATTTGAAACCTATCTGATACCGAATAATAATCCTGATGACGATATCCGCCTGCAGCAATTAATGACAGCAATAAAGCTTGTTTTTGCCTCGGTTTTTTCTCCTCAGGCGCGGACATATTTTGAAGCGATAAATTATAAAATTGAAGATGAAAAAATGGCGTTAGTGATTCAGGAAGTAGTGGGTAATCAATTTGGAAATTATTATTATCCACATATAAGCGGAACGGCGCAGTCTAACAATTATTACCCGGTTGGTCACATGAAGCCCGATGAGGGTTTTGCTGTAATTGCTATCGGTTTGGGGCAATATGTGGTTGAGGGAGAAAAAACATTCAGGTTTTCACCCAAATATCCCAAAATTGAAATTAATAGTCTTAAAGATACGATTAAGAATTCGCAAACAGAATTCTATTCAATCAATATGGAAAAAAATAATCCGGATCTTATGGAAGGAGAAGAAGCTGCTTTTTCCAGATTGGATTTATGGGATGCAGAAAAACATGGTACAATAAAACATTGCGCCTCTGTTTATGACGCCGACAGTGAAAGAATTGATGCAGGAATTGATAAACCCGGACCCCGTATCATCAATTTTGCTAATATCCTCAAACATGAATATATTCCACTTGCAAAAACAATAGATATCCTTTTAGGTATTGTAAGGGAAGCATTTGGTTCGCCTGTGGAAATAGAGTTTGCGGTTGACTTAAATAAAACACATAAGAAGCAACCTTCGTTTTATCTTTTGCAGATAAAACCTATGGTTGGCAGCGAAACAGATTATAATATTGACGAATCTAAAATTGATAAAAGTAAAGTACTGCTCTTTACAGAGAAAAGCATGGGAAATGGAAAAGTTGACGAGGTGTCTGATGTGATATATGTTGACCCGTCAAAGTTTGATAATTCAAAAACCCTTGAAATGACCGTGGAGATTGAAAAGCTGAATGCAAAAATGTTAGCGGCAAATAAAAAATATTTATTAATTGGTCCCGGAAGATGGGGAACCAGAGATCGTTTCATTGGCATTCCTGTTGTTTGGTCTCATATTTCCAATGCAAAGGCAATTGTTGAACTCAGCATGAAAGATTTTCCTTTGGATGCATCTTTAGGTTCGCACTTTTTTCATAATGTAACCTCTATGAATGTAGGGTATTTTTCGGTTCAGTATTATTCTGATACTGAAATTATTCGCTGGGATATTCTCGAAAAGCAGGAACTGGTCGAAAAAACAGAGTATTTCAGGCATGTTAGATTTAAAGAAGGTCTTACTATTATTATGGATGGGAAAAAACGTATTTCAATGGTTTTGTTAGGCAAGCAGGAGTTTGAGGAATAGGGGAGTTTTCTCTGAATTTGTTGTCAATGCAACCACTGTGCAAAAAAAAGACATTAAAGTTAAATTTTAAAGTGTTTGAAGTATAAACAAAAGACAATGAAAAAATACCCCACGCACAAAAATTTTGAAAATCTGCCCACAGCAACACATTGCCGGTTGGGCATCCAACGCACAATAACAACCTACCCAACCGTCAAAGTTTGCTTTTTCAGCCCTCTGGTTTGATCTAAATTGATTGCTTTGAAAAAATT
>MEOG01000085.1 GCA_001769125.1 Bacteroidetes bacterium GWF2_35_48 | reverse complement strand
AAGAATAAAAGCTAACGCTTTTTATTTTAAAATAGAATTAAATAAAATTTTACTTATTTGAACTAACGCACCCCCTTTCAAATTGGTTTATTATTGCAAATATAAAAATGAATAAAAAGAAACCAAAGAATATTCGATTAAAAATATTATCAAATAAAATGTTTTTCAGTCGAAATTTAACGTGTTATTATTTTGTTTTTAATTTATGAAATGCAGCTCCAAAAAGCATTACTGAACCATTTATGTTTTCAGAGTGCAATAAAATCAAATTTACTATCTTTGCAGCAAATTTTTTACATGAAATTCAAAATTACCATAACAGATAAGAATTCCAGAGCGAGGGCGGGGACTATCAGCACAGACCATGGGGAAATTCAAACACCTATTTTCATGCCTGTTGGAACGGCAGGTTCTGTTAAAGCAGTACACCAGCATGAACTTGTAGAAGATGTAAAAGCGCAGATTATTCTTGGGAATACCTATCATTTGTATTTACGACCGGGAACAACTATTTTACAAGAAGCAGGTGGTCTGCACCGTTTTATAAACTGGGAAAAGCCCATTCTTACTGATAGTGGAGGATATCAGGTATTTTCACTCGCTGCAAACCGCAAACTCACACCTGAAGGCGCAATGTTTCGTTCCCATATTGACGGTTCAAAACATTTGTTCACTCCCGAAAATGTAATGGACACTCAAAGGCTTATTGGCGCAGATATTATGATGGCTTTTGACGAATGCACTCCTTTCCCCTGCGAAAAAAAATATGCAGAAAACTCTATGAAGCTCACACATCAGTGGCTCGATCGTTGTGTGAAACGCTTTGATGAAACCGACCCGCTTTACGGACATTCTCAAACCTTGTTTCCGATTGTGCAGGGAAGTGTTTACAAAGATTTGCGTATGCAGTCTGCTGAAAAAATTGCATCATTACAGCGCGAGGGAAATGCTATCGGCGGCTTGTCCGTAGGAGAACCAGAAGATGTGATGTATGAAATGCTGGATGCAGTAAATCTAATTCTTCCAGAAGATAAACCCAGATACCTTATGGGCATAGGAACTCCGGTAAATATTCTCGAGGCAATAGCTTTGGGCGTAGATATGATGGACTGTGTGATGCCTACACGCAATGGAAGAAATGGTCAGCTTTTTACCAGCGAAGGAACTATAAATATAAAAAATAAAAAGTGGGAAAATGATTTTTCAGCAATAGATCCGAATAGCGTTTCGTTTGTTGATAGTGTTTATTCCAAAGCTTATCTGCATCATCTTGTGAAAGCACAGGAAATTCTGGCTTTGCAAATTGCAAGCATTCACAATCTGGCATTCTATCTTTGGCTTGTTGGAGAAGCGCGAAAACACATCATTGAGGGAGATTTTGCTGAATGGAAAAATTGTATGGTAATGAAGTTGGGGAGAAGAATATAGTTTAATTAGGAATTAAGAATTACGAATTAAGAGAGCAATCCTGTGAGGTATCGCGGGTGGAATTGTGCGAAAGTTATCCCTGAAGGCAGGCTCACAGGTTTGCAAAGAAGAGATATACGAATGTCGAATTCCGAATATGAAGATTTTGAGGGACTCTTTTTAAATTAAAAATTTGTTGAGAAGTAAGTATAATTTTTTATGAGAATACAATCAGAAAAAATACAATTAAAAAAAATATGAATTTCTTATCCTTAATCTATTATTTTACATTACCCTTATCACGCAAACCTGTGAGGATAGCCTCCGCACTTTTCTGCACACAATACCTCACAGGATTGCAACATCCTATTTCTACTACTAAACCCTTAATCCACTTTTTACCATTACTTTTATCACGCAAACCTGCGAGGATACCCTACGCACATTCCTGCGCACAATACCTCACAGGATTGCAACATCCTACTCCTACTCCTACTCCTACTCCTACTCCTACTCCTACTCCTACTCCTACTCCTACTCCTACTCCTACTCCTTAATCCTTAATCCTTAATCCTTAATCCTTAATCCTTAATCCATAATCCATAAATTATCTATCAAACCCCTTGAAAAAATTAGACCTCTATATAATTAAAAAATTCCTTGGCACTTTTTTCTTTGCCATAGCATTAATAATTTCTATTGCCATAATATTTGATATATCAGAACAATTAGAAGATTTTATTCAGAAAGAAGCACCTCTGAAAGAAATCATTGTTGATTATTATCTTAATTTTATTCCCTATTTCATTAACCTGTTCAGTCCTCTTTTTGTTTTTATTTCTGTAATTTTCTTTACTTCAAAAATGGCTTATAATTCTGAACAAATAGCCATTCTTACAAGCGGTGTAAGCTTTCGCAGACTTATGTACCCTTATTTTTATTCTGCCCTTTTTCTCGCTATATTTTCATATACACTCGGTAACTTTGTAATTCCTCAGGCAAATAAAATACGGTATGAATTTCAAAAGCGTTACATCTGGAATGTTGCGCATAATGACGACCGGAATATCCATAAACAGGTTGCTCCCGGAACATATATTTATATGGATAGTTACAATGCCCAACAAAAAACAGGGTATCAGTTCACCATAGAAAAATTTGAAAACGGAAAATTAACTTCAAAACTTTTGTCTGAATTTGTTGTGTTCGACTCTGTTAATGGAAAGTGGCAGGTAAATAATTATTATATAAGGCATTTATATGATAACAGAGAAGAACTTGTTCGGGGTACCAGATTAGATACGACACTGAACCTGCGACCGGAAGAATTTACCCGTAGAAACGAAGAAGTTGAAGCCCTCGACTATTTTGAACTGAATGATTATATTGAAGAACAACAAATGAAAGGCGCATCAAAAGTTGTGGTTTATTTGGTTGAGAAATATAAAAGAATGGCCTTTCCTTTTTCAACATTTATTTTAACATTGATTGGGGTTTCTGTAGCCTCTCGGAAAGTGCGCGGTGGAGTCGGACTTCATATTGGAATCGGACTTTCGATAAGTTTCACATATATACTTTTCATGCAGGTATCCTCTACTTTTGCGATAAACGGAAATATGAATCCCATCATTGCTGTGTGGATACCGAATATCTTATACCTGTTTTTGGGGATATTTTTATACAAAAAAACACCCAAATAGAGTCTGCTTACAAAGTCCGATTTTTGTATTTCGGTAAGTGGTATAGTGAGGATATTTTTATCGCAAACATGCTTGTATGCACTTTAAAAAACATATTGAATGAAACCATTTACTCCTATAATATTTCAGATATAAATTTGATATACAACAAAACCATTGATATGAGTAAATTTACTAATGGAATCTATTTCGTATATATTAAAACAGGCAGCTCGGGATATTTTAAAAAAATAATACTCAACAAAACAGTATTCGATTGTAGCATTTATTAAGCAATCCGGTAAAGCAGCCCATGTTCGATAATATGAGCCGCTTTTGTTTTATCATATTTCTTTTTTCATTATACTTGCATTAATAAATGCTTGCGAATCCTAATGATGGGAAAAAATAATTTATATTTAATTTTATTGCTATTTTGGCTATTTGCTTTTTTTGAATCTCATGCGCAGGAAAAAGGAGTGCTGTGCGACTCTTCGTATGCCCCTCAAGCTATTTTAGCAAATGTGAACCCTGTTTGTATTTCCAGTAATACCGTGCAACTAACATTACAAGGCGGCATTATTCAGGGAGACGCACAATGGAAATGGTATGCTGATTCATGCGGCGGAGTTCCTGTTGATTCAGGCTCAACTATAATACAAACACCTGCTATAACTACAAACTATTTTGTCCGGGCAGAAGGATCATGCAATACGACTGTATGTGTTTCTATCACAATAACGGTTTTTAATTCTCCTCCCGTATTGTCTGTTACAAATCCTGAAGCTGCCTGCGCTCCGAATGTAATTGATATTACAGCATCTGCTGTTACCCAAAACAGTACCGGCATACATGAATTATTTTATTACAGCGATTCAAATCTCACACAGGCAATTGCTTTTCCCGATAGTATTACAACAGGAGGTATCTATTTTATTAACGCTGTCAATGCATGCGGAGAAGATACGGCTTCGGTTCTTGTTTATATTAATGATGCTCCCCCTGATTTATCAGTAATAGATGAAAAACACAGTTGCTATCCGCAGCCTGTTGATATTACAGATACTGCGATAACGTCCGGAAGTACGGGGATTATCGAACTCACATACTGGAGCGATTATTTCATGACAATTCCTTTGACAAATTCAGACTCTATTCTCATAACAGGAACGTATTATGTTCGTGCTGTTAATGGCTGTGGCATTGATGCTGATTCAATAAAAGTTTTTGTTTATACTGATGTCCCCATTTTGATTGTTACGAATCCGACACCCGTTTGTATGCCTTTGACTGTAAACATAACATTAGCTTATACAACCTTTGGAAGCCAACAGGTACAAAGCCTTTCTTACTGGACAGACAGTGCTTGTACCGCTGCGCTTGCAACACCCGGTCAAATTACTGTTGGAGGGACTTATTACATAAAAGCTGAAAACACATGTGGCAGTACAGTAAAACCAGTAATTGTCAATATTCACAACTTACCCCCTCTCCTGCTAATTTCAAACCCTGCTCCTGTTTGTTCTCCTGATAAAATTGACTTAACACAGGCTTCCATTACAACCGGCAGTTTAAGAGTTGCAGCCCTTTCTTACTGGAATGATTCTTTGCAAACGTCTCCTTTGCTTGAACCTGATTCCGTAACAACATCCGGTATTTATTTTATTAAAGCAGAAAATGGTTGTGGGTTTGATATTGAACGGGTACAAACAATGGTCTACGAAGCGATTCCTATATTACAAACGTTTAATCCCCCCGCTTCCTGTGATTCTCTTCCTGTTGACATAACAGATGCAAGTATTATTCAGGGAAGCAGTAATTATAGTTCTCTCAGTTATTGGGAAGACTCACTCTTTTCTGTGCCTGTTCAAAATCCATTGCTGGTGCAATATTCCGGTTATTATTATATCAAAGCAGAAAATGCTTGCGGAAGCATAAAAAAACAAATATTTGTCAGCATAACGGCTCCGCTTCGCCTTCACGACAGCATAGCTCCTGCTTCGTGTATTGATAATTCTGACGCGAAAGTAAGGCTTAATGTAAGCGGTGGAACTTCTCCGTATTCTATCGAATGGAATGGTGCAGCGATTACAGATACTTTTATAACCGGATTAAAAGCAGGCTTGTATGATGTTTATGTTTCTGATGTAAATAATTGTGAAAAAGAATTTACTGTACAGGTTACAGAAATAGCCATTCCATGTTTTTTTATTCCAAATGCGATTACTCCCGATGGAGATGGTAAAAACGATTTGTTCGTTATCAGAGGTATTGAAGCATTTGCAAATAATGAATTAATTGTTTTTAACCGGAACGGAAATAAGATTTTTTCTGCTTCCCCCTATTTAAACACATGGGGCGGAGCATCTGATGTAAACGGACAAATTGTTCAAAATGGAACTTATTTTTATATCCTGAAATTGGGCAATGTGGAAAATACAGAATATTCTGGTTATATTGAGGTTTTAAAATGAAGTCGGAAGCTGGAAGTCAGAAGCTGGAAGTCAGAAGTCAGAAGTTGGAAGTCGGAAGTTGGAAGTCAGAAGTCAGAAGTTGGAAGTCAGAAGTCAGAAGTTGGAAGTCGGAAGTTAGAAGTCAGAAGTTGGAAGTCGGAAGTTGGAAGTCAGAAGTTGGAAGTCAGAAGTTGGAAGTCAGAAGTCAGAAGTTGGAAGTCGGAAGTTAGAAGTTAGAAGTTGGAAGTTAGAAATTGGAAGTCGGAAGCCAGAAGATAGAAGTCGGAAGTTGATGCAACTTCGTGCTTCGTGCTTCGTGCTTCCGACTAATAAAAAATAGTTTGCACCAGATAAGTTATTAAGTAACGAATGAAGAAATTTTTAATACATATTCTTTTTTTAATTTTAATTCTGTCAGCAAAAGCACAGGAGCCGGCGGCTTTTCATCAGTTGTTTCCGGCGCAGCATATTCTTAACCCTGCAACCAATGGAGTAAGAAATAGTATCAATGGTTATTTGTTGTACCGGAGTCAGTGGACAGGAATATCAGGAGCGCCTCAAACGCAAGTGCTGCATGTGAATGCGCCAATACGAGCCTATAAAATCGGAATAGGTTTTTCTGTCGTTCATGAACAGATAGGAATGAGAAATGTTACGGATATCAGCGCTGCTTTTTCTTACAATGTAAAGACAGGCAACACAGGGAAACTTGCATTCGGATTAAAAGCCGGGTTAAAAAATAATACATTCAATACATCAAAAGCAAAACTCAGCGATGATAGCGATGCTCTATTTAATAATCAGGAAGCGTCAATATTATTTCCCGATTTTGGTTTTGGCTGCTATTATTTCAGTAAAAAATTATATGCAGGTTTATCAATGCCATCTTTGTTTTCATACCGTTTTGCAACATCAGGAGCAATGAGTTCCGGCATTGAAAAACAAGCATCACTATATTTTCATTCGGGTTATTTTTATTCTGTTTCTCAAAATTGTGTGCTAAAACCTGAAATGCAATTATTCTATAATCAGGCTACATCTATAAATGCGCAGGTAAATGCCAACTTAATATTTAAAGATAAATTCACAATCGGCGCCGGGTATCAGACATCTAAAGCCATCTCTTTTATTACAGAATTGAATCTGAAACCCTATTTGATTATCGGGTATGCTTATAGTTATAATTTCGGCTGGCTAATGAATGTGCAGACAGGCACACATGAAATCCGTCTTGCAATGGATTTTGGATTAGAAACAAAAAAAATACCTTTGTTAAATACAATCCGTGACTTTTAAAAATTCAATATGCAAAAATTGCGTTTTATATATATTATTATTTCCCTTTTGCTCATTATACAGGATGTATTTGCTCAGACTGATGAGAATGAAGTCAAGGCAGAAGTCTTTTATAACGCGGGCGATTTTCATGGAGCACTGCATTATTATAAAGCCTTTTCTTCGCGCACATCAAATCTCTCCGATTTTTCAAAAATAAAAATGGCCAATTGTTTTTATTTCACAAGAGATTATATTTCTGCATTGGAACTATTAAAAAAAATGGATGAAAATTTTATTCCCGATTCTGTGCTGGTATATTTTGCAAAGAGTTTAATCTATAAAGAAGAGTACGAGAGAGCAATAGCTGTATTAGAAAAAGCCAAAATCAAAAGCTCGAAAAATAAAATGATTGATGTGTATATCGAAAATTGTAACTGGGCACAAAAAAATAAAAATGAAACAGCAAATTATAAGGCAGAAAAAACGGAAATCATCAACATCGGTCAGTCTTTCGGCACACAGTTCTATGACAAAGGGCTTGTGTTTTCTACAGCTTTGGATGAAGGCAAAGATTATCTGAACAATTATAAATTTGCAGACAATGCGGGTCGTGCTTTTAAAAAATTATATTACGCTTCTTATAACGATGGAAAAACAGGAAAGCCTGTATTGTTTGCTTCTGGATTAAAATACGATTATCATCAGGGGGGGATATCTTTTTCGGCAGATTATAAAACCATGTACTTTTCAGAAAATGTAATTGTAAATAACAAAAGCGTTTTTAAAATTTATAAAGCGGAGAAAAAAAATAATAAATGGGTAAACAAGCAGGAGTTGAATATTAACAGTAATGAATATTCATGCGCCCAACCGACTGTTTCGTATGATGGATCACAATTGTATTTTGTTTCAGATATGCCGGGTGGTCAGGGAGGGAAAGATATTTATGTATCAAAAAAAGAAGGAACAAAGTGGGGCGCTCCTGTGAATCTTGGAGAAAAAATAAATACCAAGGGCGATGAAGTTTTTCCGTTTGTAAACAAAAATGGAATCTTGTATTTTTCATCGGATGGGCATCCCGGTTTTGGCGGACTTGATATTCAGACTGCTGTGTGGGGTAATAACGAGTGGGTATTACTGAAAAACCGCATGAAGCCTTTTAACTCTTCAGCAGATGATTTTGCTATGGTCAGCAGTTTTGAAGACCCCTCACAAATTCTGCTTTCCTCGAATAGAGAAGGCAACGGACAGAACGATTTTATTTACCGTCTAATCAAACTGGCAGTCCTAAACGATACAATTCGCGGTATAATTAAAAATGCTGTTACAGGTTATGTGATTCCCGAAGCTGCGGTATTTTTATCGTCAGATACCCTACAGACAGATACCATAGCTTCGTCTAAAACAGACATCAATGGAGCATATATGCTTGTATTTCCAAAGCAAGATGAATCTGTATTTCGTCAGAATCTGTACATTATTGCTTCCGGTGAAAATTTCGACAAACAGATTATGAAAATTGATGCTTTGGATTTTGAATCTCACAAAGGCGTTACAAAAAAGCACAATTTCACAATGAAAGACAAACCAAAGAAAAAACAGAAGCCTCGTTCTATTAGTGGTGTTATTAAAGATGCTCTTACGGATAAAAATCTTAAAGGCGTTTCTGTTTTCGTTTTGGTTGACGAATTAACCGGAGATACATTGGCTTACACAATCACAAATGATGCTGGGGAGTATAATTTAACAATCCCGCAATTAGCCTATAATGAAGAAAAAAAAGAATTGCTGTTTGTTATAGAGCGAGAGGGGTATGAAAAGAAAACCATCAATATTACAGAAGATTTTTATGAGTCAGACAAACCCTTTATTCCAGATTTTGATGTGAGCATGAAAATTGAAATCAAAAAAGAAATGGTCATTGAATTTCACAATATTTATTTTGATTATGGAAAAGCGGATCTGAATGCCCCTTCAATAGAAGTGCTGGAAAGGATAGTGAAGGTCATGCAGGAAAATAACACAATGTCTATTGAATTAAGCGCACATACCGACAGTCGTTCAGACTCTGAATCCAATAAAAAATTATCTCAAAAAAGAGCTGATAATGCTCGGGATTATTTAGTTTCAAAAGGTATTCCTGTCAATCGCATTGTGGCAAAAGGTTATGGTGAATCTCAACTCAGAAATCATTGCAAAGATGGCGTTACGTGCAGCGAAGAAGAACATGCTGTAAATAGAAGAATTGAAGTTAAAGTTTTGTAGAATGGAATCGGCAGTCGGCAGTCGGCAGTCAGCAGTCAGCAGTCGGCAGTCGGCAGTCGGCAGTCAGCAGTCAGCAGTCAGCAGTCGGCAGTCGGAGAGTCGGAGAGTCGGCAGTCGGCAGTCGGCAGTCGGAGAGTCGGCAGTCAGCAGTCAGCAGTCAGCAGTCAGCAGTCAGCAGTCAGCAGTCAGTAGTCAGCAGTCAGCAGTCGGCAGTCAGCAGTCGGAGAGTCGGCAGTCAGCAGTTAGCAGTCAGCAGTTAGCAGTCAGCAGTTAGCAGTCAGCAGTCAGCAGTCAGCAGTCAGTAGTCAGTAGTCAGCAGTCAGCAGTCAGCAGTCGGCAGTCGGCAGTCAGCAGTAAAACAGACTGTAGACTGTAGACTGAAGACTGAAGACTGAAGACTGAAGACTGTAGACTGTAGACTGTAGACTGTAGACTGTAGACTGTAGACTGAAGACTGTGGACTGTGGACTGTGGACTGTGGACTGTGGACTGAAGACTGTGGACTGAAGACTGTGGACTGAAAACTCAACATATAAAAAATGAAAATGAAATATATAATTTTATCGATACTAGTAATCGCTAATCTTGTAGCGTTATCGCAGACCTTACCCGATAGTCTTGTTCCGGTTTTAGAAAAAAAATCAGCAGCAGAAAAAGTTATTTATCTAAACAAATTGGCAGAAAAGTTAGAAAGATTCAACTCTGTTACCAGTGCTGAATTAGCAAAAATCTCTTTGGAAATTGCTCGTAAAAATGGCAATCGTAAAGGAGAATTGACAGCCTTACTCTCATTAGGCAAATCACTTAAATTTTCCGGAAGGCATGCAGATGCATTAAAATTTATCACAGATGCGTTGCATATTTATGAAGCAGCAGGACTAAAAGAAGGAATGGCGTATTGCTTTTCAGAGGCTGGTACTTTAAATAAAGATTTAGGAAAAACTAATGTGGCAATAGAAAATTATACAAAATCCATAACGTTTTATTCGGAACAAAAAGACAATAAAAATCTGTATTTGGTAACAAGCAATTTAGCTACAGTTTATTTTAAAATGCATAATTATCAGAAAGCAGCAGAAACCTATAAAAAAGCGTATGATATCATTGATCCTTCAAATAACCAACAAGAAAAAATGATTTCATTAAATCAGATTGGAGCATCGTATGCCAATTGGGGAAATTATAACGAAGCTTTAAAGTATCTTGAACAGGCAAAAAAAATTGCAGAAACAAACAATTATAAAAACTACATAATATCTATTCAGAAAAATATTGATGATCTTAAATCCAATATTGCAAATAAAGACAAAGCAATTACAACATACGATAAAGAAATTTTATCTGAAAATGAAAATACTTTAAACTCTATAAAAATGGAGAATCTGGCAGTTAAGCAAGCCAATTTGAAAACAATGGAAGAAATAGAAAAGCTTAGTTTTGAGAATCAGGCAAAAGAATTAAAACTTCATGTAATGCAGGCTAAATTTGAGAGAAAAACATTGGAAAACGAGTTGAAAACAGAAAGGATTAAGCTATTAGATGCCAAAAATAAACTTGCAAAGACTGAAATTTTAAAGAAGCAAGAAAGTCTGCAAAATCAAAAATACATTATTATTATAATTGCATCCTTTTTAGTGTTAGTTCTAATAATGCTGGTATTTCTTTACAGATTATACAAGCAAAAGAAAAAAATAAATCTTTTACTTTCACATCAAAATATAGAAATACAGCAGCAAAAAGAAGAGATACAATCGCAGGCAGAAGAATTAATGGTAGTGAATAAAGAATTGGAAAAATTATCTATTGTGGCGAAAGAAACCATTAATGCTGTTCTTATTGCTGATAGTGAAGGCAGAATAGAATGGTTAAATCCCGGAGCAGTAAAAATGTTTGGTGAAAGCATTAAGCAAATCATAGGTAGTTATTATAAAGATGCCAGCAGATCGCCTTCCCCTGAAAAATATCTTGATGAATGTTTTAAAGAAAAAAAATCAACTCATTATGAAACATTCGGAGATTATCCATCTGGCAGAATTTATACGCAGACATCATTAACTCCTGTTTTTGATGATAATGGTAACATATCAAAATTTGTTATTGTAGACACGGATATTACAGAAATAAAAAATGCTAAAAATATTGTAGAAGCCCAGAACAAGAAGATTTTAGATTCTATTACTTTCGCAAAACTAATTCAGGATGCCATCTTCCCCAGCGAAGAAATGCTAAGACATTTGTTTCCGCATTCATTTATGTTATTTAAACCCCGGGATATTGTTAGTGGTGATTTTTTCTGGTTACACACCGAGAGTTCAAGAAAAATTTTTGCCGTGGCAGATTGTACAGGACATGGGGTGCCCGGAGCATTCATGAGTATGATCGGAAATACATTATTAAACCAAATTATCAAACATGAAAAAATATTTTCTCCTGAAAAAATATTATTTCAATTGAACAACGATATTAATAATTTGCTTAATCAAAGTGGTCAGAGCCATGATGCGGGTATGGACATGTCTGTTTGTTGTATTAATGAAGATACAAATGAAATTCTTTTAGGTCTTGCGGGACATTGTGCTTACATTGTTGCTGATAATGAAATACGGGAGATTGAAGGCAGTATATTTTCCATTGGCGGATTGCTTTCTAAAAGAAAAAATCCAGATTTTGCAAATGTAATTTATCAGATAAAAAAAGACATGAAACTTTATATGTTATCTGATGGGTTTGTAGATCAGTTTGGTGGGGAAAAGGGGAATAAATTCGGCAGCACACAATTCAAGTCTCTGATAGAAAAAATTCACCATAAACAAATGGAAAATCAGTTTGCCGAACTTGAAAAAACTTTTGAAAATTGGAAAGGAAAAGAAAAACAACTTGATGATGTTTTAGTGGTTGGAATAAAATTTGAATAAGCTTAATCATTCAATATTTGTGTATCATCCGAAAAATCAGAACCATCTTCCCTAAATTTTATCAGAGTTTAAAAATAACCATAAAGAACACATAGCATCCTATATACAACAAGTATATTCAGAATTAAAATGCATTGGTTATACATCTCTTGGAGGCATTCTTTAAATATAGAATTCAAAAAATAAATATGGGAATATATAAATCATTATCAATAAGACCCGAATACTCTATCAGATTTAAAGCAAAGCTTAACAAAATTTACTCAAGGTTTTTTGTAGTGTATAAAATTAGGGGTAAGATAATTAATAATCTGTTTTGTATATTTGTTATTCCTTACAACAAACTACTTCCTCTATTCGTGAAAGGACTTGGATTCGTATATCTCAAGCTGATTTCAAAAGCGCCGTTTTTATTGGTAGCAATTTTCAGATCAGAAATATTTATATCATAAGAAAAACTCATGGCAAAGCGACTTGCTTCAAGTCCTACAGTGAAAATGACTGCATCTTGATTTCTGTAATAAACACCTGCTGATACAGCAGAACCTTTTACTTTGGAATATACGCTTCTGTTTTCTCTGGGAACATAACGAACCGAAGTTCCAGCTACAATCTCATTTGCAGGTCCCTGATTTGTAAAATAACCCGAAGGAATAATTGCAACACCCGACATTCCTATTCCAAAAGAGGCCTTGCCATACACAGCATATCTAGAGTACATCTGGTCTTCAGAATGAAATTTTAAATCCGGTTTGTTTGCATGCAACCACGAAATGCCAAGCTGTGATTGTATTCCTTTATTTTTTGATTCGTCATGAGTAACGGAATAATACGACCATGCAATACCTGTGCTGAAATCACCCAAAATAAAACTATTAAAATCAAATGTTTCACCGGGATTTAGAGATGCGTTGTATGAATTGCCATCAAACTGATTATCCCAAGTTAAATTTCCGGTTGAAATATTTTTATGGATAATTCCTGATGAAATACCCGCAGTAAGATAATGTTCCTGCGATAATTTTGCATGATACGCTACCGATAAGCTGGCAATGTTTGTTGTTAGCTGCGTGATACCCGCTTTATCATTTAACACAAATAATCCTACTCCCAAAAATCCTGTTTTTAATTTATTTTTAAATAATCCGGCATCAATAGATAGGGATGCTGTTTCATACGGATAAGCAACACTTCCCCACTGACTGCGGTAATTTAATATAGCCCGCTGATCGCCTTTCAGAGTTCCTGTTAATGCAGGATTTAAAGCTAAGGGGATGGTATTAAACTGTGAAAAATGAAAGTCCTGCGCCATTGTTATAAATGGAAATAGACTTATTAGGATGTAGAATATTTGTTTCATGTGGTTATTTTATAAGTTTTTTATTATTATCTTCAGTCTTCAGTCTTCAGTCTTCAGTCTTCAGTCTTCAGTCTTCAGTCTTCAGTCTTCAGTCTTCAGTCATCCAGAAGGGCGACTGCCGACTTCTTCAACTGCCGACTTTACCGAATCAACGTAATATCTCCTTTTTTCTCTATCACTTCTCCATCTTCGAATTTTGCTTTTACGTAATACACAAATACGGCAGAATTTAAAGGCTTTTCTTTATAGTTGCCATCCCAGCCAATATTTTTATCTTTTGTTTCAAAAACTTTGTTTCCGATACGATCAAAAATCATCATGTCAAGTTCTAAAATTCGTTTGCCTCGTGCATATAAAATGTCATTTTCTCCATTGCCGTCTGGTGTAAATATAGTGGGAATGAACAATTCATTACAGGGAACTGTTGATGCATCAATTGTGAATGTTTCTGTTTCAAAACAATTAGATGCATCGGTTACTGTTACAGTATATAGACCGGGTGCGAGGGAGCTTATTGTTGCAGTAGTTTCTCCATTGCTCCATGCATACAAATAGGGTGCTGTTCCTCCGGTTACTACAAGTACTAATCTGCCATCACTTCCGCTTTCGCAGGACTCGTGGCTTATCGTAGATGCTACTTGTAGAACTGTTGAGACCATTACCTGTACCGGCTCAATATCACTACCACAGCCATTCCATGCCATAATATAATACGTTCCAGCGGTAGTTACATTTGTGGGATTCGCAAGTGGTACTATGGCTGAATTATCCATCCAATAACTTAACTCTAAAACCTGTAAACTGCCCGATGTAATAGCAGTTGAAGTGAGATCAACAGAACCTCCGGAACAAAGAACATCCGGATTATGTATTGTAAGTACTGGCGACCCTATGCTTATATTTACTGTTACAGGTTCAATATCTGTTCCGCAAGTATTTATAGCTTGTATAAAATATAATCCGCTTTGAGTAACAGCCTGCGGGTTTGCCAAAGGAACTGTTGCGCCTGCATCCATCCAGTAAGAGAGGGCATAAATCCCCGTACTGCCTGAAGTGATTGTATCTACTGTTAGGTCAACCTGTGCAGGAGAACAAGCTGTTGCTGGAGAATTAATAACTAATTCGGGAGCTGATGGGAAAACATATACAGCTACAGGCATAGTATCTGTTCCACAAGTATTGCCTGCCAGAATATAATAAATACCGCTTATTGTAACACTATCAGGATGATTTAAAGGGATATTTAAAGCGCTGTTTGCCCAGTAGCTTATTGTAACAATTTGAGTACTTCCACTTGTTACAGCAGGGTCTGTTAAGTCAACAAATAAGGGTGTGCATACAGGGGTAGGGTTGTTAATGATAAGTAAGGGCAATCCTGTAGTTATGGTTACATTCACAGCCTCAATATCTGTTCCGCAGGCATTGATTGCCTGAATGTAATATGTGCCAGATAAACTAATAGAGTCAGGTTTTGCAAGCGAATTAAGCGCTCCGGCATCTGTCCAGTAAGAAATAGAAACAATACCGCTACTTCCGGCAGTAACAGCTGCTACTGTAATATCAACAAGGGCATTGCAAACAGGATCGGGGTTGTTAATAACAAGGGATGGAGCAGAAGTATTAAAATATACATTTACATCTGCTGTATCGCTTCCACAGCCATTTTCTGCAACAATGTAATAAGTGCCGGATATTGTTATCGCATTTGGGTTACTGACCGGAATTGTTGCTCCTGCATCATTCCAGTAGGATAGAGTTAAAATGTAGGAACTGCCAGATGTTATTGCAGCATCCGTAATGTCAATTGCAATACTGCATGAAGGCACTGGGTCCGTAACAAGAAGCACAGGGACATCTGGACTGACAGTCATTGCAAGAGTGTTTGATGTGGCAGGACTTCCAGTTGCACAGGTTTCATCAGATGTTAGCACACAATAAATTTCATCTGCATTTGAAAGTAAATTATTAG
>MEOG01000084.1 GCA_001769125.1 Bacteroidetes bacterium GWF2_35_48 | reverse complement strand
CAAATATTTTGAAAAAAAATCTTAGAAAATTATCATTAAATCTACAAACCTTAAAGTAAAATCCGTTATAATCAATCGTAAACAATTTCCAATTCATTATTAACAATCCAAACACCGGGCGCATTCCATGCAATTCGACCAGCTTCATCTTTCTGATAGGAAGAATGAACAGTACCGCTTAATGTTACAGTTTTATCTGAAACTCTCACATGAATATTTTTGCTGTTTATAGACCAATTACGACCCAGAGCACGCTCAATATCTAAAGTTTGAATTGCTTCTTTAGCTTCAGATTTAATTGTAATATGATTCGTAACACCTCTTACACCATGAAGATATTGAATTGATTTTTTGGCAGCATCTCTTTGATAATTCCATTGTAATTCACCTTCCAGAGTAACCCATCCGTCTTCTACCTTCACTTTAACTTTATCTGTAGGAACAGACCATGCCCATTTGAAAGCGCTTAAAATTTCTTTGGCAACTTCACTGTCGTCTTTTTTGCCCATGCCATCAAATCTGATTTCAATTTTTTCAACAACAGCTTTAACGCCTGCTACGTTTTTAGCAGCAGTTTCCGCTTCTGTTTTTTTCATATAGCTGTCAACAACACCTGAAAGTGTTACAACACCATCTTTAGCAATAACACCAATTTCAGCAGCATTTAAGAGTGGTTCCCACTTAATAGCATCCTGAACGTCTTTTTGTAAATCTTCATTTGTTTTCATTTGAGTTTTTTTAGAGTTATGAATTATTTCCCACAACAATACAAAGATGCGCATGCTTTATTTGTCAAGTATTACATAATAATTAAAAAGCTTTACACGATTCACACTATAGGATTTGTCTATTGTTGTTATTTAGTGTTAGCAAGAAAACCTTTGTTTTTTGCTTGACAGTGTGAGTGCTTGATAAGAAAAGGTCAAGTTCAAGCCTGCCTGTCCGGTAGGCAGGGCTTTCGAAGACCTGAAAATCAGGAGTGTACTAATGTACATGACTGTTTTTCAGGTCGAGAGTAACGCAGAAATTGGCGTTTTCTTGCTGACACTAAATAGGGTTACAAAATGTCATCAAATTTGTAATCGCTCAGTATATATTACGGTACTCTGCACCTTGGTTTTTCTATAGTCTTTAATATTTTACAAATATTTTGCGGCTCTGCCGCTGTATTCCAAATATAGCAGCAGAGCTGCGATAACATTTGTAGCAGCGATAGCTGTGTTGTTTAAAAAGGTGCAGCGCACCGGAATATTATTTTGTTTGTTAGAGTATTGATACCGTTTTTCATTAAGATATTAAAGCTAAAAAATAGTATAGCTATTCTCTTGAAAATAGCTGCTGATCTCATTTTTTAGCGAATTAATTTATGCGAATTTGAGTTATTTATTTTTGCCCCCTTTTTTGTCATTATGATTTTTGCCTTTATTGTTATGTTTTTTATCATTGTGATTGTCTTTGTTATTATTTTTATTTTTATCATAGTTCCCTTTATTTATAGCCGGGGTACCTTGATGGCTTTCATTTGGTCTTTTGCCAATAGAATTTTGCTTTTTACCGCGATAGCCTTTTTTATATTTCATTTTGTGATCGTTGAAATGCATATAAGGATTTTTACCACGATAACTTCCTAAAACAACTTTATAGCCACTATACAAGTCATAATTTTTGTACATGGTTGGAAGATAATTTCTATGAACCCATACGCCACCATCATAATAAACAAACATGGATGTCTGCAAATCATAATATGCTTCAACATCCGGAAGATAATAGTAACTTGCCTCAGAATAACCTACAGGTCCCCACATAGGTGCTATGCCAACAGAAACATTGACTGAAACCTGAGACATTGCATTAACGGCAAAAAATAATCCGATTACTGTTGAAATTAATTTTAGAGTTTTCATGTAGAATTTTTTAATGATGAATAAATATCAGGCAAAGTTGATATTATATCTTCGTGTAGAGTTACATTTTAAATACAATGATTTGTAAAATTCACATGATGGAGAAAAGGATAGGAATTATATTTTAATAGTTTGGGACAAACAATGAAACATGAAGTGTAGACTTGATTTTTTTTGCAAAATAGAATCAGAAATAAAATTTCATTAATTGCTGTACTCCCGACTTAATACCAAAACTGCTACATTCACAGGACGCTCCTAAAGGAGCTTATTATACAGAACTCTGTAATTTATTATAAACAGTATCGTTCCTATCGGAACTTAAAATACAAAAATCCATTAGTATTTTACTGTTTATTGAAAAGTTTATATGTTAGTTGAATATAAGCTCCATCGGAGTGCCCTATAATCTGTAAAGGAATAAACATGCGTTTACCTTGGCAACATTTTAGTCTGCTGACAAGTCAGGAGTTCTGAATTTGAAACCATTGTTAACATTAATCCATGCAAAAGATACTTCGACAGCATAGCTAAAAAGGGCTACAAAAATATAATTAAATTTGTATTCGCTCAGTATAACTAAAACTAAGCAGCCTTATTTGCAAACCTGCCAAGTTTCAGTATATATTACGGTGCTCTGCACCTTGTTTTTTCTATGCCTTTTATGTTTTACAAATATTTCGCGGCTCTGCCGCTGCTTTTCAAATATAGCAGCAGTGCTGCGATAACATTTGTAGCAGCGATAGCTGCGTTGTTTACAAAGGTGCAGCGCACCGGAATATTATTAATTTTGATTTCAGCCCAAATTTTTCTTGAAAAATAAAAAATATTTTATTATTCTCTTGAAAATAGCTGCGTATCTCATTTTTTTGCGAATTAATTTATGCGAAAGGAAAGTAAACAATTAGTTTTTAAAATATTTTTGAAGATAAAAATCTGAGGATAGAAGAAGCAAAGCAGGATGTTGAATTAATATTTTTTTAGTTCATTTCTCAATTGCTTAAACCCTTGAGATTCCGCCTTGTTGGATATGCCACGTTAAGCCTATCTAAAGATGCCTCAAGGTTTTATTAAAAGTACAATTAATGACTGTTGATGACTAAAATTCTGTTATGAAAAAGATCTTTTGAAATTACATTCTTTCCATGTACCACTTTAATTCTTTTTCCATTTTTTTGTAACTAAAAATAGTTGTAATAATTTTCTGTAAACGAAGAAAAGCAGTTTCGCTTTTTACGACATAGTCAAAAGCCCTGTGATGCATGCATTCTATGGCAATATCAATTTTATCCTGACAGGAAAGCATTACCACGGGAATATCCGGTGCAGTGGATTTAATTATATCTAATGCTTCTATTCCGTTCATCGCATTTTTATCTATTCCATCAAGGTAATAATCTAAAATTATGACATCCGGAGAATGAGATAAATTTTTAATACAAAGTTCGCCTGTAGCATGCGTTTCTATTGTAAAATCAGCATGCTCGAGAAGCTCTATTTCTAATGATTTTAAAAAAACGGCATCATCATCTACTAAAAAAAGTTTTATTTTTTCATTACTCATGAGCTGGTGTATTAATTCTGTTATATTCTTCTTCTAATTCTATACATGCTTGTACGCATACATTTTCAATTTGCTCAACAAGATTAGGTATTCCATCTGTTTGCTGTTGCGTTCCTGCATATTCCTTTACCTGCTTTGCCATGTTTAAATAATCAGCATTAATTCCCATAATAGAAAAAGAAGGAATCATTTTGTGAATTGCTGCATGTAATAAAACCCAATCTTTATCAAGCAAACTTTGTTTCATCGCACTTACCAATGGAGGCGTTTGCTCTAGATAGAGTGAAATCATTTCCATCATTAATTTAGGATTTGATTTCGTCCTATGCATTAAGTAATCCATATTCGTACATTTTGTTTTTCCGCTAAAAGTGCTTCCAACCTCTTTGTTTTCTGCTTCTTTCGTCACAACAGGTTTCTTTACCAGACCCACGATTTTATTATATAATAATCTTTCATCAACGGGCTTTGCAATGTAATCATTCATGCCCACAGCTTTACATTTTGCAAGATCAACAGTGGTTACATCGGCTGTTAAAGCGATGATGGGTATTTTAGAATTCATTTTGTTCCGTATATATTCCGTTGCTTCAAACCCATTCATTTCGGGCATTTGGAGATCCATCAAAATAATATCATAGGATTTAGTTTGTAAATATTCAATAGCAATTTTTCCGTTTGCTACAATATCACGGTCAAACCCGAAATCGTCCAATAATGTTTTCATCAAAAGCTGATTGAGTGCCATATCTTCAACTACAAGGACTTTTATATTTTTAATACTTTTATCCCATTCCTCTGTATTTACATCAAGTTCAGCCAAATCATTTGTTTTGAGAAAACTTAAAATAAAACTAAACGTTGAACCTTCATTTACTTTACTGCTTACATGAATGCTGCCACCCTGCGGCTCTACTAATTGTTTTACAATAGAAAGACCTAATCCCGTACCACCATATAATCGTGCTGTACCACTGGATCCCTGCCGGAAAGATTCAAAAATATTTTTTATTTTATTTTCTTCAATTCCAATCCCAGTGTCAGAAATTTTAAATTCTATGGTTGCCTGATCTTTATCTTCGCTTAATAAATTAACAGAGACCGTAATTTTCCCAGTGTTTGTAAACTTAACAGCATTACTTACCAGATTTAAAATTATCTGGTGCAGACGCACCGGATCACCCAGTAAAACTTCAGGAATCCGGCAGTCATATTCTTTTATAAGTTCCAGATTTTTTTCCTGTATTTTAGTTTCAAACAAATGAAGCATGGCTGAAATAGATAAAGCCATTTTGAAGGGTATCTGCTCAAATGTCATTTTTCCCGATTCTACTTTTGCCAGGTCGAGAATATCGTTAATAAGAACAATCAATGCATCGCCGCTTATTTTTATAGCCGATAAATATTCTTTTTGTTTCGTGGTCAGCTCTGTTTTCAGCAGTACTTTTGTGAAGCCAATAATGGCATTCATGGGCGTACGTATCTCATGGCTCATGTTTGATAAAAACTGCTGTTTCGTTTTAACAGCATCTTCTGCTATAATTGTAGAACATTCAGCCTTTTTTTTTGCTTCTTCTGCTATTCCAACTGCCAGTTCTGCAAAAACTCTTGCCTCTATTAATTCTTTTTCAATTCTTTTCTGTTCCGTAATATCTCTTGCCACAACCACAGCGCCAAGTACATTTCCCTGCTCATCCTTATAAACAGCCCCATTAAACAAAACATCTGTCAACTTACCATCTCTGATTGTTAACGGATAATCTGCAACAAATCCTTTTTCAAATATTTCTTTGTAAACTTCACGCGCTTTTTGTGGCTTGGTAAAATAATCGAAGAAGTCTGTACCTGTAAGTTTTTTGCGCGTCATCTCTGTAATTGCCTCGAAAGCATTATTCATATCCATAATCTTCCCTTCATTGCTGATGGTAACTAAAGGATCGCGGCTGGCCTCAATAAGACTTCGTGAATATTGAGAAGCTAATTTTAATGAATTGGAGTATGCTTCAAGTTCGATATTTGCATATTCCCGTTTTTCTTTCTCTGCGTTTTGGTAAGCAAGTTCTATGTTTGCAATGTCAAGCTCTGCTGCTCGCTTTTCTTTTTCTTCATTCTGGAAGGCTAATTCTTTGTTTGCAAGAATTAATTCTGCGGCTCTTTTGTCTTTCTCCTTATTTTGAAAAATAAGCTCTTTATTCGCAAGCATTAACTCGGCGGCACGTTTTTCTTTTTCTTCATCCTGGTGAGCAAGTTCGATGTTTGCAATGCCAAGCTCTGCTGCACGCTTTTCCTTTTCTTCATTTTGAAAGGCAAGTTCTTTGTTTGCAAGAATTAATTCTGCTGCTCTTTTGTCTTTCTCCTCATTTTGAAAAACAAGTTCTTTATTTGCAAGGATTAATTCTGCTGCACGTTTTTCTTTCTCGTCATCCTGATGAGCAAGTTCGATTTTTGCAATGTCAAGCTCTGCTGCACGCTTTTCCTTTTCTTCATTTTGAAAGGCAAGTTCTTTTCGTGCTATGATTAATTCATCTTCATCAGATTTTTTTTCTTTAGCCATGTTTGGTTGCTATAAAAATTATTTAGCCGTCATGTTATTTCCAATATCATCAAACGATTTTCGTTTCATATCTTTCATTTTTTTGAAATGCGTAGGTGTTAAACCAGTAAACTTTTTAAATTGATTCGACAAATGTGCAACACTGCTGTAATTCATTTTCCACGCGATTTCTGTAATATTAAGCTCATCATAAACAATCAGCTCTTTTATCCGTTCAATTTTATGGGAAATAATAAATTGTTCAATAGTAATTCCTTGTATAGCTGAAAATAAATTTGCCAGATATGTATAATCATACTTCAATTTGTTACTCAAAAAATCTGAAAAGTTAACTTTTAATACTTCATCGGAAAGATGAACCATTTCAATTATTGTATTTTTTATTCTTTCAATTAAAATTGCTTTTTTATCATCCATTAATTCAAACCCAGAATTTAAAAGTGCAATTTTTAATTGCCCCAGTTGTTCCTCAGTAAGATTTTCCATAATTTCAACTTCGCCTAAATCAACAAAAATATAATGAAGTCCAAGTTTTTTCAACTCATCCTTCACTTCTAATTTACAACGGTTGCTTACCATGTATTTAATGTATAGCTTCACAAGACTGTGTTTTAAATTTCACATTGAATTTAGTAATTTAGTTAAAATCAAAGATAGGTTAATTAAATAAACAAAAGTTATATAACTATTTATTTCAGTTACATAATTCACACATTTAAAATTAGATAAAATCATCAACTCAATTTTTCTGAAGAGTATCTACGATTACAATCTACGAAGTTTTTTTCTGCTTAATACGTTTTTTATGCATTTTCTTTCTGCAAGGTTTTCGTGACCTGAACAGGCTTTGTTCGAACAAATTTTCAGAAGCTTTGCAATCATTGGCTGACTTTGAAGAAAAAAAAATAAACTTAAAATTTTATTCCAAGCACTAAAACATCATCCAGTTGTTTTTCATTTCCTTTCTAATTTTCAAAAGTTTTTTCAAGATCGGATGCTGCTTACAAATGGATAAATTCTAATCAATAATTGCAAAAAACACCTCTGTTATATTTACAATGAAAAGAGTTGTTTAAAATTAGGATTTAATTCTCTGAAAAAAATTGCTCAAACAGAAGCAATTTCTCGCTTAGTACATTTGATGTGTCAATCGTTGTCCAGGTATTTCCATCATATTAAAGACCTGATGCGCTCCAACCATAACCTAAACATATTCTGTTTTGGCGGTCAATTTCAAATGCTCTAATAGTTGATTTCACAACACTATTCCACGGTTTTTCACATTTCTGATTTTCGATGTCAATTTTTAATATCAGACTGAAACATAAAACCGATTGATTATTATTAATACAAAAAGCCAAACAGCCAAAGGGGGATTGTATTTTTATGTCCAATTTCTACGTCATCGGCTGCTATGAATGAATTTTTGATATTTGCAATTTGCTTATAGGTTTTGTTTTTCCCACCTATTTCAAAAATGTATTTTTGGTTAACAAGAAAATCACCCATTTCAGAATAATTTACTTTATTGCTAACTTGCAATTGGTTCATAAAAAAACTTTCACGAATGTTCCCAATATTTGAATTTTCATTTGCAAGACAATACATCAAATTTGGGTGAAATAAATAAATTTTATCAGGCTTTGCTAAATTTGAACTTATTTTTTTTTCCGATTTCAGCATTAAAATAAGCATTGCTTCCTGCAAAAAAAACATATAATCTTTCAGTGTATTTTTGCTTATTTCTATCTGGCTGCTTATTTTTTCCAAATTTGGTTTAAATGGCACACTTTCGGATATTATCTGCAAAAGTTGTTTCAATTTGTTAATATTGGCATAACTAATATTTGCAATAAACGGCAAATCAGTTTCAAGTATTTGATTTACAATTTCTACTAATTTGAATAAATAATTATTCTTGTTTTCTAAAAAAAACGGGTAATAACCAATTTTTACATACTCGTTGTACTTTTGAATTGGCTTTATTTTCGTAATTATTTGTTTTGAAATTTCCGTATGATTCTCTAAAATTTCATTCAAGCTATATACCTGAAAATTTGTTTTTTCAGTAAAATTGATATATTCACGTAGCGAAAGACCGTGCAACGTATTTATAACCGTTCGGCGTGATAAATCGGTTCTTCCTTTTGTAAGTTTCAATAAAGACGAACCTGTATAAATAACTTTTAAATCACGGAAACTATCGTAAATATTTTTCAACGTCAAAGACCAATCTTTGTAATGATGAACTTCGTCTAAAAGTATATATTCGCCGCCGTTTTTTACAAATTCATCTGTAAATTCAAATAAATTGTTTTTTGCAAAGTACGGATTATCCAAACTAACGTACAATTTATTTTTTTTGCTGAGTTCGGTTTTTGCAAATTGCAGCAGTAGTGTAGTTTTACCTACACCACGACTGCCTTTTATCCCAATTAACCGTTCCCTTTGTTTCAAAAACTCAATTTGCGGCCGGATAAAATCGCAATTTGTAAATTCAATAGTTCGTTCAGAAAGTTCTATAAATTTGTTCAGCATATTTGAAAAAATATTTTTTTACAAATATATAAAAACAATCAATACACTGAACGTTTTTCGTATATAATAATCAATACACTGAACGTTTTTTATAAAAAGCCTGAATTGCGCGAGCCAGCGAGTTGAGAAATTAGGGGTTTGCAAAAAAAACACCTCTGTCAGATTTAATCATAGATTATAAAAATTATGCTTGAAAAAAAAGTCAGGGTCGGTAATAGGGTCGGTAAATAAAAAAAATCAGTCAATTTCTTTTTTTCAGTTTTATCTGATTATTAGACGCTTGACTGATTTTGTCGCTATGGATTTTCTTCTGAAAACCCTTAAAAAGTTGACCTGCTAGGGGTCGAACCTAGACTCTACTGATCCAGAATCAGTTGTGTTGCCAGTTACACCACAGGTCAGTTTTGAGGTTGCAAAATTAAGAATCTTTATGCTTTTTTACAAGCCTTTTGATAGTTTTTTTTCTTTATATTGAAAATCAGTGAATAATATGTCCGGTTGTGGGCAATTATTTGCCTTACATTAACTTTTCCACAAGCGTAATAGAGCGATTTCTGTACCTAAAAAGAGCAATGCAAGTAATACAAATAATTTCCATAGTTGGATTCCTTTATTAATTTGGTCAACAGCTTTCGACAGATATTTAATTTCTGCATCAAGAATCGAGAAATTTTTCAGGGATGCCTGTTTTATTTTTTCACTGAGATTTTCTTCATTATAATAACGCAAATTGGACTCTGCACGATTGTAGTTGTACGCTATGGTTTCAATAGCTTCTTCTCCGAATATCACATGATAATTTCCTGCTTGTTTTACCTGATTTTGTACATTAAGTCTGATAATATTTCCGCTTATGGTTTGCTGTGGTATAAAATCGGTATTTGTCAGAATATTTTTTATATGAAAAACCCTGTCAGATTCGGATATTTTTAAATTATTAATATCAATTGTATTATTGACTCCGATTGTATAATAGGGATTAGGCGAAGGGTTGCAGTTTAACGCCATATTCAGCATTGTGGGTACAAACAGGGGATGTTTTGAAAAATTGCTTGTCTCTTTTGATATTGGAAAATAAAAACTGTACAAAGAGCCTTTGTTAAGAGTTACCTGGCTTAGCAAGGTTCTTCCATCCTGTGTTTTTAAAAGTGGAATTTCCTGTGTGTTGGTATAGGCTGAAAGTACGAATGACCCTGAAATAACAGGCATATCCTGATTTTCATCTTTTTTCTGAAAAACATTTTTATAAATATCGCTGTTGTATTCAATATAAGCAATACGCTTTTTAGCTGTATCTTTTGAAGAAATAAGGTTTGTTTTAAATGCTCCGAGAAATTGGTTGTATGATTCAATATCTCCGTCCCATGCAGGAATGAAGACAACAGAGCCTCCATTTTTCACGTGATTGCCAAGCTCCTGAATGAGTCCGCTTGTCATTAATTTTATTTCATTTAAAATTACGATAGCCGAATTATTAATTTGTGAAGTTTGTACTGTTTTTTCAGAAGCCTGTGAAACCTTTATATATTCTTCATTTTCATATAGCGCTGTAAAAAATTTACTTTCTTTCTGCCCGTTTATTATCAGAAGATTTAGCCCAGATGCTATTTTATATCCAAAATAAAAGGTGTTGTCGTACGTGATGGGATAATCAGATATTTCAATTTTACCATTGTATAATCCTGTTGTATTGTTAGAGAATTTTAAACTGACAATTTCATCCGATTCAGCCTGAATATTAAAACTTGCGAGGGCTTTTAAAGAATCATTAATAAAAATTTTAACAGGAATGTTGTTGTACGACTCAGCAGAAGAATTAACAATACGCACAAAAATTTCCTCCTGTTGATTAAATTTCCGGAAGGGAATTTCAAACCAGCATGAGTCAATATACAGGTTGTTTGTTGCTTGTGCAGAAACAGGTGTAAGTTGTACGGAAATCAAACTGTCGGATTTACAATTTTCAAGGTCGCATCCCGTTTGCTGAAAGTCTGAAATAATAAAACTTGTACCGGCATAATGAATCGGATTTCCTTCTGTGATTCCATCTTTATGGATTGTTAAAATGTTACTGAGTTTTTCAGAATTGGGAGAAATCTGAATTTTTGAAATATTTTCAAGTACCTGTTCTTTGTTTATCTGGTGGTGGGAGCCAAAATCGCGATCGTTTGTCGTTAAAAGAAATTTTGTTCCGGCAGGAAATGCGGTAGCGATACTTCTCGCTTTGTTTTTGGCAACTTCCAGCAGGTTTCCTTCTTTACCCTCAGCATCCATGCTGAACGAATTATCTATATGTATAGAAACAATTCCTGAAGCAGGATTTTTTCGTGAAGTATTATCTGGAATAAAAGGTTGGGCAAATGCAATAACAGCCGCAGCGATTGTAAGAATACGCAACAGCAGAATGAGAAGGTGTTTTAATTTTGATTTTGCTTTTGTTTCGAGTAAAACATTTTGTAAAAACTTAACATTGCTGAAATAAACAACTCTGAATTTCCTGAAATTAAAAAGATGTATAATAATCGGGATTGCTATTGCAAAAAGTGCGAAAAGAAACGTGGGATAGAGGAAAGACATTTTTTGATTTGTGATTTATTTAATAGTTTTTATGTTTGTTTTCAGCACTCTCTGAGCGGCTTGCAGTGAGCGAAGTCGAATTGAGCCGAAGGGAGAAGCCGAAGACAGCCCTTAATCTCTCATATCAATAATCTCAGCTCCGGGAAAATTTGCTTTATTAAATGTAACATCAGCATCAGATATTTCAGTATCGGGTAAAAATTTTGCTATTTTGACTGTATAAATAACGCCATCTTTTTCGATGTATTTTACGGAGTGAATTCTCATTTCATTTTTTTCTATTTGCAAGGTAATTCTCGAAACTTTTTGTTTTAAATCTTCAGGATATAAGTCAATTTCGTGAAGCTGTAAGCCGTCTTCAAATTTCTCGGATATGTATGTATATTTATAACCTTTTTCATAAATAGTAAAAATTTTTGAAGGGTCAACAAGCTTATCATTTTTCAGATCGGGTTCTGTAATATTTACCTCTTTTGATTCTTTAATGTAAGCCCAACGTGTTTTTCCGTCGCAAAACGTAATTGTGCCCATGATATCTAATTTATACTTGCTTCCTTTAATCCAGAGCGAACCTTTTTGCGTATCTTTTTTTGTAGATTTTTTATCTTCCCTTGAAACAACAAAATCTGCTTTTATTGTTTTAAAAGCTTTTGTTTTAACCGAAACTTTATCAAGAACGCCTTTTGCTTTTGGGTCGTGTGTTTTTGCTTTAGTGCCTGTTTCATTTTTATTTTGTCCGAAAGAAATCGTGTATAAAAAAATGAATGCTGTAAGTAATAAAATTTGTTTCATGATAATAAATTTCAAATTAAACTTCAACTAATGTGCCATTAAATTATGTTGGAATCTCTGAGAAAGCTTTCTAAAGATTCCAAATCAGAAAACATCACTTTTCGTGCTTTGCTACCCTCAAATGAACCTACGATTCCTGCTTTTTCCAGTTGATCCATTAAGCGTCCTGCCCGGTTATAACCGATTGCAAATTTTCTTTGAATAAGAGAAGTGGAGCCCTGCTGATGTATTACAACCAACCGCGCTGCTTCTGCAAACATTTCATCTCTTTTTCCCGTGTCTGTAATTTCCATATTCCCTTCTGCTGATTCTGGAACATATTCAGGAAGTTCAAATGCGCTTGGGTAGCCCTGTTGACTGGCAATATAGTCACAGATTTTTTCAATTTCCGGGGTATCAACAAAAGCGCATTGAATACGAATCAGCTCGCTACCCTGCGACATGAGCAAGTCTCCTTTTCCCACGAGCTGGTTTGCGCCCGGACAGTCGAGAATGGTTCTGGAGTCTATCATTGAGGCAACTTTAAATGCTATACGTGCAGGGAAATTTGCTTTAATGGTTCCGGTAATAATATTTGTAGAAGGTCGTTGTGTTGCAATTATCATGTGAATACCTACAGCGCGCGCTAATTGTGCAATTCGGGCGATGGGCATTTCAACTTCTTTGCCTGCTGTCATAATAAGATCTGCAAATTCATCAATTACAACAACGATATAAGGTAAATATTTATGACCCTTTTCAGGATTTAATTTGCGTTCAGAAAATTTTGTATTGTATTCCTTGATCGTACGTGCTGCAGCCATTTTTAGAAGATCGTATCTTGAGTCCATTTCTTTACATAATGAATTCAGTGTATTAACAACCTTATGCGTATCGCAGATAATGGCTTCTTCGGCATCAGGAATTTTTGCAAGAAAATGTTTTTCTATTTTTGAATAGAGTGTTAATTCAACTTTTTTCGGATCAACCAGAACAAATTTTAATTGCGCCGGGTGTTTTTTATATAGCAAAGACGCCAGAATTGCATTCAAGCCCACAGATTTTCCCTGACCTGTTGCGCCGGCAACAAGCAGGTGGGGCATTTTGGCAAGGTCAAATGTAAATGTTTCGTTCGAAATAGTTTTTCCTAAAGCAACAGGAAGGTCGAATTTTGATTCTTGAAATTTTGTGGATGCAATGATAGACCACATGGATACGACTTCCGGCTTCAGGTTTGGCACTTCAATACCAATCGTTCCTTTTCCGGGCATAGGAGCAATGATTCTGATTCCAAGCGCAGATAAACTCAATGCGATGTCGTCTTCCAGATTTTTAATTTTTGAAATCCGAATGCCGGGAGCCGGGATTATTTCGTACAAGGTAATCGTTGGACCAATAGTAGCTTTAATGCTTAAAATTTCAATATTGTAGTTTTTGAGCGTCTCAACAATTTTATTTTTATTCGAGTTCAGCTCTTCGGGTGTTACTTCGCTGTCGCTTTTGTAATCAACAAGCAGGTCGAGTGGGGGAAGTTGGTAGCGCGAAAGGTCAAGCGTCGGGTCATAAGGGCCGAGATCTTCAATTCTGATTTCTTTTTCTCCGTCAGGTTCATCGGTAATAAGTTCATCTTCGTGTTTTTCAACGGTAAAATCAACACCGTCATTTATTTCAGGGGGAAGATTGTTTTCTGTTGTATCAGAATTTTCCACACCCTCTTCTATTTTAGGTTTTCTTTTAACACCGAAAATTATAGTTTCGTCAATTTTCTTTTCGACAATTTTTTCAGCATTTTTTGATTCGGATATTGATTCATTTACAACCAGCTCTTCTTCTTTTCTCGGCTCAATAGTCCAGGGTATTTCATCGAATTTTTTTTCTTCAGTTTTTTTCTCTTTTATTAAAAATTCTTCTTCCGCTTTCTTTTCTGATTCTGATTCTGCTTCTGATATTGCTTCTGCTTCTGTTTCTGATACTATTTCTGCGTCTGTTTCCGTTTCAGTGTTTTCGTCTAAATTGACATCTTCTATGGGGTCGAGATTTTCTTCAATCGTATCGGAGTCGTTCGTTTCAATTTTAGCATCATCATCATTGAATTCTGTTGACTCACGTTTTTTTACAATTTCTTTAAACCATGCAAGTGAATTTTTTATAGCGAAAATAATAAATGTAAAGATTACAAGTCCTAAAAATAAAAGCGTTCCGATTTTTCCCCAGAAAGCGTTTAGCCATATTACCATGAAGTAGCCATGAGTGCCACCAAGATAAAAATAATCGGATCCATAGAAAAAAGAAAGCGTTAATGAAAGCCAATAAGTAAGAATAAGTGAGTAAAAAATAGTTTTTCTTAAAGGAAGCAGCCGAACCTTAAATAATCTTATTCCCGTTACAAGCAGAATCAAAGCTAAAGAGAAAGAAGCAAGTCCAAAGCCCCTGTGAATAAAAATATGTGATAGATATGCGCCAATTTTACCTGCCCAGTTTTCAACAATAATTTGAGGATTTTTTATAAAGTCCCCGAAAGGGATTGAAAGTTTGTTCTGATCAAATTTCCATGTTAAAAGATAAGATACAAAAGCAATAGAAAGGAAAACAGCCAGAAAAATCAAAGCACTGCCAAGAACAACTTTAAATCGTTCTTCACGAACAAAGTTGACAATTTCTTTTGCAGACCGAACAGCTTTCACTTTTGGTACATCTTCTGTGAAATCTCCGGTATTGTCTTTTCCTTTTTTCTTTTTTTCTTTGGCCATTATAATAATTTCTTACCACATTATTAAGCCTTTGTTATAAAAAAAAATCCTCATGAGAGGATTTTTCAGGATTCTTATTCTCCTCCAAACATTTTCTTCGCTTCTTCCGGAGTAAGCTCTTTGTACCCGGATGGAATGGTAAATTGTTTATCTTTTATTTTTTGTTCCTTCACTTCTTTAGCCGTAAATTTTACGGTCATTTCCTGTTGCGAAGTGGAATATTCCATCATAACGCCTTTAATATCTTTAAATTCTGTAGCCCAGTTGATATCGCTTACACCTAAATCACTTGTATAAAACACAGTAAAAGTGTTGTCTCCTTCTGTAATTTCTGCTTTTTTACAAGTATATCCGGCTATTTTTTTAGTTTCGTCAAATAAGTCTACAGTTACTTTAGGCATTTCGGTCAATTGCTTTTCAATTTCTTCTTTACCAACTTTAATTGCAAGTTGTTGTCCCATCATATCTATAAGAACAATGCTGCTTTTTGTGTCGCCGTCATAAATTGCAGATTGAGTTCCCATTGATGATTTTGATTCCTGCATCATTTTATTCCCTTTTATATACATGGTCATTTCAGAGGGTAGCTGCGCTTTCATTGCAGCATCAAGACCTGGAGCATCATAAACCATTTCGTATTTAATGACGTAGGATTTCTGAGCAAAGGAAAAAGACAATGTAAATGTTAATAAAACAATTGCAAACAGATATTGAATTTTTGTTTTCATTATAATTAAATTAAAATTAAACTTTGTATTAATTATTTTTCATCAAATCATTGATGACTTTTTCAAATTCTTCTTTAGATACTTTTTTATAATTGGCGGGAATTTCAAATTCTTCATCTTTGATTTCTAAATCTTCTACTTTGCAGGCAACACATTTCATTTGAACACCGCGCATACCAGCCTGAAACTCCATTAATACTCCTGCAATTTCTTTAAAAGGAGTATTCCAGTTTGGATTGTTAATTTTAATATCATCTGTATAATAAATACTGAATGTGTCTTTTTTTTCTTCTCCAACTGTGGCAATTGCTCTTTTACATTTATATCCTGAAATCATTTTTTCATCGGTAGTATGTTCTATTTTCAAACTGGGAAAAGGATCGAAGCCAAAATTTTCTTCGTCAAATTTCGTTTCAAAGGCTAATTTTTTATCCATAACCTTAAAAGTAGAAGTGTTGGTTTTCTTTTTAAAATTAGAAATGTAGCTTGATTTGAACAAGCCCATCCAGCCTTCGATAATGCCAATAGAACTGTTATCTTTAAATTTTATTACCATAGTTGTGGGAAGCAGTGATACCAATGGATTTTCATCATCACTTTGAAAATAAGTAATGTTATAGGTAATCTGTCCTTCATCAATCCCCTTTTTAAATATGGATGAGTCGCAACCAAAAAAAACTAATAAACCGAGTGTTATAAAAACAAATACAAATCTTTTCATTAACAAATTAATCTCTACTATTCTTGTCCAAACATAAACGACAAAAGTAAAAAATAAATTTAATTATAATACATTTTGAAAAAATTTAATTTATTAAAAAAGTACGTTGGTCAATGAAGCCTTATGTAGCAATGATTTTACATGATTTTCCCATTAAATATAAAATAAATGACAGGATATTTTTTAAGTTATTATTTTTTGTAATTCATCAAAAATAGTGGTATTTGTTAATTTTGCAACCTGCAACCTTGTCTGCCGACAGCTACCGTGTGGACACATCTTTTTTATTAAGTCCTTTCCGAAAAGTATTATTGACACGAATTACACGAACCTGCCTTGTCAACTTCAGTTGATAAATCGACTGATTTACCTGTTGTTAACAGGTAGGCAGGCTAATTCGTGAAATTCGTGTCATAT
Organism: Bacteroidetes bacterium GWF2_35_48; assembly: GCA_001769125.1. Taxonomy (GTDB): domain Bacteria; phylum Bacteroidota; class Bacteroidia; order Bacteroidales; family GWF2-35-48; genus GWF2-35-48. Next base: position 13,354 of record MEOG01000084.1, on the reverse strand, counting down.
ATTAGGTTTAATTAATATTCAGAGTAGGCTTAAAATATTAAAAATATCAAACACCTCAATAAAAATACTTCACATATTTGTGTCCACACGGTAGCTGCTGCCAAGGTAGGTCTGTGGCATAAAGATTTGGAGCAAATTTTTGGATTTGATTTTTATATTATTTTTTTTATAGATTTGCGGTTTGCCTTTAAAATAATTTAAATAAATATAATTGTATGAAAAAATTAGCAGTAGTAGCTTTTGGAGGAAATGCGCTTCTCCGAGGCGATCAGCGCGGTACCATCGAGGAGCAGGAAGCAAATGCTTATGATACTTGTCTTAAGCTTTCTTATCTGATTAAAAAAGATTATAACCTTGTTGTTACCCATGGTAATGGACCACAGGTAGGTAATATTTTATTGCAAAATGTTGCCGGCGCAAAAATGTTTGGTATTCCGGAAATGCCTCTCGATATTTGTGGTGCTTATTCACAGGGGTTTATTGGATATATTCTGGAACAGCAAATGAGAAATGTGCTTGAAGAACGTGGCTTAGACAGAGACGTTATCACAATTGTGTCGGAAGTGTTGGTTGACAAAGACGACCCGGCATTTAAAAAGCCTACGAAACCTATAGGTCCTTATTATACCGTAGAAGAAAAAGACGCTATTGTTAAGGAAACAGGTTATGTTTTCCAAGAAGACCCGCGCGGAAGAGGATGGAGAAGAGTTGTTGCATCTCCTGTACCCTATAAAATTGCAAACAGACATTCTATCAGCAAAATGGCTCGCGACGGACAAATTGTAATTTCTGTAGGTGGTGGCGGAATACCTGTACATTATTCAAGACCCAATCAGTTACGCGGAATAGAAGCAGTAATTGATAAAGATCTTGCTTCTTCTTTGCTTGCAACTCAGATTCAGGCAGATGAATTCATTATTCTAACAGACGTCCCAAAGGTTTACGTTAATTTCAGAAAACCCAATGAAAAAGCTTTGGATATTATTACGGTTGATGAAGCTAAATTTTATCTTAAAGAAGGTCAGTTTACCGAAGGCAGTATGGCGCCAAAAGTGCGTGCATGCTTACAGTTTGTTGAGTTAACAGGCAAAGATGCGATCATCACCGAAGCATCACATCTCGGGAAAGAAGGCTCCGGAACCCGCTTTGTCCTGAGCTAGCAAACTGTAATCCCGTCTTGTAAACTGTAATCCCGCCCCATGGAGCGGGAATATTTTATAACGTAAAATATTAACATAAAATAAATACGAATATGGCATTTAATCTTAGAAACAGACATTTTTTAAAAGAATTAGATTTTACAAAAGAAGAATTAGTATTTATGTTGAATCTATCGAAAAACCTCAAAAAAGCTAAATATGCAGGCATTGAACAACAAAAGTTAAAAGGAAAAAATATTGCCTTGATTTTTGAAAAAGATTCAACCCGTACACGTTGTGCATTTGAAGTTGCAGCACTTGATCAGGGTGCTCATGTAACCTATCTCGGTCCATCTGGAAGTCAGATGGGACATAAAGAAACGGTTAAAGATACTGCCCGCGTTCTTGGCAGAATGTATGATGGCATTGAGTACCGTGGTTTTGGTCAGGAAATAGTGGAGCAACTTGCGCAGTTCGCAGGTGTACCCGTATGGAACGGACTTACCAATGAATGGCATCCCACACAAATGCTTGCCGATGTTTTAACTATGATGGAACATTCAGACAATCCATTAGAAAAAATTTCTTACGCGTATCTTGGCGATGCTCGTTTTAACATGGGGCGTTCTTTACTCGTTGTGGGCTCTATTCTTGGTATGGATGTACGTATCGGAGCACCAAAAGCATTGTGGCCGGATGCTGCATTAATTAAACAATGTAAAGAAATCGCAAAAACTTCAGGCGCACGAATTACTATTACAGAAAAACCTGAAGAAGCGGTAAAAGGTGTAGAGTATATACACACAGACGTATGGGTTTCCATGGGAGAACCTAAAGAAGTTTGGGCTGAAAGAATTAAGCTATTAAAACCATTTCAGGTAAACAGCGCAATTATGAAAAAATCAGGCAACTCAAATGTGAAATTCATGCACTGCCTTCCTGCTTTTCATAATGCAGATACAAAAATAGGCAAACAGGTTTCTGAAGATTTTGGTTTGAAAAACGGTATTGAAGTTACAGAAGAAGTTTTTGAAAGCGCTAATTCTTTAGTATTCGATCAGGCTGAAAATCGCCTTCACACTATTAAAGCCGTTATGGTTGCTACTCTCGGAGCATAACAAAGAATAAATAAATAAAAAAACCTCAAAATTTTTGAGGTTTTTTTTATTTGTATCTGTCAACAAATTCAGTGTTTGATCGCCACAACGACAAACACTATTTAGTGTCAGCAAGAAAACTTATGTTTTTTGCTTGACAGTGTCAGTGCTTGATAAGAAAACGTCAAGTTCAAGCCTGCCTGTCCGGTAGGCAGGGCTTTCGAAGACCTGGAAATCAGGAGTGTACTAATGTACATGACTGTTTTTCAGGTCGAGAGTAACGCAGAAATTGACGTTTTCTTGCAAGCACTATTTTACTAGTTTGCTTAAATTCTGAAAGGAATTATCAACAGAACTTGCCATTGATTTTTTAATATCACTGAAATAAGCTTTCAATTTTTTAGGATCTTTTTCAATTTTCGACTGACATATTTTTGCTATCAGTTCATTCCTTGATGATGCTGTGTCTTCTATGATGTTTACAACTTTATCCTGATTTTTGTCTGGATTAAAAAACATATATGCAAAACAATCTGATATTACTTCACCTGTAAGGTAGTTGATGTCTTTTTTTAAATTTCTGCGACTTGCCATAATAGTAATTTTAATAATTTCTGCAAACCTACATGTTTTTTTCCCCATTTGCAAAATTATGTTTAACACATCAGGGAATCATGTTATTGTCCTTTAAGGAATAAATAATTTTTTCAAAAATTTTATCGGGTGGCAGCATAGATGTATCGCCATCCGTACAATCTATCAGTCTGAAATTCGGATCATCTTTTACTGAATTCAGATACATTTCGCGCACGTTCTTTTGAAATTCCAAATCTTGTTCGTGTATGTCTTTTTTCCCTTGCAGATAACTTCTGTCTTCTCCGGATCGTTGTGATGATAATTTATTTTCAGTGAAAGAAAAGGGTACACTTAAGAAAATATTAAGATCGGGTTTTGGAATTTTATAATACTCGTATTCTAATCGTATAATAAAGTCTTTAAGCTTTTCCTGCTCGCTTTTATCTTTTAATTTCGCGCATTGAAATGCAATATTTGAATGAACATAGCGATCAAGCAAAACAAGATGGTCTTCTTTCAGCCATTGCAAAATCATTTCTTTCGCATCATTCCTGTCGCCTGCATAAATAAGCGCAACGAGGTATGGATTTACATTTGCCAAATCGCCCAAATCGCCACGTAAAAACATACTGACCAATTCACCAAAAAAAGGAGCATCCGTTCTTGGAAAGTGAAGATATTTATAAGGTACTTTATTTTTAGTAAGAAAATTTTGAAGCAAATCAATCTGAGTAGATTTTCCCGACCCATCGAGGCCTTCAATGACAAGTAATTTCATTTATTTTTATTATCTGTTTTGAAAAATATAAGTTTCTACGATAGATGTTCAATTGTTGATTCGGTAGATGTACAATTGTATTTCTATCGAACATCAATCGAATTCCTATCGAACATCAATCGAATTCCTATCGAACATCAATCGAATTCCTATCGAACATCAATCGAATTCCTATTGAGTTCCAATTGTATATCTATCGAATTCCTATCGAACATCAATCGAATTCCTATCGAACATCAATCGAATTCCTATCGAACATCAATCGAATTCCTATTGAACATCAATCGAATTCCTATTGAGTTCCAATTGTATATCTATCGAATTCCTAATTCAAATAATCATCAAATCATCAATTCAAATAACCTCCACCTCACCAACCTTCAGCCATCCCACACTCCCATCTGAAAGTTTAATTTTATACCAGTCTCCGATTTTATCCTGTATTCCGACTTTTAATCCTTCATGAATAACAAAAAGAACTGTTCCGGCATCATCAGGAGAACTTTTAACATTGACAGTAGAATTGAAGACAATGGCATGTTTATTATCGTCAATATTTTTTTTCTGATCGTATGCGCAAATAAATGTAATAATCGAAACGAATAAAAATATCATGCTTATTCCAAATGCTATCTTGCGAACAACAAGAGATCTCATGAAAAAATAAATAGTGAGAAGAACAAGAAAAAGGATAAAGGTTATAATGCTAAAAAAAGCCCACGTATCAGATGACATAGCACCTGTAAATTTATCAAGCCATGTTGAAATTAGAATCTGCGGGAGTACATCAATTTTATCAACAACAAATTTTTTAGAAAGCTCAAGATTAAAATTTATGTCTTCATCGGAAGGGGCGAGGAGTTTCGCTTTTTCATAATACAGAATAGCCTTCGTGTACTGTTTTGTTTTATAATAAGCGTTTCCTGCATTAAAATAAATTTCGGGTGATTCATAACCATTTGACAAAATTTTTTCATAACAGGCAATAGTTTTGTCGAATTTATTCTGGCTGTAATAAACAACAGCGCTGTCGGCAATTTTTTTAGAATCTTCAGCTTTGCTGATCCATGAAAAGCTGAGAAAAATACATACAACGAAAAAGATTTTTTTGTTCATTGCTTACATCCTCCCTATTTTATTTTCAAGTTCACCAATAAGATCACTGGCATCAGCGTAAATTTTATCCATTTGATAAGCATCTGAAGAAGGCGCAAAGTGGGCAAACTCGCAGTTTTCAATCAGATTCATAACCTTATCTGTAAGTTCCTTTTCAATTTTATACTTTTCAAGATGCGATAAAGTTGTTTCACGCGAAAGTTCTGCAACAGGAATTCCAAATTTGTCGCTAAGATAGCCCCATAGTGCTTTTAATACTTCATTATAAAAATGAGACTTATCATTTTGTTTCAGGAAAACCATTGCATTTTTCAGGCGTTTTTTCGAAACTTTATTTGCTTTTTTATTTTTTACAAGAGCTAAGTTTGCATTCTGTTTTATTTTCTCACGCATCAAAATATAAAGAGCAATAAATGCGGCCAAAGCAATGACGTAGCTGAGCCAGAACATCCATGTTCCAAAAAGAAGAGAGCCTTTTTGTTTAAATTTTATTTCATTTTTTTTGATATACCGGATATCGCTGCCAATATATTTTACATCCTCTTTTCTGAGACCGCTGACAATGGTAACATCTTCCGATTCGCTTCCTTTATCAACTTTAATATTGAATTCATCTGACAGAATAGTTTTATATTGTTTTGAAGCAAGGTCGAAATACGTGAATTCAATAGGAGGGATGGTAAAATTTCCGGCATGTCGTGGTATAATAAGGTATTCAAAAGTTTTACTGCCCGATGCGCCTGCTCCATCATTTTTAAAATTATTGGTAATTTTGGGATCATACCGCTCAAAGTCTGATGGAAGCTTTACAAATAATGTATCAACAAGTTTCAGATTTCCTGAACCGGAAATAATAATTTTTAATGTTATTCCATCATTTGTTTTTAGATGGTTTGTATTAACAGAAGCTTTCATGTTAAATTTTCCCACGGCTCCGCTAAAACTTTCCGGAGCATTGCCGGGAAGCGGTTTCACATTGATTGTAATTGGCGTACTTGTAACTTTCTTTTTAATGTTTTGATATGTTCCGAAAAAATCGTCCCACATATTTTTTCCCCGAACCTGCTGCCTGACTACACATTCCAGTTCAAAGGGTTCTATTGTGAGTTGGCCGCTTTTCTGTGGAAACAGCACCACTCTCTTCATTACCCCAACATTATAAATCTGACCATTTACATTTTCTCGTTGAAGATTTACCTGATTTGGTGTTTCAATTTCTTGAGAGAAAAATCCTTTGAAGGAGGGGAATTTCATATTTTCAAAACCTGCAAGATTAACCCTGCTGTACACTTTGATAGCTGCGCTCACACTTTCTCCCTGATACAAAGAATTTTTATCAACGATTACGCGAACAAAAAGATCTTCATTTTTTATATTGCCGGCATCTTTCTGTGCTTGTTGATTGGTTTGCCCCTGATTGTTAGTTTGAGATTTTTTTTGTCCCTGATTGCCTTTGCTGCCTTGAACCACCTCAATTGTAAGCGCATTCGATTTGTATTGCTTCCCGTCAACATTAATCGTAGCTGGCGGTATGGAATATTTTCCGATTTTTGTCGCTTGTAAAATATATGTATAAGAGTAGGAAGAACTGGAAGTCATCTGACCGTTGATGATTTGCATACTGGTACTCGATGAAGTACTGGGTCCGCTCAAAATTGCAAAATCTGAAATAGGCGAAATTTTCAGGTCGCCCCCCTTTGCATTGACAGAATAAACAAGGCGAAAATTTTCTCCAAGCTCAATAAGATTGGTTGCCTGAGCTGTAAATTTTACATCCTGAGCCTGTACGCCAGTATAGACCATGAAAAACGCAAGAAGTAAAATAAATCCTTTCATAAAAAAATATATATTTCGGATGCAAATTTAATTAAAGACTTTAAAAATATCCAAAAATTTTCATTCTTTAACGTAGATTTTTTATTATTATTATCTGATGATGCGTAAATTGAGGGAAATGGAGCCGGAAGCTGAAGCCGGAAGCTCGAAGTCAGAAGCCGAAAGTTAGAAGCTGGAAGTTGGTAGATGATACAGTTCCAGACTTCGTGCTTCGTGCTTCGTGCTTCGTGCTTCGTGCTTCGTGCTTCGTGCTTCGTGCTTCGTGCTTCGTGCTTCGTGCTTCGTGCTTCGTGCTTCGTCTTCGTGCTTCGTGCTTCGTGCTTCGTGCTTCGTGCTTCGTGCTTCGTGCTTCGTGCTTCGTGCTTCGTGCTTCGTGCTTCGTGCTTCGTGCTTCGTGCGCCCCCCTTACCCCATACGTATGAATCAGAAAAAAAATATACTCCAATGATTTGATTTATAATTTATTAATTTTAATCTCACTCTCATTTCAGAATTCGATTTGAATAATTGGTGCAATATTTCGATATTCGCAGTTTTGTTTGGAGAAATAATATTTAGTGTCAGCAAGAAAACTCATGTTTTTTGATTGACAGTGTCAGTGCTTGATAAGAAAACGTCAAGTTCAAGGCTTTCGAAGACCTGAAAATCAGGAGTGTACTAATGTACATGACTGTTTTTCAGGTCGAGAGTAACGCAGAAATTGACGTTTTCTTGCAAGCACTATTTAGTATGTTTTATTCATTAAGTATTGACAAAATTACATCGTGCAATCCACAACTTGCAACCTGCAACCTGCAACCCACACCCCAAGTCAAACCCCATGAATAAAACATTTTAGTAAAAAAAAATAAAGTATTTACGATGAAAATAATGGTGATAGTTTCGCGGGTTCCATATCCTCTTGAAAAGGGGGACAAGCTGCGCGCATATCATCAAATTAAACATCTTTCCAAAAAACACGATGTGATTCTTGTAGCGTTAAATGATAAAAAACTTCATCCTCTTGCAAAACAAAAGCTCAATGAAATTTGTAGTTCCGTACATATTTTTCCTATCCCGTTTTTTTCGGTAATTATAAATGTTCTTCTTGCTTTTTTTAAAGGAAAACCTTTGCAGGTAGGATATTTTTTTAACTCTCGGATTAAAAATGAAATTAATAAAATAGTTGAAAATTTTAAACCCGACCATATTTATTGCCAGCTTATACGGACTGCTGAATATGCAAAAGATTTTGAAATACCCAAAACACTCGATTATCAGGATGCTTTATCTAAAGGTGTTGAGCGAAGAATACACAATGCAGGATTTTTTAAAAAGATGGTTTTTCAGTCTGAAACGACTCGTTTAATGAAATATGAAAAAGAAATTTTCAATTTTTTTGATAACAAAACGATAATTTCCGAGCAGGATAAAAATCTGATTCCTCATGAAGATTATAAAAAAATCACCGTAGTTCCGAATGGTGTTGATACCGATTTTTTCAAACCGTTTGAGACTGAAAAAAAATATGACTTGATATTTTCAGGCAACATGCAATACCCACCAAATGTTGATGGCGCTGAGTTTCTTGTAAAAAAAGTCTTACCTCTTTTATTAAGAAAAAAACCTGATTTTAAACTTGTTCTTGCGGGCGCTTCTCCTTCCCCTTCTGTTCTTTCGCTTGCTTCCGATAATGTAATTGTAACCGGATGGGTTGAAGATATTCGCCCTTATTATGCAGAATCGAAAATTTTTATTGCGCCCATGCAATTAGGAGTAGGATTGCAGAATAAACTTCTCGAAGCCATGGCTATGCAGTTGCCTTGCATAACATCAGAATTAGCAAATAATGCATTGAAAGCAAGTCCGGGGAAAGAAATATTAATCGGACATTCTCCTGAAGAATATGCGAAACATATTTTTACATTGCTTGATTCTCCGAAAATAGCATCAGAGCTTGCTTTGAACGGATTTTCTTTTGTTCATAATAATTATAACTGGGATTCAAATAATCTGATATTGGAAACTATTATTACTAACATTTCTAACTTCAAAAATCGAGTGAGAGATTTCTGTTAACTGATGCTCGAGCGATGGCTAGACCAAACAGTGGGCAATGAAATGGAGGGAATTTAAAAACGATTAGGGACATGGCAAAGTGGCTTGACATTTGGCTGAGACAAACAATAAAAATGTAAAATTCTTAAATAAAGCTTTGTTTGTCTCAGACTCTCTTTGCCTGATAACCCTTGAGTTTTTAAAGGGCGGGGGGAGCATAAGCAAAAAGTGTGTAAGCGAATATATTATAAGCTTAAACACCAAGTGAGAAATGTTAGTAATTATCGGTATTTCAAAAAATAGAAGTATTATTGCAGAATAAAATTAATGGAAATGGAAATCGAATTAAATACTATAGAAGAAGCTATTGAAGATATAAAGGCTGGAAAAATTATTATTGTTGTTGATGATAAAGACAGGGAAAACGAGGGTGATTTTATAACAGCAGGGGAGCTTATTACAGACGAGAAGGTAAATTTCATGGCAATGCACGGACGTGGATTAATATGTATGGCTTTGCCGGAGAAGCGCTGTGAGGATCTTGAACTTGAGATGATGGTTGGCAAAAATACTTCACTGCATGAAACAAATTTTACCGTTTCTGTAGATTTAATAGGACAAGGATGCACAACAGGAATTTCCGCTCAGGATAGATCTAAAACGATTTATGCGCTTGTTGATTCGGTTACAAAACCCGAAGACCTTGCGCGTCCCGGACATATATTTCCTTTAAAAGCAAAAGAAAGGGGCGTTCTCAGAAGAGCCGGACACACGGAAGCTGTTGTCGATCTTACACGCCTGGCAGGATTAAAACCCGGAGGCGCTTTAGTGGAAATAATGAATGAAGACGGCACCATGGCTCGTTTACCCGATTTACTGAAAATTGCTGAAAAATTTAATTTGAAAATTGTTTCCATCGAAGATCTTATTTCTTATAAATTAAAAATTGAAAGTCTTATTCAGAAAGGGGTTCGCGTTAAATTACCTACAGAATTCGGAAGCTTTGATTTAATTGCTTACCGCCAGATTTCAAACGGTCTGGAGCATGTTGCATTAATTAAAGGAGAATGGACAGAAGATGAATCCGTATTGGTGAGAGTACATTCTTCTTGTGTTACGGGTGATATTTTTCATTCCTACCGTTGCGATTGTGGTCCCCAGCTTGAAAATTCCATGAGAATGATTGATGCTGAAGGGAAGGGCGTGTTGCTGTATATGATGCAAGAGGGTAGGGGAATTGGATTATTCAATAAAATTATGACCTACAAACTGCAGGAAGAAGGCAAAGATACGGTAGAAGCAAATTTAGAATTAGGATTTCATTCTGATGAAAGAGATTACGGAATCGGAGCGCAAATTCTTCGCGATCTGGGAATCCGGAAAATACGTCTTATTACCAACAACCCTGTAAAAAGAGCAGGTCTGGAAGGTTATGGTCTCGAAATTGTAGAAAATGTAGCTATGGAAATTCCACCCAATAAGTTTAATGAATTTTATCTGCAAACAAAAAGAGATAAAATGGGGCATAATCTGAAATTAAAAAAATAGCAAGACTTAGCATTATCAATCCATTGCGCCATAGTCACTAACGCCATGTTAGCAAATGTGCCGATTACTTTTTTTTACTAAGTTTTTTTTCTAATTCTTTGATGAGCTTATCTTTGCTTTCTAATAGTTTTTGTTTATCTTCAATTGTTTTTTGCTTATCTTCAATTGTTTTTTGTTTATCTTCTATAATTTTATCTCTTATAGCTATTTCTTGCTCATTTTGTCTTTCTAATTCAGCTATCGCATCTATGATTTCATCTTCAGCATCCATGTTTTTTCTTATCTCTGGAACAGTTGCTGCTTTTTGCAATCTCCTTATTAAGCTTTGATATTTTTCCGGAAAATCTTTTTCATTAACATTTAATATATGGTCATTTTCTGTGATATTGCTTTGGTCAAAAATACTTAATAGCTTTTCTAATTCATTCCTACGTTTTTCCTTTAATTCCGGTATTAATATCGTATAACTTTCATGGTTAAGACTATCTATAAAATATTCTTTTTGTTTTATTTCTTTCCCATTACTTAAATCTATATATTTTTTCTCCGATTTTATTACTGGAACTCCATGTATATTTTCCAATTCATGTCCTAAGAAATAGATACTGATTATTTCAAAAGCACGTTTTTCAGATTTTCCATTTCTTTCAATATAATATACATTCTTTTTGTTGCTATATTGTTCTCCAAGATACTTCCGGAATCGTAAAATATCTGTTGCAAATTTTGCCTTTTGTATTTCTATTATAACAACTTTATCTCCTTCTGATGTTCTTATTTTTGCAGTAAAATCTAATCTGTAAACTGTAAATGAAGTTGGAATATTTTTTTTATTCTTGTTGTTTTTAGATAGATTCTTTTTTGATTTATAATCAACATTTGTTACAAACTCTTTTGGGGAGAATTCTAAAATCTCAATTTCTTGTTTTATTATAGACGATATTAATAGTTTTGCAATTTTGCTATCTTCCATTAAATATTTAAAAACTACATCATATATCGGATTTGCTATTTGCATAATTTTATCTATTTGATTAGTTATTATTGATTCATTATTGATGCAAAGATAATGAATTTAAGCGAATTGAAGATTTTTTTTGTTCCTCATTATTGACATAAAGTTTTAAGTTATAATCTGATGTTACGTAATTGTAAAAAAAAATTATAACGGAATCCCGGCTCTCTGCTATCCTGATACTTCGTCTTGGAAACCTGTATAGGAATATTTTTGTACTGCGCTCATCATTTATTTTTGAAAAATTTATCCACACCGTGTTATTTTTTTTAAATCATTACGTATGTATATTATGTGAAACTAAAAAAAAATTACCTAATAACAGATATAAATATATATATGAACCAACCTGCAATAAGACTTGAATGGGCAGAACACAAGGGAAAATCTGTTGTGCTTTTGCATACTGATAAAAATCAGAATATAATTAATGCTTTTAGAAACCTTCAAAATGCCTTCTGGAGTCAGACTAAGAAATGCTGGTATATCGAAAAACAGTATTTCGATTTTAATGATTTTTATAATAAAATGAGAAATCTTGCAGACATTGATTATTCTTCATTCAAAAAAAAGATTCAGGAAGAAATACCCGTGGATATAGCAAATACAAAAGAGTTATCTGCTTTTTCGGGGGATATGAAAATTGCAAAAAATCAAAAAAATTTATCATGCACAACAGATTTTGAACCCAACGAAGAAGATTTCAAGGCTTTAAGTTCAGTATTAAGTGATGAAGAGGAAATTGAATGGTTTGAAAAAAATGTTATTGCCCGTATTGAGGAATCTCAGCGAAGAATTCATTCTTGTGTGGATTGGTCTCAAAAGCAGCTTCAAATGAAAACCCCTGCATTGACTGCATTTATAAACAATCCGTTATCAATCGAAGTTACTGCAGCAATAGACTCATTTTGCATCTGGATGCGTCAGCGCAGGTACAGCGAAAACACTATCGAAACATACCGTGATTCACTTAATATCTTTTTGCGTTTTTTTTATGAAAAAGCAATTTCCGAAATAACAAACGAAGATCTTATTAATTTCAACGACCAGTATATTATAGCTTGTGGTTTATCAGCATCCTATCAGAATCAGGTTATCAGTGCGATTCGCCTGTTTTTTATCAATAAAGAAAATGTAAAATTAGATATAGATGCTTTACAACGACCCAGGCGATACAGGCAATTGCCAAAAGTTATTTCAAAGCCTGATGTAGAGCGGTTTCTTAAAGGGATAAAAAATATCAAACACAAAATTGCGCTTACATTAATATATGCATGTGGTTTGCGCAGGAGTGAAATTTTAGACTTAAAATGCGAAGATATTTGTTTTGAGCGCAAGGCTCTGATGATTATCAATGCAAAGGGACATAAAGACCGGATAGTTCCTATCAGCGACAAACTCATTGCGAAAATTAAAGAATATATGGCAATATACAAACCAGTTTATTATTTTATAGAAGGAGCAAACCCCGGAACTCCGTATAGTGCCACTTCGATACTTGGGATTTTTCATAAAAATATGGAGCAGGTCTTGCCCGGAAATAAATTTACGCTTCATTGCCTGCGCCATAGTTATGCCACGCATCTGTTAGAATCAGGAACAGATTTGCGATATATTCAAACATTGCTGGGGCATAAAAGCAGTAAAACAACCGAAATTTACACATGGGTAAGCATGAAAAGTCTTCATAACATAAAAAATCCCACAGATGATTTTGATTTGTAGGAATAACTTTCTGAAAACATGAAGATAGCAGATTTTAATGAGAATTGAAGTTAAAATTAATAAAAAATAAATTTAAAAAGTCTTTTTTGCTTAAGAAATTATATCTACTTTTATATAAGGATTAGATATCAACGATTGTAAGGGGTTAGATTAATTATCTGAAAATAGTCAGTCCTTAAAATGGGACTGAGCTGGCGAAGCTTTGATATTATTTCATTATTATTTTTTATTAGAGCAAATATTTCCTTAAATTTGTAATTAAGAAAACATAATAAGATAACAGAAATTAATAATAAAAGTAAGGCAAAATGACAAACAACAAAAAACAGAAAAACCGTTCTTATCTCTCAATTTTGGCATCAAAAAGACGGTTTTCATGATGGTATAAAGAAGTTAGAAACAAAGCACTTTGAAAAACACAACAACACAATCTTACTCACACAACGCACAGGCTTTCGCAGAGCCAATAATGAGATATAATTTTATT
>MEOG01000083.1:317-16186 GCA_001769125.1 Bacteroidetes bacterium GWF2_35_48 | reverse complement strand
CTTTGTTGCCTGCGACTCGAAGTATTATTATACATCTTCGTCTTGTCGCCTCGAATCTGGCATACGACAGACTTTTTCAGCAGACCCTATTTAATTCGTAATTCATAATTCGGAATATGGAACACGAAACACGAAACACGAAACATTTTAATAATCAACCCTCAACCCAATATATAAAATTTTCAAATTTTCAAATTGGCACATTAGAAAATTGACACATTATAACTTTTTCTTGCCTTATTACGAACCTTTATTACTTTTGAAAAAAATCTTTTTTATGAAAAATCGTACTTCGTCATACATCATTCCTATAATAATACTGGGCGTTTTATTTTTTATTTTCGGATTTGTAACCTGGCTTAACGGTACATTAATACCATATCTGCGTATTGCCTGCGAGTTAAACACGTTTCAATCTTTACTTGTAACATTCGCATTTTATATTTCATATTTTGTTATGGCAATCCCTTCATCGTGGGTATTAAAAAAAACAGGATTTAAAAAAGGAATGATGCTTGGTTTGCTCGTTATGGCTGTCGGTGCATTGTTATTTGTCCCTGCTGCTTTGTCAAGAACCTATTTGCTTTTTCTTACCGGATTATTTATCATAGGAACAGGTTTATCTGTTTTGCAAACAGCATCGAATCCTTATATCACGATACTCGGACCAATTGAAAGTGCAGCAAAACGAATCAGCATCATGGGCATCTGTAATAAAGTTGCCGGAGTACTTGCTCCTTTGGTTCTGGGCGCAATTGTTCTTTCTGATGCAGATCATTTAGTCGAAAAATTAACATCGGTTGATACTGTAGAAAAAGCGTTGTTATTAGACGGACTTGCTTCGAGAGTTATAATACCTTACGTAATTATTGCATCCGTATTAATGGGTCTTGCCTTAATGGTACGCTTTTCCCCTCTCCCTGATATCGAAAAAGAAAACGATGCGGACGCTGCAACGAAAAATATTGTAGAAAAAACCAGTGTTTTTCAATTTCCGAATCTTGTCCTTGGTGTAATTGCTTTGTTTTTATACGTAGGCGTTGAAGTTCTAGCGGGAGACACGATTGGAAATTATGGTTTATCACAGGGAATACCACTTTCAGAAGCGAAAAATTTTACAGCATTTACACTGGCAGCAATGGTTATTGGATATATCATCGGAATAATTTCAATTCCCAAATTTATTTCACAGTCAAAAGCGTTAACAATTTCTGCTGTAATTGGCATTGTTTTCAGTTTACTTGCACTTTTTACATCTGGTTATACCTCTGTTTTCTTTATTGCGCTTTTAGGACTTGCAAATGCTTTGGTATGGCCTGCTATCTGGCCTTTGGCTTTAAATGGTCTGGGGAATTTTATCAAAATAGCCTCTGCTTTACTGATAATGGCAATTGCCGGAGGCGCTTTGCTGCCGCTTTTATACGGAAAGCTTGCTGACATTTCATTTATCGGTGCACAAAATGCGTATTGGATTCTAATTCCTGCTTATATTTTTATCTTGTTCTATTCTATTAAAGGATATAAAATTAAAAAGTGGTAAAATTCATCAATCAATTTTTTCTGTTAAATATTTCCAGAAACGTTTTGGCATAAGGTTCATCTGGAGTTTTAGATTTTTCCTTTCAGGAATTGCCATAGTGTTAAAATAATCTTTCCACATTTGTCTGAAAGTATCTTCATTAGCGCTCATGGCATCAGAGTTGATCTGACCATTCGATAGATTTACATTATCAAGTTCTAAATTGATTTGTTTTGTCGTTTGTAAATCGTATAAAAAACCATACTTCCTGCGGATATCATAAATAATCCATTGCTGGTCGGGATATCTTTCCTCAAAGTGTTTAAGAATCATTGGCAGTATATTGTATTCAGGGGAAACAGAAGCGTAATAAATGTTATCTTTTGTTTTTTGAAATCTCACAAATTCAAGGTTTCGGCATGCTTCACGACTTACTTTTCTGCTTAGCTTTTTCATCTCCAGCACATGCTCGTTAAAATAATTTTCTTCAATATTATAAGGCGTATCAAATGCTAATCTGATAAAATTATAGATGAGCATTTCAACGCGCATTTCTGATAAAAAAGCTCTGTAAGGCATTTGCATAGAATTTTTGGAAAGCCTCTTTTCAAGACCATTCCAGACACGTTCTGCTTTTTTTTCATCAGTTGAAATGTACAGCGGATTTGCCCAAAGTTGGCTCTGTATCTCATTCTGTGGTAATATTTGTGCTGGTCGAGCTTTCATAACATACGAATCAAAAACTGCTGTCAGCAGCCCCTCGAATGTGTTGTCGTAGATAAATGTTGTCATGTTGTTTATTATTAATTGAAAAAGTCTACAGTCTACAGTCTACAGTCTACAGTCTACAGTCTTCAGTCTTCAGTCTACAGTCTTCAGTCTACTGTCTACTGTCTACTGTCTACTGTCTACTGTCTACTGTCTACTGTCTACTGTCTACTGTCTACTGTCTACTGTCCTCAGTTCTCAGCCCTCAGCCTGCCGACTGCCGACTTTTTCGACTGCCGACTGCCGACTTTTTTGACTGCCGACTGCCGACTTTTTTGACTGCCGACTGCCGACTTTTTCGACTGTCTGACTGCCGACTTTTTCGACTGCTGACTGCCGACTATTTTGACTGCCGACTGCCGACTCTTTCGACTGCTGACTGCCGACTGCCGACTTTTTTGACTGCCGACTTTTTCGACTTATGACTTTTAACTTATACCTCTCATCCTCACTCCTGAAACAACTTCAACTGTAAACTATCATAAACATTAATTTTATTTTTTGGTTTTTCTAAAATTTTTTCACGAATTTTTTCCGGTTCAAAATCACGCAAGCCTGACGTTAACTCATTGCAAGTAATAAAGTATTGTGCGCGTTTCATAACAACTCCGATTTTTTTTAAAGTATAAGAAGTTAGTTTTCCGAATCTTCTGGCATTAACAATCATTTGAGCAGACTTGACCCCAATACCGGGAATCCGCAATATCATTTCATAATCTGCTTTGTTTACATCAACAGGAAATAACCCTGGATTGCGCAATGCAAAACTCAACTTCGGGTCTATCTCCAGATCAAGGTTGGGATGCATCTCATTCACAATTTCATCACTTCGGAACTTGTAAAACCGCATCAACCAGTCTGACTGATAGAGCCTGTTTTCGCGAATCAAAGGCGGATTAATTATTGCAGGCAGTCGTTTATCGTAATCGTTTACCGGTGTATAACCCGAATAGTAAACTCTTTTCAATTGTTGGTTTTTATATAAATTGGTTGCCAGAGAAAGAATCTGAAAATCATTTTCCGGAGATGCGCCGATAATTAATTGGGTACTTTGTCCAGCCGGAACAAAGGGAAGTGCTTTCCTGAATTTTTTTCGTTCTTCTTTGTTTTCTGCAATTTTCTCACTCATAAAATTCATAGGCTGGAAAATTCCTTGATAGTTTTTTTCAGGCGCTAAAAATTTCAAATTATTTTCTGTAGGAATTTCAATATTTACACTCAAACGATCTGCATAAAGCCCTGCTTTTCTTATTATATCAGGATGTGCGCCGGGAATTGCTTTTAAATGTATATAACCGAAAAACTTTTCTTTTTCTCTCAACTCTTTTGCTACCAGCGCCATTTGCTCCATTGTATGATCAGGATTTCTGAATACACCCGAACTTAAAAAAAGGCCTTCAATATAATTGCGCCTGTAAAAATTTATGGTTAAATCAACAATTTCTTTTACAGTAAAAGTTGTGCGCGGAATATCGTTGCTTCTTCTGTTAATACAATATGCACAATCAAACATGCACTGATTCGAATATAGAATTTTCAACAGAGAAATACATCTTCCGTCTTCAGTAAAGCTGTGGCAAATTCCTGCTGCAATTGTGTTTCCCAAACCTTTTCCGTTGTTACTTCTGCTGCTTCCGCTGGAAGAACAGGAAACATCATATTTTGCTCCGTTAGCAAGTATTTTTAATTTTTCATGCAGATTCAAATCCATACATTTTTTGTTTATAAAAAGACGTATGAAGAAAAACCAGCGATCATCATACGTCTTTCGAAGGTAGTATTGCTATTAATTTTAGCAAAAATACTAAAAATTTTAGCAAACGCAAATTAAAATCTACATTTTTTTTATCTTTTTAGAATGTTTATTTACAATTAATTATATTTAATTTTGAAATGATGGCTGTGCGAATGACCGCAAAATGCAAATACGCAATGCGGTTCGCAGGACTAAATTTCGTATTATTAACGGATGTTACGTAAAAAAAATGTCGCAGATTTACAGACCAACCTGCGTTTGGCAGGTCTATGGCTATTATTATATTTCAAATCCGTTTTTATAAATAAACTTTAGAAAAATATTACCCACTAATTATTGCGAATAACCATAAATTTGAAATGGTATAAAATGAACAAAAATAACTTGCATATTGCTCATTTACTCTATCATTTGGAAATGATTCTTCTGAAAATTGAAAAGAAAAAAAAATTATGCAGACGATGCATTCAGCAGCATTTCAAAAAAAGCAAGCAGTCTTTTTGTAACAGTAGTATTATCGTATTTTTCATGAATCAATTGTTTTGCATTTTGACCTAATTGTTTTCCGTAATTTTCATTTTGAATAACTTTTCCGATACAATCAACAAATTGATCAGGAGTATCTGCAATTAAAATATTTTTTTCATGTTCGCAATCAATTCCCTCTGCTCCTATTTTAGTTGAAATAATTGTTTTTCCATATTGCATGCCTTCAATAATTTTCACACGCATGCCACCGCCTGAGAGTAGCGGAACAATCATGACCGATTTGGATTTCATAAACTTACCGGCATCAGGAACTTCTCCTATTACAATAATATGCTCATTATTCAAATTCGTTATCCTGTCGGGCATTGCACGACCAGCGAGGTACAATTTCACACCCGGAAACTTTAAATGGATCAATGGCCAAACATTGTAAATAAACCAT
This sequence comes from Bacteroidetes bacterium GWF2_35_48, assembly GCA_001769125.1. GTDB lineage: Bacteria > Bacteroidota > Bacteroidia > Bacteroidales > GWF2-35-48 > GWF2-35-48. The sequence goes on along the minus strand of MEOG01000083.1, from coordinate 11,212 downwards.
TTTATGCCCTCAAAATTTGGCATCCAGTTCATAGAACCCAAATGAAACAAGCCGGGATATTCAGGACTTATCGAATCATCACTATCATCAACAGGTTCCGCAGCAACAGGAATATCTGTTAAAGGAATGTTCCTTTCGTATTTCCTAATAAACGTAGCATCTAAAGCTGTAATTGCCGCTATACCATCCACTTTTGAAAACTGCTCAATTTCGTATTTCTTGAGTCTTTTGCTTATTATTTGCAAGTATTTTTTTTTCAAAAAACCACTATTATATGCAAGACGTTCCCAAATTAAATGCTCAATATTATGCGTACGAAGAATAATTTTCGCATCCGAATTTTTTCTTATTACAGGAATATAGGGAGTAACATATAACATCTCCAGCAGTACAATATCAAACATTTCTCTTTGTAAAATTTTTTCCAGCGCAGACTCAAAACAATCATTTATAAAACGGACAACATGGTAAGATTTTCTAGAAAAAAAGAGATTAAGAAAAGCGTCAATAATTTTAACTCTGTTATCAACAAATACAGCTTCAACATTTGTTGATTTCCTGTAGCTTTCGGGTAAAGAATGAATATCAATATTATTTTTAGGAGTATTCATTGCAAGTATTTTTACACTATGACCTGCTTTGAGCAAGCCCTGAGTAATCATATTTATAGCAATACTCCCTCCTTCAACAGGTGGAAAAGGAACTTTATTTGTTATCTGCAGAATTCTCATCGGGGGAAACTTTTTTATTTTTTCTGAAGAATTTTTTAATCCCTGCAAGATAATTTTCAGGATTCATCATCACAGATTCATTGGCAGCTTTATATGTCAGAAAAATGCCAAGAGGCAGAAGCACAGCAGACGAAAGCCACATTCCCTGAAAGGTAGTAAGCATTTCTTCCCTTACCATTTTTTCTCCGGAAATAGAAATCACATAATACACAATAAAGAAAAATACGGAAACGACTACAGGCATTCCCAAGCCTCCTTTTCTAATGATTGCCCCGAGAGGCGCACCTATAAAAAATAATACCATACAAGCAAAAGACAAAGTAAACTTACGATGCCACTCTATCTCGTGCCTTCGTATATTTTTTAACCGGAACTTAAATTCCTCAGCGGATGAATTCAGATACGTTTTTGTATTACGCGAAGCATTGGCAGCATAATCAAGTATTTCAGATCTCCGTTTCGTATCCATATTTGAATAAATACTGTCAATATTTATTTTTCCGGTAAAATATATTTTCTGCAAGATTTCTTTTTTTTCTTTCTTAATTTTCAAGCTATCCTCAATATTTTTTTTGCTCACATTCAAAGCACCCAACATTCCGGCTTTAATTCCATCTGCATCCTGTAAAAATTCTTTTCGAAAAAAAGTATTACGTATAAGATTTTGTGATAGCTGAGAATAAGATTTATCAATACCGATATAGAGAGAATCAATAGCAATAGTAAGTTGTCTTAACGAAAACATCTGATAGTTGTTATTAAATAAATTTTCGCTGGTGCGTGAAAACCGAAATCCTGCAAGTTCTATCATTACAGTTTGCTCAGCAAATTTTTCACGCTGGTGCGGAAGTGATTTTTCATATTTTTTCTTTTCCCGTTCATTTCCCTCTTCATAAGCGACACCATCGTAAAGCGTTAGAATAAGATACTGCTTGTTATTCGTCATAATCATAGAGCCGGATTTTGCAACCGTTACTCTTTTGTTACCCATACTGTTTTTGTGATCATAAATAAGAATATCATATAACATATTCTTATTATTATCTTTTTTACCAACCTTAATGCTGTACCCTTCAATATCATTATTAAAAATTCCTTCTTTAATAGTAAGTTGCGGCCTTTGATTCCGAACATCATACAAAAGCGCATTGAATTTTAAATTAGCAAGAGGCATTATATTATTTGAAAAAAAGAATGCAATTCCACTAATAAAAACAGATAAAATTATCAGGGGCATCATGATACGGGTTAATGAAAGTCCCGATGATTTTAAAGCAACCAGTTCATAATTTTCGCCTAGATTTCCAAAAGTCATAATAGATGAAAGCAAAATAGCAAGGGGCAAAGCCATCGGAACCAATGTGGCTGATGTGTAAAGAAGTAATTCGAGAATAACATACCATTCAAGCCCTTTCCCGACAATATCATCAATGTATTTCCAAAGAAATTGCATAAGCAAAACAAACAAGGCAATGAAAAAAGTCATTACCAGCGGGCTAACGTAAGATTTGATAATAAATATATGGAGCTTTTTTATTCTCATGCAATAAATAAACGTTGCAAAAATAGTATTATTTTTTGGTTTTATACCGCATTTATATTTCGGTGTATATGCACCGATAACAGCAGAACAAATTGAAAGAAATTGTTATTAGCAGCGACTAGCGGTATATAGATTAATAGTTGTACGGAGAAAGTTTTTCTTAAAGTAAAAAGTTGCGATAGATTTCTGAAAGGTCGAAATAACCAGAGAGCTCAATAATGAAACCCAAGCCATTCGAAAAAAATGTTGAAAGGCTTTTTCTTTAAAACTGCATCAGATAATTCGTCAGGTTAATATCTGAATCGAGATTCAGTTTCTTACGAAGTCTTACCCGCGCAGTCCGGATTGAATCGTTTGCCAGATGCGTAATATCTGCAATTTCTTTCGTACTTAAATTGAGCTTAAGCAATGCGCACAACTTAATTTCGGAAGGGCTTAAATCACCATGCTTTAATGAAAGATTTCGATAAAATTCAGGATTCACGTTGCTAAAATGTTCATTAAACTGCTCCCAGCTACTGGAATTCTGGTAAGAAAGCAGCACATTATACAGTGCTTCTAACTTTTCCGGAACACGAATCCCTTTTTTACAATCTTTTATAATATCTTTAATATAATTCAACTGCAACTGAATAAATTCATTCTGCTTCGTTATTTGAAGAGCGGCAGCTACCAATTCATTTTGTTTAATATGCATCATTTCTCTGTTTGCCTGTACATATTTCAAGGCAGCATTAATTCGGGAAATGAGTTCTATTTTATCGAAATTTTTTCTGATAAAATCAAATGCGCCAGCCTCTAAAGCTGTTTTAAGATTTTCAGAATCGGTCATTACCCCTGTAAGCATAACAACAGGTATATTTTTTGTAAGTTCATTTGCGGATAAAATTTTCAAAGCTTCCAATCCATCCATTTCAGGCATATTCCAGTCAAGAATAATCAAATCAACCGAATCGGTTTTTGCCTTTTCAATCGCTTGCAAACCATTGTATGCAGGCACAACAGAAAACCCTTCATCAGATAAAATATCTGTAAGCAGATTAATGATGGTAATATCATCATCTACTAAAAGTATTGTTTTATTTTTATTCATTTCTCTTATTTTTCTCAGACCATTTTACTGTAAAAATACTTCCTTTTCCATGATTACTGACAACCTCTATTGTTCCTTTGTGCAATGACATAAATTCGGCGCAAAGAATTAAGCCAAGACCTGTTCCTGTTTCATTTCCAGTTCCCTTTGAATGATAATTCTCGCCAATTCTAAATAAATTATTTTTGAAAGTATCCGACATTCCAATACCATTATCGGTAACTTCAATAAAAAAAAGTTGCTCGTTTTTATATACAGTAACAGAAACTGCACCACCCGGATTTGTAAACTTAATTGCATTTGAAATAAGATTGCGCAACACAGCTCCCATCATATTATTATCAGCATAAATTATTAAATCAGACGGGCATTGATATTCAATTTTAATATTTTTAGATAAAGCCGCATTTATAAAAAGACTTTCAGCAGAAGTCAAAAAGTTTTTTGCATGAATCGGTTCCGAATGATACTTCATTAGACCGGTTTGAACCCTTGCCCATGAAAGTAAATTCTGAATCAGACTTGTTGTATTCTCTGCAATATTTTTTATTGTAGCGGCATATTTTGTGGTTTTTGCAACATCATTATCTTTCATCCCACCCACAAGCTCCTTACTATAAGCAAGCAATACCTGCATCGGATTCTGAAGATCGTGGGCAATTACAGAGAAAAATTTATCCTTTGTAGCATTGAGCTGGCGCAGTTGTTTCTCTGATTCTTCTAATGCTTTTTCTTGTTTCCTGATATCAGAAATATCTACAACTAAAGTAAAAATACATTTCTGTTTTTTTATTTCAATTATTTCTGAATACATCAATACTTCAATTAATTTATTGTCTTTTAACCATATATTAACTTCCTTTGCCGTTATTTTTCCGGTTTTCATTAAACCCTCAAGATAGGCACTGCGTTCTTCATCTTTCCAAAAACCAATTTCTGGGGTTGGTTGCCCGACCAATTCTTCTTTTGTGTAGCCTGAAAAAGCACACAGAGATTCGTTTACGTCTATTACATTCCCAGTTTCAAAGTCGGTAAGAATCAGCGGGTGTGGCAATAGTTCAAACAACATTCTGAATTTATTATCGCTTTCCGAGAGTTCTTTTTCAACACGTTTACGTTCTTCAATTTCTTCGGTTAGTAATATTTTATCTTTTTCAAGCTGAATATTGCTGGCCTTTATTTTATTAGAGATAGTGAATTGCTCAATAAGCCCAATGCTCAGGACAATACCAAAAATAGCAGTAGCAATCATCTGCACACTCAGGTTAAATTCAGAATATGCCATTGTCCCCACTGTAGTCATAAAAAATATTACGGAGGCCAAGACGTGAATGCTATAAGCTGTAATGTAATATAAAGCACTCCTGTTTTTCCTGAACAATATAATAAAGGCGATAACAATTCCTATTATAGAAAAGATAAAATAAGAAGATATAGCAAAAATTGCAATATTGTAAACAGATATTATTTGTGTTATTGCAGCAAAGAAAAATACGATAGCTATGGAAATACAGGTAAGTTCTATCCGAAATAGATATTTATATTTATAAAGTGATAAATAATAGATAAAAAATAAGCCATGAGCAATAGCAGATAATGTATAAAAAACAAACTTCAGCATCAATAGAAAATTAGGCTCCAGATTTGGAAAATACTCATATCCGTATCCAAAATAAAACAGGAGGTTTCCGAAAGTAAAAAGCAAATGAAGTGATAGAAAAAGGTATGCTTTATTTTGTGTTATGAAGAAAAATATCATGTTGAAAATTACAGTAGCGATTACAATGCCCAACAAGGTAAAAGAGATAAGTCTTTTTGTTTTTTCCTTTGATAAATAAGTTCGGTTGGTATGAAAAGATAACGGAAACATTACAGGCGCTTCGTTACGTATTTTAAAAAACAAATGATATATTTGGTTTTCGGGTAAATTAATTTCAAAAAACGGACAACGATGCACATCAGGATAATGCTCTTTCAGATGATATACTCCCTGTAGTTGTTTTTCTATAATATTAAAATTGCTATCAAGTACTAATAATTCTACCTCGTTGTAATTTGCAAAATCAAGCTCTACAATAAGACGCTCCTCTTCGCTCCTGTTTTGCACCGGAATATGAAACCAAACCGAATTGTGCATATAGCCTAAGTTTAAAGTCTCTTTCGTGTTTGAAACAAAAACATTATTCTTATATTTTTTTAAAATCTGCTCTATAGAGGATGGGCTTTCGGAATCTATATAATAGCTAATAAAACGTGCTGGATTTTTCTGGTCAAAGAGATTTTCTTCAAAGTGAAAAATCTTGTATTTTTCAGAAGAAGCGAATAAAGAGAAAGACGTTATTAACACAAGTGCCATAACAAGCCTGAAAATAATATTACGATATAATTTCATATTTGTAATCCCGATATAAAAATAACAGAATTTTTAAGTTTCACAAAGAAGAAACAGCAGAAACATAAAAAGAGAGGTGAGCAAAAAGAATACAATCTGTAAAATAAAAGGCTTGCCATTGCTGACAAACCTTTTCCCCCACTACGAGAAAATAAACGGGTTAAATCTACATTTTCACTATAATAAATTCTGTTCTTCTGTTTTTCTGATGTTCTTCTTCGGGACAGTCAGATTTAACATTTCCCTCACAGGCGCAGCCATTAATCAGCTTAGCTTCACCATATCCTTTTCCATAAATACGATCTTTGCCAATACCATGTTTTTGGATGTATTCTGCAGATGCCTTTGCTCTTTTATCTGAAAGCACCATGTTGGATGCAGCACTTGAACGACAGTCGGTGTGAGAACCTAGTTCAATTACCATTTTGGGATTTTCAGTCATAACTTTGACTATTTTATCAAGCTCGGCAGCAGCATCCGGTCTGATATTCCATTTACTCAAATCAAAGTATATGGGCTTAATATCAATAATTTTTGCAAGATCGGTACCAATGTCTATTTTGTCAACATTAAAGTCAAGATATTCGTGCAAATTTACCTGACCGGGTTTGTCAAGAACTTTTGTGAAATCCTGTGTTTTTTCAAGATAGCCGGGGCATGATAGGGTAATAATAAAATCCAGCTTATCATTAAGCTTGGCATCAGCAAGAATTTGGCTAAAATCGCCTGATTCGTTTGTTGTAAAAACAAATAATTCTTTCCCTGAAATTTTATCTTTAATCGTAACTTTTGCATCTTTTACCGGAGTTTTATCTTTTTTATCAAGCACTAGACAATACAATGAAAATCCGATATTTTTTTCCAGCTCCAGTGTTTCTTTTAACTCCGTTCCTTTCAAATTTTTTGTAGTAATGCTTTTGTCTGTGGATAAATATTTATCAGCAACTGCATAAATTCTATAATCTGTTTCAGGGTTCACTTTTATTTTGAGTTTTCCTGTTTCATCTGTTGTCAGTGTATCTGTTTTTCCTGTTTTTTCATCTTTCACAACAACAGCAGCATTCGCAATAACAGCTTTGGTGCTTTTATCTACAATGATAATTTCTGCAGAAATTTTATTCTCAAAAGTTCCGGAGAATAAAAATTTATAAATATCATCATCCCCTTTTCCCCCATCACGATTTGAAGATAAAAAACCTGTTTTTGAATCGGGTGCAAGCACAAAACAAAAATCGTCTTTTGGACTGTTGATAGGTATCCCAATATTTTCAACCTGATTAAATGTGTTTCCGTTTTCACGGGTATAAAAAACATCCAGACCACCCAAGCCAACATGACCGTCAGAGGAGAAAAACAACATACCTGAATTATGAATAAAAGGGAACATTTCATTGCCCTCTGTATTAATTTCGAGACCAAGGTTTACCGGCTGTCCGAGTGTGCCATCAGGATTAACATCTACATAATAGATATCGGTACCACCTATACCTCCTGACATATTTGAAGAGAAAAATAATTTTCTCCCATCTGCCGTTAATGAAGGGTGTCCTACAGAATATTCTTTATTATTGATAGATAAATTTTCAAAATCGGTCCATTTGTCATCTTTAAATTTTGAACGGTAAATCATCAAATTGTTTGTGCCATCATCGCTCTTTATTTTCTTCTCCTTTTTCACATAATTGCGGGTAAAATAAATGGTATTAAAATCCTGTGATAATGTTACAGGCCCTTCGTGATATTTAGAATTTACATCTTTATTGAAAGCTTTGATACTGCCTTTGCCTTCTTTATTTTTCTCTTTATCGTCAGGGTTATAAATATATAATTCCAGAAAAGGTTTTTCATTCCAGGCATACTGATCTTTTACGGAAAGAGAGTAATTTTTGGCAGATGAAAAGAGCACATTATTATTTAAAAATGTTGCACCGAATTCTGCATTTTCAGTATTAATTACATCGAAAGGTTCAAGTGTAAATTTCGTATCTTTTTGTTTAATTTTAGCTACAAAGTCCGTTGCATTTTTGTACTTAGCACCACGTGTATCATTGGTTTTTTTTTCATTAAATTTTTCAATCCATTTCTGCGACTCACTGTATTTTGAGTTGCTACGCAGGGATTGAGCATAATAATAATAATAAATCGGGTCAATACCTTCTTGTTCAACAGTTAGAGCAAGCCATTTTTCGGCTTTGGCCATATCATTATTTAACCTGTAGCAATCTGCCAAACGCGGCACAACATGAGTTACCCGGAAATTTTTCTCATAGAGTTCCTCATAAAGTTTGGCTGCTCGAATGTATGCGTAATAATCAAAATACTTATCAGCTTTTTTCAGGTTAGATTCATTAATTATTTCTCCGGCTTTTGCTAAAGGAGAAGATTTCTGCGTCCATCCTGTAAGTTGAATTAATAAGAAAAAAGTTAATGATGTTATAAGTGTTTTTTTCATTTTCTTATATTTTATTTTGTCAAAAGACACTATTAAAAATGTCTTTTTATATTATAATTATTTTTGAAATTTTTAAAAATATCTGGGTGATATTATTTTCCCACGGCTAAACTGAAAATCGTAACTAAGCATTATTTCATGGGAACCGCTGTTAACTTTTTTGAGCTGTGAGGTATTGTAATCGTAGCTGTATCCTACACGAAGCTGATCGGTTACCTGAAGCTCGATAAGGAATGAGAATGAATCGCCAAAACGGTACGCTGCTCCCAGCCAAAATTTTTCGTGGAACAAAAAGTTCGTCGTCAGATCAATTGATACCGGCGCACCATCTGTAAATTTACCGAGAACAGCAGGTTTGAATTTAACGCTTTCATTTAAATTAAAAACATAGCCTCCAATAACAAAAAAGTGGCGTTTTTCAGCAGCATCAGATTCAGCATTGTTTGCATATTTATTTTCAATTAACTTAGGTGTAGAAACTCCGACATACCACAAATCAGAATAATAATACATACCAAAGCCGAAATTGGGCGCAATTTTATTTTTTATATCTTGCTGAAAAGCCTGATCGGCAGTTGTAGCATTATTTGTGTTGACATCGCTGAGTCCAACTTTAAGCATATTAAAGCCGGCTTTTAAACCAAATGCCAGCTTTGTTTTTTCTGTAGTCTGGATCGTATAAGAATAATCACCAAAAAACATGGTTTGATTTATTGGTCCGATTTTATCATTTACAACCGTAAGTCCAAGCCCCATTTTCTTTTCTAAAAAAGGTGAATGCACATAAGCTGTTTGAGTTGTGGGCGCTCCATTGAGACCTACCCATTGCGTGCGAAACAGTCCGGAAACATTTAACATTCCGCGACTGCCTGCATACGCAGGATTCACGGCAAGCGTATTAAACATGTAATGCGTGTACATCGGATCTTGTTGCGAGAATACATCTGAGACATAAGTTACAAGCATCGTAATCATTACTGCCATGTATTTTACTGCTGTTTTCATATTTTGATTTTTTTATTATTTACATTATAACCCGGTGGTTTCGACTCCGCTCAACCACCGGGTTCTTTTTACCTGTTCAAATAAATATACCCTGATAGTGGTTTTGATTTGCCTTTAACTTCAACAATATAGAAATATGTTCCTACGGGAAGAGACGCAGAACCTACAGTAAGACTGTTATTGGAAATTCCATCCCAATCGTTATTGTAATTTTCTTTTTCAAAAACAATATTCCCCCAACGATTAAAAATTGTGATTTTATTTTCAGGATATAGTTCCATATTTTCGATAATCAAAACATCATTCACGCCATCTCCATTTGGTGAAAACCCTTGCGGAACAATAACGAGAACTTCATTAAATGTAACGGGTGTCGGTAAATTTTCACCATCCTCATTCGCAATATTGTTTCCATTCGGATCGGGGTTCAAACCAGAATGTGAAATATCTGTAACCATTGTTCCATTACTTCCTGTTGCAGAACCATTGGCCGTATTATTAACAGTACCGAAAAATCCATTCAATTTCACATTCATTGTAAACATAATATTACGTTCTTCTCCCAGAGCTAAAGTGCTAAGACTGCTGTTCAATAAATTTATATCACTACTGCCATTGAATGAAGTATTCGCAGTAAGACTTGATGATGCAGTAACCGGAGCAGTAATAGAATAGGTTAAAGGAGCAGAGAATACATCATTTAAATTATCGGTAACCTGAATATTACTGAGCGGAACATTGCCAAAATTCTTCACAACAATAACATAGCTTACATCAAACGATTTATCAGATTGCTCAACAGGCACAGAAGCATATTTTGCAATCCCTAATTGCGGATTAGGATTCGTAACAGGTGTAACAGTTATTATCACATCTGCTATACTGCAAGTGCCTGTTGAATCGCAAATTGTTACACACAGAGTGTCATTCCCAATAAAATTCGCATTGGGTGTGTAAGTAATACAAATTAAATTACCCTGTACGACAGCCGTTGCTGTTCCGTTATCCGCACAGCCTACAGAAGCATTATATGGAGCAGAACCATCATAATCTGTAAATGGTAAACAAATCGTAACCGGTGTGTTTTGCGTTGTTGTTGTTGTTGTGTCTAATACAACCGGTGGTTCGTTTGGTGGCTCTACAATTACAATTACATCAACTGTAGTGCATGAATTTAATGAATCACACAATGTAAGACATAGCGTATCTGTACCGCTAAAACCGTTATCCGGATTATACGTTACGCAAACCGTGTTACCAACTACAGCAACCGTAGTGCTGCCATTGTCTTCACAGCCGATACTTGCCGTGTATGGTGTTGTTCCATCTGCATCTGTGAATGGAATACATACTGTAATTGTGCTGTCGTAAGGCGTTACAACTGTTGTGTCTGATATAACAGGAGATTCGTTCGAAGGCTCTACTACAATAATTACATCAACTGTTGCGCATGAATTTAACGAATCACACAATGTAAGACATAGCGTATCTGTACCGCTAAAACCGTTATCCGGATTATACGTTACGCAAACCGTGTTACCAACTACAGCAACCGTAGTGCTGCCATTGTCTTCACAGCCGATACTTGCCGTGTATGGTGTTGTTCCATCTGCATCTGTGAATGGAATACATACGGTAATTGTGCTGTCATAAGGCGTTAAAACTGTTGTGTCTGATAA
>MEOG01000083.1:0-264 GCA_001769125.1 Bacteroidetes bacterium GWF2_35_48 | reverse complement strand
CCAAACAAAGCGTGTCACTTCCAATAAAATTTGAATTTGGATTATACGTTACACAAACAGTGTTCCCAACGACTAACGCTAAAGCTGAACCATTATCAGCACAATCAAGATAAGCAGAATAAGGACCATTAGCATCAGGATCAATAAATGGAACACATACAGTAATAGTACTGTCGTAAGGTGTTACTACAATTGTATCTGAAGCAACTGGTGGTTCGTTCGGTGGTTCTACGATTACAATTACATCAACAATATCACATGCAT
>MEOG01000082.1 GCA_001769125.1 Bacteroidetes bacterium GWF2_35_48 | reverse complement strand
CCACCTGGTCTGATTGTATTGAGGAGAGGCCTTGAACGATTTAGTTACATTTTAGAAGGCTATTTGCTAATAAAAGATATGGGTACACGGTAGGTTACAAACGAGCGCCAACGGGAGCTTCGGGAGATCTTATTACTCGGATTGCTTCGCCGCGGCGAATCCGAGCGAGCGGGGGATTTTCAATGTAAAAAATGAATGTTTTCAATATTTTTTTCCACTGAAATGTTCCACATCACGGCGCACATGCCCGGGGAGATGTTGAACATTTGGCTTGTTGCACTCGGATTGCAAATCCGAGTGAGCGAGAAAATACTATATCCCGATTTTTAAAACCTCTTTTATTTCTTCCAAGGAAAGCACCAACTCCTTTGTTTCCTGCAATGATAATCGCTGGGTGTTTTCGGAGGTATATCCTTCTTTAGTAAATTCGCTTGCACTGCCTTCTGTAAAGTATTTATCGTAATCAATTGTGCTGAGATTCTTTACTCTGTAATAAAGGTCATAGCTTTCAGATTTCATCAGTTCTTCCTGGGTTACCAGTGTTTCGTGCATTTTTTCTCCTTCGCGAATGCCTATTACTTTTGTCCCTGCTTTGTGATTAAATATTTCAACCATTGCATCAGCGAGATCTTTAACTGTAGAGGCAGGAGATTTGCGTACCAGAATATCACCGTTTTCTCCGTGGGCAAGCGCAAAAAGAACCAATTCTATAGCTACCGGTAATGGCAGCAGATATCTTGTCATGTCGGGATGGGTCATAGTTAATGGCTGGTCTTTTTTAATTAAGTCAATAAAATACGGAATAACAGAGCCGCGTGAATACATTACGTTTCCATACCTTACACCGCAGAATACTGTTTTGGATTTCGATGAACGCGCTTTTGCAAGCATCAATTTTTCCATCATAGCTTTTGAAATGCCCATGGCGTTGATGGGATAAACGGCTTTGTCGGTACTAAGTACCACCACTTTTTTTACATTGTTTTCTTCTGCTGCATCCAGCACATTTTCGGCCCCAATAATATTTGTTCTGACGGCCTCGTAGGGAAAAAATTCACAGCTGGGAACCTGCTTCAATGCTGCTGCATGAAAAACATAATCAACACCCTTCATGGCTGAAAAGACTGAATTTCTGTCTCTGACATCGCCAATAATAAATTTCAGGTTCAGATTTTTATACAGGTTACGCATGTCGAACTGCTTCTTTTCGTCGCGGCTGAAAATGATAATTTCTTTCGGATGGAATTCCTCTAAAAGGCGTTTCACAACCTGATGACCAAAAGAACCGGTACCTCCGGTTACTAGGATGGTACTGTTTTCAAAAATTTTGTTCATTGTAATAATTTATTTTTAAATTTATATTAATCGTGAATGAATCTGCCAATTTAAATGTTCCACGTTGTGACGCAAGCTAAATGTTCCACGTTGCGGCGCACAGGCTTTGGGAGATTGTTGAACATTTTCCACATCGCAGCGCACAGGCTAAATGTTCCACATCGTAACGCACTTTTAACCGCAGAGGACGTTGAGGTTTTAAAAGATAAAAGATAAAAAGATAAAAGATAAAAAGATAAAAGATAAAAAGATAAAAGGTAAAAGGTAAAAAGATAAAAGATAAAAAGATAAAAGGTAAAAGGTAAAAAGATAAAAGGTAAAAAGATAAAAGAGTGGTTATTCTGCAGTTATTTCATCAAAAACTTTTTTCATGCGGTTTTCAAAATGCTTTAAGGTGTAATTTTTTTCAAATTTTTCTTGGGCTGCTTTTCCCATTCTTAATATTAAATCGGGATTATTGATTAATTGTTCGATTTTTTCGGCTAAATCTTTTACGTTTCCCTTTTCAACGAGCAACCCTGTTTTGTTATCATCAATGATTTCAGGGATTGACCCTTCATCACTCGCGATTACAGGTATTGAAAATTGCATTGCTTCAAGAATAACAAGTCCGAATGCATCATTTAAAGTGGGGAACACAAGTAAATCTGCATTACAAATATGCTGATTTTTCTCTTCACCGTATAAAGCACCATTATAAATAACATAATTATCAAGCTCTTTGTTACTGATAATACTTTTAATTTTTTTTTCGTTATCTATACCTCCATATCCAACAATATCCAATTTAATATTATGCCCTTTTTTAACTAAATAATCAAATGCTTCTAATAGAACATAAATACCCTTGGATTCAATTGTATGAGATAAAAAAAGTAGAGACACGTATGTATTATTTCTTTTTATATACTTACCGGTATCAACTATTTCTATTCCATTTGACACAACAAATAATTTTGTTTTTTTTAGTTTTAATGGTAAAATATCTTTGGTAATAAGAATATCCGATAAATGAATTATAATGCTATTACTAAATGTAAATTTATATAATAGAAGCAGAATTTTATTTTTTTTAAATCTATCTATTCCTTTCCCATGAATGTGATATATTGGTTTAATCCTAAAAATTTTAATTATTACTACAAAAATCAAATCACGAAAAAATATTTTACCTGTAGGGAAAATGGTAAAGTAAACGAAATCAGGTTTTACTTTTAAAGTTGTTTTAATGAATTTAAACCATAAACAGATAAGGGTATAAAATTTTGAAAAGCTTGTTTTATTTAAATCATTAAAATTTTTTGAAAATTTCAGTTCTAATAATACAGAATGGATATTTTTTTGAATCAGTTTACTTTCGAAAACTATTTTATTCATAACAGAAACTCCATGTACGGGGGGAGGGAGTTGAATCAAAAAGAGAATTTTTTTCATTGATTTTTTTTTGACAATAATATTTCACATGCTTCCCTATACTGGTTAACCGCTCTTTGTACGGCATATTTTTTTAATGCTTTTTCTTTGTTGTTCTTTCCCATTAAACTTCTCAAACCGGCATTTTCAATTAAACTGACAACATTTTTGAGCAAGGCATTAACATCTCCGGGTTCACAAAGAAAACCATTCTCACCATCTTTTATAATCTCAGGAATTGCTCCAACATTTGTTGATACAACAGGCAAGCCTTGAGCCATTGCTTCTAAAAGAACAACGGGAAATACTTCTGAATAGCTAGGTAAAACAAGAATGTCTGCCTCTGCAAAAATCTGATATTTTTTTTCGCCAAAAATTTCGCCCTGATAAAAAACATTTTTTTTATTTAAAATATGATAATTTACATCAGCCCCTTTTGCACCACAGATCAGAAAATGGACATTATTATATTTTTTATTTATTGAACCAATAATTTTCTCAAAATCATAGTACCCTTTTAACTTTTCTAAGCGACCGACAAACAATATTTTAATATATTTTGTATTAACTATTTTTTCTTTAAAAGATCCGATATTGATAAAATTATTTAAAACCGACAATTTTTTGAATGTTTTCTTATTAAGATGAATGCAGAAATCATCAAGAATTTTATCTGTCAGAACAAATACTTTATTGGAAAAATGGAAAAAGATATTAAAGAAAATTTTTTCCCACCAGATGCTATTATTTCTTTCGTATTTATGAGGATTGAAAGGGAAAGAAACATATTCACCATGATAATGACAGATTGTTTTTTTAAAAAATAATTTTGCAATGCAGGATAAAATTAACTCACGGAACGCGCTTATATCGCCGCTGCAATGAAATATAACAATAGAAGGCTTAAACTTGTATAATTGACAGATAAATACGGTAATACTTCTTAGGGCATTAATAAAAAGTGAAAAAAAATTTGCTGAATGAAAAGATATATTCGTACAACGAACAGAAAAGCTACTATTAAAATCAGAGCTTTGTAATAGCAAAATAGTTTCTGCAATACCACCAAAAGGGGGAGGCAGAGGTCCTATAATTAAAATTTTTCTGATAAAATGAAATTTATATGATTAATGCTTTTTATGTGCTTTGGTTTTCGGGCAACACCTCTTTTGCTTTTATTCTTAAAATATTATTTATTGTAATAATAAGTGAAATAAATATTAAATAACCAATAAATACACGAGGGCTTTCCAAACCTACATGAAATGCTACGTTCATAAAGCCAAGTACAAGAGCTAAAAGAAAAACATTAACCAATTCTTTCATCTGTTTATTTTTCTGGTTGCGCAGTAAAATTATTGTTCTACGGGTTTCCCACAGAACATACACGTTAAATAAAACAAAAAGAACCCCGCCGATAATCCCAACGCGGTAAAACATATTAATTATGGAACTATGCTGGCCTGTAACATAAATAACATCAATTTCTACTTCATTTTCATCATATCCCGATAAGTAAAAAGCACCTATACTGCTAAAATAGGGGGTGCCAAAACCGACTCCCATATAATTTGTTTTTTCTAATGTTTCGAAATTATCTTGCCAGAATAACAATCTTCCACCAACATTTTCATCGTAATCTTGCAAGTTTTTAATATTTGAATAAGCTAAATTCCCGAGAAAAAAAATAACACCAATAAATAAAAATTTATATTTTATTGCGCTTTTGAATAAAAACTTTTCTTTATCTAATATAAAAATAAGAGTTATAAAAAGGCTCAAAATATTTGTTGTGTTTTCTCCATAATACATTATAAAAAAAGCCGAAAAGTATATAATTGCAAGTATTTTATTTTTATTATAAATATAATAGATGCAAAAAGGAATCAATGTGCTGCCTATGCGACTTTCAGAAAATCCTAAATATTGTGAAACAATTATAAGAGGAGTTAAATAAAATACTAAATCTAAATCTTTGATAAATTTATCAAAGTTTTTACTGATAGAAAAAAATAAAGAAATACCAATTAAAGAATAAAATATGAAATAGGAATGTCTGGGTATATAGCTGTCAATAAGTTTAAATCCGTCACTGTCATCTATATTGTGTATTTGAATGTAATTAAGATAAGAAATGATAACATAAAAAAGACATAAAATTAAAAAATATTTTAAAAGTTTTATTGATATCAGGCTTGCTTTAAAAAAATGGGTTGCCTTAAAAAGAATCTTATAATTTTTCAGAATGTAAATAAGTGAACTTAAGAAAAAAAAATCAAGGTAATAGAAAGATCCAATCTGAACTTTTAAAACATCTACAAACAAGGCCGGTATCAGATAGCCGATTAATATAAGTCTGAAAAAAAACATATTTTTTTAAGCTAAATAAGTGTAAAAAGTAGGAATAATAAATTACTAAACTTTCGCATGAAAAAGAACTATTTATTTTTGTAATTTGAAACGATTGTTATCATTAATCCATGCAAAAGATACTTCGACAGCATAGCAAAAATGGGTACATAAATATAATTAAATTTGTATTCGCTCAGTATATATTACGGTACTCTGCACCTACAAATATTATCGCAGCTCTGCTGCTACAAATATCTTGCGGCTCTGCCGCTGCAAATATTATGCGGCTCTGTCGCTGCATACCAAATTTAGCAGCAGAGCTGCGATAACATTTGTAGCAGCGATAGCTGCGTTGTTTACAAAGGTGCAGCGCACCGGAATATTATATTGTTTTGATTTCAGTCCTATTTTTTTATGAAAACAGAAAAAACAAAAAATATTTTATTATTCTCTTGAAAAATGGCTGCTGACCTTATTTTTCAGCGAATTAAATTATGCGAATTTGAGTAACCGAAATTATTTCAAATTTTCGCTTTTATTCTATCAAAATAATGACCTTGAAGTGCTCTGAAAATAATTCTTTTTGATAAATAATAATATTTTAAAAAAAAGACATATTTTAAAGATACGATTTTTGATATTTTTAAATTTTTATAGGAATTTTCAAATTCAAAAGAAAGTTCTTTTTGTTTTTGTTTTTCTGCAATTGGGTTTTTCTCTGATGTCAAAGTAGCACCATGCTGCCTGTAATTTGCCAAAGGTTTTTTTATTTGAGCTATTTTTGTGTTGATTGTTATTCTTGAGAAAAACTCACCATCAACATTATATTTAAAATTTTCATTTATGTATCCATACTTTTCAAATAAACTACTTTTCCAAAAGAAAGAATTAGATGTAAGTATATTTCCAAACCCTTTAAATACACCGCTTGCATAATCGAATTTTAAATGCTTGTGTTCAAATTGTACCTGACCATCCTGATTCATCAGGTTATAATTTCCATAAACAATATCTGTATCAAGTTTAGAATTAAAAATATCCATTACCATTTTTACAGCACCCTCACATAAAGTATCGTCAGAATTAAGCCAGCCAATAACGTCACCGGTAGCTTGTTTAAAAGCAAAATTGAGTGTTTTAGCCAAGCCATAGTTCGTTCTTGGGAAAAATCTTATTTTATCTTGATGTTTTTCTGCATATTTTGAAATAATTTCAACAGAATTATCTTTTGAACCATCATCTACAATTATATATTCTATAGATTCATAATTTTGCTCCACAACGCTTTTTATTGTTTGCTCAATAAAATGTGCATAATTGTAATTTGGTGTTATGATAGAAATTTTTAACAAGAGAGAATCGAATTTTTATAAACAATGTTTAAACGAGATAAGAATTTTTATAGTAATCAATCACTTCTTTAATGCCCGTTTCAAAATCAATATTTGCAACAAAACCTGTAGCAAGGTTTAATAATTGAGGATTAATACAGGATGACGGTAACTGATTGTTTGTATAAGGAACATCTCCTATTCCCAAAGGAAGCTTTTCGTCTATTAAATCCCTAATAATATTAATATAATATTTTAAAGGAAAATTATCCCCTCTGCCAATAGGGAAAATATTTTTTGAGTAAGTACATTTACCTATCAAATAAAGCGCATTTACCAAATCATTTATATGGATAAAATCCCATTTTTGTTCAAGTTTTGACAGAGAAGGCTTTTCTCCATTTAATAATTTTTTAATTGTATAGTGAATTACGCTATTGTCTTCTCTCCCTTTGCCATATACGCTTGTAACAATTCCATAAATAAAATCTAAACCTAAATCATTTGCTAATTGAGCAGATAAATAACGAGAAGCTACTTTTGCGCTTCCATAGGCATTTTGTGGTGTTGGAATCGCATTTTCATCAATAGGAATAGAATTGTAAATAAACTCCATCGTTGAACCTAAAAATATTACCCGTTTAACCCCAATAATTTTTGCTGCTTTAACAAGTTCTATACAATAGGAAATATTTAAAATTTGTTTTGAAAAATCGTTTCTCATTTCAGGATTTACCCCATCCCATGCCAAATGATAAATTACATCAATATCTCTGTCTGTAATTAATTCCGGCAATACAGATATGTTTACTAATTCATTTCTTATAAATATTTTCTTTTTTGATTTTGAATCAGTTTCATCAATTTCCCTAAATTCTTTATCAACAGCGTACACTGTAATATCTTTATCAATTAAAAATTCCGATAAATTTTTACCGATAAAACCATTTGCTCCAGTTATTATTACTTTTTTCATCGGTTATTCTTTTATTTTATAAAAGTGAATTTTAATAACCCCTTTTAGTAAGCCAATATAAAATGTTGGAGCAAACCAAACATTAAGAAATGCTTTTTTCAGGCTTATTATGTCTGAATTTTTAATTTTTTGGTTACTAATATATTTTAAATAAAAATAAGGATAGAAAAACCGCCCAATTGTTTTGGCAATCTCTAGTCTGCATTTAAAAACTTGAAATCTTTTTAAACCTCCTTTTTTATACTCATTAATGATTTCATTCCAAATTTTAAAATAAATAACAGGTAAAGAACCGTTCCACCAATTAGACCCAACCCATGGTCTGGCACCCGCCCCTACTATAATCACAGGGGTTGATATATAATATGCAGGTTTACCAATCATTGATCTTGCATAAACAGCACAATGCGGATACGTATTTTCGATATTTGAAAATTGCGAATTTTTATCCATTCCCTGAACATCAACAGACAACCAAAGTTGCCTTCTGAAAACACCCGTCATCATTGATCCCAGCATAACATTATTATAAGAAGGATCAACCAATTCATCCCAGATTTTATATCCATCAGTATGCTTTGATTTTGCATTGATTGTTCTGCTGGAAACATTTTCAATTTCAGACTTAATGTTTTTACAAATAAATTCTGAATTTTCATTGTTTTTACTATATTGTAACAAATCAATATGAGAAAAGGCTACACTTATAAAATCAATTTTATTACAATTTTCAAGAACATGTAGTATTTTTTTAACACCATCTTTCGCAACAAAATCATCCGAACCGATTATCCAGCAGAATTCACCATTGGAAAGCTCTACAACTTTATGGAAATTATATGCCATTCCTTTATTCTCGGAACTTCTTGAAAAGATAAAATTTACATTTTCATGTTGATTTTTTAACTTTTCATAGCATGTAAAAATATTATCTTCAGATGCGTTATCACTAATAACAATTTCAACTTTGTCTTCTATGCCTTTTATGGCTTGAATAATTGATTCAAGACAACACTTAAATAAACGAATATTATTATATACAGGGATACAGACGGATAACTTTATGCTTTGCATTTGATGTGGAAAAATATTATTTTATATTTTTAGAAAGTATTATGTCAGACCCGGTAGTCTGAAAAATCTTTATTTGATCTACACAAAGATCGTAAGTGTCAAAAGAGAAGTATTTTTTATACCAGTCAACTGTTAATTCAATTGTTTTGTGTATATCTAATCGCGGAGACCAACCAAGTAAAAATTTTGCTTTTGAAATATCAAGTGCAAGTATTTTTGCTTCATGCAATTCTAGTGAATCAGAAACGTCTTTTAACATTCCTTTGCCATAAGACTTAACTATTAATTCAGCAATATTCCAAACAGAAACAATTGATTTTAATTCCGGACCAAAATTCCATGCCTGGCAATATTTTAATGGATCAAAAAGCATTTTTTCTCCGAGCAGCAGATAACCGCTTAATGCTTCTAAAACATGCTCCCATGGTCTTATTGCGTCAGGGCTTCTGATTTCGATTGGCAGGTTCATCTCAATAGCACGAATGCAATCCGGAATGATTCGGTCTTTTGCCCAATCTCCTCCCCCAACAACATTTCCAGCTCTAACGCTGGCAATTGATTTACGATGTTTCGTATAATCAACGGGATTCATGAAAGATAAACGCCATGAGTTTATTGCTAATTCAGCAGCGCCTTTTGAAGAAGAATATGGGTCATACCCCCCCATAGCATCGTTTTCTTTATAGCCCCACAATTGTTCTTTATTATCATAACACTTATCCGTTGTTATGATAATACCTATTTTTGTGGAAGGGTTATTTCTAATTTCTTCTAAAATATTAATCGTCCCTATAACATTTGTTTCATAAGTTTCAACGGGATTTTCATAAGATATCCTTACCAAAGGTTGCGCTGCTAAATGAAAAACAATATCAGGGGAATATTTTTTAAAAACCTCATTTAATTTTTTTCTATCCCTGATATCACCTCTTACGTCAATAATTTTACTACTGAGGTTAGATAACACGAAGTTATCTTTATCGGAAAAGGGGTCTAGCGCATATCCTACTACTTTAGCGCCAAGCTCTTTTAGCCAAATTGACAACCACGAACCTTTAAAGCCTGTATGACCTGTTACCAGTACTGTTTTCCCTCTGTAGGCGTCATTAAAATTATTTATTATTTCCATACTTTCCAAAATGCATTATTATTGTTCCATAATTTTTCAAGATAAACCAAATCTCTCTCGTGATCCATACAAGCCCAAAATCCATCATGTTTATAAACCGCTATTTCTTCCTGCTTCGCTAAATTTTCTAATACACCTGCTTCCAGGTCACATGATTCATCTTGTGAAAGATATGTTAATAGTTCTTTATTGAAGACCATATAACCACCATTAATCATTCCCTGAGATGTTTGGGATTTTTCTTGAAAAGAAGATATAATGTCTCCATCTGCAATAAGCTCCCCAAATCTGGCAGGAGGATGAACACCTGAAATCGTTACAATTTTCCCTTTCTTTTTATGAAAATCTATTAAACTTCTAATGTCAATATTTGCAACACCATCGCCATAAGTTAATAAATTTATATCATCTGTCAGATATTTTTCAATTCTTTTGAGCCGACCACCTTTCAATGTATTTAGTCCTGTATCTACTAAAGTAATTTTCCAGTCATTATCCAAAAGTTCGTTATGAAACACTATACTGTTGTTTTGAAGATTAATTGTAAAGTCCCTGTTTTTTGATTCATAATGAAGAAAATAATCTTTAATTACATCTCCCATATAACCCAGACAAATTATAAAATCTTTTATTCCGTAATGAGCGTATATTTTCATAATATGCCACATTATAGGCTTTCCTCCGACAGGAATCATTGGTTTTGGAATTGAATTTGTAAGACTTCCTAATCTACTTCCAAATCCACCGGCTAAAATTATCAGTTTCATATTATTTAATAATTTTAATTATTGATGTTTCGTTGTTTCAAACTAGTGATTTCAGTATTGATTTTAATTCTTCAGGTTTTTTTATAAAATCAAACCCCCAGTAATAATTACATAATTCATATTGTTCTTTAGAAATAGTTTCAGTATATTCTGAAAAAAGGGTATTGAAAACATCCTTTTCATTTTTTATTATATCATAAAAATTTTCGTTTTTACCAACAAATCTATTAGTGATAGCATTGTTGTATGCGCCGACTTTATCTTCACTATATTTTTGTTTTTGGATTTTTAAAATATGTGGCTTGTTGAGGAAGATAGAATATCCTAAATGAGTACCCAAGCTATTAGAAATAGTAATATCTGAAAGCAAGATAATAGATTTTAATCGGCTTAAAAATCTGGGGTCGTTTCTATGACCTGCAGACACAATTTTGAATCCGGCATTTTGGTAAGGTAAATGCTTTTTCATTAAATAATCTTTCCAGTATATACAAACAGAGACCGTATTAAAATTTGGTGCTATTTTTTTTATTTCGTTTAAAAAAATCTCGATGTCATATTCAGCGGTAACTAAATCTACAGAATGGCTTGGAAAAACCAATAAATTTTTACCTAAAGCTTTTTTTTCATTATGAAAATCCTCATTTAAAAATGGCTTAACATAATGTATGTAAGGACCTAAGCAAATAATATTTTGCTTTGTTTTTTCTGATAACACTTCATACCTGTATTGACTAAAGGTAATAATATTATTTGTCGGATTTTTAGCAGCCTCATAATCCATAACTTCTTTCCCAAAGTAAACGCCATGTTCAATAGCTGCTTTTGGAATAATATTACATAGTGAATACTCCCTAAAAATATCAGATATACCATAAAAATTATTATTAGAAAAATATTCTTTATTCCATAAAAAAAAATCAGGAACAATGTTATTTAAATCATTGTGGTCTTTATTCTTTGTTTTTGTGCAGTATGTTTTATATTTTAATGCAGAGATGATATTTAAACTTCTACAGGTACGTTTAAGTTGGAGACGCTTTATCTCGCTTTTAATAATTTTTTTACCTATGTCGGTTATTAATTTTGATAACATAAATTTGCATTAACAAAACACTTTTTATT
The DNA here is from genome assembly GCA_001769125.1 of Bacteroidetes bacterium GWF2_35_48. Taxonomy (GTDB): domain Bacteria; phylum Bacteroidota; class Bacteroidia; order Bacteroidales; family GWF2-35-48; genus GWF2-35-48. Next base: position 151,154 of record MEOG01000082.1, on the reverse strand, counting down.
TATAGGAAAAAGATTAAAGATTGGACTAAGGTTTAATTTTCAAAAATTGTTTCTTCCCAAAATACAGAAAAATTAAAGCTATGAGCAAAAATATTTTAACAGGAATAAGAATAAAATTATTTGAAGTAACAATGGATATATAACTAAATAAAAGCACAAACCCTGTTAATACCAATAAATTCGGCAATAATTTTTTTAAAGAAATAATCCAATCTGTTTTTAGAATAACACGCGCATTCAAATAATGCAAAACAAATAAACAGGCATAAGAAATGAGGGTAGTCCATGCAGCTATTTTATACCCAAACAAAGGAATGAGCCAATAATTTAACCCGATATTAATACCCCCGGCGATAATTGTAAAAAGAGCAATAAGCTGTGTTTTCTTTTTATAAAATGCAAAAGTTACATAGAGGGAGTATAAAAAGAAAAAAACATACGACATTATTACAATTGGAATAATATCCAGAGCGCTATGAAATTGTTCATCGGCAAGAATTATCATTAATTCCCGGGCAAATAAAATCAGGGCAAATGCAGACAGATATATAATCCGTGCAAATTTTGAGGCTAAAGCGTTTAGATCGTCATATTTGAATTCTTTTAATTTTTCATAGAAGATAGGAGTCCAGGCGTAAAGCATGCCAAAGCATATCATATTCTGTATCCCCCCGATATTATAAGCAAGCGAGTATAAGCCTGTTTCATTAGAGCCGACTAATTGATTAATTATTATAAGGTCAAAAGAACTTAGAATATATTGAGATAACAGATGAAAGACAATAGGAATGCATAAAATTAAAGCATACTTTATATATTCTTTTTTAAGGCAAATTGTAGCTTTTTTTCCAATTTGGTAAATACTGTAACCCCCAAATAAAACCGTTATAAATAACGTTGCATAAGCCATACCGTAATATTTTTCTTTTTGCATAATAAGAATCAATGTTACAGTAGAGATAACCAATAATATTTTCTTGATTATATTTAAAAATGCGACTTTTTTACTTTGTTTTGTTGCCTGCAGAAGCCCCTCATAAAGGGTAATAAAAATCTGAAAAGAAACGATTCCAATTCCTATATAGATCATTCCTATAGGAATCTGAAAAAATTTCAATAAAATATCTTTGCCAATAAAAAGAATAAAGCTTAAGGGAACAATCCATAGCAATAATAAAAAAATTGCCGAGCCTAAAAATTTATCAAAATCATCTTTCCCCTCGTAGTAATAACGAATAACCGAACTATTAATTCCCATAGAATAGATTATTCCAAAAATGGCAAGAAATGAACCAAGAATAGCAAAAATTCCATAATCTTCGGGGACAAGTAAGCGAGTATAAATAGGAATCGTAATTATTCCAAGCCCTTTTGAAAATATTTCTGCAGAAACATAATTTTTTGAATGCGACAGAAAATTATAAAAGTCTTTACCTATCAGTAATTGTGTTTTTTCTTGTAAGGCGCTGAATATTCCCAAAATTAATATTTGTAATGATTATAAAATAATATGTTATATCCTTTTGCTACTACCATTTTTAATAGTAATGCAATGATAAATAATCATAAAAAGATTATTTTTTTTTCCTTAAAATTAATTCATTCCTATTTAGAATTTTTCTCGCATTTAAAATCATTGGAGGACCAATAAATTTGCCATTGTATAAAGCCACACCTTTGCTTTCATTAAATGCATTTTGAGCTAGTTGCAACATTTCTTTTGCATCGCTCACTTCTTTTTCGCTTGGCGAAAAATATTTTTCGGAATAAAAAAGTAGGAATTAAGCATTATTATTTTTTTCTGATAAAAAATGTATTGATGGAACATCAATGAATCCAGGAGGGTTAAGGTTTTTAATATTCAATTCAACATTATAAGATTTCAGGTTTTCTTTAGTAATGCTAAAACCACAAGCTAAAAAAGCTTTTAATGAAGGGGGGTTTGTTTTAAACATACATGCTTCGAAAATATTTATACCATAACATTTATTTGCAAGCAGGCAACCTGCCCAAACAAGTGTTTTTCCATAACCTATACCACGGATTGCTTTAGAGAGGACTAAAATGCCAATAGTACTATTATTTGTATATCCATCAACAACTATAACCTGATCTTTACCAAGCAAATTTTGAATGCCCGCAGTTCCAATTAACTCATTTTCTAAAAATAAACCGCAAATTGAATCATGCTTAGAACTTAATATACTACTGATATACTCTTTTTGACTATTAATATCTATTAACTCCGGCACATTTTCAATAAAGGTTCTTTCTTCATTTAAAGATTGGACATATAAAGGGGAAACATCTTCAGGTAAAAGAGTACGAAAAGTATATTGCTTATCGTTTATAAAAAAATTAAGCCTGTGATTAAATTTCATAAAAAATAATTTTTAAATAATTTTTAAATGCATCTGCACAATTACTATAATAAAGGTAACTTGCAGATGCATTTAACATTAAAAAAGAAATAATATCTATTCAATATCTTGTACTATCCCCAGTTCTGCATTCAACCTCCTAATAACTTTTTTAATATCTGTATTTTTATTGACTGGTTCTTGTTCCCAAATAGGACTATCTATCTTCCATTTCCCATCAGCATCCTTTATCCACATTTTACCCCGATATTTTTCTATGATTTCATTAAATTCATTAACAGAAATTCCGAGAAAATCACAATATTCAGAAATAAACCTATCCGTGCAGCGACCATCAAATTCTTTAACCAAAGCAATTCCTTCTTCCCGGGTAATTTTACCTTCACGAATGTCTATACTGGCTCTGTCTGTAGCGGAACCATATCCAAATTTTACATGTTTAATCCAACCGTTTATTTGATTAATATTAGCATCTAAAGCTGAATACCGATGATATCTGCCTAGGTCATACAGACTTTCATCTCTAAAACTCAATCCATTTTTTATCCCTAATTTCGCATTCATAAATGAGTTAAAATCTTTCAAATAGTATCCTAAGTAAATTGCATGCACACCAGACGCTTTAATTTCATCTAACGATGGATATTGATAAGGAAGCAAATCGCTTAAAGTAACGCCTTCACCAACCCAATCCGATGCCTTGCCCCCTTGTACCGTGTTACTGTTTGCAAAACCAATTGCACTCCCGCCAAGATCTTCTTTGGTTGTAAATTTTTCTGGTTCTCCCATTTCTAATGCGGAATTTTCCCCATGAATAACAAGCGGGATATTAAAATTGATGGCAACTCTGATGGGAATGGCAGCTATAGTGTATTCAGAAGGCTTTTGTGGGTTTCCGTATTCTTTTAATGCTCTTAATACTATCTTTTTATAAACAACAGGATTCCCATAATATTTTATCAAATCAAAACCGTGGTTCTGAATGTTCTCAATATTTTTCCTGCCGGTTTCGGTAATAATATCAGGAGGATTGTTGACCAGAAGACAATTTAGTCCCAGTACATCTCTGGCAAATAATGCCTGCCTTAAACTATCTTTTCCTCCACTAACTCCAATAACAGCATCGTATTTACCATTACTTTTTGATTTCGCCCAAGATGCAATTTCTTTTATCTCATCCATTCTTTTATCCCAATCAACATACTTTTTTTCTTTCTGATAGTAACCGCATACTTTACAGATACCTTCTTCATTAAATGTAGTCCCAGGGTTAGACTCTGGTGTTAAACAATTTTTACAGTACTTCATATAAATTAATTTTAGTAAATAATTAAGTGATAATTTTTATTATTTCATTAAAAAATTCTAAACAAAAAAATCCCAATTTAATGGTTCCCCTTTTATAATATCTTTTTGTACTATTTTTCCTAATATTTCATAATAATATTTTGGGGCGATTCCATTTCCGGGTCTTAAGCTTTTAATATTTTTTTCTGTTAACATCTCTCCTGCCTTTATGTTTTCTACAGCAAACAAAGATCGGCGACGATACTTATCTTTTTCAGAGACATCCAATGTTGCTTTACCGAGTGCAATTTCAGAAAGTCTAATGTATTGTACCATTTCCCTGAATTCATCAGGCTCCATTGAAAAGGTGGAATCCGGACCACCAAGTTTGCGGCTTAAAATAAAATGTTTTTCTACTATTGTAGCGCCTACAGATACAGCCACAATCGGGACTATGCACCCCATAGTATGGTCAGAAACACCCACGTTTACACCAAAGCGTTTTTTTATTTTAGGAATTGTGAGCAGGTTTGCCTGACTTACTGTTGCCGGATATTCTGAAGTACATTTCAATAAAGAAATTTGATTGTTTCCAACACCATAACATGTTTCAAGTGCTAATTGAATATCGTTTTCAGAGGCAACACCAGTTGACATAATCATGGGTTTACCTTTTGAAGCTATATATTTAATCAAAGGAATATCATTTATTTCTAATGAAGCAATTTTGTAAATAGGATTATTGAATGACTCTAAAAAATCAACAGCTTCAAAATCAAATGGTGATGAGAAAAAAATTAAGCCTAGACTTTCGGCAATTTTTTTTAATTTTGGTTGCCACTCATAAGGCATAGAGCCCTGAGAAAGGATATCGAATGGTCTTTGCCCTTTCCAGATTCCTTCTTTTTTGGGTCCGAAAATTTCATTGTCAACATTTAATGTTAAAGATTCCGGTTTGTAGGTTTGAACCTTTACGGCATCAGCACCGGCATCAGCCATTGCCTCAATAGTTTTTACAGCAATATCAAAACTATTATTATGATTTGCAGAAAGTTCTGCAATGATGAATGTTTTGTTTTTATTGACTGACATTTGCGTGCATTAATAATTCTATATTTTCAACAAATCTGTTAATTCCGTTTCCATCAATAAGACCTTTACTTTTGATAAACAAATCATTTCTTTTTTGAAAATCTTCAATAAGAATTTCAAGCGTGTGTTTAAACGATTGACAGTCTAACATGGATAACAATCCCATATTTACTGTACAATTATATTTTTCAGCAAATCTTTTTGAAGCCTCTGCATGAAGTAGCGTGTGTCCGTATGAGATAGTTGGGATGTTTAAATATACCAGTTCATATAAGGTTACACCAAATGCACAAACAGCAATATCTGCATCTTTAATAAAATCAACAGAAAAGGGAAGAAAATGCAGGTGGGAATTCTCTGGATAATTTTTTATTTCATTAATGTAACAGCAGGCTTGCCCATAGAGTAAATAAAACTGAAAGTTCTGATCAAAATTTGATTCTCTACACCAGTCATAAAAAGTCAGCAAGCTATTCGAGGGATCGCTTCCCCCTGCAATAAATACTATTTTTTTAGGTGGCTCAGCCACTATTTTTTTCTTTTCTGTTTCCAGAATATTTTTATTTAGCAGTACATAATCAAGCCCATGTAAAAAATTTGTTTTGTGTTTTGTCCAATTTTTGTCAATAATGAAATCTTCGGGCAGGTGGGCGGCAGGGTATATTGCCAGATCAGCTAAATACCTTCCTTCTGAATAGGAGTGTACCATCACAACTTTATTATTTTTTTTTAAATTTTCAATAAAGCTGAAAGAGTATTTATTCATATTATCAAAAACAATAATAGAAAGTTCCTGATTTTGGAAAAACAGATTGAGAAAAGTTTCTTCATTATCCTTATCTGGGACAACAATGGTTTTAAAATTCAGTTGATGAATTTTCTCAATAGCTTTTGAAAAACTATTTACAATAAAGAGAAAATTGCTTGTCAAATGCTTTGATCTGATACCATCTGCAACAGCTAATGAACGTACCAAATGACCATAACCAATGGTTGGGCTCGCATCAACACGAAAAAAAACGTTCATTCAACTTTACCAATAATTCGTGCAGGATTTCCAACTACTTTTGTATAATCTGGAACATCTTTAATCACATTTGAATGCTGACCAACAATTGACCATTCTCCAATAGTAACCCGGTCAAGTGTAGTGGAGTTTACACCAAGGAAGGCACCTTGTTTTAAATGAACATGTGCCCCAATGATTGAGTTGGAAGTCACGTATGCATAATCATCAACAATACAATTATGACCAACCGTGGCATGCCCAAAAACCTGAATAAAATTTCCTACTTTGGCATTGGGACCAACAATAGAAAAAGCCTGAATACTTACTCCATGACCAATTGTCGCTGCATTTGAAATAACTGCAGTAGGGTGAATCAATGTTGCAAATCTTTCTAAAGGTATTTTTAAATTATGAAGTTTATTCAGAGATTTAAAATTTAACTTAATTGAAATTAATGCATAAAAAAAGAATACATCTTCAGCTTGAAGATATTTTTGAACCACATCGTGCTCTACCTTTCCAAGAATAGGATATCCATTGATAGACCCTTCTTCAAAATCATTTAGAAATCCTATGATTTCCCATTTATTCTCAACTTTATTAATTTCTTCTGCTATTTGTGCGATAACAGTACCATTGCCATAACCGCCAATAATTATCAGTTTCATTTTTGTTTTGATTTAATTAATTTTACTCTCTCTATAATGTGATTTGCTTTTACAACAAGTGGAGGACCAATAAAAGATCCATTTATAATAGCAACACCTTTTCCTAATTTTTGAGCTTCTTCATCTAATTTTAATATTTCATAAGCTTCAGCTATTTCTTTTTCTGAAGGGGCAAAGAATTTATTTGGTATTGCATTTTGTTTAGGATGCAATGTCCACATTCCTGCATATCCCAGTTTTCTTCCCAATGCACAATGTTTTTCAAGACCTTCTAAATCATGAATTATTATATAAGCAGCATCTATTGGAATTAAATTATGAGTTCTTGCTACCATAGCAACCCAAGCTCTTGGTGTAAAAAGTTCCTGCGGTTCTTCAAAATCTCTAATCCCTTGTAAATCGCTTACAAAATCTTCGGAGCCAAAGCCTATTGCAACATTTCTTGAAGATGCTGTTGCTATTTCATCCGCTTTAATAATTGAAGATGCTGTTTCTAAAATGGGTATTATTTTAAATGTTCCAACTGGGAAACCTTTTTCCAATTCAATTGTCTCTAATAATTTATCAAAAAAAATGATATCTTTAGCATTATATGTTTTTGAATATAAAAATCCTGTTACACCTAGAATTGTTGTTTGAAGCACATCTTTTAACAAAAAGCCGCTATCTCTTTCATTTATTCTTATAAAAACTTCATAGTTTTTGAATAAACCAGCACTAACATTTTTTACAATCGTATCACGGGCAATTTGTTTATTTGAAATAGGAAGCACAGAATCTTCTAAATCAAGAAGAATTACATCTGCATCAGATTTTGATGCACTTTGTTGCAGTTTGTCATTATGACCAGGCACAAACATTAAACTGCGCATTAAATATTTTTTCTTTTCCATTTTAAAAGCCCTTTTTTTTAATTAGAATTTTTCTGCGAAATTTTATGATATCTATATTATTTTGATTTGAACCAATAGTTTCAACATAAACAATTCCTCTGTCATTTTTTGATTTTGATTCTTTTTTATCCAGAATAACAGTTCTGCTATAAAGAGTATCATTTATGAAAGAAGGGGCAAGATGTTCAATGTTTTCGTAACCCAAGTTTGCTATAGCCAGACCACTTATATCCATAACTGACATATGTACTATCAAACAGAATACTAGGGTTCCAGGAACAAGTACTTGACCATGTTGTTGATTTTTACAATAGTCAATATTAATATGAACCGGATGATGGTTCATTGTTAACAAACTGAAAAGATTATTGTCGCTTTCAAAAATTGTTTTTGACTGACAATGGTTTATTATTTGACCGACTTCAAACTCTTCGAAGTATCGACCCATTCTATTTCCCTCCATTTTTATTCCTCCAGTTAATTATGTTTATAATTCTGTTAATATGTGGTTTTTCATATACTTTTCCATCAATTTTTACAACAGATACTTTGTCATTAATAAGGTTGTGAATTTTTGAATAAACTAGGTTCGCTTCTAAAACCTCCTCATGTGTATAGTACTGAATTTTATTTAAAAGTTGGAAATGTTTTGGGTGAATAATAAATTTAGCATCAAACCCCATAGAGAAACCATTAATTACTTCATCACAAAAATCAGAATCATTGACGAGATCAAGCGAAACAATGTCTATAGCTTCTAAATCGAACGCTTTTGCAGTATTTAAAACTGTTTGCCGGGCAAAATATAAATTTTCCAATGTATGTTTCATTCCCATGATATTGCAATAATCATGGCTTCCGAAACCAATAGATTTAACGTTTAGAAAATTGCAGTGTAAAGCGTCATTTAAACAAAGCAAAAAAGCAGGATTCTCTACTAACAAAATAAAATTGTATTTATCGTGTTTGTAATTTTTAATACTTTCAAAAAATGATTTTATTAACTTTAGCTGTACTATTGAGGATAATTTTGGTATTACATAATTATTAAAACCTATTTTAATCAAATTTTCGAGTAATTCGGCATTTATTTCTTCGGGTTTAATAAAAAAATGTGGACGAACATAATAATTATTCTTTATAACAATTTTCCTTAAATTATTTAAAGATTCGATTAATTCATTAGGAGATACTGATTCTTCCAAATCGTAAATGATAAAATCCGATTTTAAATCTATAGATTTATTAATATATTTTTGATTGTTTGCAGGTACAAAAAAATATGATTTCATTAATATTATACTTTTAAATAAATCATAATATAACTATTTTATTAATTAGAATAAGTATTACAAACAAGAACAATAAAAATAAAAAAACCAGTGTCACCTATTCAGTTATGTCAAAAGGATGCCTGTAATTTACAGACACCCTTTTCTTATTCTTAATATTGATGAAAAGTTTTTTAAAAATTTAATTTTCTAAAAATGGCACTTTGAGCAGTATTTTATTTTTTATAATTACCCCATGCAAATTTCTATATGGGAAAAATAATGAACTTAAGTGAGGCGCTGAAAACCTGAATGGCAAACTGGTCCCTTAAGAAGGGACTCTGCATTATTTTGATTAATTGCTAATGAAATAATACCAAATGATTCATCTACTGCTATTTTATATTTGTCAATATGTTCATCTTTATGTGCAAAGGAAGCATAAACAGCATTAGAAGCTAAAAAGCCCCTATCTAACATCAACTGGGTAAAAAGTGTTTTTAAAACTAATGGATTATTATATGCAAAACCAAAATGAGGAACGGGTTCCATGCCACCATAATTTAATTTGATATTATGTTTTGCAGACAATTCTTGCCATATTGCTTTAATTTTCAAGCCTTTTTCAATAAGATGTAAATAAACATTATTATTAATCATTTTCTTTATTGTTGCAAGGGCCGCTGCCGGACCAATTCTATCTGTCCAATATGTACTGCTAATAAAAGAATTTTGTGAGGCTTCCATAATATTTTTTTTCCCTATAATTGCAGCCATTGGATAACCATTACTCATTCCTTTTGCAAAAATAGAAATATCAGGTTCGATTCCATGTTTTAGATGGGCACCACCTACGGCAATTCTAAATCCTGCACTAACTTCGTCGATTACTAATGGAATATTATATTTGGTACATAATTCACGCAAAGTATTAGAAAATTCTTTTTCAGGATCTTTGTTTCTAACTGACTCTATTATAACTGCCCCTATTTTACCTTTATATTTTTCAATTAATTCTTTAAACTTTTCTGTATCGTTGTAATAAAATGGGATAGAAGTTCCTCGTAAAGCTTGCGGCACTCCATTAGGCTCTAAGCCAGACAAGTGGGCTTTGTCAAGATTTGTTTCATCTTCAATATTAGAAGCCAGATACCAGTCGCTCCAGCCATGATATCCACCAAATAAAACTATATCTCTTTTGGAATAAGCACGAGCAATACGAATAGCAATAGCACAAGCTTCACCACCTGTTCTGCAAAATCTTACCATATCAGCCCAGGGGTGTAATTTACATAATAATTCAGCCAATTCTACCTCTTCAGGAACATTCAAAGTACACATATTCCCCCTTTTTAATGCATCAATAACTGCATTATCAATATCGTCATCTGCATAACCAATAGTACATGAACCTATTCCCATGTAGCTCATATCTATATATTTGTTTCCATCCAGGTCCCATACTTCACAGCCTTTAGCTTTAGAATAGTATGCTGGCCATAAGTCAGGTAAAAACATTTCAGGTCTCTTTGACAATAGTTGTGTACCTCCAGGAATAATTTTTTTTGCTTTTAAATATAAATCTGTTGATTTTGACATAAAATAAAATTTAAGTTCGTTATTTAGAGATATATAAATGAATTATTTTTTATTTACTACATTATGGATATAATAATATTTTTGTTCTGCTATTTTCCAATCATTCTCTGTATCTATATCGTGCGTTTCTAACTCTGATAAAATAACAGCACCTGTATTGTCACAAGATATCCTTCTTTTGCTTTTCACGCTCTCTGGTTTCATCCAATAAAACATACCTGCATCATAATATGAAGGAACAAAATCTTGTGTTCTAATTCCATATTGGTCATCAAAGAACATTTCTACCTTATTGTTTTCAGGATTTATTTTTAATGCTTGTTGTATTGGTACCGGGTAGTGCACAAAAGGAACCACGGAGTCAAATTTTTCATCAATAAGCTTCTTATAGCCTTCTTTCAGTTTTTCAACTGTAACAAATGGTGCAGTTGCTAATATACAGCAGAAATAATCAAAGCTTAACCCTTTAGCTTGATAAGAATCCATTACATCTATTATTACTTCGGCTAAAGTAGCATGGTCACCAGCTGCAGCAGCAGATCTGTAGAAAGGGACCTTTGCACCAAGCTCAATTGCAATTTGAGCAATCTTTTGATCATCAGTAGAAACCATTACTTCCTCAAATAATCCGGAATTATAAGCGGCTTCAATAGAATATTGAATTATTGGTTTTTCATTGAAAAGCCTAATGTTTTTATTCGGAATTCTTTTACTTCCTCCTCTTGCTGGAATTACAGCTAAATTTTTCATGATTAACTTATATAAAATTATAAAATTATCTTTTGTAGAAGATGAATCCAAGTCGCCTGTACGACTTTTTAATTGGACAAATTTAGTGTTAAAAATTCATTTGAAAAATATTTATTTACAAAATCATCTGAAACGTTGGATAAATTATTTGAATTTAATAATAATTATTTCCAAAAATGAGGGAAAAGAATATTTACGTCCTGTTCTTCAAGTTCCTGAAGAAACCCGATGTAGGGCTTTAATCTTTCTTTTTCTTGACTAACATTAATATTGTCTTGTAAATCTTCTACATTGTCAACACCAATTATTATTTTAGTAATATTATCATTGTGACTAACAAAATTTAAGCAGATAGAAGCAATGCTGATACCTGATGTTTGACTGAGTTGCTGAATTTTTTCAATTTTAGGTTTTACCCTATCAAAATGTGAGCTTAAACCCGATGTATTAAGAAAAAACAAACCTTGAAGAAAAACAGACCTGACATGAATTTCAACATTAAGTTCTTTTAATATAGGAAAGTATTTTTCAAATCTTCTGTCGAAAACAGAATAAGCGATTTGAACAATATCAAATTGGATTTTTTTTTCAATTAAATAAAGCAACTCTTCAGGATAATACAGGGAAAATCCTACTTTTTTACAATAACCCTCATCTTTAAATCTTAAAATGTTGTCATATATTGAATGGGATTCTTCATAATAATTGAAGTTATGTACTAAAACACCATAAACATTTTCTTTTTTCAATCTCCCTAATGACTCTTTAAGGTGCAGATATGAATTTTCAACTTTGTTAATTTTAGTAACAATAATAAAATCTTTTTGCAGATTATTTCCCAAATAGTTACCAATAACACTTTCACTATTTCCATACCCCATTGCCGTGTCAATAAAATCAATATTATTTTTCCAGGCAAAATCTAAAATATTACTTACTGCATCAAAATTTAATTGTTTATGTTGGTTTTTAAAACCGTATTTTACTCCAAAATTAGCGGAACCAATCATTAATTTATTCATACAACCCTACAATAAGCTATTTGAAATACCCCCATCAATTTGAATCGTTGTTCCTGTAAGCGAGGAAGCCTTTTCAGAGGCTAAGAAACAAACTAAATCTCCTAATTCTTCGGGCTTTTGATATCTTTTCTGCGGAAAATTATTTACCGCCAGTTGTTCTGCTTCATCAAAAGAAATACCCATGTTATTGGCTTTTTGTTGCAACAATTCTATCGCTCTGTCTGTTTTAAATGCACCCGGGCAAATATTATTAATCGTAATACCTTTACCAATCAAATCTTTGCTGATGCTTTTTGCAAGACTAACAGTGGCTGCGCGAAAAACATTTGATAGAAGTAAAGATGGTGATGGTTCTTTTACAGATAAAGAAGTAATATTTATTATACGACCCCAGTTGTTTTTTTCCATAAAAGGCAAACAAGCTTTTATCATTCTGATGTTATATTTAAAAACAGAATTATAAGCATTATCAAAGTCCTGCAAAGTTAAGTCAATAAACTTACCTGGTTTAGGACCACCAGAATTATTTATTAAAATATCTATACGACCAAACATTTTTATAGACTGTTCGATTATTTGTTCATTATCAGTTTCAGCACTCATGTCAACATTTAATGCAAGTACCCTAACACCAAAAGCTTCTATTTCGGTTTTAGTTTTTTGCAATGACTCTGTATCATTTGCACATAAAACGATATTTACTCCTTCTTTAGCTAAAGAAATCGCACAAGCTTTGCCAAGTCCTTTACTGCTGCCACCTATAATTGCAACTTTTTCTTTTAATTTAAAATCCATTATTCAAGATTATTTAAATATATATTTTCATCTTTTTTTATTATTTCAATAGATTTCATACCTAACAATTTTTCATATTCATTAGGTGGCAAGCCCTTACCGGGACGTTTAAAAGCAAGCAAATCCATAGTAATAACTGTACCGGCAGGAATATCACATGTCGCAACAATACTCCGCCTCATAACTGTTTTATCCATATTTTCGCCAGGTGCAAGAACTTTTTCTTTTGAAACCAATCCCATACTAACACTTCTTGTTAAATCAATAGTAGCCTTCATTTTTTCTGGATTTTGACAAACAAACCAGTCTGGGCCAGTACAATTATCAGCTAGAAAAAGATGTTTAGAAATAAAGTTTGCACCAGCAGCACGGGCAACTGATGGCATATAGGAATTTGGAGAATGATCAATAAACCCAACAGGAATATTATATTTATTTTTCATAGTTGATAAAAACCCCAAATTTGAATGCTCCGGCATTACACCATGTTCCCCGCTGGCCATTGTATGTTGACCATGCATTAAAACATAATTACTGGCTTTTTTTGACATACAACGCTCCACAATCCAATCGATCTCTGACTCACTTGCTAAAGGCAAAGAAATAAAAAAAGGTAAGCCACTTTCAATTACGCCATCTATAATCTCAGGATTATTAATATCAGATGCGTTAATAACAAAAGCATCACATCCATTTTCTTTAAGAAACGGGATTAGGCTTTTTGACAAAACGGCTGCAATAAAATTAATTTTATTTTTTTTAGTGTATTGAATTAGTTCTGCAATTTGGTTATTTGTGAATTTTATTTTTGAATAGTGCTTAATAGCCGGGTGTGTTGCAATATAAAATTCATCAGGTATAGCTAGTTGAAATTCTATACCATCAGCGCCAATTTCAGATGCCGTATCAATAAATTTAATGGCGGTTTCAAAATCCCCCATACTTGCCTGACCCTCTTCTATCCAAAAGTATAAATCGTTTTCTGTTATTATTTTTTCTCCAATTTTCATGTTGTTAAAATTTACTGGGTAACTCCTGTATTATTTATAAAATTCTATTATTTTTTCTATCACAAATTTTTGATCTTCATTAGTCAAAGTTGGATACATCGGTAAGCTTAAACAATGTGCGTAATAATTTTCAGCTTTTCGTAAACATCTGCGATATCGATTCTTTTTTTATTAAGGTCTTCATCGTGGGTAGATACCATTACCTCTTCGAATAATTCGCTTTTCAGTGCAGCTTCTATAGAATATGCAATAATAGGCTTACCGAGAAAATCTTTTATATTTTTGCGCGGTATTCGTTTGCTGCCGCCGCGTGCAGGGATGATACACAAATTTTTCATTTCAACACCTCCCAATAACCCCCTTTATCGGGACCAATGCGTTTAATGATTTTTTTATCTTTTAATTTTTTAAAGTTTTCTTGTGCTTTTCTTAAAGAAATACCAATAATTGCTGCAGTTTCTTTTGCAGATATGAAATGATTTGATTTAATACAATCAATTATTTTTTGTTGGTTTAAGCTTAATTCTTCTACGACCTTTTCTACGACCTTTTCTGCGACCTTTTCTACGACCTTTTCTAGTTTTGAAAAAACAGTAACCTTAAAACCATGTTGAAAGTTCTCAAATTGTGGAGGCAATAATTGATATGCAATAAAAATTTCTCTTATTCTGCGAATTCCGGAGCCATATTGCTCTATGATGCCAGTATCTTTGAAAATAGAGGCTACTTTTTTATTTCTTGCCTGTGATATATAATCTCCAGAAATTAATTGTTCAATAGAAATATCATCTGGCAAACGACCAGGATTAAAAAACTCAATTTTATCATTATAAATTTTTATTATCGACTCTCCTGCATCCTGATAATTACGGTGAACAATCATATTAATCACAATTTCTCTGAGGGCTTGCAGAGGATATTGCCAACGCTCTTCTCTTTGTGGGTTACCCGTGATAATGTATTCTTTGTTGATGTGCTTTTTAATAAAAGACAACACCTCATCTATTTGACCAAATAAATCACAACGGATTGTTTTATTATCTTTAATGCTAATACTATCCGAAAAACGACCTGCATGAATTGTCGCTTGAAAAACATCATCTTTAGAAAATAATAAAAAACAAGCATTGCTTATTTTTTCAACTTTAATCAATTCAAATTTATGCAAAACAGTGAGGGGATCATCTACAATATTGTTTTCTCTGATTTTATTTAATTTATCTGTAAATGCGTTAATTTTTTCCAACGATAAATTATTTATATCGTAACTGTTGGTAAAATAATTATCCCAACTTGAATTAAATGTTTTTAAATGCAGGTCAGATATTTCCTGAATACTTAACTGATGATTAGAATTTCCTTTTCGTTTATAATATTTTCCTTTTACAGATACTGGTTTTATAGGATATTCTTTAACGGAAAGTGAAACTATAACTTTATTATCGATTTCAAAAATTTCAGCATCGGGTAAAATAGATGGATATGTTTTTGTTTTAATTTCATTTGTCCAATTTTGCAATGTTTCCTCATTAATAACAACACCTGAAATTTCTTTTTTATCAGAAACACCAAGAATAACAACTCCTCCTTTTGTATTAGTAAAAGCTGATAAAGAGACAATTGTTTCTTGGTTAAAACTGCTTTTAAATTCAAGAGTTTCAGATTCCCCTTTTGAAATCAATATTTTCAGATCTTCTAAAGTCACGTTATAAGTATTCTAAGTTTTTCAAATACTATTAATAAAATTGACAAGGTTATCTAACAAAAAAATTCAAAAACTTTTTCTATCACAAATTTTTGATCTTCTTCTGTAAGTGTAGGGAAAATGGGTATACTTAAACAATTATTATAGTAGCTCTCTGCAATTGGAAAATCGCCTTCTTTCCACCCAAATTGTCTGTAATAAGGCATCAGGTGTACAGGGATATAATGTATCTGCGGAAAAATATTATAATTTCTTAAGTGATCATATAATCCATTGCGGTTTTCAACCTCAACCACGTATAAATGATAAGCATGACCTTCTACTAATCCGACTTGCTTTTTAATAAATGATTTACCAGCAAAAGCCTTTTCATAAACAGATGCAATATTTATTCTTTTTTTTATTCCTTCTTTAGCTCTTTTCAACTGACTTATTGCTAATGCTGCCTGAAAATCTGTTAATCTATAGTTATATCCTAACTCTTGCATTTCATAATACCATGCGCCATGATTAAACTGTTTTAGATTTGGATTTTGTTGAATACCGTGTGTACGGAGGTTTCGTAGTCTGTGATAAAGATTTTCATCATTTGTAGTAATCATTCCTCCTTCCCCTGCTGCAATATGTTTGACGGGATGAAATGAAAATATAGCTAATTCTGCATATTGACCATTACCACAGTTATGTTTAGCATCCATAGAGTCAATGAAAAAACCGCCAGGGGCATGGCAAGAATCTTCAATTATCCAGCAACCATATTCATCGGCAAGTTTTCTAAATGCTTCTAAATTTACAGCTCTACCTGCAAAATCAACAGGGATAATACCTTTGTAAGTACCCTTAGGAACAGATTTTAATTTTTTTTCTACTTCTTTTATGTCAAGCAAATATGTGTTTGGATCAATATCTGCAAATACAACGTCACCGCCAGCGTAACGAACACAATTTGCCGTAGCAGCAAAAGTAATAGGCGTTGTAATTACTTTATCACCTGATTTAATATCTAATGCCAATGCGCATAAATGAAGAGCAGCTGTGCCATTTGATACAGCAACAGCATATTTACATCCGATATAAGATGAGAAAGCAGATTCAAATTCAGCAATTATCGGACCTTGTGTTAAAAAATCGGATTTTAAAATATCAACAACAGCTTGAATATCTTCCTCCGTTATATTTTGTCTTCCGTATGGTATTTTTTTCATCTTTTTTATTTTGACAATTATTAATGTTTCAAAGAATCACAAAATTAAAATTTTAACGAGATTAATAATGATTTTTGATGTAATTTTTATTCAATAGTTATATGAATTGTTGCGCTGCCGACACGGATATTAGTTGCTGACTGAGCGAGTCGCCGCGGCGAATGATGGTCGTTGTTTCTCGCAGACTTGTGCTGCTAAAGGCGGTAGCCGCAAAGATGTTGGTTGATGTTCAGTTGTTAGTTCAGAGTTCCGAGTTCTAAGTTAACGCTGACTGAGCGGAGTCGAAGGCAGCGAGAGTTGATGTTTGGTTGTATATTATTTGAAAATTATTCAATTTGAAGATTTGAAAATTAGTTGATGTTCGTTCCGAGTTTCGAGTTCTGGGTTCTGAGTTTCGGGTTTCGGGTTCTGAGTTTCGAGTTCTGAGTTCTGAGTTCTGGGTTCTGGGTTCAGTGTTTAACCGGTGACTGAGCTTGAGGTTGCTGAGCTAAGCCGAAGCATCGAAGGCACCGGGAGTTGATGTATTAATTTAATTTTATTTGTTATTAAGCTTTGCCATAATTTCTTTGGCATCAAGTTCTATTTTCGAGAAAGCAAACCACTTTTTGCCAAGATCCTTGAGAGAAGCCCCGATATGATAAATTATTTTTTCGTCAATAATTAAAAACCTATCGTGTGATTTAGAAAATATTTTTATCTCTAAAGTTGGATATTGTGCATTAAATCGTAACAAATCTAAATGCAATTGTTTTGAAATATTTGTTGTATATATTGTTGCCGTTACGTTTTTGCTCCGTTTAGAAAGCAAGGTTAATACACTTTCGTCGATGTAATTATCGATTAGTATTATTGATTTTTTTGCTGATTTTACAATTTTTGAAACGAAAGCATAAGCATCAAAAATTTGTCCATCGAAGAAAATTCCTTCATGAGGAGGCAAACTTGTTTTAATATGAATATCAAACTCTTCAACTTTCTTTTTCAAAAGGAAAACATCATCTTCTAAATTCTCAATCCTCTGATGTATTACGTACCCTTTTAAAAGATATTCTTTTAACACTTTATTTGCCCATATTCTAAATTGAACCCCACGTTGCGATTTAACCCTATAACCTATAGAAAGAATCATGTCTAAATTAAAATGCTCAACCTTATATGTTTTACCATCGGAAGCAGTTATCGCAAAATTTGCGACAACTGAAATTGATTGCAACTCTTCCCTAAGAGCATTAGTTATATGCTTCCCTATAGTTTTAACATCTCTGTCGAACAATTCTGCAATTTGCAGGCGATTGAGCCATACTGTTTCATCTTCAATTCGTACTTCGATTTGAAAATCTGGCTGACCAACAGGCTGGTATAATATAATTTCGCCCTGATTCATACTTAACTCCTATTTCACTAATTTCATATTCTCACACTACTTGCAATATTTACCAATCTGTCTTCTAACCATTGAGCATTTTCCAGATTGGTATGCAAACAATTTTTATACATGGGTAATTTATTCATAAGCGTCCATGCAGGCCGTGTCATTACTCCATTTTCGTTTGTGTATTTTAAAAAATCATCACGCTCTGTTTTGTCTTTAAGAAAAATACAATTAAGCCAGAGGTTTGTGCGATAATTTGGCATTTTATTTTTCTAATTTTGCCATAATTTCTTTGACATCAAGTTCTATTTTCGAGAACGCGAACCACTTTTTGCCAAGATCCTTGAGAGAAGCCCCGATATGATAAATTATTTTTTCGTCAATAATTAAAAACCTATCGTGTGATTTAGAAAATGTTTTTATTTCTAAAGTTGAATATTGTGCATTAAATCGTAACAAATCTAAATGCAATTGTTTTGAAATATTTGTTGTATATATTGTTGCCGTTACGTTTTTGCTCCGTTTAGAGAGCAAGGTTAATACACTTTCGTCGATGTAATTATCGATTAGTATTATTGATTTTTTTGCTGATTTTATAATTTTTGAAACGAAAGCATAAGCATCAAAAATTTGTCCATCGAAGAAAATACCTTCATGAGGAGGCAATGCCGTTTTAATAATTAAACCAATTTTTTGTTCGTGTTCAAAAAGTGTTTTATCATGTTGATGTAATTTCTTTTCAATATGCTCAAATTGCTGGCGAATAGCATATCCTTTTAGCAGGTAACTTTTTAAAATACCATTAGCCCAAATACGGAATTGCGTTGCATTTTTCGAATTAACCCTATATCCTACAGATAAAATGGCATCAAGATTATAATACTGTGTTTGATATTTTTGAACTCCTGTTATACCCATGTGTTCCAAAATGGAACATGTGCTATTTTCAATTAATTCGCCTGATTTATAGATATTAATCAGATGCTTGGTAATAGCTGGTCTTTTGGTGCCAAACAATTCTGCTATTTGTGCTTGGGTAAGCCAAACCGTTTCTTCTTCAAAGCGTACCTCTAATGCAGTTTTGTTGTCCGATGCCTGATACAAAATTATTTCACCATGATTACTGTCTGATTCTTCTTTCATTATAAATTTAAACTATTTATTGTTTTTTTAGCTTCTTTATCATTTCTGATGCATTGATTTCAATTTTTGAAAATTCAAACCATGGTTCGACAAGCTCACCACAGGCTTTCTTTCCAAGGTCTTTTAGTGATGCCCCAATATGATAAACAGTTTTTTTGTCAATAATTAAAAATCTATCGTGCGATTTAGAAAATGTTTTTATCTCTATAGTTGGATATTGTGCATTAAATCGTAACAAATCTAAATGCAATTGTTTTGAAACAGATGCTGTGTATTGTTGCTGTTACATTTTTGTTCCGTTTAGAGAGCAAGGTTAATACTAATTCTTCAATATAATTATCAATAAGAATAATTGAATTTTTTGCTGATTTAATAAGCTTTGAAACAAAGTTATATGAATCGAATATTTGTCCGTCATAGAAAATGCCTTCATTAGGTGTTGAGTTCGTTTTTATAAGTAAATCAAATTTTTGGTCATGCTCAACCAGTTTTTTTTCAATTTTTTCAACACGATGATGTACTGCGTATCCTTTTAATAAGTAATTTTTCAAAACATTGTTTGCCCAAATACGGAATTGAGTTCCACGTATAGATTTCACACGATAACCTACCGAAATAATTACATCAAGGTTGTAAAATGCAATATTATATTTTTTCCCATCAGAGGCAGCTGTCAAGGAATACTTGACAACTAAGTTTTTGTTTAATACCCCTTCTTTAAAAATATTATTTATATGTAGGCTAATATTTTGCTTAGACGAGTCAAATAATTCAACCATCTGATTCTGTGTAAGCCATACTGTTTCATCTTCAATTCTTACTTCGATTTGAAAATTTTGGGTACCAATAGGCTGGTATAATATAATTTCGCCCTGATTCATAATTAACTCCTATTTCACTAATTTAAATTCTCACACTGCTTGGAATATTTACCAAGCAATCTTCTAACCATTGAGCATTATCCAAATTTGTATGCAAACAATTTTTATACATGGGTAATTTATTCATAAGCGTCCATGCGGGGCGTGTCTGTGCTGATGTGCCAATGAGTCAATTTGAAAACCTGCCTGGCTTGCTGCTGTGGCAGACAGGTTTGAAAATGAGTTTAATGAGTTTAAAGTTTCACATTTCGACAAGCTCAATGTAAAGGTTTAAAGTTTAAAGTTCTGGATTCTGGGTTTCGGGTTCCGAGTTCCGAGTTCGGAGTTCCGCAGGTTGAGCGAAGTCGAAACCTGAGTTCTGAGTTAACGCTGACTGAGCGGAGTCGAAGGCAGCGAGAGTTGATGTTTGGTTGATGTTCGGTTGTATATTATTTGAAAATTATTCAATTTGAAGATTTGAAAATTTAAAAATTAGTTGATCGCCGCGGCGATTGAAGATTAATTGTTGTTTGATTAATTTTTGTTGTTAGTTCTGAGTTCCGAGTTAACGCTGACTGAGCGGCGACGAAGGCAGCGGGAGTTGATGTTCATTCGGTTAATGTTGTTTTTTTTGTAAGTCTACAAATTTCATCATCATGATTTTAATTATTTTTTTCGAGTGCTTCTTTAAGTTTTTTTCCTTTGGGGGTTAAACGGTAACGCTGTTGAGGATGATTCGGATTATTCTGATATTTCATTTCAATATAACCTGATTCAACAGACGGAGTAAGATAATTTTCAACAAAATTATCGCGATGCTTTAAGTCTAATGCACCTTGAATTTCAGATCTTTTTAATTCACTTGACAAAACCAGAACAACTCTTTTTACAAAATCTGATGCAGCTAAATTTAAATCTTCGTCAGCTTGCACGGTAGCTTGCACGGTAGCTTGCACGGTAGCTTGCACGGTAGCTTGCACGGTGCGCCAGATTACTGTTTTAAAAACTTCTTCCTGAATAAATTCCGGTTCTTTCAAACCCCAATCATAACATTGCCGAATAATATCGCCTGTTCCGGTACCCATCCTTTCTATATAACCTGCTAAATACATAGATTCAGCGAGTAAAGGATTAGCAGGCATGGAGCTATGAGGCACTTTAAGCTTTGCTATGGTAAGACCATAGGGTAAACTACCGGGATTCCATATTTCAAGCCGATCTTTAAATAGTGCCTGCAAGAAAACAGCAATTGCTGCGTTACGCTCGTCTTTCACGTCAGTCATTTACGCAAGTAAACTCCTGACATTCAATCCTCGCAAGCCTTGCACTTGCTGTTTTCTTATCAGTCACTGATTTTTTATGCAAAAAAACATGAGTTTTCTTGCTGACACTAAATAACATAACCTGAACACTTCCATTACTTGTATAATCTCTGTGCGCAATAGCATTTACAATGGCTTCGGTTACGGCAGCTTGCGGTAGTTCATACCTTACAGGAACTTGTGTACCGGCATCTCTTGTTCCCACAGTAACATCTATTCTTGAAAGCACAAAATCAACAGCCTGATTTACCAATTGAAAAACATCTCCTTTATAAACCTGATAAGAGGGTATGGGTTTAACAATTTCTAAACCATGAAAGTGTGCACACTTAATTTCTGAAGTAATAAAAAATCGCTGTGGTTGTTTTCCAAACAATAAAATTGCGGCATTACACAAGCGATTGTTATCTAATAAATTCAGATGTGTAAGTATGGTTTCCGGCAAAGACTCAAGAGGTAAAGGGAAACCTCTTTTTGCTTTTGCAATTCGGACAAATTCAACAATTTTATCAAAATTTATATCATCAAGGTTTGCTTTATTATTAAAAGCTGCATCAAAGGGAAGCGTTCTGATAAACTCTTTTTCTTCTAAATATCTGACAAGAGAAGCATAAACGGAAGCTTTTAACTCAGCAAAAGTTGAGAATGTTTTTCTTACAACCAATTGTTCTGCTTTTTTAATCAATGCTATTTCCTTACTATGCCTTATTTCTGCGTTTTGATTACAAACAAAAATCAGTCGGGTTTTAGAATGAAGACATGCATGATTAAACTCTCTTTCTGTTGGGGAAACGCCTTCGGTGTCTTGAAAACCATATTCTTTACCGAAAAGCCCGATATAGATATCACATCGCTCTACTTCTTTAAGAAAAACAGAAGTTGCCGAATGATTTGTTGCAGGTAATTGCTCAAAAATAAAAGGCACGAAAAACATTCCTAAAAGACTATCCGATTTAAGATAATCAATTAAAAGTTTGCGTTCTTCTGCAAATTCTGATTGTACACTGCTAATAAAAACGCCTATTTGGGGAATCATTATCTAATTTTCATTTTATACCAATTGGAATCTAACTGTCGGTTGTTAGTTCTGAGTTTCGAGTTCTGAGTTCTGAGTTCTGAGTTTGTTAACGCTGACTGAGGCACTCGAAGGCAGCGGGAGTTGATGTATGGTTGATGTTTTATTTGAAAACTTGAAGATTTGAAGATTAGTTGATGTTCGATTGATGTTCGGTTGATGTTTTATTTGAAAATTTGAAAATTTGAAGATTAGTTGATGTTCGTTTCGAGTTTCGAGTTTCGAGTTCCGAGTTTCGAGTTCAGTGTTCAGTGTTCAGTGTTTAAGCGGTGACTGAGCGGAGTCGAAGGCAGCGAGAGTTGATGTTCGATAGATGTTCGGTTGTATATTATTTGAAAATTAATCGATTTGAAAATTTGAAAATGATTCGATTTGAAAATTTGAAGATTATCTAAATGCGGCGATCATTTTGAACATTATTGTTTGATTATTTGCCAATTGCCGCCTTTTGCAGGGCCAATGCGCTTAAGGAATCCTGCAGATTTTAATTTTGCAATATTTTCTTCTGTTTTTCTGACAGAAATACCTATTTGCTGTGCTAATTGTCTATCTGAAATTTTATTATTTGCTGATATCAATTTTATTATTGACTTCTGATTCTTTGATAGATTTTCACCGACCTTATCGGTGACATTATCACCGACCTTTTCACCGACCTTTTCGGTAACCTTTTCGGTAACCTTTTCGGTGACCTTTTCGGTGCCCTTTTCAGTAGTTTTATCAAAAAAATAATTACCCGTTGTTACTTTTTCTTTAAATAAAACAAACCTAAACCCATTAAAAACTTCTTCAATATGAGGCTGAACAATACCGTATTCTGCACAAATATCAAAAATGCGTTTTATTCCTGAGCCGTATTTTTCAATTACACCCGCTTCTTTAAATGCTTTAGCAATTAATTTATTCCTTATTTGCGAACTGTAATTATTGCTTAATAAATGATAAATTATTTTCTTGTCTATAAATTTATTCACTCAACCATTTCCAGGCCGGCACCAATTGAATTTTATATTCGTTTTTTTCTATTACGTCTTCTTTATCCCAGGTAATCAGTATTAATTTATCACAAGCTAATTCTGATGAAGCTTCTATTAGAGCATCTAGCTCTCTTTTCAATGTTTTTGGTTTTGAAATATCGTAGCAAACCTGAATTAATTGCTCCACGATATGTCCCTTTCTGCATACAAAATCTATTTCTTTGTCGTTGCGAGTTTTGTAATAAAAAAGGTCTAATTCTAATTTGTATTGTCTTCGTAATAATTCAATGAATACTACATTTTCAAGCAATCTTCCATAATTAGGTGAAAGTTCAAAAGAACGAGCTTTTATAAATCCATTGTCAATGATATATGATTTTTTAGGCGATTTTTGCTGAGTCTTGACTTTTGTTGAATATTTGGTTAAATTTAAAAATAAATAAGGCTCTGATAAGTACCCCATAAATTTTTGAACGGTGGGAACACTATGAAAGTTTAAATCCGTTTTAAGTTGATTAAAAGAATATTGATTGGTATAATTCGTCAATAAATAATTTGACAAATCGTAAAGTTGCTGCGATTGCCTTATTTGAAAACGCTTCATTATATCTTTTAGAAGTACAGAATCAAACAAGGTAGATAAATAATTTTTAAGAATGGAAGGATTTAAAACAGTTTCAGGGAAACCGCCATTTTGTACATAGGTATTTAGATAGCCCTGTATTACTCCGACTTTTTGTGGTGTTTTAGCAACCGGGGATACTTTATGAAAATGTAAAACTTCTGCAAAACTAAAAGGAAAAACAGTTATTTGTATATATCGCCCTGTGAGGGATGTAGCCATTTCCCGTGAAAGAAGCCTTGCATTAGAGCCCGTTACAATAAGATTTTTATTTCTACGATACAGTTTATTTACCCACAATTCCCAATTAGGTAAGTTCTGGATTTCATCCAGAAAAAGATAACGATAATCTGGATATACCTCATTTAAAGTTTGAATCACTTTATTTTCATCAAAGTGCTTTAACAATAAATCATCGTCAAAATTAAGATACGCAAAATTTTCTTCTTTCAATAACTGAAACGACAAAACAGATTTCCCGGATCGGCGTGGTCCGGTAATCAATTTAATAAGCCCTGTTGCCAGGTATTCCTTTTTAACTGCAGCATCGATTCGCTCAACATAAGCTTGCTTTAACAAACTATTGCGCTCTTCCTGTTGTTGATATAGAATATTTTTAATCATTTAATATGTTATACTGAACAAATTTGCTGTTTTTTATTCATTAAACTAGCAAATATGGAATAAATTCTTTATGATTTTATTATTGTTTAATCTAAAAAAATTCTCAAGGTTTACTAACTGCCAAACTTTTTTGAGCCTTACACTTGAACTGTTAAGTATTCCTTGTCAGTTGCCACTTTAATATGCTCGCCTTCCTTATAATATTGTTATATCATAGAACTGACGCATAAGGTTAGTTTTTCCTACCTGTCTCATTCCGCAGATTACAATCGCATTTTTGTGCTTTATATTTTACAAATATGCGCAAATTTGTAAAAAAATAATTACATGTTTACTGTGATGTGTTTAACCAATTCATACTGTATTTTGCCCGCAAACATTTTTTAACCCCGTATTGATCTTCAAGAAAGCGTCTGCATTTTTTTTGTGAATTCTCCGTTGCCAGAAATTTTACCGGAATATACTGCCTGATAAATGTAATGGGCATCTTTGCCTGTGAGATAGGGTTTGTTGAAGGGGATCATTTTGGTGTTAGATTATTTGATCGCCGCGGCGATTGAAGATTAGTTAATTTGACATTTCGACTACGCTCAATGTAAAAGATTTAAAAATTAATTGGTGTTCGTTCCGAGTTCTGAGTTCTGAGTTAACGCTGACTGAGGTTCTCGAAGGCAGCGGGAGTTGATGTTTGGTTGATGTTTTATTTGATGATTCGGCATTTCGGCATTTCGACAAGCTCAATGACCGAGGCTCAATGACCGAAGCTCAGCATAAAAGACCTTGCCTGCCAATCAAAGTTGGTAAACTGGCAGGCTGGTTTGAAGATTAGTTGATGTTCGGTTGTTGTTATGATTGGCTGAGAGTTCGGCTATGATGAATGTTTTATGGGTCATAATAATTTTATCTGGTTCACTACTTTAAAAAAATTTTATTTACTGTTCTTTCAGAACTTTTAATCCTTTTGTTGTTAATAAATATTTTTGATTTCTATGTTTAGGATTATCCGGAAACTTCATAGCCAGACAACCTGCTTGTAAAGCTGGTAATAAATATCCTTTTCTGAAATTATCACGACCTGTTAAGCTTAACATTTGCATCATTTCTTTTACTGTCAGCTGTTGACTGGCAATAATTTGTAAGAGTTTTAATACCGTCTCATCAATTACTTGACCTGTTACTTGACCTGTTACTTGACCTGTTACTTGACCTGTTACTTGACCTGTTACTTTATCCTTTATCTCAACACTATCATAATCAAGAAAATTTAATGAATTACTAAACTTTGAGTGACAATGAAACTCAACAAGAAAATAGGTTCTTTCATCATCAGTATCGAATAATGCTAAGGGTGATCCGTTTTTATTTAAAACACTTTGAATCGTTGGGATTCCGGTACTTCTACCTTCGGTTAAATTAAGCTCTTTAAGAAACTCACCTAACCTACGATTACGATAGCGTCGAGCTCTAAAAATTTTACCAGCTTTTATATCTTGGTATTTAATTGATCGGTGTGGTCCTCCATAGTTAATAATTTCAATTTTATTTGGTTCAATAGTAATTTCAACAGGCTCTTGTATTTGATAATCGCGATGAAAAAGCGCATTCACAACAGCTTCTTCAAATGCCTCAAAAGGGTAGTTGAAAATTCGATTAGCTTCAGCCATGTTTTCAACTTTAATAATTTTCTCTTTAATAATATTTGTTCGCAAATAACTGAGAACTTGTTTAATAATTAAATGAACAGGTCCTTTAATAGGTGGAATTTCAATCAACTTTCCCGGATTTTCTAATTTACCTTCAGGAAAAATAACAATATCAACTTGTGTATATGGGAAAAAACGAAAAGATTGTTCGCAGAACATCATAATTCCAACATTTTTAATATTGTATTTTTCAGAGCTGCCAACTAATAAATCCATTTGTTTTAAAACGTCTTCGATAGCATGCGTCTCCAAATCATTAGCTAATCTACTATTGATAGCAGTTAGATAGTCATGGATTAGTACTTTAGATATATCTGCATAAGTTGCTTGTGAATTTGCTCTGTCATCAAAAGGAGTTTGATTGCTGAGCGAAATTAATTCTTGTTCGATATCTCCTTTCGGTACTATTGTAGAGGAATTATATCGAATATAGTAGCGGTATGTTTTAATTTTGTGCGTTATATATTCAGGCACTTTGTATGGGCGTGAAGCGCCAGCCATAACCCACATTACGACAATGTTTTGATCATCTGCTTTTTCAATGGAAACAGATGGAAAAAAAGAAGGCTCAATAAGCTTATTAAAACCTACCATCTGCTTTTGAATATGATCTAATTCCATGTCATTCAACCCCTTAACTGGTCGTTTTGCAATGCCTTTTTCTTCTTCAACGCCTATAATGATATAGCCACCACCTGTATTATCAAAATCGTTGGCAAAAGCGCATACCGTTCGGTAAATTGCATCAGGATTCCAACCAGACTTAAATTCAATTCGGTTGTTTTCCACTTTATTAGCCGCAAGTAATTGCTCAATATTAATGGGTAAAGGCATTGAAAAAACATTTAGTTAAATTATTTCCAAAATGAACCCAACGAAATCTCTTTTTCATGTTTTGTTTTAGGTTTTCGGATTTCTTAATCCCTCATTTAAAAATTTTCTTTTAAAAATCATTGTTATGGTTAGCAGATAATTCTGCAATAATAAATACTTTATTTTTATTAATTAGTGTTTGTCCATAATGTCCGACCTGCCTGCCGCAGGCAAGTAGCTGCGTTACTCTCGAATTGAAAACAGTCATTTACAAAAGTAAACTCCTTGGTTTTCATGACTTCGAAAGCCTTGTATTTGACGTTTTCTTATCTGACACTAGCACTGTCAAGCAAAAAAGAGTAGTTTTCTTGCTGACACTATATATCATTGTGTCGTCGCCAAATCCTTTTACCATATCTGTTAAAGAAATATAATCTTCTTTTTCTACTTTAAATACAGAAATTGAAACACCCTTAACTTTTATTTGAATAGATTTGTTCATGATTTTATTTAATAATCAAGCTCTTTAACTTTGAAAATGTTTAAATGAAATAGATTGTTTATTTGTCATTGCTACATAAATATAGATTTCTTTGTGTTTCTTGGTAACTTAGAGTCTCCGCGGCGGAAGCGCAAAGAAACTAAGGTGTTTGTTGTGGGTTCCGGGTTCTGAGTTAACGCTGACTGAGCGGCGACGAAGGCAGCGAGAGTTGATGTTCATTCGGTTAATGTTGTTTTTTTTGTAAGTCTACAAATTTCATCATGGTGATTTTGTTTAAACTTATTTATCGCATTAATCAAATTACTAACTTTACTATTTTTTCAAGCTCCCAAAAAGGAATCACTTCATTCTTGTTTGTTTTTATTGAGGGCTTATCCATAGTAATAATATATCCAATAGTAATTCCAAGTTGCTTCATTGCTTTTTCTATCCCACTTCTTTCTCTATCTATATTACCTGCATTCAATTCAAAACATACTTGAAATGCCATCAATGTTCTATTTTGCTTTACAATAAAATCACATTCTGCATTATCAGAGTAATAATATATCTGATTAAATCCTAGTTTTATCAACTCATTAAACACTAAATTTTCAAAAATTTTTCCACTATTTGCGGAAAATTTTTCAGAGGCAATATGTATAAGCCCATTATCAATACAATATGCTTTTTTATTCGATTTTATCTGCTCCTTAAATTTAAAGGAAAACTGATTAATTTCATAAATTAAAAACGCATCTGAAAGGCTTGCGAAATAGTCTTTTATTGTTCCATCGTTGCTTCCAATAGCTTTTGCAATGCTATTGTATGAGTAAGGTGTAGCAAGATTCGAAATTAAATAAATCGTAAATTCTTTAAAGGTTCTTATATCTCTGATATTTTTTGATGCGATACAATCTTTTAAAAGAATTGTTTCAAAGTAACTATTTAAAATATCTTCTTTTACCTGTTGTTTTTTCTGCTTAAATATCTCCGGAAAAGAACCATATTGTAAAATATTTTCTGAAAGAACCATTACCTTGCTTTTATTCTGCAAGAGGCTTATTTGATTATTTATTTTTTCAAAACTTTTTATTTCATCAAAAGACAATGGATAAACATAATGCGCGATATATCTTCCTGAAAGCATCTTGGTGTAGTCTCCTTCAAGTAAAGAAGAATTTGAACCCGTAACAAAAATTTTTTTAAACACACCAGAGTCATAAATACTTTTTACAAATTTCTCCCATGCATCTACATTTTGTATTTCATCTAAAAATAAATACTGTATTTTTCCTGAAGTAATTTTTTCAGCTCCCTCTATTATTCTATAAATTAAAGATGCATTTTTCCAAGTCTCATAATAATTTGGATCATCAAAATTTATATAAAGAACTGTTTTCCCTGATTTATTTTTTAATAATTCATTAATAAATAATTTAAACATTGTTGATTTACCACTGCGTCTGATACCTAAAAGAATTTGTACTTCTTTGGTGTTTTTATGCAACAATAAACGTTGCAACAATTGCCTATTGATAAGCCCTGCATACTTTTTCCCTGTCCAATGTTTATTTTGATTTATTAAAGTTGTTTCCATATTTACAATTTATAGATTGTAAATATACTTATTTTTACAAACTATAGCTTGAATAATTATTTATTGCTACTTCACATTATACTTCAACACTTTCATTTTCTGAAATCTCTATTTCTGAACGATAATGCTCTCTACAATCAAAAGACCATAATCATGTCAGTTCAGTTTTGTAAATTTAATTTTATTTCAGTTATATTTTTCAAAAAACATTTTTGGCATTTAACAAATTTAAGCTGGATTATCAATTGACCAATAGCCTCCTGTTTTTTTGCTGCCAACAAATTTTATTAAACCAGCATCTTTAAGTTTTTTCAACCACTTTTCAAGGGTTTAAAAAGGAGTGTTGGTAGCATCAGCTATTTCAATTGTTTTTTTGCCGGGATTTTTTGAAATATATGAATTAATATTTACTAAGTTCTCATTTAATCCCCCGTTTAAAGACAATACATCAGAGCCTTTCATTTCAAAGATTATTTTCACGACACCATGTTCTTCATAAAAATTTGGTTCCGGGATATGTGCTTTTTTACATTCACTAAAAATTTTAAGTGTTCCTCTACCCCAACTTTCTATTAACCCTGCTTTGTAAAAAATATCTGCCAACAGTTTATTTCGGGATTTCGATAAATGTTCTCGTTTTAAATCTTCGATTGTAATTTCAGGGGGCAATTTACCTTCGTTTGAAATACTTAATCTGTTGCTATAAATTTTAATTTGAATTGCAGAAGTAGTATTGTAGTCGCGATGTATGATAGCATTAAAAACAGCTTCGCGCAAAGCATCATAAGGATATTCTAATAACTCTCGACGATGAACCCTTTCATAAGTAGTGCTTGCAAGAAAAGTCCACTTTCTGCGTTACTCTCGCCTGAAAAGTGCTCATTTACATCAGTAAACTCCGCTTTTTCAGGCTTCGAAAGCCTTGAAATTGAACTTTTCTTATCAATCACTAGAGTTTTCTTGCTGACACTAAGTAATTGGGCTTAAAAGATATTTAGTTTTTAATATTGCCAATGTGTTTTCAGCTTGTTGAAACATTTTAATTATTTAACAACCAATTCCATGCAGGAATAATTTCAATCTGAAAGCCATCCTCTTTAAATAAATCATACTGATTGTAAGATATTATTGTTGAAGTTTTTAATTTCAGCTCTTTCATGGCTTCAATCAATGCGCGTTTTTCTCTTGCTACTGTTTTTGCATCATCGAGCGAATAACAAACTTGCATAATAAATATTTTTTTCTCCTTTACTAAAAAATCCACCTCATAATTCTGTGCTGTTTTGTAAAAAAATACTTCCGCATTTCTTCTACGCAATTCGAGATAAATTAAATTCTCCAGATAATGTCCCAAATTGGTAGAAAAACTAAATGAGATACTTTTTCTGAGTCCGTTATCTATACAATAAACTTTTTTGTTGTATATGATTTGTTTTTTTAGGGAAAAATCATATTTATAGCATTCAAAAATAAGATACGATTGCTGTAGATAATCAATATAATCTTTTATTGTGTTTACATTCTTTATTTGTAAAATATCCTTTAATGAATTATAGCTTATTTCTTTTGTGAAATTTGTGAACAAATAATGTGCAAGGGTTTTGAAGGTTTTACTGTTTCTGATACCGAATCTTGCAATTAAATCTTTGAAAATTATATCTTCATATATGTTTTGCAGATAATGAATATCATTGCAGGTAATATAATCAGGAAATCCACCTCCTGCAAGATATTTGTCGAATGCTTTTAGTATTATTGCTTTATTATCAGAAGTTCGTTTTTTATCATTAATTTTCGAAAATGTCAGAAATTCCCGAAATGAAAAAGGATACAATTCTATTTTAAGATAACGCCCTGTAAGATGCGTTGCCAATTCAGAACTTAGAAGCTTTGCATTGCTTCCGGTTATAAAAATTTTATTCCCTTCATCATGAATTCTGCGAATAAAGCGCTCCCATCCTGCCACATTTTGTATTTCATCTAATAAAAATATGTTTGAATCAGACTCTTTTTTAAACAAATGCATTAATCTTTGAAAATCGGACAAATCAAAATTAAACAAGCGCTCATCATCAAAATTTATGTAATTAAAATTTTTAAATCTTGCTGCTATTTGCCTTAATAGTGTTGACTTCCCTGAACGACGTATTCCTGTGATTACAACAATTTGCTTGCTTGAAATAATTCTTTCAAAATCAATTTCACGATCAATTCCTCTATCTTTTTTTATTAAATAGTTTCTTTGATCAAGTATTACTTCTTCTATAAGCTGTTCAGATAACATTTATAAAAATAATATGGTATAATGATACAAAAATACAAAATTTACACATTATAATGATACAAAATTTGAAATATTTAAGGTGCCGATAATTTGCTTTACACAGCTTCGCCAGCTCAGTCCCATCTTTTTTTTAGGAATGGCTGAGGAAATTTGAGTAAAAATAGTATTTTTTTTCATTGTGTTGGGGTTTCGAGTTCTGAGTTCTGGGTTCCGCAGGTTGAGCGAAGTCGAAACCTGGGTTCAGTGTTCAGTGTTTAAGCGGTGACTGAGCGAAGCCGAAGACACCGGGTTTGGTGTATTAATTAAATTTCATTTGTTGTTAAGCTTCGCAATTATTTCCTCAGCATTTAATTCTATTTTTGAAAAGGCGAACCACTTTTTCCCAAGGTCTTTTAACGATGCACCAATGTGGTACACTACCTGCTTATCTATTATCAAAAATCTATCATGAGATTTTGAAAATTCAATTAACTCAACGGGTTCGTATTGATTGTTGAATTTTTCTATATCGAGGAGTAGTTGTTTTGTAAGTTTCTTTGTATAAATAACTGCTTTTACTCCTGATTTCCGTTTTGATAATAATGTTAATACTGATTCGTCAATGTAATTATCAATAAGAATGATTGATTTCTTTGCAGACCTTATAAGCTTTGAGACAAAACTGTATGCATCGAATATCTGACCGTCATAGAAAATGCCTTCATGAGGCGGTAAGCTTGTTTTAATCAACAAATCAAATTCGTTGGTTTTTTGCTCTAAAGAATATACTTTGTTTTCGAGGCGCTCTACTCTATGACTTATAGCATAACCCTTTAATAGATATTCCTTTAAAACCTTATTTGCCCAAATTCTAAATTGAGTACCACGTTGTGATTTAACTCTGTACCCAACTGATATTATTACATCTAAATTATAAAAATTAGTCTTATAATTTTTTCCATCTTGTGCAGTTAGTAAGGATTCCTTACATACTGAACCTTGTTCTAATTCTTTTTCTTTAAAAACATTAGCTATATGGAGGGTAATGTTGTTTCGCGTGGTTTGAAATAATTCTGCCATTTGTGCCTGAGTAAGCCACACAGTATCATCCTCTATTTTTACATTAAGTTGAAAACTGGTGTTCTCAATTGCATAAAATATAACTATTTCCCCGTTACTCATATATTATTTGCTTACTAATTAGTGTTTGTCCATAATGTCCGATAGCTGCTTGCTTGCAGGCAAGTAGCTGCGTTACCCTCGAATTGAAAACAGTCATTTACAAAAGTAAACTCCTTGGTTTTCAATTCTTCGAAAGCCCTGCCTACCGGCAAGGCAGGCTTGCTCTCGAACATTCTGAACTAAACACTGACTTTATAGACAGACACTAATTAATACCAGTTAATTCGTTCCATAATAGTGGCAATAAAAAATATAGATTTATCTGCTGTTTTAATCAATTTTAAAACAAAACTGTATGCAGCGAATATTTGACCGTCGTAAAAAATACCTTCATGAGGCGGTAAGGTTGTTTTAATAATCATTTCAAATTTTTGATCATGTTCAAAAAGTGTTTTATCATGTTGATGTAATTTCTTTTCAATATGCTCAAATTGTTGGCGAATAGCGTAGCCTTTTAGTAAGTAACTTTTAAAATGCTATTAGCCCAAATACGGAATTGCGTACCACGTTGCGATTTCACGCGATACCCGACCGATATTATAACATCAAGGCTATAAAATTTTACTGGTTTATCTGAAATTGGAGTGTGCAAAAAATGCACATTGCTTTTTTCGACCAACTCCTTCTCCTTAAAAATATTATTAATGTGTTTTGTTATAACAGTACGTTCTCTGCCAAACAAATCAACCATTTGTGCCTGAGTAAGCCATACAGTTTCGTCTTCAATGCGCACTTCGAGTTGTTAAGAGGTGTTATCGGGTTGATATAAAATCATTTCTCCTTGGCTCATCGGTTAAATTTTAATTATTTTTTTATAATACTGCTTAGGTTATAGATTCGATTCCGATAAAACGGAACAAGTCGTGCTGTTTATCCTATAATTCAATTCCGCTAAATCGGGACAAGTCGTGCTGTTTACTTAATTTTAAAATGTTTAATGAAATAGATTATATTCAATAACGACTGCCCTTCCTTCGTCAGGATAAACTCCGCGTTGAACATTAACAACTAACATTTTTCATTTCATAAAATTATTTCTTTTTCTTTTGGCTTGATACAAAAGAAACAAAAGATCAAGCCCAAACAATGCTAAAGGGCAGGCTCAACACATCGCAATGTAAAAAATTTGAAGATGTGTTGATTTGAAAATGAGTTCTGGGTTCTGGGTTCCAAGCCGCAGGTTGAGCGGAGTCGAAACCTGAGTTCCGTGTTCTGGGTTTAAGCGGTGACTGAGCGAAGCCGCTGCAACGACGAAGGCACCGGGTGTTGATTGGGTTACAAAAAAATTATAATCCGATATCAATCGCCTTGTCAATTAGGAATGATTTAATTTCCTCATCGTGTACGGTGTGTGTCATAAATTCTACAGGCTCTGTATAATCAATGTCATCGAAATATGCTAATTGTGCCCGAAAAAGCTTTTCAGAAAATAATTGAGAATAAATTTCTTTTGCCCTAAAACATATTTGAGTAACAGAAAAATTATGTTTTAGAAGAAAATATAAATCCACATAATCTTTCCATTTAGATCTTCGCCCCAGTGCATACGCTTTCATTGCTGCTAAATCAATTAGGTCAGGCATTCTTAAAATATTTTCGAATTTATGTTTTGCTTCAATAGTGAAAGGATACTCATAAAAAGTAAACTTTACATCTAAAATTGAAAGATTCATTTGTTCTGTAACCCTTCTGGTTACTTGAACCGGATAGTTAAAAGCAGAAACTTTTTCTATAATATTTTTATGTCTTATTTCTGAAGGTTTAAATAAATCAAATTCTATAGATCTTCTATGACCTAAAAGCAATGCTATTGCAGTTCCTCCAACAAGATAATACTCCCTGATAAATTGTTTAACTAATGGAAGAAGTTTTATCTGATTTTCAGACAATATTTCTTTGTGCGTATTTTTGAAATATTAAATTGAAATAATTATATATTTCAGGAAAATAATTAAGTTTTTTTCTTCCCTGAAGATCAAAAAAGATCTTCGTAACACTTTGAATTCCCATTAGTGAAATCAATTTTTTTACAGCATCTAAATCGCCATAGTTTAAAATTGTTTCGACTAAAAATTCAGGACTAATTTCTTCTTTTTTATCTTTGGGGGTGTACCAGAATAAATGGCTGTTTTCGCGAATGAATGCTTTTATTTCCGGAGAGTTCATGTAATAATGTGTTAATGTGCTGATCCCGCCAAGTCGGGACAGGTTGTGCTAATGTGTTCTGAATTATTTGGTAAAGCTTTTAACTGAACAACGCAACTGCTTGTTTTTTTTGTAAACAAGAAAGAAGGTGTCGCAATGCGCTACTCCGGGCAAGGCTTCGCCAGCTCAGTCCCATCTTTTTGTTAAAGGATGCCCAAGCTGCAAACCTACAAAAATAACAAAAATTATTTGTTACAATAAGGCTTTCTTGACGAATGTCATAGGTATTTAATGTTAGTGGAAGATTCGCAAAAATAGTTGTTGTAAATTGACTGTAGGTCAGCCATTAGAAGAAGTTAACAGTGATGGGGAAATTGTGACAAGAAATGATTCGTTCATATTATCTAATCGAATTAAAACTTTTTTAGAACTATTGTGCCTGATTAGTTCTCCCTTTAATCCTATCAGAGGGCCGCTTGCAATTTCAACCTTGTCGCCGGGTTCAAAGCGTTCGGTTGTTATTTCAATTTCTATATTCTGTTCTATTAAATTTCGCAGAATGGTTATTTGCTCTTCGCGGATATAAGCGGGTTTTCCCTCAAAAGATACAAAGCGGAGTGTTCCATTTGTATTTAAAACAGGGAAGTACTCTTTACGCGTTATTTTAACAAAAACATAAGAACGGATTACAGGCTCTTCCACCCACTTTTTGCGATCGCTCCATTGCTTTAATCTTTTTTGTAAAGGAGCATAGGTTTCTATATGCTGCTCAAGCAAGGCGGTATAAACTTTTTTTTCCCAGCGTGGCATCACGTGAACAGCATACCAGAGCGGGGTTTTGTTTGTTATCATTTTGTTTTTTTATTATGATGCGTTGCTTGCAACGCATTTACAAGACAAAGATATATCGCTTCAGTGTCTTCCGGATGAAACCATTGTATTTGTGTATCGCGGCGAAACCA
The DNA here is from genome assembly GCA_001769125.1 of Bacteroidetes bacterium GWF2_35_48. Classification (GTDB taxonomy): domain Bacteria; phylum Bacteroidota; class Bacteroidia; order Bacteroidales; family GWF2-35-48; genus GWF2-35-48. Next base: position 115,323 of record MEOG01000082.1, on the reverse strand, counting down.
TGTCAGTTGGCGGCGGGCATAACGGCGTGTATTTTGTTTTATCATTTTAATGGCTGCATCTTTTGTTGTTTTGCCATCAAAATAATCAAAAAATTCGCGGTAGCCTACTGTCTTTAAAGCGTAATTATTTCTATGCTTTTCAACGTTTTTAGCTTCGCTCTCCAAGCCATCTACAATCATTTTATCAACTCTTGAATTTATGCGCTCATATAATTCCTTTCTGTCTCTGTTTAGTCCGATTTTAATGATTTCAAAAGGGCGTTTTTTTTGTTGTTGCGTGCGAAAAGAAGAAAAAGATTTTCCTGTTTGAATATATACTTCCATGGCTCGTAGTATGCGTTGCGTATTTTTCAAATCTGCTGTTGCATAAAAATCCGGATCCACTTTTTTCAATTCCGCGCGTAAGCTTTCCAACCCTTCGTTTTTAATCCTTTTTGATAAATCTTCACGTAGTTCCATATCAATATCCGGAATATCATCAATGCCTTTACAAACTGCGTCAATATACATACCTGAACCTCCCACCATAAAAACAACATCGTGTTTTTTATACAATTTTTCAAGTTCTGCAACTGCATCGAATTCGAACATGCTTGCATTGTAGTAATCTGTTACTGAAATAAACTGAATAAAATGATGTTTTACTGCCTGCAATTGTTTTTTTTCAGGGACAGCAGTGCCAATACAAAGTTCTTTGTAAAACTGGCGGGAGTCGGAAGAAATTATTTCTGTAGAATATTTTTGAGCAAGGGAAATGCTCAGATCGGTTTTTCCCACACCCGTGGGACCAAGAAGAATTATCAGGTATTTTTTCATGAAAAAAGCAATCGCTTAATTGTCCTCAAAACCTTCTTCAAGGCTTTCTTCTACATCAAAATCGCTTTCATCAAAAATATTCTGACGGCTTTGTTTTTTTTGCAGCATAACCTGTGAGGGGAAATCACCATTGCCATTAGAAATAACCGGATATTTCTGGCGCGAATCTTCGTCTTCATCTTTGACTTTCCATAACTCAATAAACAGCGATCTATCTGCCATTACATCATAGGTATAGATTAATTTTTGGCTTTTTTTACCAAAAAATTTATCGAGTTTAATTTTGTCCATCAAAAGCGCATCTCCTGAAATATCTATCAAAGAGATTTCCTGCGCAGGCTCCCAGTTTTCATCGGTCAGATAAAAAGTTGCGAGTTGCGAGCTGTCCCAGTCAGCATCATACTGAATGGCATTATGTAATTGATAAAAAGTTTGTGTGGATTTAATTTCTACATCACGAAAAAAATCTTCTACTTCGTTTGATATAACGCGAAATACGAAAATCATAGTTGTAATTTTTAGTTATACATTTAATAAAAAATGCAAGGTATCTACTCCATCAGCGTAGTCCCATAATTCAGGTGTTTGAGCCCTTCCGAATGGAACAGAACCGGGAAAAAATCCCTGCCTTGAAACGATACATTGAATTTTCTCATTATCAAAATTAATATTTTCTTTTAAATTTTCCAAATCATTATATTTTTCATAATGCAAAACAGATATAGGTGTAGCCGACAAAGGGTTTTCAGTAACAATTAAAAATCCGTTATCAAAAAATGAAATTTTATTTAAAAGTAAAATTGTGCGCTGATACAAGTAGTTGTTTGCATATTTATTGTGTTGCGCTATGTGCGCGTACTTTTCCAGAGGGGGGAAAACCCTTGTAATATCATAGTTTTGCGGTATGAAAATTTTAGAAACATTGCGGCAACCGAGACCAAAATACATAAAAATATCATCGCCTAAAAGTTGCAGTTCCTGTTCTGTTTCTGTGCCATTGAGAATAGCTATAGAATTTCTGTTTTTACGAATGATGTGTGGATATTTTCCGAAATAATAGTCAAAGTAACGTGAAGTATTATCACTTCCTGTGGCTATAATCGCATCAATGTTTTTCATCAGATTATCTGTCCACGAAATATAGTTTTCAAAACGGGGCTCAATTTTTACAAGAATATCTGAAATTGCCTGCAACAGAACTTCATCTTTTGTTGATAGTTTTCCTAAAAAATGATGACCTGAAATCAAAACACAAAGCATATCGTGAAATCCCACCATTGGGACGTTTCCTGCCATCACAATTCCGATTTTTTTTGAAATATTTTTATCGGGAATTGAATAATTTGAAATCCATTTTTTAAGCTTTTTTTCATCAAGCATTTCGGCGAGCGAAGAAAATGCGAACAATAAATTTTCTTTTGTGAACCATGGGTTCAGCATCTCTGCTTTTTGAAAAAGAGGCAGCAGTTCGATAGAAAATATATCATCAGTATATTTTTTTTCGGATGACAAAACTGCCTGTTTAAGAGATTTTCCCAAACATTCAAATGCATTGATTCGTTCTTGAATATTCATAAAAAAAAGAGGACTTATCGTCCCCCCATAAAATTTAGAAATAATGGGCATAATCTTTTTATTAGTCTACAGTCTGCATTCTGCATTCTGTCTGACTGCCGACTGCCGACTTTTTCGACTGCCGACTGCCGACTCTTTCAACTCTTACTTCAGTTTCTACAATTTTTGTCACATTTTTATTAATTCATAAAAGGAATTGCGGAAAAAATTAACGATCCGATTATAGCAAAATAAATAATTAAAAATATAATATACAAGCTGGATACACAAAGCCCGATAATACCGCAAATTCTTCCTGCGTTCGCATTTTTAAATGAAGCTTCTGTATACATTCCGGGATTTTCTTTATATAATTTCAAAGCCTTGTTTCCCATAATCAGAGAGATTATCCCCAGTGCTATTCCAAAAATTCCATAACACCAGCACATGCAGATAGAAATTATTCCCATAGCAAGAATCCCTCCGGCGTTGGGTAATGGAACTTGATTCCCTGAATTTGTATTGAATACAGGGGTTACAGGTGCTTGATTGATGGGGTCGTTCGTATTTTCCATGATTTTTAATTTATGTTATTAGTTATAATTTTATATACATAATTTGCAATAATTATTGCTGTTGTAAAAATAAAAATAATTTTTAGAATTAGCGCACCATGTCTGAATTTTAATTTAAGGTGCAGTGCTAAAAAACATACCATAATAATAATAGGAAACAATGCCGGATATTGCTTGAACGATTCAATAATATTGCCTTGCAAAAGTTCGATGAAAGCCCTCTGGAAGCCACAACCCGGACATTGAATTCCAAACAGCTTGTGAAAATAACAAGTGCCAAGATGTTGTTCGAGCCAGTTGATTAAAGAATCCCACATAAAAAAAAATTAAGCAAAGATAAAAAAGAAATGTTGTGTTGATGATTTGATTTTTAGAAAAAGAAACACATGAAATTACTTGCGATTTTATTACATTTCCTTACATTTGAAATCAGAAAAAAGATATGAAAACGCAATTTTTTTTATTGCTTCGTGAGAATTTACGAATTTCTGTACGTTCGATTCGTTCGAATCTCTTACGTACGGTACTTACTATTTTAATTATTGCCATAGGTATAACCGCACTGGTTGGTATTCTTACAGCTATAGATTCTATAAAAAGTTCTCTCAATGCTCAATTTACAAATATGGGAGCCAATACTTTTTCCATAACAAACCGACAAATGCGTATTCACATTGGGAAAAGAAAACGTCCTCCCCGTTTAAAAGAAATAACATTTCGTGATGCAGAGCGTTTCAGCAGGGAGTTTAATTTTCCGGCAAGAGTTTCTGTATTTACAATGGCTTCTTATGTGGCTACTGTAAAATATGAGAATCTAAAAACGAACCCAAACATACAGGTATTGGGAGTTGATGATAGTTATATTTTTGTGTCGGGTTATGATATTAAATCGGGACGCAATTTCACGACCAATGAAATATTGATGAATTCGAATGTCGTTCTGATAGGTTCTGAGCTTGAAAAAAATCTATTTAAACAAAAAGAAAATCCAATTGATAAAATGATTACTGTCGGAAGTGGTCGTTACCGTGTTATCGGAGTGTTAAAAGAAAAAGGATCAAGCTTTGGTATGAGTGGCGATAAGCGCTGTTTGCTGCCCATGAATAATGTTCGTCAATATTTTTCCCGACCCGATATGTCGTATACCATCAGTGTTATGCCATTGAAGAGTACCGATCTTGAGCTCGCTGTAAGTGAAGCAGAAGCTTTATTCCGGAAAATCCGTAAATTAAATTTGCAGGAAGAAAGTAATTTTGAAATATCGAAGAGCGATAATCTTGTTAATATGCTTTTTGATAATATCAAATATGTAACAGTTGCAGCAACAATTATTGGAGTTATCACACTTTTCGGGGCAGCTATCGGATTGATGAATATTATGCTTGTTCAGGTTTCTGAACGCACCAGAGAAATAGGGACACGAAAGGCTATGGGCGCAAAATCCAAAATAATAAAACAGCAATTTCTTTTTGAAGCAATATTGATAGGTCAGATAGGTGGCATTTTAGGAATAATACTTGGTATTCTTGCCGGCAATGCTGTTTCAAGTTTTACAGATGGCGCATTTATTATCCCCTGGGTTTGGATTATCGGTGGCGTTGTGTTATGCTTTTTCGTGAGTGTGGCTTCAGGACTTATTCCTGCAATAAAAGCATCGAAACTCGACCCTATTGAAGCTTTGAGATATGAATAAAAAAAAGCCGGCATTTCGACTTCGCTCAATGACCGGTTTTTTTTATTTATAAATTAAAACATATTTTTCAGGATTATCAAGAGCATCAATTTCTATGTCACAATCTAGCTGTTCCCAGTAAAGTTGAGATGGAGACAAAAGCTTGCAATCATATATTTCCTCAACAGTAGCCTTTTTGAAAACATCATATTTAGAAAATGGGATAAAATACTCCTTTTCGTTTACTAAAACAAAAATACCCAAATTCGTAATACCAGTAATAATAGTACTATACGTTAAAGTGATTTTTCCAGTGGCTTGAGATTTCATTGATGTGTTTTTCAATTAACGCTTGTATTTTTTTTAAATCCTGAGATGATACATTGTAAAAATCAGCTAAACTTATTATTGGTTCTATCCAGAACTTTGCTGTTCCATCTGTTGTTGCAATATGAACATGCATTCTTTTTTCTTCTCTGCTATTGAAGAAAAAACGAAATTTCCCGATAATAAAAATTTTGGCAAAATAATACTCTATTTAATTGTATCCATATACGAAATCAGATCAAGAATTTTGCATGAATAACCCCATTCATTATCATACCAGGAAACAACTTTAATAAAGTTATCATTTAAAGCAATACCTGCTTTTGCATCAAAAATTGAAGTGCGTGAGTCGCCGATAAAATCTGATGAAACAACTTCGTCTTCTGTGTATCCAAGAATTCCTTTCAATTCATTTTCTGAAGCTTTTTTCATAGCAGCTTTTATGGCATCGTAGCTTGCAGGTTTTTCAAGGCGGCAGGTTAGGTCAACCACAGAAACATTTACTGTAGGAACTCTGAAAGCCATACCTGTTAATTTTCCTTTTAATTCAGGAATAACTTTTGTTACTGCTTTTGCTGCACCTGTTGATGAAGGAATAATGTTGCAAGCTGCTGCGCGACCGCCTCTCCAGTCTTTCATAGATGGTCCGTCCACCGTTTTTTGTGTTGCAGTTGTTGCATGAACCGTTGTCATAAGTCCTTCGATAATTCCAAAATTATCGTTCAGAACTTTTGTAATAGGCGCAAGGCAGTTTGTGGTACATGAAGCATTGGAAACTATATCCAGATCTTTAGTTATGCTTTTATGGTTAACGCCCATTACAAACATTGGAGTATCGTCTTTTGAAGGTGCTGACAAAACCACTTTTTTTGCTCCTGCTTTCAGGTGTGCGCTGGCTTTTTCCTTGTCAAGAAATAAACCTGTTGACTCAACAACATATTCTGCGCCTACTTCATTCCATTTAAGATTTGCAGGATCTTTTTCTGCTGTAACTCTGATTGCATTTCCATTTACAACTAATTTTCCGTCTACAACTTCCACTTTTCCGTCAAAACGTCCATGAACAGAGTCATAGCGGAGCATGTAAGACATATAGTTCACATCAATCAGGTCATTAATTCCAACAACCTGAATGTTTTCATTTTTGCAAGCTGCACGAAAGACTAATCTTCCGATTCTTCCAAAGCCATTGATACCGATTTTAATTTTTGTCATATTTCTTAAATTTAAAAATTGTTACTTGTGTTATTTATGGATTAAGGATTAAGGAGTAGGAGTAGGAATCTTAATCATTAATTTTCCAAAAGTAAAAAATAAATAGCAAAACTGGTTTTCTTTTTACATATTTCTTAACAGAAAATAAATAAAAAAGGGGGTTCTGTTTAAGATCCCCCTTTTCAGTTTTGTGAGATTTATTTTTTAATAAACAATAAGCTTTGATGAGCTTTTTCCTGAATTGGAAATAGCATTAATTATATAATTTCCTGCTTTAATTCCTTCAAGTGAAACAGGATAATTGTGTGTGCCTACTCCCTGCTGTTTGATGTTAAGGTTCTTAACAAGTTTCCCCTGAATGTCGAAAATCTGAATCAGGACATCTGATTTTTGATTTAGTTCAACACGAACAGTTGTGTTGTCATTAGCGGGATTCGGATAAACCTGTAATTGTGGGAGTATATTGTTTACCTGTGTTTCATTTATTGCAAGAGGTCCGGCATATATTTCTGTTCTCCAGATACCACGACCGTGTGTAGCAGCATAGATATGTCCATGGTTCTGTACACCGCTGATCCAATCGTTTGGAAGAAGTTGCTGGCGTAACTGAAATACGGGTACGCAGCCCATATAATCGTTCATATCTATCCATACAGGGCTTGCGGCAGTGATATCATCTGTTGCATACATTCCGTATTCAGTACCAATGATAACTTTTTTGTAATCATTCCATACTATTAATGAACCATAAACAGGGAACACAAAATTATCTTTTGCAGTAAAGTTATCTGTGAACGTAGCAGATGTAGCTGTAGTACCGTTTGTTGAATACCAAACTTTTCCGGTTAAGGAGTTTCCATAACCGCCAAGTGTTGCGATAACATTGTCCGGATTGCTTGGGTCAACGGCAATTGAGGTTACAATGGCACTAGTTCCGAGGTCGCCGATTTTTGTTGTTGTAAGCGTGCAAGTTGAGGTTAAAGTGTCTGCATTCATTTGCTCATATGAACGGGAATGAAGAATGTTTGAAATTCTGTATATACCGTTTGAAGTAGCAAAATACAAGTGATTTCCGTCTTTTGAGAAAGCCATGGTTGATACCATTCCAAGATTTGCAATATTTGTTGCCTGATACCACAATGACTGGCTCAAGGAGAAATCGAGAGCCGTGCGGGTTAACCATACAGCGTCTTTCATTCCAATAGCAAGTACAGACTGATATACATCCTTTACTTTAATACTGCTGTCTTTTGCAAGCGCATTTGTTAACGTAAACGGAAGGGGTCTTTCTTCCATTTTGCTATGAGCAATGATGATTTCGCCAGTATTGTAGTTTCTATCAGCTTTAAATGTTACAGAATCTGTGCTGTAAATATCGTTCGTACTTTCCCATAATTCAATAGGCGTTATAAAAGAAGCAACATCATCAAAATCATCATCGGCAATATTATCGGTGCTATTAGCCCAATATTTACCAAGCATCCGATTGTTGAAAAAATAATTTCCGCTGAGATCATTTCCAACCAAATCTGTTCTGCAAAGAGAGCCCCAATAGGTAGTTCCGAAATTAACACCGCGTTTCAGAACAGAAAATGCACAATAACCTCCATCGCCACCTTTTACCTGAATTGCAGTTTGAGATGTGTTTAAGCCAGTAACAGGGATTAATTGTGTTCCGTTATCCTGTGTTCCGCCCATTACGCGTCCTTCGTGTGAGTATGCAACCGTATAGAATTGCGTAACATTATATTTTTTATTTAATGTAACAAAGGTTTGTCCGCCATCCGATGTTTTTGAAATACCGCCGTCGCTACCCACATAGAAAATATTCGGATTTGTAGGATGGAAAGTAATTGCATGATGATCTGCATGAACATAAAGAGGATACAATTCTCCTCCAATCCATGTTGAAATAGCGTTCCAGCCTGAAGTTGGCGAATAAGTATACATACTATATTGCCCGCCTGTAACAATTTTTTCTTTATTGTTAGGGTATACAGCAATAACATTATCATAAGTACCTTGTGTGCCAAGAGGAGCAAAATTATTACTGCCACCGGGACCAATAATAGTCCAGTTTGCACCCCTGTCAACACTTTTATAAATATTTAAGAGTTTGCCATCGGATTTTGCAGCCTGGCAATACATATAATTAGGGTCAGATGGGGCAATTGCCAGTTCCATCCTTGCAACATTGGAAGGAGCAAATTTTAATTCAAAGGAACCTGTTCCTCCGTTAGCAGAATAATATATTTTATGATTTAATGATATTAATACGCAGCCGTCGCTACCAACCTTAACATCCGTACAAACAGCGTTAATATCTGAACCGGAGTTAACAGGATTATACCAGTTAATGCCTGCATCATCAGAAACCCGTAAACCCGTTACTGTAGCAGCATAAATTCTGTTTGAATTGGCCGGGTCAGCAGCCATTTTGTTCACTCCTTTAAATGTATTTTGAATAGAAGCATCTGTTGCAGACCAAGTAGAGCTTAAGCGAGAAAATGTTGCACCCTTATCCGTAGATTTCCAGATGCCTTGTCCCCAAAAGCCTCCTGTAATACCACCGTGAGGATTATAAAAATATTCTCCGGTACCAAAATAAATATCTCCGTTTGCAGCCTGACAGAAACTAGACACGCAGAGATTTGCAATAATGTCACTGGAATTTATGCCTGTGCTGGAATTATCACCTGCATAGGAAACTTTTTGCCATGATAATCCATGGGTGGTAGATCTCCAGATTCCACCGGAAACACTACCTGCAAGAATAATATTGGGTTCGGTTTTGTCAATGAGAATAGTTCTGGTTCTTCCGCCAACATTATCCGGACCCATTTCTATCCAGTTAACATCGGACTTTGTTCCATTTGCCCTGATCTTAGCTACTTGCTTTTTTGCAAGATTTAATTCTTCAAGGCTGATTGTACCAGTAGCAGGATTAATTTTTCTTGCCATAATCCAGTAATATGCTCCAAAAAAGCCACCAACGTCTTTCCCCTCATAAAAATGCTGGGTTCTGGCTTGGTATTTTTGCGCAATTTCTCCTTTTTGAGATAAAAAAGCAAGCGACCCTGATACGGCCAATGCTACGAATCCTAAAAATAAGTACTTGATTTTCATGATATTATAATCTTATTATGTTTTACTGATGTGTTATAATTAAAGTTTACTAATATAGGGTAAATATTGAAAAAATAAAATAATTATAAATTTTTTACAAATAAATGTTTTTCAGCATGATATGATGAACGAACCAAGGGAGCGCTTTCAACTACAGCAAAACCTTTAGATAAGCCTGTTTCTTTGTACATAGCGAAAAGATCGGGATGTACATATCGCATTACCGGAATATTGTTTTTTGTTGGCTGAAGATATTGGCCAATAGTCATTATTCTACAACCGGCATCTAAAAGGTCGTCCACTGTTTGAAAAATCTCCTCATCGCTTTCTCCAATACCCACCATAATCCCTGATTTTGTTAATAGTCCGGTCATACTAAAATATTTCAAAACAGATAAGCTTCTTTCATAAGTTGCTACACTTCTTACAGTAGGAGTTAGTCTTTTTACAGTTTCTAAATTGTGTGAAACTATTTCAGGGTGCGCTTCTACAATGATATCCAAAGATTTTTTTTTATACATAAAATCGGGAACCAATGCTTCGATGGTAATATCAGGATTTATTTTTCTGATAGCCTTAATTGTTTCAGCCCATATTAAAGCACCTCCATCGCTTAAATCATCACGGTCTACTGAAGTAAGAACGCAATGTTTTAAGCCCATTTCAAGAACCGATTGCGCGATGTCTGCAGGTTCTGAAAGATTAGGTTTTTCGGGTCTCCCGGAAGGAACAGAACAAAATTTGCAGGAGCGCGTACAAATATTTCCGAGAATCATAAAAGTGGCAGTTCCTGCGCCCCAGCATTCGCCAAGATTTGGGCAATTTCCGCTCTGACAGATGGTATGGAGTTTTTTTCCGTGAACAATATTTTTCACCCCGACAAACGAAGTCCCTTTTGGAAGTTTAATTTTCAACCATTCGGGTTTTCTTAAAATTTGTGTGTGTTCTGCATCCATCTTTTGGGTTATGTTTTTTATTAGATGTTCAATTGTGCCACGATAGATGTTCGGTAGTGCAACAATAGATGTTCAATAGGTGTTCAATTGTTGATTCAGTAGATGTTCAATAGTGCTACAATAGATGTTCAATAGGTGTTCAATTGTTGATTCAGTAGATGTTCAATAGTGCTACAATAGATATTCAATAGATGTACAATTGTTTATTCGATAGTGCTACAATTGTATTTCTACCGAATTCCTATTGTATTTCTATTGAATTCCTATTGTATTCCTATTGTATTTCTATCTATTTCTATTGTATTCCTAATTTAATAATACTCCTCAATCTCTTTCTCTTCTTTTTTAATGACGTCTTTTTCTTTGTCATCCCCTATTTTTTTTCTTTTATTTTTTGATTTGAATTTTTTCTTGAATCCGGATCCTCTTTTCTTTCCATCGAGAATTACTCCAAAACGGTATGCAATAAAAATATTAATAAGGATTTGAGGATTATTCTCTATAGCCATAATAGGGACTCTTTTCGGGTATGCTTCAACTGTAAAACCGGCTTCAATAGCACGAATGAGGGTATCACTTTTACTGTATTCGAAAGACAAACCGACACGACCATATACTCCCGGCAACACAGAAACCTCATTAAACCCCATTTTAAAAGGAGCCTTGCCTAAAACGTCGGAACTACTGTGGACAGACTGGTTAAATTTGTGAATTCCCACATAAATAGTAATAATATTTGGAGAGAAACTTTTAAAGCTGTCCACCATTTCGTAGTAGATAGGTTTAAGTAGCATCAACGAGCCTCCGGCAGAAAAAAAATATTTAATGGAAATACTCCCCTTATCAGCTTTACTGTATATTTCTTTTTGTTTCCCCACACCTGCTTTCAGGCATAGAACCTCATTGAGTTTTCCAAAAATAAAGCGTTTTTGACTATCGTATTGGGGATTGTAAATTTTTATTTCTTTAGGGTGCTTTACTAATGAAAGTTCTGTTTCGAAAGTCTTTTTCAGGAAAGCATCTTTTCTTTTAGCATAACGGTAATTAAATCCAAATCCATTTGAATTCAGATTCATTCCCCACGTACTTTCATTGCGGATAAATATTTTTTCAGCCTCCCCGATTTCGCCTTGCGCAAAAACAGATGAGACATATATTAAAAATAATGTAAATAAGAAAAGCCTTTTCATCGTTTGAATTAGAAAATCAACTCAAAAGGCAAATTTAGAATAAAAATAGCAGATGAGAAAAAAATGACAGAAAAAACCCTGAAATTATATTGAAAAATTACACCCTGCCTGAATGACCATAAGCAGGACATTTTTCTTTTGTTTTGCAGGAAGAATAAGTAAGCGCTAACGCCAGAGCTAAAATAACAAGAACAATAATTTTTTTCATTTCACCAATCTTATATGATTTCGTGCAAAAATAAATAATATCTGCTTAAAAAATTGTTAATTGTGATAAATATTATATACCCATATTGGTTTTCAACAATGCCACCCGAAAAACAATAAGCTGTTAATTAGCCACTTGAATTACTGAACAGATGAATAAATGTTAATAAAAAAGGGAAAACAGAGTATCTGTTTTCCCTTTTTTTATGATTTAACGATTTTTATTGAAGAACAATCGTCTGTGTTTTAATAGTATTATTACTGCTAACTTTTACAAGATACATTCCTTTTGGCCAAGTAGTCAAGTCAAGTGTTTTAACAAATTCTGTTTCGTTAGCAAATACCGAATTATTAATAATTTCTTTACCTGTTGCATCGTAGATGCTCAGTACGAAATTATCTGCGCCATCAACAGAAATAGTAATCATTCCTTTTGTTGGATTTGGATACATTGATATCTTCATCATATCAGCATTTACAGATGAAATTCCGCCACAAACGTCCACCGTAATCTGAACTTCATCAGAAACTTCACATGCGCCGTTAGAAACAGTTACGGAATAATTATAAACCCCTGGAGTCATTCCTGAAGAATTAACAGTTAACGTTTGTGATGTTGAGTTGTCAGACCACAGGTAAGTTGCGCCTGCATTTCCAGCATCAAGAGTAACAGTTTCTCCGAAGTTCGAGCAGAGAGTACTATCTGCGCCAATGTCAACAACAGGAATAGGTAAAACAGTCATATCAACATCCAAATTCACTGTTGAAGTACATGAATTATTATCCGTTACCGAAACCAGTGTAATTGTTGATGTTTGAGCCGGAGTTAAATAATTTGATATCGGACTTACAGGTAAGACATGTGTTTCAGGAGTTGTACCGTCTGTTACAACAATAGTCCATGGAGCAGTGCCTGTAAATGTAGCTGTAATTTCTACACTGTCGCCAAGACAAATTGTACTTGGAGAAGTAGCTTCAAATGTTGCTGTTGGTAATGCATATTCAGAAACCACTGCGGTATCTATTGCAGAGCAATTATTTGCGTCTGTAACAGTAACAGAATAGTTTCCTGCAGTTGTAACAGTTATTGATTGTGTAGTTACAGTTGTACTCCATAAGAATGAAGCGCCTGCATTTTCTGCATCAAGATCAAGAGAACTACCAGCACAGAATCCAACATTGCCACCAAGGTCAACAACAGGTAACAGATTGATAACAACATCAACCGTATCTGTTCCAGTACAGTTATTAGCGTCTGTTACAACAACTGAATAAGTTCCTGAAGCAATAGGGTCAATTGTCTGTGTAGTTCCAGTTGTATTCCACAAGAATGATGCGCCAACATTTCCTGCATCAAGGGTTACAGTTGTTCCTTCGCAAACCGTAACATCTGAACCTAAATTAACAACAGGAACGGGGTTAATAACAACATCTATTGTGTCAGCATTAACACAAGCATTAGCATCTGTAACCGTTACTGAGTATATTCCAGAAGTTGCAGCAACAATTGTTTGTGTAATTTCTAATGTATTCCAAGTATAACTTGCGCCTGCATTCTGAGCATCTAAATCAACCGTAGTTCCGACACAAGTATTGATGTCTGCGCCAAGATTAATAACAGGCAATGGATTGATAGCAACCACTACCGTATCAGCTCCTGTACAATTATATGAATTCATTACAACAACAGAATAAGTACCTGAAACAACAGGTTCAATAGTTTGTGAAGTAGCTGTTGTATTCCAATCAAACGTAGCGCCTGCATTTCCTGCATCAAGAGTTACAGTTGTTTCAGCGCAAACCGTAACATCTGAACCTAAATTAACAACAGGTACAGGGTTAATTGTTACAGTAATAGTATCTGCATTAACACATGCATTGACATCTGTAACAGTTACAGAGTATGTGTCAGAAGTTGCAGCAACAATCGTTTGTGTTAATTCAGTTGTACTCCATACATAAGTTGCACCTGCATTCTGAGCATCTAAAACTACATCCGTATCATCGCAAGCAATAATGTTTGCTCCAAGACTTACAACAGGTAACGGATTCACAACCACATTAACAATATTACTTGTACCTGAACAACCACCAGCATCTGTACCAACTAAATAAACAGAGAAGGATTGATCAACAGCTTCGGTTACCGAAGTCATGGTAAAAGGTATTGTATTAGCAAGCGTGTTGTTAACATAGATTTCATAAGATCCAGATGTTAATCCACCGGCAGTGAAAGTAAGGTCTGTGCCTTCGCAAAGAATGTTGTCTACATCATCGGTAGCAAGCGTAATAGTTGGAGCTCCCGGATCGCTTATAGATTCTGTAAGAACAATCTGGCAAGCACCAAGAGAAACAGAAACATTGTAAATGCCTGCGCCAAGATTGTTAGCTGTAGCTGTTGTCTGAGCAGGAGTTGTATTCCATGCATAAGTATAAGTAACGTCATCCGTTACAGAAATAGAAGCATCTGTAGCACCGCAAACACTCGGGTCTGTTGAACTTAAAACAACAGCAATCGGATTTGGATTAATTACAACATTAATTGTATCTGCATCGGTACAGCCATTAGCGTCTGTAACGGTTACAGAATATGTTCCATTAGCAGTAGCAACAAGTGTTTGCGCTGTTGAGTTGTCGTTCCATAAATAACTTGCAAAGCTGCCTGCATCAAGAGTAACAGTTACATCATCGCAAACTGTAATGTCAGCACCTAAATCAACAACAGGAAGCGTATTCACAACAACTTCAATTGAAGCAGTGTTTTCGCAACCATTGTTATCAACTCCTATTACATTATATGTTGCAGTTGCAGTTGGGATGAAAGCAACACCGTCTGTTACTCCGTTATCCCAGGTATATGTTGTTCCTCCATTTGCTGTAAGCGTTACAGATGTACCAGGACAAACAGAAGCAGAAGGAGCAGCAGCAGTAGTAATTGTCGGAAGTGTGTTAACAATTACAGAAACAAGAGTTCTTGAAGAACTTGTACAAGCATTATAACCTGCTTCAGCGTAGAAATTATACGTTCCCGGAGTAGTCGTGTTTGCTAAAACAGATGTACCAACAGCTTCAAGAGTGCTTTCCGTACCAAGAACATTTCCACCTGTTGCAGCGTCGTACCATGTAATGTCCTGAGCAGGTAAATACTCAATAGTTATAGTTGCAGCATTCGTACCTGTCGGGAAAGTAGATTCTGCACCCGTATTATCATCAGATGAATCCCAGTATAAAAGGTTAACATCGCCTCCTGCAATATTAACTGCAGAATTTGGAATAACACGTGTATAATTAAATGTACCAGATGAGCTAAGAGCACCCGTTCCAGCAGCCTCAGCGTTAGCGATGGAACCGGAAAGTCCTAATCTGACTTCAGATTGCCATGAGCCACCTAAAGCCGTAATACCGTTACAATTTAAAGTAACGTTTGTTACAACAGAGCCTACAGGTAAGCCTGCAAAATTAGCAGTAGCAACAATGTTGCCGGGAGCTTCATTGGTTTCTACAGGTTGATCTGTAATATCAAATGAAATTGTCATCGTTTGTGGCAAAGCAATCTCATCGGGCGTAACACTCAATAATGCGCTATTTTCATTTTGACAAACAGTTACATCGCCGTCTGATGTTGGTGCAGTAACTACCCATGCAGGTTCTCCAATTGTAATTGATATTGGAGCAGAAAGATTGTTGTCTGCATCTTTAATAACAACGGAATGTGTTCCGGCAGTGAGGTTTGTTGGAATTGCACCAAAAGCACCACCATCTACAGCATAAGTAAACGGAGCAACACCGCAGGTAACAGTACCCAGCGTGAATGAACCGTCAGAGCCACCATTACAAGTTGCATCTATTGGTTCTAAAGTTGCAGAAACAGGGTCTACTGTAATTGTTACAGTACCTGTTCTTGTACAGCTTTCAGAAGAAGTTGCAGTTATCGTGTAAGTTCTATCATCTGTTGGTTTTGAGTACACAGTTGTTTCGCTTGTTCCTGTATAAGCAACAGTTGCATTTTCATCTGTAAATAAATCTGTAACAGGTGTCCATGCAATGGTTGTTGGATAATCGTAATCAAATGTAATATTCGGACGGGTATATGTAGTAGTTGCAGAACCCGGAGCAGAACAAACATTAGCATTATTGTCAGCTGAATAATAAGAACAAAGATAAGTAGAAGTTGTTGTTGAATTAACATTTGCTGAATTAGTGGTAGTTCCTCCTCCGTTATTATTGTTAAAGCAAGTTTCAACAAGCAGGTTTGAGACACCGTCCCAAGCAAAAGGTGTAGTTAAAACATGTGTTACAACAAAAGGAGCAGTTCCTGTTAATACAAAATTAGATGGCGTTAAAACTTCAGTAACTCCTGTTTCAATTGTAGTGGTCAGGACACTGCTTGAGGTATTTTTCATACCGATTGTAAATCCATTATATGTATAAGGACTGGTAAATGCGCTAACAGATAAAGCTATAGTTTTAAATGGCATACCGGCAGTCAAGCCCATTGCAGATAATTCTGCGACAGTATATAAATACTGCGCTTTGATTCCTCCCCAGTAGCCTTTATATGGTGTGGAAACAGTATTAGAGACAGTTCCTGTACCGATTGTGCCTGTACCACCAATAGTGCCACCAGTAATCGTTAATTCCTGAATACCTCCTGCGCAAACACTCGGAGCAGCAGGTGTAACAGTAATTTCAGATGGTTGCGGATGAACATTAACAGTAACAGTTGCGATAGAAACACAACCGTCATTAGCTCCACCAGAAAGATCTTCTGCAGTTACAGTAAATACTGTAGTTGCAGCAGGTGTTGCAGTAACAGAAGCTCCGCTTGTTGGAGTTGTAACAGGTGTCCATGTAAATGTATAATCTGTATTTGTGCTTGAAGCAGCAAGAGTAACAGTTTCTCCTCCACAAATAGTTTCAGGAGTAACAGTTGCAGTAACAACCGGAGCCGGAGTTACAGTAGCAATAACAGCTTCGCGTGTTCCCTCGCAAGAAGGTACATAATTAATATAAAACTGAGGTCTGGAACTCATAGTTGAGGTAGCAGTAGTTGCTCCGCATAAAACAGAAGGTATTTGATTATCTGCCCTAAAATATGCTTGTGAAACATAAGAAGTTGTGTTGAATTTAACCGTAGCAGATGTACCACCGGAATTATCGTTGCTCCAGCAATATTCGATTACAAGATTAGAGGTTCCATCCCAATTGAAAGGTGCAGATAAATTAATCTTACAAATACCTGTTGTCAGAGTATAAGCAGATGCTGAAAATACATTGGTAAGACCTGTAATAAAAGTACTTGTCATTGCTGTAGCAGAAGTAGTCCCAACATTTACGTTGAAGTCATTATAAGTAGTTCCAGCTGTAACTACATTCAATGCAATTGAATTAATATTTCCAGGAGTCAAGCCAGCAGCAGTAAGCTCAGAGGCTAATATAACATACTGACTCTTTTTTCCTCCGTATAAGTGATAGAAAGGACTTTCATAACCAGTACTTGTTGATGTTCCAGTACCAATAATTGCTCCAGTCTGAAGTACAACGGGCTCAGCATAATAAGTTGTAGTTGATGAAATCGAAGGGGTAGCAAACGTAGCTCCTGTGTCAAGAGCTGTTCCTCCAGTTGAAACATCATACCATAAAATATCAGAGCCGGTATTTGCAGTAGCATTTAAAGTTACAGTACCCTCACCACAACGGGTTGCAGGTGTTGTGCTCGTAATTTCAGGGTTAATCACAGTTGCCGTTACAATCCATGCTTGTGTTGTAACTCCATCTTCTGCAGTTACGGTATAAGTAACAGGGGTTGTAAAATTTTGAGATACGCCTGAAACTGGAGCAATTGTTGCACCTTCTGATAATGTAATTGAAGGAACAAGATTTAACAAAGTTGCATTACAGGTTACACTGATAGTTACAGTATGATCTGTAGCATTAACAACACCTGTAGCAACAGGACTTATTCCTTCAAAATTAAATGTTAGAATATCGGTTTCTGTATTTTCAGAAACATTTACAGTTACAATCCAGTCTTGTGTTGCGTCGCTGCCAGCAGTTACAGTGTAAGTAACAGGACTTGTGAAATCAGCAGCAACTCCTGATTCAGGGCTTACAGTAGCTTGAGAAGATACTGTAATTGAGGGAATCAATGTGGTAACATCTGTGCCAAAAGGTACAGTTAATGTTACTGTATGAGCTGTTCCATTTACGATTCCAGCAACTGTAGGAGTCAATCCGTTAAAATCAAATGTTAAGATTTCTGCAGCTGTATTTGGAGCAAAAGTAACAGTTACTGTCCAGTCCTGATCAACACTGCTACCGGAAGTTACTGTATATGTAACAGGATTTGTGAAGTCAGTAGCATTTCCTGAAACAGGGCTTACAGTTGCTTGAGGAGAAACAGTAATTGTAGAAACTAATGCTGTTACATCTGTGCCAAAAGGAACAATTAATGATACAGTATAAGCATTTGCATCAACAGTACCAATAACAGCAGGAGTTAATCCGTTGAAATTAAATGTAAGTATGTCATTTGCTGTATTCGGAGCTATAACTACTGTTACAATCCAGTCTAATGTTGTTCCATTACCTGCAGTTACAGTATAAGTAACAGGGCTTGTGAAATTCTGGGCAACATCCGTCAGAGGACTGATAGTAGCCTGAGCAGAAACAGTAATTGTCGGTATCAATGCAGTTACATTTGTTCCGTAAGGTACTGTGAGTGTAACGGTTTGAGCAACAGAATTCACAGTTCCAACAACAGCAGGAGTTAATCCGTTTAAGTCAAATGTAAGAATATTGGCTTCTGTATTCTGAGCAACATTAACAGTTACAGTCCATAGTTCAGAAGTATTGCCATCTTGAGCAGTAACTTCATATTGAACAGGATTTGTAAAATCATTTGTAGTTACACCGCTTTCCTGATCTGTTGTGCCTACAGCTGCAGTTGCGCCTGTTGATACAGTATATGTTGCAATCAGATTTGTAACATCTGTGCCGAAAGGAACAGTAATTGTTACAGTGCTGTTTGCTTCATTGATAACCGTATTTCCAACTTGTGAAGGAATCGTGTAAGTTAAAATATCTGTGCCATTAGAAGCTTCAACATTTACTGTTACAGTCCAAATTTGAGCAGCATTACTTTCTGAAGTTACAGTATATTGAACAGCATTTGTGAAATCCTGAGCCACACCAGATGCAGGGGTAATATTTGCACCGTAAGGAATTGTAATTGTTGGAATCAATCCATTAAGATTTGTTCCAGCAGGCATTGTTACGATTACTGAATGGTCAAGATCATTTATGGTTGAACTTACCTGTGTAGGAATATCAAATGCAATAATATTATTTGCCGTATTCTGAGCAACAGAAACTGTTACTGTCCAATCTTGAGCAGCAGAACTTCCTGAAGTTACAGTATAAGTAACCTGATTTGTGAAATCATTGGGTGTTCCTGAAGTTGGGTTAATTGTAGCTTCCGGTGATACGGTAATAGTTGGAACCAAAGCTGTAAGAATCGATCCATAAGGTACAGTCAATGTAACGGTATGAGCATTCACATCTACTGTGCCAACAACAGCAGGGGATAAACCATTAAAGTTGAAAGTAAGAATATCGTTTGCTGTATTTGGAGCAATAGAAACTGTTACTGTCCAGTCTTGATCAACACTGCTACCGGAAGTTACAGTGTAAGTAACAGGATTTGTGAAATCAGCAGCTACATTAGACAATGGGCTAACAGTTGCTTGTGGAGACAACGTGATTGTTGGAACCAAAGTTGTAACATCCGTTCCGTAAGGTACAGTAAGCGTTACAGTGTGAGCAGTAGCATTTACTGTTCCAACAACAGCAGGAGTCAGACCATCAAAATCAAATGTAAGAATATCGTTTGCTGTATTTGGAGCAACCGTAACTGTAACAGTCCAATCTTGTGTTGTTGTGCCATCCTCAGCAGTAACAACATAAGTTGCAGGATTCGTGAAATCATTTGCAGTACCCGATGTTGGACTAACTGTTGCGCCATAAGATAATGTAATGGTTGGCTCGAGTGTTGTTAAATCAGTTCCAAAAGGTACAGTAAGCGCTACAGTGTGAGCTGTTGCATTAACAGTGCCAGTAACAGTTGGAGTTAAACCATTGAAATCAAATGTAAGAATATCTGTTTCTGTATTGTCATCAAACACAACTGTAACAGT
This sequence comes from Bacteroidetes bacterium GWF2_35_48, assembly GCA_001769125.1. Taxonomy (GTDB): domain Bacteria; phylum Bacteroidota; class Bacteroidia; order Bacteroidales; family GWF2-35-48; genus GWF2-35-48. Next base: position 95,490 of record MEOG01000082.1, on the reverse strand, counting down.
ATACGTTTTAGTTGTACCATCTTCTGCAGTTACAGTATATTGAACTGGATTTGTGAAATTCTGAGCAACACCCGATAACGGAGCAATAGTAGCTAAAGAAGATATTGTAATCGTTGGAGTCAAAGCTGTAACAACTGTGCCATAAGGTACTAAAATTTCGATGTCTGTTCCTGTTATAGTGCCGCTTGCTGCAGGAGTTGTAAAGTCAAAGGTAAGGATGTCTTTAGCAGATGAAGTTTCACGTACAACAAAATCATCTACTGCTAAATTACATGTTCCATATCCATAATTACTGATACCTCTGAATCGTAAAAATACAGTCATGCCATTATAAGCAGAAATATCAGTATTATTGTTAAACCAGGTATTTGTAACAGAAGTATTATCATGTGTTTTTAAAACTGTCCAGGTATCTTGATTATCTGCTGAAATTTCAAGATAAAGAGGAGTAGCAGAACCTTCGTCACCAATCCATGCATTATATTCTACCAAATAAAATCCTGTTGCAGGAATATTAAATGCGGGTGTTATTAAATTAACTGGATTGTTATCTGTTGATACATTATATACATCAAGTCGTGCAAAATATCCTGTACCACTTTGAGAAGTTGCAGCACCATGTGCAGCGTCTGCTGATACAAAATCCCAATTATCTACATCATTTGATGTACTTGACCAATTTTCAGGTATCACACTAGCATTTTCAAAGTTTTGGGAATAAGGTAAATTGTAAGTAAAATAAATACCTACAATATAATCCTGTGTAGTTCCATCTTCAGCAGTTACAGTATAAATAACAGGAGAAGTGAAATCTTGTGCAACACCGGAAGCAGGGCTAACGGTTGCATAACCAGAAACAGTTATTGTTGGAACGAGTGCTGTAACATTAGTACCAGCAGGAAGAAGAATGCTAATATCTGTTCCGGTAATAGTTCCGGTTGCAGCAGGAGTTGTTATATTAAATGTAAGAATATCGTTTTCTGTATTCATTACATTATTAGTAACAGCAAAATCAGTTACAGAAGCAAAGTCATTTTGTGCAGCAGACATATCCTGAACATCGCCGATAGTTGCATCATAACTTAATGTAACAACAGCATGATGCGGAACATTGCTTGCCAAAGTAAGGGTAATTGTATTTGTACCAGTACCGACAGCAGCATTCACAGCAACAGGAGCGCCGTCAACATTTATAGTAAATCCGGTAGCATTTGTTAATGTTACAGGTTCTGAGAAAACAAGAACAACATCAGCAGGAGCTGCATTTTCAACCGTTGCAGTGGTAAGTGTTGGAGCAATATTATCCGTAACAGTAGCAATACCGGAAGGATTTGTTGTCAGATTCCAGAAGTTATCATTTAAACCACCATAAGAATAAACACCAATTCCCATTTGAAAACGGCTGGCATAGTAATACGTTCCTTCAGCAAGACCTGAAGGTAATTGTGCTACATATTCATCGTTGTTTCCATTGTCAGCATTATAAGTAGCAACAATCCAATTAGTCCAAGTTGAAGGATCGGTATCTGCATTATTGTAACCAATCCAAGCCTGAATACCGACACCTTGTCCTGCTGCTTCCGTTACACCAGCAGCATAAACGCGTGCATAGATATTTTCAGAAGCAGAATTACTATTAAAAGCTGTTGTCAATGGCCACTGTAAGTTACACCAGTCTACAATTTCTGTAGTTGTAAATGTTGAATTTACAGGAGCAACTACAAGGTTATTAATTTCTTCAAATGTTGCGCCTATTGAGATATAGTAATTAGTACCTAAACTTAATGCAGCTGTCGGAGTAATGGTAATTACTTTTTTATCTACGCTGATTGTTGCATCAAAAGCTACGTTAGCTCCGGCAGCATCGGGTGTTTTGAAAGTAATAAGACCATCAACGTTGGCATCTGTAATTTCAGAATCGTCAATATTTCTGACAGCAGCATCGAATGTTAACGTAGGCGTTACATCTGTAGCAATGCCTGTTGTACCGTTTGCTGGTAAAATAGCAACTGTAGGAGCTGTAACGGTAACAGTAACAGTATAAATCTGAGTTGTTCCATCTTCAGCAGTTACCGTGTATTGAACAGGAGAAGTAAAGTCCTGAGCAACGCCTGTAAGTGGAGAAACAGTAGCTTCCAGAGAAATAGTAACAGTTGGAACCAAAGCAGTAACATCTGTTCCGGCAGGAACTGTAATGGCGATATTAGTAGTTGTTATCGTTCCGGTTGCAGCAGGAGTTGTAAAATCAAATGCTGTGATGTCTGCGGCGGAGCTGGCAACAGCTACAACTACAGCATCAACAAATAAATTAAATTGATCAAAATCAGAATAGGCATTAAAAGCAAAATTATAATTACCGGTAACCGTGCAATCATAAAAAGCTTTTCTTAATATAAAAGTAGTATTTGACAAATCTGTACCGCCATCGTTATCCCAAATTGTAGAAGTTTGCGCAGCTACATTTTTACCTAACCCAACTGTTACTTTTAATTTTTCCGGATAAGTTGCACTTGCTACTTTCTGATAAAATTTTACCACATATTTTTCACCTACATTGAGTGTAAAAGTAGGAGTGAATGCCCATGCGTTTGCGTCATTAGAGGAATGAAAACCATATTTTAATCCTCCAAAACCACTTTGGTATTCACCAGAAGTTGTTGTTCTTGTCCAGTTATTACCGAAACCTGCATTGAAAAGAGCCCAATAAGCAGGAGGGAATGGTAGCGCATCAAAATCCTGAGCATAAGGTATCGTCTGAATAACATCTGCTGTGACTGTGTATATCTGAGTTGTTCCATCTTCAGCCGTTACGGTATAAGTTACAGGATTTGTAAAATCCTGAGTTACGCCGGAAGCAGGAACTACAGCAGCATAATCAGAAATAGTAATTTCTGTAACTAATGCTGTTACGTCCGTGCCTGTTGGAAACATTAGAGAAATATTTGTTCCATTAATTACACCGATAACAGCAGGAGTCGTAATATTAAATGTAAGAATATCTTTTTCACTACTTATTACATTATTAACTACAGCCTGATCTGTAATGTCAGCAAGTGGGTTAGTAGCAATGTCTGTTACATTTCCACCTGTGTAAGTGTAAGTAACTACCTGATGGCTTGTAACCGGAGCAGATAATGTTAAAGTTATTGTTGTGGTCATATTTCCTGCAATACTGTTTATTGTAGCAGGAGTGCCATCAACGCTAACCGTAAACCCTGTAAAATCTGTGTATTTAACAGATTCATTAAAGGTAATATCTACGTTTGCAGGTGTTAGGTTTGCGACCTGTGCAGAAACAAAAGTTGGAGCCGTAATATCAGCTTCACCAGTGGTAAAGGAAGCAGATACAGGAGCAGCCAGCGCATTGTTGCTGATATCTTCAACATTAAGCGCAGTTACCGTATAAACAGTGTTCCCTGCAAGAACTGTTGTCGGAGTTAAAGTAACTGTGAAAGTTGCGGGGTTATAATTAAATATGCATGTTACTGTATTTAATGCTGCATCTGTAAGCGTGAAATTTGCCACAGAAAAATCCGCATCGTCAACATTTCTTACAGCTTCTGAGAACGTTAATACTACAGTTGAAGAAACTGCAACATCGGTAGCTGCATCAGCAGGGTTGAATGTTACGGTTGGAGGAGTAGTTTCAAAATCGCCTTCGTCTGCGCCAATATCCGGGGTAACTGTACTGCGGGTTTCACCATCTATATCTGTAGTAATACCAGCAATCACAACACCTGCATGATCCAATTCAGGAGCAGCAATGTGAAGGTCTGTAGCAGAAACGAATTGAGGATCTACGGAGAGGGAATTTGCATCTTGAGAGGAAGCTGTTTGCCAATCAGCAAAAGTAGCCTGATCTGCTGTATAGTAGCCAACAAAATTGTTTGTTCCTGTTGCAATAAATAAATCATTGTAATCAGAAACTAAAGTTCCCCAACTTCTGTAAATTGCATATCTTTTTGAAGTCGCACCAGCAGTAGAAAAGTTAGCAAAAATGTTGTTTTTAACATTTGCAGTACCTCCGGCAAGATAAAAGGCTGCACTTGTGGGAAATTCATTTTCATCAATTCTGACAGAGTTAAAATTGATATTTCCTGTTCCAGATCCAGAAACGCCTAACGCTAATGCACGAATTACAAAAGTAGTTGTAGTAGTTGCAATTCCATGGTTTAATCCATAGATTAAATTGTTGTATGCATTAATTGTATGCGTTGAGTTCACATCAAACCTTATTCCGTACACAATAGAGGAAGTGGATGTTGATGTAGTGATAATATTGGACACAATGTTATTAAATACATTGTTCGTACCCTGTGCGGACTCTAAATAAATTCCATAAGCATTTGAAGCACCTGTTATAGTAAGGTTTCTAACTGTATTAAAAGAAACAGTAGCGCTGCTTTGTGAAGTAAGTCTGATTCCTGTTGCAGTAGCTGAACCATTTGCAATATCATTAGCAGCATCAGCACCAACAGTATTATTTGAAATGTCAGAATTCAAATCAGGGTAGGTGGAATTTCCTGTGAGCTGAATACCAAAATATGTATTTTCAATAACATTATTATTATATGTATTATAAGAATTTGCTCCTGTTGCGTCAGAAGGAACGTTTGCAACATACTGATAAATTGCCTTTGTTGAAGTATATGCGCGATTAAGAGTTACTTTACAATTTTTTACTGTATTGTATTGCGCACCATTTGTAGCAGAGGCGTTACGGATATAGTAACCGTATTCCATGCGAGTCGTATTTGTCGCATTCGCAACATTTTCCTGTACATCAATACCATCAAATGTGATGTAATCAGCACCATTGATTGTTACGATAGCATCCGTTGTTCCTACGCCAGTACCGGCAGTAATAACAGGATTTGCATTACTTCCTGATTTCTGGAAAATAATAGGATTTGCAGATGTTCCGGTTGCAGTAATAACAGGAACTATTTCTGTAAATGTTTGACCGGAAATAACATTGAAAGTTACAGGACCGGAGATGCCTTCCGAATTAACGTAATTAACGGCTGCGGTAAATGATGCAAAATTTCCAGTGCCATCATGAACCATTGGGGTAGTCGTAATTGAAGTATTATCAATAGTATATATTCCAGAAAGAGGAACAGGTGCTTCTGATGTAAGAGTAACCTCATCAATTGCAGCAGGTGGGTTTGCAATATCAGAAAAGTCAGATTTCCAGCTGAAAGCTAAACGATAAGTTGAACCTGGAGTTCCTGTTAGTAAAATGGTTTCTGTATTATAGGTTGCAGAACTAAGCTTATACATACCGCTAATTGCGCCTGAACCAGAAATCTGATACGTTGAAGAAATTGCAGTATTTGCTGTTGGCACACCCATCGCAGAGCTTAATCCAAAAAATACTTTTAAATTGTCCCAGTCTGAAGTAGTTGTACCCTCACCACCGGCTTTCCATTTAAAAGCAATCGTTACTTTTGATTCCCCAGCAGGAATAGTAACATCATAATACAAATGCTGAATTGTACTAGTTTGAGAATAAGCCCAAGTAGTACCGGTTGTTGAGGATATAAACCCACAATTTGTGCCGGCACTAACAACAGGAGTAGCCCCAACATACCAACCATCAGTACTTGAGTTCACTGCTGTCCAGTTGTTAGCAGCGAAGTCTGCACCAGTTTCAAACCCACCATCACCGGCAGGATTAATTAATACTGTTTGCCCAAACGTCCAATAGCTACATGTTAGCGCGATAAAAAGAAATAGTAACTTTCTCATAATTTTGATTATTTAATAAAACATTTAGTTAATTTCAGATTTTAAAAAGAGAGCCAAAAGTAAAAAAATATACAATATAAAAGCGGGAAGATTGATTTTTTTATGAACAGGAGGAGCGTTTATTTGCGTTAAAGTTCTTATTGTTATGACTTTATGTTTTAATGTTGAGGGGCTGTCTTTTTGTTAAAAATTTGTTAAACATGATTAAAGTCAGGGTTTTAGGGAGGGGTTTTTCAGCAGGGAGCAGGGCAGGGAGTCGAAAAAGTCGGTAGTCAGGCAGTCAGGTAGTCAGGTAGTCAGGCAGTCGGAAAGTCGGCAGTCGGAAAGTCGGCAGTCGGCAGTCAGGTAGACTGTGGACTGAAGACTGAAGACTGAAGACTGAAAACTTGAGAGCGAAGCATCTTCTGACTTCCGACTTCCGACTTTAAACTTCAATTCCAACAAATTACGCAACACTAGTTAATAAGCGTAAGCCCTTCCTGTTTCATGCACCAGCTTTTGCCTGCCATATCCCAGTCGGGCATATCGGATGTGTTTTGCACGTCGTATAAAAGGGAGCGCAGGGATTTATCCAAAACAACAATTTTACCTGAAGGAACTTTTATTATAATATCAACATTTGGAGCGCGCCATTTTCCATCTTTTTTTATCATAAATCTCGGATCAAAAACAAGGATGGTTTTGCTGGAGTCTGATGCTGATTTCGTCCATGAATACTCAATTTCAAAAGCATTTTCTTTTGCCTGTTTGTTGTTTCGTCCTCTTGCTTTTTTTCTGACAACAACTTCAATATAATTGCTGTCGCATTTTTCTATACTGATATTGGGAACACCTGTTATTCTAGGAATTCCTTCTAATACCTGAATATCCATATCCGGTTCATGTTCTAAGTCCATTTCAAGCTCGTGCAGATGTTTTTCAAAATAAAATGATTTTCTTTCTGAAAATTCTGTAATGGATGTTTTGATAAAAAGACTGTCTGTTTTTTCCCGAAGAATTGTTTTGTTAACAGTGTTATCAGAAACCTTATAATTTTTTCCAACATTAATTCCAAAAAAAGCTAAATATATTAAACACACAAACCACACAGCCGTAAGCGACCAGCCTACAATTCGGTTTCCGGTTTTTATTCTGAAAATTAATTTTACTCCTGCGTAAATTACAGAGAAAAGAGGAATGGCAATCAACAGAAAAACAGCGAGAAAAGCCAGAAATGTATCATCTGTATCAAGAAACATAGCCATAAACTGATTTGCAGAAAGCGCGCTGTCTCCAATAGAAATATCTGATATGCCAAAAACAAAAGTGGCAAGAAAAGCCAGAAGAAGCGAGACTCCAACTATTATAAAAATGATTCCGATAAACGCTATGAATAATTTACCTATGGCTGTAATTACAACAACAAATAAATGGCCGAGCCTTTCTGCAAAGGATTCGCTGTTTTTATAGGTTTGCGAATTTTTCATTTTTTTGAAGTTCTGTTTTACATCCTCAAACTCCTCCCGGATGGATTTTTCAATATTGGAAATATTTACTTTTTCTCCCTTCATCTCAAGCTTTTGAGCGGTGGTTTTTGCCTTAGGAATGGCAACCCATAAAATGATATATAACAAAGGGCCGAAAGCGAAAAAAGTAATGACCATAAAAATCCGTATAAAAACAGGATCAATATTGAAGTATGCGCCAAGACCGCTACACACGCCTCCCAAAATACGACTTTCGGGGTCGCGGTAAATTCGTTTATCTCTGAAAGAAGTTTTTTCTTCTTTTTGCTTTTCTTCTTTTTGCGCATCTTCATCACCACCGAAATCAGAAGGACTTCCCATTATGCTGATAACATCCTGAACATCTTCAATCGTTATTACCTGTTTTGCCGCATTGACTTTCTGTGAGAAAAGTTCAGAAATCCGCGCTTCTATGTCGGAAATAATCTCTTTTCCTTCTTCAGCATTTGAAAAACGTGAGGATATTTCGCCGAGATATTTTTGCAGCATTTCATAGGCATCTTCATCTATATTAAATATGATGCCGTTCATATTTATGGATACTGTCTTTTTCATGATTGTTGACTTTTAAAATTATTTTCATTGATAAATTTTACTGCTTCAACCAATTCTTCCCATGAAGTGTGAAGCTCTGATAATGCGGTTTCCCCTTCTGCTGTAAGTTTATAATATTTGCGGGGAGGTCCCTGTGTTGACTCTTCCCAACGGTAGCTGAGCAATCCGTCGTTTTTGAGACGCGTTAGAAGCGGGTATAGTGTTCCTTCCACCACAATTATTTTTGCTTCTTTCATTATATTAATAATGTCGGAGGCATAACAATCATGTTTTTCTAAAACGGAAAGAATACAATACTCCAGAACACCTTTCCGCATCTGCGCCCGTGCATTTTCTGTATTCATATTATTATTATTAAATGTTTTTCGGTAATATTTAATGCAAAGATATGAATTTATTTTAGTACTATGCAATACAAAGTACTAAAAATTTATATAAATATGCTGTAGAACATGATATTGAACAACACTTGAATAATTCATGTATGACAATGGATTAAGGATTAAGGATTAGGAGTAGGATTAGGAGTAGGAGTAGGAGTAGGAAAAAGAGTAGGAAAAAGAGTAGAAAAAATTTTACTGCAAATAGAAATAATGCTATTTCAGGTACGATTGCAACTATTTTAAATCAGTATAAGTCTTATTGACAAACACAATCTAATTTATGAAGAAAATAATTTCGATTTTTCTGTTCATTTTCTTTTCCTCGAATATTTTTCCGCAATGGACGAATTACAATCAGAATAACACACAGGGACTTGGCGGAGACATGGTATCGGATATGATTGCTTTACCGGACGGCAAGGTGTTAATTGCAACCAACAACGGATTGAAAAAATATGATAAGGACGAGGGTAGTTTTTCTAATTATCCGGATTTACAAAATAAACTTTTATTAGACATTTATACTTCTGGCTCATTAATATGGACTGGTACAAACGGATATGGAGTTTATTATTATAATGGCAATTTATGGACAAATTATAATTCAGACAATGGCTTGGCCGGAAATATTGTGAGAGGAATCACAAATGACAATGCTGGCAATATGTGGCTTGCAACTTATGGCGGAGGCATTTCAAAATATAATGGAACAAGCTGGACAACTTATGGTACAGCACAAGGATTACCTACAAATTTTTTCTATTCTGCATTTAAAGATAACGATGGCAATTTATGGTTTGGAACTTCCGGACATGGTGTTTTAAAGTACAACGGAAGTGAGTGGACAAGCTATACTGTTGCAGATGGGCTTGCAGGGAGCACTGTTTTGAAAATTTATGAATACGACAGTTTTATGTGGTTTTGTTGTGTAGGAGGAGTAAGTGCCATGCATGAAGAATTCTTTACAAATTATACCACAGATAATGGGCTTGCAGGAAATATCGCCTATTGTATGGTTAAAGGAAACGACAATAAATTTCGCATCGGAACAAATAACGGTGTAAGCATTATCGGCTCATCCATAGAAAACATTGACACTTCTAACGGACTAGCAAATAATAAAGTTATAAGCATTTGCCAAAGCACGAATGGATTTTACTGTTACGGGCACGAAAACAATGGAATGACAATTATTTCAGGGCAGGAGATTCAAAACTTTTTTAACTGGAACGGTTTGGCTTCAAATTATGTATATAAAGCTTGTGAAACTTCTGACGGGTCTTTATGGTTCGCAACTTCGTATGGTGTTACCAGAAAACAAGGAAATATTTGGACAACTTACAATACTAATAGTGGTGTAAATATTGGCTATGTAAATGATATCGCTATTGATGCAAATAACAATGTTTGGGCTGCCTGCAACTATAATGGATTGTACAAATTTAACGGAGAAACATGGCAGCAACAGGTAATCCCGGGAGTTAGTTCACAAAATGTAACTTCTGTATATGTAGATTCACAAGGGAGCATTTGGGTAAATATTCATAATTACGGGGTTTATAAGTTTTCAAACAATCAATGGACAAATTTTTCAAATGGAACATCCATATCAGGTCATTCCTATATAAAAATATTTGAAGATTCTCAGGGAAAAATGTGGTTTTATTCCTATAATGCATTGCATTGTTACAGCAACAGCAGTGGCTGGACAATATATACCCAGGCAGAACATGGTATTCCTAATAATTATGTAACCGGAATTACAGAAGATCAAAATGGATTTATTTGGATTGCCACGAGGGGGCAGGAAGCGGATCAAAACTGGTGCATTTCAAAATTCGATGGAACACACTGGAATAATTACTGGGCTTCTATTCATAACAGTTACCTTAATTTTATATTTTGCGACTCAAACAATAAAATATGGACAGGTGGCAATTCCCCTTATTACAATAATGTTGCTGTTACGCTTTTTGACGGTGTCAACTGGTCATTTCATACTACATCAGATGGCTTGCCAAGTGCAGCAGTAATTAACGCTTTTGAAGATTCACAGGGGAATATTTGGCTTTGTACTAATTCTGGAATCAGCAAGGGAGATATCACAATCGTAAAAAATAAAGAACCTGAAATTACAGAAGAAGCGCATCCCTCTGTGTTTCCGAATCCGGCTTCAGGAAAATTTGTTTTTAAATATTCACTCAACAAGGCTTCCCTTGTGCAATTTGAACTTACGGATGTTTACGGTCATGTGGTAATGTCAGAAAATTTTAGGATGCAAAACGAGGGAGAACATCAATATACAGTAGACGTTACGAAATATGCGAGTGGCTTATATTTTTTAATTTTCACAGATGAAAACAGAAGGCTTACAAATAAAATAGTTATAAAAAATAATTAAACCATTTATTATTATGAAGACAGAATTTACTTTATTAAAAAAAATTAAAGAAGCCAGACTTCTGTTAATTTCGATTTTACTGCTGCTTGCAAGTTTTTTAATTTCAAAAAATGCAAAAGCGCAGTGGGAAGAAACTCCTTATCTTAGGATTGGTGCAGTTCAGAATTCGTGGTACACTTATCCGGGGTCTATTGATACCGTGGTATTTGAAATAAAACCTATGGGCTTATACACAGAAATCGGTATGATTTTCGATTTCTCATCAAGAGGCACCAGCTTCTCGCAATACGACAGTCTTGAAGTTCAGATGTTATTTGATTTGCCTTTTGATGCAGAAATAACAGACATGTGGCTCTGGATTGCAGATTCCATTGTTCATGCAGGAATGTATGACCGTTGGACTGCCTCGCAGATTTACGAAGAAATTGTTGCGCGAAGAACCGACCCTGCTATTCTTTACAGGTATGCATATAATAGCTGGAGTACAAATGATGTTACATACAGCGACAAGTACATGTTCCGAATTTTTCCGATGCTAACAACTTTGCCAAGAAAATCTAAAATTACCTTTATGGTACCCACAGCAGATTTATACAAAAGCTCTTCATCGGTCAGTCTTCCCATCAACATTCTGAAGCTCTCGCATCTTCCGATTTTATCAACCAAAATAAAATATTACCCTGCTTTCGGTTCACAAAATCCGGTTTTGCTGGAAAACACTGCAACCCCGTTTACTTATCATGCAGGCAATCCGGGAGAAGAATATTACGAAGCCACAATCCCTGAATCTTCATCGTTTAACAGTTTAACAATATCAACAAGCACTCCGCAGCCTGAGAATATTTTTGCAGGTATTTTTGAAGACAATTCTGACAATTCAAAATATTATGAATTGCAGATTATTCCTAATCAGTTGTTTGGAATCAGCAAATCAAAAAAGGCATTGTTTCTGTTGGATTTTGTAGATGCAAATTGTAATGGATATACCTCTGAGCAAATGTTGCAGGAGCTTAAATTAAAAATCAGAAATTATTTGCAGCCAACAGATTCTTTTAATATTTTAATTTCAGGCATGATAACACAGTTTGTCAGCAATGAGTGGGTTTCATGTGATTCTGCAAACATTGAGGACGTTTTTGCTTCATTTTCTGCATCAAGCCTGAATAATTATTCAAGCCTCCCAACTTTGCTTATGGATGGAATTAATTACATAAAAGAAAGAAACAATGAGGGCGCGATAATTTTAGTGGCAAGTTCTAATTCAAACGGGGCTTATGAGCAGGCAAATGACCTGATCAATGATTATCTGGCACTGATGGATAGTGTTGAGATCCCCATTCATATTGTTGATCTGGATGATTTTGATACCTATAATGAATCTCAATATATAGGCAATCAATATTATTATGGCAATGAGTATTTGTACACCAATCTGAGTATGCAGACAGTTGGAGAATATATGAGCCTGAAAGAATATTCTTTTTCAAATATGCTGATAAATGTGTTCAATAAAATTTCGGGTTATTTCACAAGTTTTGATATGTATGTTACACTTGAATCAGGTTATACATTTTCAAATTATAACTTTCAAAGCGGATCGGCTATGCTTTATTATGATCAGCCTTTTCAGAGAGTCGGGAAATTTACCGGCAGTGGAAGGTTTCATGTGTTTGCATCAGCGCAGTTGCCTTCGGGTGAATTTTATTATGCAGATTTTTTTATTGAAAATAATAATGTGAATCTTCTTACCGGAGCGACTCGTGCCGGCTGGGCTGCTCACCTGATTGATGAATTGTTTGCTATGAACCAAAATAATTCTGTAATAAGTCAGATAATTAATACGAGTATTCAAAAAAGGGTTTTGTCAAACTATACCGCTTTTCTCGCGCTTGAGCCGGGTGTAGGCAATTTAAACGGAGATGGAGATCCTTATGTAACTTCGGCAACAGAGCAATTCTCAACAGAAATAACTGCAAGTATATTCCCCAATCCTGTTACAGATGTGTTGAAAATTTCTATCAACCTTCCAGAAGCGGCAGATGTATTAATAGAATTGTATGATTTGCTGGGGAAACGAATTGCTGTGGTATTCAAAGGAAAAAAAGAAAGGGATACTCAAGAAATAAGTTTCAACTTACAGAATGTGCCCGCAGGAACTTATTTCTGTAAAATTATTGCAGGGCAAAAAACAATAAGTACTGAAAAAATTATTGTGATAAAATAAATGCGCAGATATCTGAAAACAAAAGAAGGCGGATATTATCCGCCTTCTTTTGTAAATGCAGGGAGCTAAATTCATTATTAATTCTCTTTCCCCAGTTCGTACCAATTTACTTTGCGTGATAAATACATGATAACAGCCAGTACTACAAATAAACCAAGACTTCCCATTAACAGCGCATAGTCTTCGAGTTGAAGCAGTACATAGATGTATGAATATAGCAATATCAGTACAGATGCAACAATGCCGACTACTTTTTTATTTTTGAAAACACTTGCGGCATACAGCACAATCAGGCTTATTATTCCAATGCTTGCAATCACATAAGCCCATAAAAATCCGATTTGTTCAGACAAAGAAATCAGAAGAAGATAGAAAAGGCAAAGACCCAATCCAACCAGCGCATATTGCACCGGATGTACTCTGAGCTTGTTAAGAATTTCAATGAAGAAGAAAACAAGAAAGGTAAGAGTAATAAATAAAATGGCGTATTTAGCAGAGCGCTCTGATTTAAGATAATTATCAGCAGGCATAAAAAAAGTAATTCCAAAAACAGAGCTATAATAATCGGGCATCTCATTAATCCATTGTTGCGGTATGTTTCTGTTCAGATGAAGAATTTTCCATGATGCTTTAAACCCGGTTTCTGAAATTTCTCTTTTAGGGAGAAATGCGCCGTCGAATTTCGGGTCTTTCCATGGCGAACTGATTTCTGTTACTGTTTCTTTTCCAAGCGGAGCAAAGCTCAAATTTCGACTTCCGTTTAACACAAGATTAAAGCTATACGCTAAAGGCATTTCTTTTTGCGCTGCAAGATTGTTTATTTTTATCGTAACACCCGAATTGATAAAGTTGCCAATCATTGAACCGGGATCGCACTCTATTGTTTGTCCTGCCCAGTTGAAATTAATAGATTCTTTAATTCCGCGCATATCGCTAATTCCTAAGGTTAGAAACGCTTCATTCCACTGTATAAGATGCTCTGGGATGTTCCATTTTGTAAAATCCGGAAAATTAAATTTTCCCGAAAATTTCATGTCTGCATTAAAAACGGCTACTTCAAAAATACCTCTGTATCTTATACTGCTGTTCACTTTTCCGGAAATGTTTAAATTTTCAGGTAGAAAATAAGCATACTTTTTTGTATACATTGCGCTGTCGTTGTTTCGGGTTTTTGTGTATTCAAGATAAGGAACCGTTAAAACTGGACCACAAATTATCTGATCATTGCCCCATTTACTGCTTACCTCGTGAATTGCCTCTGTTTGTCTTTGTTTGCGCTCCTGCACCAATTCCAAAATTAACAAAGAGGGAAGAAGAAGAACCATAATTAAAATTACTATTACAGTGATTTTTAGCATCACTGAATGCTTTCCTGCGGTTTTTTCATTTTGCGTTGTCATAATTTTTAAAATTTAGTTAATACTATTTTTTGATATTTTGTTCCTAAAATAAAATACTTCGATAGCAGAAATAATAATCAATGCACCGAAGCCAAATATCAGCCATGAGAAATCATAAGGACGGTAGAAGCTTATAAATTCAAGATAATTGGGTGCATTCTCAAAATTAAGCGCATCACACCAGAAAAACATCCATGAGTCGCGAGTAAAGGAAAAGATTACAATTACAGATCCTGTTATGAGCAGTACCCATTCGTACCACTGAATAATAATATCTTTTCCATGAAATCTGAAATACATTATTGCCACAGCGAAAAAAATCATAATAAAAGAAATTATTATTGGCGCTAATACAGGGGAAGCCCACAGCATTGGTATCAGAAATAAAATGTCCCATGTAAAAAATGACTCAGGCCAATTCAGAATTAATTTCAGAAAAATATAGTAAAAGATATCCCATACAGCGAATGAAAACAGGAATGCCGAGAATTTTTCCACAAAAGTTTTTCCTGTTATTGCAGCTATTGCGATGAGCATTATAAGTGTTGCTGCTTCTCTGAATAATTCGGTTAATGCAAGATACGTCGCCATTGTTTTGATGGGAAGCGAGAAGCCCTCAGGATAATAAAGCTCCCGCAGATATACAACAACAGAGCTTTCGAAAAAGCCCATGGATACTGAGAAAATAAATAACCAGATTCCTTTTTTTATTAGCATATACGGTATCATAATAATTATAAAAATTTTAGTTAAATATAATGGTGTTGTTCTATTGTTTATACGTTCGTCTACAGTCCTCAGTCCTCAGTCTTCATGACTGCCGACTCTTTTGACTGCCGACTTCAACAACAATTCCATAATTAGTATAATATTTTTTCATAATTAAAAGTACTTTGTGTTTCAAAGTAAAACGATAAAAAAAATTATGTATTGTTCGATTTCAATAATTTTTCCAAAGCATCGAGATGTTGCGTAAATGCTTTCTTTCCTGCTTTTGATGCCGTATAAACCGTATTTGGTTTTTTCCCGATGAATTGTTTGTACACATCAATATACCCTTCTTTTTCCAATGCTTTAATGTGGCTTGCCAGATTTCCGTCAGTAATATCCAGAACGGTTTTCAGATAGTTAAAATCCACATGCTCATTGACCATAAGAATTGACATAATTCCTAAACGAATCCGGCTTTCAAAATTTTTATTTATGTTTTGAATGGGATTTTTCATCGCTCGTATTTCGTATACATTATAATACCGTAAACAATGTGTAATAACCCGAAGCCAATTGCCCATGCAATTAATCCGTATCCCACAAAAAAGGATGCAATAACTCCAAGAATCAATTCACTTATTCCAAGGTAACGAATATCATTGAGTGTATATTTACTTGCATTTATTAAGGCCAGACCATAAAATACAAGTGTAGTAGGCGCAATTAAGTAAATTTTTCCATGAAATAATAATGCCATGCAGAAGAAACCACCAGCAACTAAAGGAATGAATAAATTTATGAGAGTACGTTTTGCAGTATTGTCCCAGACTTTCAGTCCTTTTTTTCTTGCATTCCGTGTTGTAAAAAATACTGCCGCAGCAAGAGACAACGCAAGAACGATAATGCCATCACAAAGCAGAAACAAGATAAACAAATAAAGCTCCCGATCTCTCATAAGTTCACTTTTCGTAAACACTCCCATATTATAATAACGGGGATTATAATATTCGTTAAAATAGAAGTAAACAGCAGCTGCACCAAGCAATGCTATAAGTCCGGCGAATATACCCGAAAGACCGCTCAGTGAAATAAATCTCGAAGAGCGCTCCATGATGGAACGTATCTCACTCAGGTTTTTTAAATGTTCGTTATTTTCTGTCATATAAAAGTACTTTGAGCCGCAAAGTTAAAAGAATAAATTAGAAAACAAATAATTTTCAAAAAAAAAAGCGTGATACCCCAAATACCACGCCTTTTATTCGCAATCAAAAAGATGATCGCTGGTTGTTATTTTTTATCCGCACTTGGAATGACCGCAGCTTTTACAGTTGAGGCAACCCTCTTCGTACACAAGTGTATCTTGTCCGCATTTTTCACAAATAATTCCTTTTTTCGGTTTTGTACCGTTAGGAATATATCTTTTTAATGCGCGTTCCACACCGTTTTTCCATGTGTTGATATTTTCACTGTCAAGTTGTAATGAACCAATAAGATTCACAACATCCGGAATAGGCATTCCATAACGAAGAACGCTTGAAATAAGTTTCGCATAATTCCAGTATTCTTTGTCGAACATACGGGAAAGACCTTCAAACGTGGTTTTATAGCCGTGTTTGTCTACATATTGGAAATCGTAGCGTTTAACACCGTTTTCATCAACATTTTTAATAATGTATCCTTTTTTCACGACTTTAGGAATATAAAGAACTTCTTCGTCTTCCATCCCTGTAAAAATCTCATAAGGTCTGCCATCGAGAACACCAACAACAGCTACCCATTTTTCGTTGTTATTGTTGAATTTGATAACGTCAGCTTCGAGCATTTTCGGACGTTTTTTACCTCCTGTTACAGCTTTTTCTGCTTCATTCTTTTTGGAAATAAGTACACCCGATCTGGAGCCGTCCCTGTAAACAGTAACACCTTTGCATCCGTGTTGCCATGCAGTCATATAAACCTGAGCAACTAAATCTTCAGTAACTTCGTTGGGTAAATTTACTGTAACACTTATCGAGTGGTCAACCCACTTTTGTATTGCGCCCTGCATTTTTACTTTCATAACCCAGTCTACATCATTAGCCGTAGCCTTGTAGTAAGGCGATAACTGAACGAGTTCCTGAATAAGTTTGTCATCGTACTTTTTTACTTTTTCTGCATCATGCCCATTAATTTGAAGCATGGTAAGAAATTTGTGATGGAATACATTATATTCTTCCCATGAGTCGCCCATTTCATCTACAAAGTCAACCTTGCTATCTTTTTCATTTGGATTCACTTTTCTTCTTCTTTTGTAAACAGGAGAAAATACGGGTTCAATACCGGAAGTTGTCTGCGTCATCATGCTGGTAGTACCTGTAGGAGCAATGGTGAGTAAAGAAATATTTCTTCTTCCGTATTTCATCATTTCTTTAAAGAGACTTTCATCTGCTCTTTTTATTCTTTGAAGAAAAGGGTTATTTTTTTCTCTGATAGAATCAAAAATTTCAAAAGAACCTCTTTCCTTAGCCATTTCTACAGATGAGCGATATGCTTCTACTGCAAGTGTTTTATGTACTTCTACAGAAAAATCAATTGCTTCTTCGGTTCCATAAGTAAGACCTAATGCGGCAAGCATATCTCCTTCTCCTGTTGTGCCGAGACCGGTTCTTCTTCCTTCGCGGGCTTTTGTTTTGATATTTTCCCACAAACGGCGTTCTACTCTTTTAATATCCGGATCTTCGGGGTCACCGTTAATTTTTGCAATGATGGCGTCAATTTTTTCAAGTTCAAGATCAATAAGATTGTCCATCATCCGCTGTGCATAGATGATGTGTTTTTTGAAAAGATCGAAATTGAATTTTGCTTCGGGTGTAAACGGATTTTCCACATAGCTGAATAAATTAACAGCAAGCAACCTGCAACTATCGTAGGGGCAGAGCGGAATCTCTCCGCAGGGATTGGTGGAAACGGTTTTAAAACCTATATCAGCATAACAATCTGCAACAGACTCACGAATAATGGTATCCCAGAAAAGAATACCGGGTTCAGCAGATTTCCATGCGTTGTGAATTATTTTATTCCATAATTTTCTCGCATCCGTATCTTTATCATACTTGGGATCTTTTGCATCAATAGGGTAACATTGTTTATAGGGAGTACCATCGGTAACAGCCTGCATAAATTCATCGTCAATCTTTACAGATACATTTGCTCCGGTAACTTTTCCAGAGGTCATTTTTGCATCAATAAAACTTTCTGCATCGGGATGCTTGACAGAGATACTGAGCATGAGAGCACCTCTTCTTCCGTCCTGTGCAACTTCGCGGGTAGAGTTGGAATAGCGTTCCATAAAGGGAACGATTCCCGTTGATGTAAGCGCACTGTTCAACACCGGGCTTCCAGAAGGGCGAATATGAGAGAGGTCGTGACCTACTCCACCGCGCCGCTTCATAAGCTGCACCTGTTCTTCGTCTGTACGGATAATACCGCCATACGAATCTGCAGGTCGCTCTTGTCCTATTACAAAGCAATTGGACAATGAGCCGATCTGGAAATTATTTCCGATACCTGCCATGGGGCTTCCCTGTGGAACAATATATTTAAAATCTTTCAATAAATCGAAAACAAGTTCTTCAGTCATTGGGTTCGGATACTTGTTTTCAATGCGGACAATCTCGCGTGCGATACGTCTGTGCATATCTTCGGGAGATAATTCATAAATATTTCCCTGAGAATCTTTCAGGGCGTATTTATTAACCCACACTGTTGCTGCAAGTTCATCACCTTTAAAATACTTCAATGCGTTTTTTACTGCTTCATTGTAAGTGTACCTTTTTATTTCTTCTTTCTGTTTTACGGCCATTTCTTCTATTAACATTTGCGTATTGTTTTTAATAAAGAGTTAATTTTTGGTATGATAAGACAAAAATATTTTCCTCAAAATTGGATTTTGAAATTACTACTTGTTATTGATAAAAATCAATTTAGTTTTTAACACGCAATTAACAGGATTAAAAACTGGAAAGCGTATATCATTCTTATTCAAAAAATTGGATTTTGTTTATCAAAAATACAAAAAGATAAAACGCCTTTAAATCAGAGGTCAATTGATTTTTCAACAATTTGATGTTAAAAAGGATTTGAAGAAAAAATGAAAAATAAGCGTTAAAATTTTTGTTGTATTGAAAATTTAATTATAAAGAAAGTGCAAATTAAGATAAACTATAATATTAATGTAGATTGAAAATTTAAGAAATTAAGATGTAGGAATTAGGAATACAGTAGGAATTCAATAGGTGTTCGATAGAAATACAATTGTACATCTACCGAACATCAATTGTAGCACTATTGAATATCTACTGAACATCTATCGAAGGAACAATTGAACATCTATTGTTGCACTATTGAACATCAAAATAGAAATTAGGAATTCGATAGGAATACGGTAGGAATACAATTGTACATCTATTGTACGTCTGTCATAGCGCAAATTTTTCAAATAGATCTTTTGTTTTTTGCAAGTAATTATTGTTTCCCAACCATAAAAAAAAATATAAAAATATGGAAGTTCCATGGGAGTGCCCTGTTTATAATACGAGTTGTAATGAAAAGGTAAAGCTATATAGTGCCTGCAAGAAAACATCAATTTCATCGTTACGCTTGACCTGAAAAGTAGTCATGTACATTAGTACACTCCTAATTTTCAGGTCTTCGCAAGCCTTGAACTTGATGTTTTCTTATCAGGCACATACATTGTGAGCAAAAAACATGAGTTTTCTTGCTGACACTATATAACAAATTTTGTCGGACAATAGTGATTCGGTTTAAGATATAACTTGGATTTTTTAATATCAATTATAATATCGAATTTGCGTAGTAAGAGAAAACCGATTAATCCAGAATAATTACTGTTATTAGCAAACGTTAATTTTCCTTTAACACTATCTATATTAAAGTTCCCAATTTTTATGCTTTTTATTTGTCCCATGTAGCCTTTTTTTTTATTTCCACATAAATCCGATAATTTTTTTTCAGAATATTCTCCAATCAATAATTTTACATCTGTAGAATCTTTTTTTGGAAAATATAAAGAAATATCAGAACCGCTGCCAGAATCAATCAGAAATTGACCCTCAATAATTTTTTCATTTTGAAGTATTGCCTTTGCATAAATTGAAGCACTGTTATATAGATTTAAACAGTCGTAATCATTTTGATTCACCACATATTCTTTTTTGTATAAAACAAGCAACCTGTTTACAAAGTCAATTTTTAAAATATAGTTTTTATACAAATCTCTGCCTATAACGCCATTTATTTTAATGCCTGATTGTTCAGACAATTTATTTGTTGATAGCGTATAACACGTATCTAAATTATATGATAAATTGTTTACGGTAAGTACACATTTAACTATTGGATTTATGATTTCTCCATGCGGGCAAAATATTTTTGAAAAAGAATAGGGTTTAATTTTTCTTTTTACAATGTAGGCAGAATCCAAATTTGCTTTTTCACAACCCGTATCAAAAATAAAGTTCAAAGTGTCTGTTCCATTAACTACCGCTTTAATAAGCATTCGGTTTTTAATAATGGAAAAAGGAATTGTTGTTATTTTGTAATCATCTTTATGGCATGAATTAAGCAATATAAGGCAACAGAAACAAAATAATATATTAGGAATAACCTTGAAATGTGGATGTTTTTTATTAACCATCAGGAATTTTTTATTCAAAATAAACGGAAGCAAAATTTTAGGACAAGATAACATTTTAATCAATCGGTATCAGGAAATATTTCTTTGATTATTTTATTTTTTCCCAACCATTAAATTTTTCTTAGAGATAAAAATTTTGTCTGCCAGTTTAGATTTTCCGCTAATGAAATTTATACCTTCGTTTTGAGAGGAAGTAATAATAAATTGTTTCAGCGAATCTGAAGGAATAGCATTTATTTCAACGGTCTGCATGTTGTTTCCTTGTGCCTTTATTTTATATACAGGAGTAAGCGTTGTGTTGGTTGCATTATCATCAAATTCGTAACCCGAGCAATTGGCAATTGTATTCAGATAGCTTTGTATGCTGTTGCTGTCCGTAGCTTCATTGTTTACAAGCCAGCCATTTTCTGTTTTGGATAAAGTGAAAGAACTGTCTCCCGGATAAGAGAAGGATATGCTGCTAAGATTTTCCTTTTCAATTTTAGATATTGTTTTATCACGAAAAGCATTCAGGTCGCGGTTGATAAGCATGGTAAGCTGGCTTTGTACGGAATATGTTGTTTCTTCACCCACAGGTCTGATATAGGTAGAAATTGAAAAGCCACCGCCGGTTTGTTTGTACGAAAATTTTCCGATAATAAGCTCAGAAACTACTTTTCCCGATACTTCAATAATCATTTTTGTACCGCTTGTATCTGAAACTTCAAAATTCTGCCATTGTGATTTATCAGTACCGGCAACACGTTCGGCTTTAATTACAGCTATTGAAGACAAAATATTCTGAATAATATTTATGTCGGGTTTGTATGTTTTTCCATTTGCTAAAAGCTGCCATGTATTTGCAGATTTTTTCAGGGAAATTCCTTTTTTTTCTGCTTTAGGGAAAAAGGTAATGTTTGTTACGTTCGCAGTATCAATGGTTGCTATATCGCTTTTGAATGTTTTTTCTCCACGATTGTTATCATAAACGGTTTTGAAAATTACCAATGATAGCAACACGATAAAAATAATTGCCAGCGTTTTCATATTTATTTTTTTTGCCATAATTGTAATGGTTTTATGTTTTTTATTGTATTGTAATTATTTATAACGATAATGTCGTTCCTATGGAACTACCGTAATATCGCCCTTACAGGGCTACCGTAATATCGCCTTTTTATCAGGATACAGCTCCGTGGGAGCGGCATTATTTTTTAAATTAAATATATCCTTCCTGCATATTTTTAATCGTAGTTCCTATGGAGCTACCTACTCAATAGGAGCGGTATTTATTATTATTCATAAAATTCAAATAAATACTGATCTTTAAAATCAATTTCAAATTTCTCCAACAAATTCAGGTACTCTTTTTTAAATGAAATGCCTTCATGATGCTGTTCCTGATTGACAATATATCTGATTACATTGGCTCTTTGAGATTTTGAATAAGAAAATCCTCCAAAACCATTTTGCCAGTTAAATTTACCCTTTACAAAATTATTTGTATTAATCCATTTTGATGAATTTGCTTTTACTATTTGTAATATATCTGACAGGTTTGATGTTGGCTGCATTTCAAAAAAAATATGCACATGATCTTTCCACCCATTTACAGCAAGGGGATATTGTTTTAAATTCGTGAGTATGCCTGAAATATATTTGTGCAATTCATCTCTATAATTACGGGTAATGATGTTTTCACGATGTTTTACAGCAAAAACTGCATGAATATTTATTTGTGTATATGTGTTTGGCATTTGTTATTTGTTTAGATTAGTATATATATTGTTTTAAATATTTAATTGCAATTTGTTTCACAATTCATTTTATGACGTTTTTATAATAGAACTATCGTAATGTCGCCCTTACAGGGCTATCGTAATGTTGTTCCTACGGAACTATTTTTATGATTGCCAGAGGCACGAAATTATGGTACAAAAAATCTTTTTATCAGGATACAGCTCCGTAGATAGGAGCGGTATTATTTTTTTAATTAAATATAT
The DNA here is from genome assembly GCA_001769125.1 of Bacteroidetes bacterium GWF2_35_48. Lineage (GTDB taxonomy): Bacteria > Bacteroidota > Bacteroidia > Bacteroidales > GWF2-35-48 > GWF2-35-48. Next base: position 72,886 of record MEOG01000082.1, on the reverse strand, counting down.
CCTTCCTGCATATTTTTAATCGTACATGATTGCTTTTCAATTCGAGAGGAACGCAGAAACTTGCCTGCAAGCAGGTCGGACATTATGGACAAACACTAATTAAATATATCCCTCCTGCATTCTTTTTATTCTTAAATTTCTGTTGCGCTGGAAGCGTATAAATCCAAATATTATAATCAGTAAAATTGGTATCAGAAAATTAATCCATTTGAGCAAAGTTTTTGTTCCGTCTTCCATTTGGTCAATGGGTCGTGATGTTACTCCTTTGGTGCGCAATTCAATCAAACCTGTCTGATCTGAAAGCCAGTCAATGGAATTTACAAGAAGCGAAATATTATCAGGTTGCTGTTGCATGGCCTGTCTTTCTTCGCCGTTTACAGCAAAATCTCCGTCAGAAATAAGTATTATTCTTGAATCTCTGTCGCCGGAAATTTTACCTGAAAGTAATGCTGCTACAACCTGTCCGGGCATTGTGAAATCACGATCTGTCCATTGTTTACGAATGTCAAAATAAGTTTGCGCGGGAACAGTTCCCGATTTTGCAGAGCTTTTTGCAAGCGGGGTATAGCTTACTCCTTGCGTGCCTCCTTTAAATTGAATAGGACTTGCAAAAGCCATTAATACGGACTCCAGCCCTTTGGTAACGGGGTGTTCCATGAAATTCGTAATTGCAGGCAGGTAATGAAATTTCATTTGTGTCTGATAAGAAAACATACCCTGTTGCTGCGTTACACCTACTGTTCCGCAGTTTGCATCTACCAGAAAATTTTCTTCAACAATTAGCCCTTTGGATGCAAGCCAGCTTTCAATTCCTGTATTTACTGCGCTACCGGCTAATGTCTGAAAATCTCCTTTCACTCTATTTAAAGCAATAACAAGATTTTTTCCTTTGGATAAAAATTCTTCGAGTTGCTGTAAATGTATTGCGGGAAATGAGTCTGTTGGAGCGACAATTGCTAGGGTTGTAAACTTATCTAATTCATTGACTGTATCATTTTGTGTTACAGGTTGCGCATTGTATAAAATTGTTAAAGCGCCCATCACCTGCTGCATAGCTCTCAAATTTGGTTCTCCGTGTCCCTGCAAAAATCCGATAGAAGGTTTATCCTGAACAGATAATTTTTTCAGGCTTGAAGAAAGCGAATATTCCATTGCAGAGCCCGGTTGCATAAAAGGAATCACATCGCTTTGCTCTCCCATTTGAATTACCGCGCCTAGATACGCTTTCTGCTGCTTCATCTGATCTTTATCACGAACATTGATTACCACAGGCTGCACGCCAGACTGCATTGCCTTTTGTTCTGTAGCTTCATCAACATTCGGATTGATAAATTCAAATACAATTTTTCCATTTGCGCGTGAAGCATATTCAACAAGCAATTCCTTAAAATCTCTTTTTGTTTTGGCAATATCCGGAGGAAGATCTTCTGAAAAGTAGGCCTGAATGGTTACTGTTTCATTGATGCCGACAAGAATATCTTTTGTTGCGTTGCTCAATGTATAACGATTGTCTTCCGTAAAGTCAAGGCGGAAGAAAAATTTATCGGCCAGAATATTTATGAGAACCAATATTCCAATTACAACCGCAATGTAATAGAGGATTGATTTTTTTGTTTTCATATTTTATATTTTTCGTGTTTTATTTATTTTCAAATTTCATTTAACAAAATATACTTTATCATTTAGACAAATTTCTTTTTGCAAGAAAAGCCTCTGTAGAAAACAAACAGATGAATGTTAGCGATAAAAAATATATCAGGTCTTTGCTGTCTATTACACCTCTTGAAATTGATTCGTAATGGGAGTTAATGCTCAGATAGCTGAAGATTCCACCTAATAAACCTGTAAAACTTGAGGCCAGCACATCGAAAATAATATGGAAAATTATTCCGATGAATATCGCGAGTAAAAAGGCAATAATCTGATTGCTTGTGATGCTGCTTGCAAAGAGCCCGATGCTGATGTAGGTTGCGCTCATCAGAATTAATCCCAAGTAGCCTGACCATACAGCTCCATGATCTATTTTTCCGATACTGCTTACCGTAAAGTAATAGGGAATTGTCATTGCCAGCGCGATAAGTATCAACAGCAATGTTCCAAGAAATTTTCCCATTACCACCTGCCAGTCGTTTACAGGCTTTGTGAGCAATAATTCAATGGTACCGGATTTATTTTCTTCGGCAATTAATCGCATGGTTAATGCAGGAATAAAAAAGAATAGTGTCCAATAGGAAATACTGAAAAAAGATTGCAGGCTTGCCTGATTGATAAAGAAAACATCGGCTCCGTACAACCATGTGAAAAAGCCCGTGAATCCGAGAAAAGCAACAATCATTATATAAGCCATCAGCGAATCAAAAAAAGCTTTTAATTCTCTTTTTGTTATTATCCAGATTTGTTTCATGTGTATGATATTTTTTTATTAGTTAATGTTATGGGGATGTTTTTTAGTCTTCAGTCTTCAGTCTTCAGTCTACAGTCTTACTTAATCCGACTGCCGACTGCCGACTCTCTGACTGCCGACTGCCGACTGCCGACTCTCTGACTGCCGACTGCCGACTTTTCCGATTGCCGACTTTAAAAAACATTTCCAAAATTTTATAATCTCATGTATTAATTTACAGTTAATTCTCTGAAAATATCCTCCAGTTTTGTTTCTATTGGGGTCATTTCTGTGAGAAACCATCCTTTTTCAACGCATAGCGAGAAAATTGCTTTTCTTGATGTAGCATCATTTTTACTATGAATTTCAAAGCTACATTCTTTCATTGGGAGCGGATCAATAAGGTCAATGGTATCAACAGCCCGCAAGGCCTGAAATGCCGTATTTGAATCAGCTCCTTCAATTGAAATCCGTAAAACCTCCCTGTTATGCGCACGTTTACGAAGATCGTCTGCTGTTCCGTCAGCAACAATTTTTCCTTTGTTGATAATTAGAATACGGTCGCAGGTAGCTTCTACTTCTGCAAGAATATGCGAACTAAGCACTACTGTTTTTGATCTTCCGATGCTGCGAATCAGTGCGCGGATTTCTGCAATCTGATTTGGGTCAAGACCAGCAGTAGGTTCGTCAAGCACAAGAACTTCAGGATCGTGAATAAGGGCCTGTGCAAGCCCCACGCGTTGCCTGTATCCTTTTGAAAGTTCCGAGATTTTTTTGTGTTTTTCTCCTTCAAGCCCACAAATAGTAACCATTTCTTTAATCCGTTCCCTGATTTTGTTTTTATGTATGCCCTGCAATTCTGCAACAAACTTCAGATAATCTATAACAGGCATTTCTACATACAAAGGATTCATTTCTGGAAGATAGCCGATAAGCTTTTTTACTTTGTCAGGATTACTCAGTACAGAATTACCGCCAACCTTAATGTCTCCGTCAGTGGGAGAAAGAAAGCAGGTTATTGCCTTCATGGTTGTAGTTTTTCCTGCTCCGTTCGGACCAAGAAATCCAAGCACCTCTCCGGTTTTTACCTGAAAACTGATGTTGTCTACAGCTCTTTGCGGACCATAAGTTTTCGTTAAATTTTCAACTACAATGTCCATATAAAGAATGAATAAAAGTTAAAACTTTGTAAATTTTTTCGATTAAAAAAAACGTATGCAAAAATAAAAAATTGTTATTTTCTGCAAAAAAAAAATAACAATTTTAATGATATATTAATTCGTCTTAAATGTTTTTTTAATAAAAGATTTGTCTTTGCAAACAAGAATCAATTCTTCTATTCTTTTTTTAAAGACAGGATGGATAAAATCAGGGGCAATTTCATAAAGCGGAATTAATGTAAATTTCCTTTCATGCAGCCGGGGGTGAGGAATCTGAAGCTCTTTATCTGAAATAATAATATCATCGTAAAATAAAATATCTATATCTATTGTACGATCAGAATATGCTCCAGCTTTACGGATTCTTCCCATATCCTCTTCGATTTTATGAATTTTCTGAAGCAACTCAATTGGAGATAGATTTGTGTTGATTTGTATAACCTGATTAAGATATTTTAATTCGCTTTGATACCCCCATGGCTCGGTTTCATAAATGGCAGACATTTTCAGAATTTCTCCCGCTTCTGTATTGATAGCATTACAGGCTGTTTCCAACGTTTTTTTTCTGTCTCCGATATTACTTCCTAGTAGTAAAAATACTTGCACCATGTTGATGTTATTAAATACAATTTTTACAGATACCAAAGTGCGCCTTTACACTTCCAGCGTTTTTTCTGAAAGCATGAAATTTTTCTTCCGAGAAAATTTCTGTGATATTTTTTTCAGAAATATTTCCCATTATATGTTTTGCATCTTTATCAAAACAACAGGGAAGTACATTTCCATCCCATGTGATAACTGCAGAACTCCAGGAACGCCAGCAATATTTTATTTGTTTTTTCAAAATAATTTTTCCATCGGAAGATTTTTTATAACGTGAAAAATACTGGTTTGATGGAAGTAATTCAGACTCTTTTTCAGGATTTGTAAGTTGAATAGATTTCAGCGTAAGCATATCTACACCGGAGTTTTTGCAAAATGTTTTTATTTCTGAAATCTGATTTTCGTTTTGTCGTGTTACAAGAAACTGCACTATTACAAAAGGCTTTGATGTTTGTTTTTGTTTTTTAAAAAGTATTATTTTTTTAACAGATTCCTTAACAAGCTCAAGCGATCCCGAAACCCTGTATTTCTCGTAAATCTCTTGTGTTGCTCCATCCATTGAAATGATGATTCTGTCAAGTTTGTTATCTATAATTTTTTGTAACGCTTCATCATCTAATAATTGCGCATTTGTTGAAAGCGAAGTATAAATATTTTTTTCAGAAGCTGTTTTGATAAAATCAAATATATGATTGTTAAGCAAGGGTTCGCCCTGAAAATACATATTCAGATACGCACAATACGGATAAATATCTTCAACTATTTTATTAAAAACAGAAAACGACATACGACCATTTTTGCGTGATAAATTTCCTTGTCCGGATGGACATTCTGTGCATTTCAGATTACAGACATTGCACGGCTCTACGGTTATACTTACAGGTCTTCCTTTGTGTATATATAAATGGAATAAACTATAAAAAAGAAAGCCCGTTTTTAGGCGGGCGTAATTTAATATTTTTTTATAACCTGCTTTACAGATGATGCTGGAAAAATCCAGAACCCAGGCTTTGTAGCTGAAAATAATATTCATTGAATAGAGACATTGTGCTAGTTTGTTTCAAGCACTTTAAATAACTCGTCGAGTTTTGGTGTCAAAATTACTTCTATCCTGCGGTTCTTCTGGCGCGCTTCGGGCGTTTTTCCGAAATCAACAGGTACAAACTCGCTTCTACCCGCTGGAATGATGCGTTTCGGATCAATAGACACGCCACTGTTAAGTAGTATTTTCACTATAGACGTTGCACGTTTTACGCTTAAATCCCAGTTATCTTCAACGCCCGTATTTACTTTTGAAGAATAGGGTACATTGTCTGTATGCCCTTCTATCATTACATTAATATCTGTATTTTGAGAAAGAAGTAGTGCCAGTTTTTTCAGAGCCTCTTTTCCTCTTGCATCCACTTCCCATTTTGCAGATTTGAAAAGTAGTTTTTCATCCAAAGAAACATAAATTTTTCCATTTTTCATTTCAACGGTAAGACCATCATTAATAAAGCCTGTAAGCGCGTTAGATACTTTATCTTTCAAGGCTTTGGTAACGGAATCTTTTTTAGTAAGGATGGCTGTGAGTTCCTGTAGTTTTTTATTTTTTTCTTCAATAAGATTGCTTTGTTTTTTTAATTCAAAATCTTTTGTTTTTAAATCAATATCTTTATTGTCGAGGTCGCGTTTTAAAGTTTCTAATTTATTTTTCTGGTCGGTCAGACTGGCTTCGAGTTTTTTCAAATCATCTTCTTTTTTCAGTAAATCATCTTGAGTATTGAATAATTTGTTGGATATTTTTTTCTCCTGATCATCGTGTTCTTTTTTCAGGCGTTCGAAATTCTTGTAAATAAGTTCGTATTGCGCTTCAACCTGATTGTACTGAGTTGTAAGAGTACGAAAAGCCCTTCCGCGAATAGTTGTATCGTCTATCAATGGTGTTATTTGTTTTTTCAATTTCTCGTATTCTGCCTGCATCTCATTAATTTTTGTCGAAAGCGAATCGTTGACCCCTTTTAAGCGGTCTCTTTCTGTTTCGCATTTTTGTTTTTTTTCCTTCATGTCTTTATGGACATTTTGAGAAACACAGGATAGAAGCAGGACGATAGTCCCGATAATACATAAATGAATAAGCGTTTTCATAATTTTATTGATTTTTTGTTTTCAAAGATAGGAAAAAAACAAATGGATATTATTCCTAAACGAATTTTAATAAACACTGGGTTGTTAATTATTTTTTTGTTTTGATTTTTCATCATCCCAAAAACATCTTTATATCTTTACTTGAACAATAGAATGTTAATAAAAACAATATCCTTTTTAAAAATAAATACATTTAAATCGTAATTTTGAAATCCCCCACCAAGCCGAATTTTTTTTATTATGAATATAAAATATTTAGTAATTGCTTTATTTTGTTTATTTAGTTTTAGTAAAACATATTCTCAATCAAATATTTTTTCTGATACGGTTTCTTATTCCAAGTGGAAACTTTCGAAGAATGATGTTTATAAAATATTTAAAGGGAAATTAAAGAAGATTCAGCCCTCTGATACATTAAAAATTGAGGAAACGGAAGATAAAAATATTTTTTCCGGCAAAGGATTTTTTCTATACAATCATAATATTAACTTTGATACAACAGATGCTTTTTTAAATAAAACGTATGTAGGTCAGGTTCATGGAAGCATTCACTATAATATTAAGATTGAATTTCAGAAAAAAATTATGATAGTATCTGTTTCCGATTTTAATCATATTGCGAAAGGAATGCGCTATGGCAAGAAGAGCTTGGGTAAAAATATTTTTGTAAAACCAAAACCCTCAAAAGACGAAGAATCTGTTTGGCTTGAAAAGGTAAGAATGGATATGGTTAATTATTGCAATAGATTTAATGTTCGCTTTAAGTTGTGGTTTATGGTGAACTTACTTTAAAATTTTATAAATTTTAATTTCATTTCTCGTTTTGAACCACTATTTTTTGAATTTTATTTTTGTTTAAAAAATGTGTCTTCAAAAAATAAACCCCATCTTCCAAATTTGAAATATCTATTTTAAAATTTTCATTTTTCATAAAGCATGAAATAATAATTTCTCCCATCAGGCTTATAACCTCAATTTTTGTATTTATTAAAAAATCGCTCTCAGCTTCAATAACAATAAATTTACTTGCAGGATTTGGATAAACCGTAAAAAGGTTTTTGCTATTTAGCATGTCCTGTCCCGTTGCTGTCCCATGATAACGTGCAAGAGAAATATTATAACAGATTCCATTGTGTGAAATACCTGCTGCAACAATTTTCCCATCATTTTGTTCTAACACAGAAAAGGCAACATCATTATGTCCATTGCTGATGTCTGTAACTGTTTTACCTTCTGTACCAAAAGAATTATCAAACGTTCCATCTGCATTCAGTCTTATTATTCCATAATTTCCATTTGCATTTTGCGCATTAGGGCCACTCACTCCGGTTACAATTATTTTCCCATCCTGCTGAATTGCTATTCCATACGCTTCTGCATTTTCACCTGTTTCGAAATTAGTGATAATTATTCCATTATTCCCAAATGAAGAATCCAATGTTCCGTTATTTTCATATCTGATTATAACAGCCCTATTCATTGAACTCGCAGCAATAACAATTTTTCCGTCATTCTGTATTGCAAGAGCATTTCCAAAATCATCGGTGTTCCCAAGAGATGTAACAACCATGCCATTTAATCCGAATGTAGAATCAGGAATACCTGTTGATAAAAAACGATTTACAGCAATTTTATTTCGCCCCATGCCCAAATCAGCAAACATGCCTGTTGTTACAATACGATCAGAAGCATCGAGTTTCATTGCCCAGGCTTCTACATCAGGGCTTTCAGGATATTTTACGATTGATATTCCTCCATTTCCAAAATCTGAATCAAGTGAACCATCTGAAAGAAAACGTGCGCAGGAAATCCCCATTTGAACTCCATTTGTTGAATAACCTGTAACAACAATTTTACCATTGCTTTGCGTTTCCATATTATATAAAAGTGAAGAATTCTCAACATTGACAAATGCGCATCCATTATTGCCAAAAGTCAGATCGGGTGCTCCATCTGTATAATATCTGGAAACAGTCCAGTTGTATGTTGAATCATTAATTTTAGATACTCCTGCAGTCAGAATTTTTCCATCATTCCTTAAAACAATGTCATTAATCCACGATTGTTGCCCAACGAAAAAAGTAACAATGCCATTCGTTCCAAAACTATTATCCATACTCCCATCAGCATTGTATCTTACCAGTGTGTTTACAGTATATCCATTATTCAATGAATGTCCTGCTGCAATTATTTTTTCATCATTTTGAATTTGAATTGAATTACACCATGAAAGCCCATTGCCTATTGTTGATATCACAGTTCCGTTAATTCCAAAAGAGGCATCAGGAGTTCCGGGGGCTTGGGAAAAAATAGAAAAGTTTATCGCAAGTATGATCAATATTGTAGTAAAATTTTTCATAGTTTAACAGGTTATTTATTTATTTTTGTAATGATTAATAACTAACAATCATTTACAGTGTTTTTTCTTTTGTTGTTGAATATTAAACATCCTTACGGCTGCACCAGCAATACCTCTTTTTTCCCATTGCGCAGTACTTCCACAATTGTTATTTTTCCAGATTCTAATTTTGAAAGTTGAAACATATAATCATATACATTGCCGATTTTATGTCCATCCATAGCAATTATAACATCGCCTTTTTTCATACCGCCTTTTTCTGCTGGACCGTCTTTTTTTACGCCATCCACACCTAAGCCATTTTTTGTCGTACCTGCTACATCGGGAATAATTCCTAATGTTACTTTTAGACGACCTCTCATGCGGTTTTTTTCTTTAGTTCCCGACTCCTGAAAAGTTAGAGCAGCAGGAGCATCTGTTATATGCGTAATAACATTTTTAGCGTATGAAATAATTCCTTCCATACTTTTGAAATCTAATTTTTCGGTATCGTCAAAAGGTGTGTGATAGTCTTCGTGTGCGCCAGTTGTGATAAAAAGTACCGGAATATTTTCTGCATAGAAAGGCGCATGATCAGAAGGACCGTAGCCATCGGGGCTGAAGCTGATATCGAATACAGAATTTGTTTTGTATTTGTTTAAAATTTCTTCCCATTCTTTTGCTGTTCCTGTACCACTGATAGAAACACTTTTCGAGTCGTTTCGCAGTCTGCCTATCATATCAAAATTAATCATGGCTTTTATTTGTGGTAAAGGAACGGGAGAGTTTTTAATAAATTCTTTAGAGCCCAGCATGCCCATTTCTTCTCCTGAAAAAGCCACAAAAATAATACTCCGTTTCAATGCTTTTTTATCAAAAGAAAAAGCTGAGGCAAGCTCCATTATAGCTGCTACACCGCTTGCATTGTCATCTGCTCCGTTATGTACTGCAACGGTATCGGGCATACGCGACCCGCTTCCTTTTCCTCCCATGCCCAGATGATCAAAATGCGCTCCGATTACAAGGTATTCTTTTTTCAGCAAAGAATCATTTCCTTCAAGTAAAAAACAAACATTTTGTGTACGAACTTTTGTATGCTCTACGTCTGCTTGCGCTTTAACTGTATATCCTGTTTCAAAAGAGATTTGTTGTTTGAAATTGCTTATCGTAACCTCCGTTTCAATAAATGATTTGCCGTATTTTTCAAATAGTTTTTCTGCAACACCCCTTGTTACGCTGATTACCGGGATTCCCGCATCAGATAAGGTTTTATCAAAGAATACAGATGGTAACTTATCTTCATTTTGCTGTATTCTTCCGGTTATGAAAATAACTCCGGCAGCGCCTTGTTCTTTTGCAACATTCACTTTAAAGCGTTCCTGACTGTATTCCATATAGGGGCTTGCCATATTATCCGGCTCCGGATCGCCTCTCATAATCATTACCCATTTGCCTTTTACATCCACATTTTTATAATCGTTCCATTGAAGACTGTCTTTATTTATATTGTAGCCATAGCCCACAAATACAAGACCTGCCTCTAAACTTGCGTTTGCAGAAAAAGAAACCGGGTTGAAATCAACACCCAGCTTACCAACGAAATTCTCAGCAGATAACGAATTGTTTTTCCCGGGTTTTACATCTGTTATTGCATAAAAGTGTTGAAACCCGCCCTCTGCCAATGGCTTTAGCTTTGCATTACGCATGTAATCCCGTATGTATTCTGCCGCTTTCAAATCTTCGGCGCTGCCAGTCATTCTTCCTTTAAGCTCATCGGAAGCAAGAAACGATACAATATGTTTCAGATCTTTCGACTGAATATCTGGTGAAAACTGTTGTGTTTGCGCATGTATACTGGATGTTGAAACTATTAAAAAAAACAGCGCAAATTGAAGAAATTTGTGTTTCATCATTGTATAGATTTTCTGAATTTATTTGCGTTATTGAAAAACCTTTTATTCTCTCCAAATTCAAGTATTCGTGTTACTTTGTTCTTGCATTTATTACAAATACCACAAATTTTAATATCGTTCAGAGATGTTAAATACATTTCTTTTATTTCGATTCCTTTTACGCACATTTTCTTACATGTAACACAATAAACATTATTGTTTTTTATATATTCAAAACCGTCTTTTTCATTTTCATCTAAAAGAATATTTAGTTGAAATATGTTGATTGGAATTTCTTCTAATCTGTCCATTGTTTAACTTTTTACAGAATATTTTTAGATGAAAAAACTTACTGTTTTTTTTTAGCCTCTATAATCTTCACCAATAATTCTTCCGATTCTTTTACATTTTGATTTTCTGCTTTTCCTTTTTCAATAGCTTCATTTATCCATTTTTCTGCTTCATCGTACTGTTTGTTTTTAAAAAGCAGTGCTGCATACGTATCGAAAAATGCCCAGTAATCTTTTTGTTCAATTATTTTTTTCATCCATTTGATAGCGGTTTCAATGGCGATTTTATTATCGGAATTTTCATAGATAATCCAACTGTACTGATTTATATAGCCTTCGTCAGTAATGCCTCCGGAGCTTATAAGCTGGTCAGCGGTTTTTGCATATTCTTCCCATTCTTTCATGCCCTGATGATATGCAATTTTGTAAAACAGTTTTGTTTTTTCTTTGTCATCATTTACATACTTATCAATTATCAAAATAATCTGATCAAATTGCTTTTTATTTTTTGTTTTAATGCATGACTGTAGCTCAATATTCAGCAGGTGGTCGAGTTGCGCCTTTACATCATCTTTACCAAAATTTTCCTCATACTTTTTCATATTTTCCAGAAAATGAAAATGATATTTGGGAGCGCATTGAAACCTGCAATAAACCGCCCAGCTGATTTCAGAAAACAAGTCTGCCTGCGAAGCAAGAAATTTGTTTACAGTAGCCGTATCAGGCATTTTACGTTCTTTCCCTTTTCCAAAAGATAATTTGTAAAACTCAGGATATTCTAAATCTACTTTCGTTGAAACGCCTTTGCGTATGCTCTGATTATTTTTATCCAACGACTTTTTCAGTTCTTCGAGAAAAGGTCCGGGCTTTTTAAAACCTACTATCTGATACACGTATTGCCCTTCAGGATTGAATACAAGAAATGTCGGAAATCCGCTGATACGGTATTTCATAGATAAATTTATGCCATAACCGCTTTCCATTTCCATTTTCAAAGGGATAAAATTTGCATTCATAAATTCTGCAACATTTTTGTCAGCAAAAGTTTCTTTATCCATTGTTTTGCACCATCCACACCAGTCTGTGTATGCATCCAGAAATAAATATTTGTTTCGTTTTTTTGCCTCATCAACGGCCTTTTGCCAATCGTTTTTTATGAAGGGGATTTCCTGTGCGAAAGATAGAGAGTTGATTGTAATGAATAGAAAGAGAAGAAGTGTAAGCATCGCCCCATGGGGCGATGATACATTCTTCTCGATATCTCTAACAATATACACATCATAATCGCCCAGGTATTTAAAACCCATTTTTTCGTAGAGATTTATTGCGCGTGAATTGTCACGGTGTACTTCAAGCTTTACCTGAAGCCCTGTTTCTTTGGCAAATTTCATGGATTCAATCATAAGTGGTTTTGATAAACCCTTATCCTGATATTCGGGAAGAATTCCAAAATGATGTAGATAAATTCTGCGTTTGTCGTTTGTGAGCCATGAGGTGCCGATGATTTTCTGGGTGGATATTTCTTCCATTACCAAAAGCTTTCCTCCACTTTCAATTGTTTGCTGAATAATTTCAAGATTATCTCCCCTGTGTGCGCCGCCCATTCCGGTTTGCGACCAGAGTTCATTTACCTGAGAAAAATCTTCAGGAATGAAAGTGCGAATTTTTTGATTTATTTGTTTCATGTTTTTTAATAAAATTTTTGGGGCTGGTACGCTTGTCCCATGGGACAAGCCTACAGTCCCACTTTATTACAGGCGCAGCGAAATCCGAGCCAATTATTTGGAATATCATACGTAAAATCTTTTTCTACCGTACATTCTTCTTTGGGATGTTTCCAGCTTCCACCTTTTGCAATGCCTTTTTCATCAATCATTTCTGCAACATTTCCAAAAATCTCAAACACTTGTAATGCATTAGGAGGAAAGACTCCACATTTGGCTATCACAACTTTCACATCACTTCTTTTTGTACGGTTTGGATCGAAAAACTGACCTGTTTCGAGTTTTTTTCTTTCAATTTTTTTCAATTCTTTGGGATCGTATTCTGTCTTTGCCACTTGTTCCCATTCCTTACGTGTTGGCAATCTGTATTCAAAAATCCGGGGGACATTTTCAATTTTTAAAGTGTCAAGAACTTTAAAAGAAAATTTGTTTTCATTCAGATAAAAATATTCATTTACACGGTCGGATCTCCATTTACAATAAGCTACAGCTTGATCATACGAAACGCCTACCACGGGATAAAAATGATATGCACCACTTCTAAAATAACTTATTTTATGTGCTTTAAAAATTACCCATAAATTTGTATCAGGCAGCATGGTTTGGTATTCGTCAGAACGCTCTCCGTGCTTACGTTTTAACCAGTGCATGAATTCACGGTAATCCACATTTCTAACCTCTGTCTGGTCTATGAAAACATTTTCTTCGATTTTCACACAACCCGGAGGAAGTACCTCTTTTTTCTTCAAAAAAGGAATTGTGAAGAATGATAAAATCAGGGGAATTATAAATATGGGTTTTAGCATAGGTTTGAAATTTAAAATTAGAATCTATGTGTGTTGATACGAGGCAATGCCTCGTATTTACACACACTTTAAATACCCGTATAATTCCACGGTGTAATATTCATCAGTTCCTGTTTTAAATCATCTTTAATTTGTAATTGCTGAATAAATTCATGAATAGAATTCTTTGTAATCGCTTCGTTTTTTCGTGTAAGCTGTTTCAATGCTTCATACGGATTTGGATATCCCTCTCGTCGTAAAACAGTTTGAATTGCTTCTGCAACAACCACCCAGTTTTTTTCAAGATCAGCATGAATCGCGGGTTCATTTAAAACAACTTTTTCTAGTCCTTTTAAAAGCGACTTCATGGCAATAATTGAATGTGCAACCGGAACTCCAATATTTCTTGTAACAGTAGAATCTGTAAGGTCACGCTGCAATCTTGAAACTGGTAATTTTGCTGACAAATGCTCATATATTGCATTTGCCATTCCCAGATTTCCTTCAGAATTTTCAAAATCAATTGGATTTACTTTATGTGGCATAGCAGACGATCCGACTTCGTTTTGAGCGATTTTCTGTTTAAAGTAATCCATAGAAATATATGTCCAAAAATCGCGGTTAAGGTCAATTAAAATGGTGTTAATGCGTTTGAGATTATCAAATAAAGCCGCCATATAATCGTAATGTTCTATTTGAGTTGTAAGCTGCGAACGGCTCAGTCCAAGAACATCGTTCACAAACGTATTTCCGAATTTTACCCAGTTTATTTCAGGATAAGCCACATGATGTGCGTTGAAATTTCCTGTAGCACCGCCGAATTTTGCTGCATAAGGAATTTGTTTAAGAGAAGTAAATTGTTTTTCGAGCCGTTCTACAAAAACAGCGATTTCTTTGCCAAGTCGCGTGGGAGAAGCCGGTTGCCCATGTGTTCTTGCAAGCATTGGAATGTCTTTCCAATCTTCAGCAAGAGCATTCAATTTCCCGATTATATGTGATAATAACGGATAGTAAGATTTAGTTACAGCTTGTTTTAAAGTATAAGGAATAGCCGTATTATTAATATCCTGAGATGTGAGTCCAAAATGTATGAATTCTTTGTATTCCTTTAGCTCAAGCTCATCAAATTGTTCTTTAAGAAAATATTCAACCGCTTTTACATCATGATTTGTTGTGCGTTCTATTTCTTTAATTTGTATTGCTTGCTCAGGAGAAAAATCAAGATAAATATTTTGAAGTTTATCGAAATTTTTTGAAGAAAAATTTTTTAATTGTGGAAGGGGAATTTTGCAGAGAAAAATAAAATACTCCACCTCAACCATCACTCTGTACTTGATGAGGCCAAATTCCGAAAAATATTCTTCAAGCTCCGTTACTTGTTTTTTATACCTGCCGTCAACAGGCGATATTGCCATTAGATTTGCTTTTTGCATAGTTGTATTTTTTTGTCTGCTAAATTAGTAAAAATGCGTTTCAATAAAATGAAATTATAATAAATTCGTAATATAGGTATGAAAAATGATATCGTAAAATATATGAATTATGCGGAATGGAATAGATGTTCAATAGGAATACAATAGGAATTCGATAGAAATACAATTGTACCTCTATTGAATATCTATTGTACATCTATTGAAGAAGCAATTGTACACCTATCGAATAAACAATTGTACATCTATCGTTGCACTATCGAACATCTATTGTACATCTACCGAACATCTATTGAACCAACAATTGTAAATCTATTGAGTATCTCCTCAATACATTTTTTCAGATAAAATACAAAATCATAAAAAATTCTTAAATTTGTAAATAAAAATACCACATGAAATTTTTCTCACAATTAGGATTAGGTTTTTCTACTTATGGAAATGCTTTTTCTATTATCTTCTCAAAAAGTCTCTGGTGGGCTTTTCTCTTTCCACTATTGTTATTGATAGCACTATTTGCTGCAGGTTTTAGCTCGATTGAAATTCTTACAGATTGGGTTAAAACCGAAATTTTTCAGGCAACAAATATCGAAAATGCAACATTCTGGGGCTCCGGAATTCTCAAAAGCGTTATGACCGGCGTTCTCTGGATAATTTTTAAATTCATTTTCTTTTTCCTGTTTTCTTATTTCGGTGGATTTATTATTCTTATAATAATGTCTCCGGTTCTTGCATTTTTATCAGAAAAAACCGAAAAAATTAGTACCGAAAAAAATTATCCCTTTAACATTAATCAATTAATGCGCGATGTTGTACGTGGCGTTCTTATTGCGATCCGTAATTTGCTAATTCAATTATCTATTGTGCTTGGACTGCTTTTGCTTTCAATCATTCCTGTTTTGGGATGGCTCATTGCAATCATCAGCCCGATAATTATTTTCTTTATTACATCTTATTTTTACGGTTTCTCATTTATGGATTACAGTAATGAAAGAAGAAAAAGAAATATTTCGCAGAGTGTAAGAATCCTTAGAAAATATAAATGGGTGGTAATTGGAAATGGCATGGTTCTTTCGTTGTTGATAATAATGCCTCTTTGTGGAATAGGAACACTGCTCGCTCCTTTTGCTGCAATTGTTTCTGTTGTTGCAGGCGCTGTAGCCATGGAAAAAATTAATGAGTTGGAGAATGCTGCAATATCATAGGGTGATTTCGACTCCGCTCAATCACCCTGCAACCTGTAACTTGCAACCAAATAATATAATTATAAACTCACTACAACACAATGTTTTTCAATTTTTTCCCCATAGAATACGACGAACCTTTGTTCAGGCCACCCAGTGAAGCAAACTCATTGATATTTCAGATTACGCTCGGTTGCTCATGGAATCGTTGTGCGTTTTGCGAAATGTACACATCAAAAAAATTCAGAATAATAAACGAAGAAGATATTTTAAAAGATATTCAAACAGCGGCAAAAATATTTCCTGATGTGCGAAAAATATTTCTAGCAGACGGAAATCCGATGGTGCTTTCAACAGAAAAATTACTTTTTGTTCTGAAAAATATAAAACATTATTTCCCTAAATTTACACGTATATCAACGTATGCTTTGCCTCATAATATTCTATCAAAAACAAATGAAGAATTAAGAATGCTTAAAGAAGCAGGATTAAAACAATTATATGTTGGAATAGAATCGGGTGATGACGAAGTGTTAGCCCGCGTGCAAAAAAGTGAAACTTTTGATTCTACTGTAGAAGGATTGCTAAAAGCAAAAGAAGCAGGCATGAAGCTCTCTGTTATTATTTTAAATGGACTTGGTGGAAAAAAATATTCTGAACAACATGCTGTAAATTCTGCAAAGGTTTTAAATGTCATTCAACCTGAATTTGCGTCTTCGCTTATTTTAAGTTTTCCTTTTGGAGAGAAAAAATATCAGGATCGCTTTCATGGAGAATATATCTCTATGTCAGTATCAGAGCTGC
Organism: Bacteroidetes bacterium GWF2_35_48; assembly: GCA_001769125.1. Taxonomy (GTDB): domain Bacteria; phylum Bacteroidota; class Bacteroidia; order Bacteroidales; family GWF2-35-48; genus GWF2-35-48. Next base: position 56,166 of record MEOG01000082.1, on the reverse strand, counting down.
TTCATGAGATGAAAATGTTTATTGAACACACCGAATTAAAATCCACAATATATAGAAGCAATCATGCGTCAAATTATTTGAATTTAGAGGGAGTGTTATCAAAAGATAAAAACAGTTTATTGGAAAAATTAAAATTTGCAATTGATAATCCCGATATGGCAGGATTGAGGAATGAATGGGAGAGAGGATTGTAGCATCGTTCCATGGAACGATGCTATCTGGAGAATCGCTCCATGGAGCGATTGTGTCATATCGGGAGAAGGGAAAAATCTCTCAATTATAAAATCAAAAAAATGCAGGAAAAAAAAGACATACGTCAGTTGAGCCTTGAAGAATTGGTTCTTTATTTTGAAAAAGCCGGAGAAAAAAAATTTCGCGCTACGCAGGTTTATGAATGGATATGGAAGAAGGGAGCCGTTTCTTTTGATGAAATGACGAATCTGTCTAAATCTCTCAGGCTTTTTCTCGAAGAAAATTTCTTCTTTCATAAAGCCATAATTACAGAAAAGCATAAAAGTAAAGACAAAACCCTCAAAACCGTTTTCAGTCTTTTTGATGAAGCTTTGGTTGAAGGAGTTTTAATTCCAACATCAACCCGTGTTACTGCGTGCATATCTACACAGGTAGGCTGTCCCCTGAAATGTGTTTTTTGCGCTACAGGGAGTATGGGTTATCTGAGAAATCTGAGCGCTGGTGAAATTTTCGACCAGGTTGTACTGTTATCAAAACTTGCAAAAGAAGCGTACCGCCTGTCTTTAACAAATATTGTGGTAATGGGAATGGGCGAACCTTTGTTGAATTATAAAAATACGCTCATCGCGATAAAAGGAATCACAAGCCCCAGTGGATTGGGCATGTCTCCCGATCGAATAACCCTTTCCACAGCCGGAATTCCTGAAATGATACGAAAACTGGCAGATGATAAAATAAAATTTAACCTTTCTGTTTCGCTTCACTCGGCGAATGATATGAAAAGAAATAGGCTTATGCCTGTTAATAGCACACACCCCCTTGATGAAATATCAAAAGCAATAGAATATTTTCATGAGAAAACAGGTATTCGGGTAACCTTTGAATATCTTTTACTGGGCGGTTTTAACGACCAATTAACGGATGCGCAGCAATTAGCTGTTTTTTGTAAAAAGTTTCCGGTAAAAATTAATCTTATTGAATATAATGAAACTGAAAACTCAGAGTTTAAGCGATCAAAACCGGAAGATGTTCTTGCATTTGAAGATTTTTTAAAGAACAAAAATATGCTGGTTCAGGTAAGAAGAAGCAGGGGACAAGATATTGCAGCAGCATGTGGGCAGCTTGTAAAAAATATAAAATCAGGCAATTATGACAAGAAGCTTAAAAAAAATGATTAAAGTCACTTTTTTTAACAAATAACTACATTTTCTTTATATATATTTGCAGAACGTTACCAATATTTTTGAAATGAAAGAATTTACACTTAACAGAGACAAAACTACTCCAATGGTTTCTTTTGATCCATTAAAGGGTTTATTGGAAATCAAAGGCTCCTCTATTCCGGAAGATTCTCATAAATTTTATCAGCCACTTTTATCATGGGTGGAAGAATACATTGCGCTATTCCCTCCTTCTATAACTATTAATTTGCAGTTTGATTATCTGAATACCAGCAGTTCAAAATGGATATTAAAAATCCTTCAAATGCTTGCTACATATCATCACAATAAAAAATGCGTAAAATTTAACTGGTACTACGATGAGCAGGATATTCACGATACCGGACATTATTACCAGTCTTTGCTTGATGTGGAATTTAATTTTATCGAATACCGCTAAACGGTTTCTCCTCTGTTTGGGACAACAATTAATTCCATTTTTTCAAAATTCAGGGCAATAAGATTTCCTTGTCCTTTTCTGTTTTTATACACACATCCACCATCGAGATTTATTTCTACCAGAGGATTTTCTTTCAGATTTTTCTCAACATTATCAAGCGGAACAGGTGTGTGTCCGTGTACAAGAATTGTGTTTTTTGGAAAAGTGTCATTAAATTTTGAAACGCGTGTCCAAAGAATAGTATCTGCGTTTTGAAGCGGATTTTTCTTATTGAAATCAACACCGGCATGCACAAGTAAAAGCCCCCGTTCTTTCAGATGGATAAACAGCGGGAGTTGTTTGAAAAATTGTAAATATTTTACCGAAAATTTTTCTTTGTCTTCTTTTTTGAGTCCGACAGCATCATTCAACCAAATTTCAAAAAAATCATTTTTTCGTGAAGAATTTAACAGCATTTCTTCATGATTTCCACGTAAGGGAAAAACTTGAAATCCTTCTTCAATCAAATGCAAAATAAAATCAATAACCCCCTTGCTGTCCGGTCCACGGTTAATATAATCTCCCAAAAGATACAACTCATCATTTTTCGTAAGATTCAGTTTGGTTTCCACCATGTAGCGAAATGTTTCCGCGCATCCGTGAATATCTCCAATAATGTAGGTAAATCCGTTTAATTTCATTAAAAAAAATCCTACTTATTTTTATTCTCACAGATTTCTGTCAGCACTCCAAAGGTTGATTTCGGATGTAAAAACGCTATTTCCAACCCTTCTGCTCCTTTGCGCGGGGTTTTGTCTATCAAATTTACTCCTTTGCTTTCTGCTTCTGAAAGGCATTCTTCAATATTTTTTACAGCAAAAGCAATATGATGAACTCCCTCTCCTTTTTTCTCGATGAATTTTCCAACAGGACCTTCCGGATCTGTTGATTCCAGTAGTTCTATCTTTGTTTGTCCCACCATAAAAAAAGCTGTTTTTACTTTTTGTTCCTTTACTTCTTCAACAGCATAACATTTTAACCCAAAAGTATTTTCATAATAACAAATACTCTCTTCGATGTTTTTTACCGCTATTCCAATGTGTTCAATGTGTGATACGTTCATAACAATGATTAATTTAATTTATTTGCGAAATTATTTATTAAATCTGAGTTACAGCAAAAATACGTTAAAAAATAAAAAAATAAACCTATTTACTTGTTCATTACAAAATTTTATTAATTTTACAAGTTGATAAAATCAAATTTTAAATAAAATGAGAAAAGCAGGCATTTATAGCAGTTTAATCATCATCAGCACTCTTGTATTTACATTTTCTTCGTGCAAGGATAAAGATAAATTTGCGCCAAAAATATTTATAAATGGTAATGAAACTATTAATACAGAACTTGAAAAAACTTTTTATGATCCCGGTGCTATTGCAGAAGACAATCTGGATGGATCCATTACTTCTTCTATTTCCTATGGACATAATATCCCAATGAAACCTTATTTGGGAGACTCTGTAACTTCAAGAACAGGATCGTTTTTATTTAATTATAGTGTAACGGATAAAGCCGGGAATCAGGCTATTGCAACAAGGAATGTTGTTGTAAGAAATTGGGCATGGCCTTATGAAGTTGACTATATGCTTTATAGGAAAAAGGTTTCTGGTAATGATTCTATTGGAGCTCAATACGGAGCAAATCCTTTGAGAACGCCAAAAAAATATAAAATTACTACTAATAAGACTGAAAATACATATATATCACTTCCTATAGGGGGTGAATTAGGAATAAAAATCAAAGCAAAATTTATTGGTGAGACAAAAATTTTTATTCCAACACAAGATACCGTTGGAATAAAAGTTTTTCCATTGATTTCGAATCAAATAAATACTTATCCCGTCAGGTATAGAATTAAAGATTTAGGTACTGAAAGCTTTCCCGAATCTTATGTCGAAGATACTGTAAGTGGAAGAAAATTATTAATAATAAAATATCTGATTTCTAAATATGATTCTAACACGCATTCATTTGGAAATAACATATCCTATGTTGACACTCTTAAGCAAAGATTTTAATGCAGAGAAGCCGCTTTAGCGGCTTTTTTTATAATATTATTGTTTTCTTTTTTGTCCGCTTCCGACATGCCAATTACCCGCTATCTAACACTCCACGCCTCAACCTGACACCTTAAAACTGAAAACGCAAAAGAAAAATATATAAAAGCCCAAGCTGGTAATCATAACTCACGGTATTTCTTTCTACATTATAAGCTTCTAAAAATACATTCCTGTGGTTTGTTATGTTTTGCACATCAAAGCCAGGTTCCATATTAAATTTCCTGAAATTAAACTTCATGCCAGCTCTTGCATCAATTCTAAAATAATCGGGATAACGTTTTTCATAAGCTTGTGAAAAGTCGTAAACTGCCTCATGCGCCAGCTTCGACAGCACTGTATCTATAGGTATATATCTTTTTCCACCCGCAGAAACAATTTTTATATCAAAGACAATGTATGATAGTTGCCAACTTTGAATTTATATCCACCTAATGCATTTACAACATAATTCCCATTAAAAAGAGTGTTTCTCTCTTTCCCGTCTCCTGCTGTATATTTAGACTCAAAAAGAGAACTTGTAAGAAGATAATAATAGTTTTTTGTCAGAAAATGTTCGAATGTAATCTCAATGCCATAATTCTTTCCTTTCCCTTTATTTACAAGGCTGTCTACCCGGCTTTGATAAAATTCACTTCCATAATTTATAATTGAAAATGTTGAATTTTTTTGTTCCACCGGAATTTGAGAAAGCTGTTGGTAATACACCTCTGACTTTAGCCGTAAATTTTCAGAAATAAGATAATCATATCCCAGAATTGCCTGCCTGCTTTTTGAAAATTTCATATTTTAATTGTCTGAATAAATAAGTTATCGGATGCCAGAGTTTCTATAAAATAAAAAAACATGGGCTGTAACTAACTGTGAGAGCCGAACCCAAGGCTTATGGAATGCAAAGAGTTTATTTTCCATTTATAATTTATTCGGGGTTCCACGGCATAATCTCCATTAAGTGTAAAATACTGGAAATGCGCTCCTGTATTGAGAATATGCTTATCATTGATTTTATGCTGCGCCTGCATATAGGATTGTATTAAAGCTGCATTTTTCCCACGGGTATCGGTTTGCTTAATAAATACATGCTCTGGAATCATTATACTATCTGCATAATATGCAGAAATAATATCGGAACTAAGACCGGCAGATATAAAATTTTTCGCATTTATTTTTTTACTGTATTGCTCCGGTAACGACAGTTTGATCTCATGACTTTTATTTCCGTAATACTGAAAACCTGCTTTTTCTTTAAACGCGAAATCTGCTTTGATACTTGTTTCGCTTCCAGAAACGGCAATGCTTGACACGAAACGTCCTGAATTAGTATTTTCCGGTTTAAGAAAAACAGAATGAGAAATGCCTGTAGATCCCATGGCCGTACCAAAACGTATATTTGTGTTCGCATGTCCAAATGTCCAGCCATCCAGGCGCTGCTCTTTCGCTATAATTTCTGTATAGCTGATGCCTCCAACGCCAAAAACAGAAATAGTACCCTTTTTCCCAAGAGGAAAATTTAATTTGTATGATAAATCTTGATACTGAGGTGTGGCAGAAATTCCGAAACTTATGCCCAGCACTCTGAAAAAATCAAGTGTAGAATATCTGTAACTAAAAAGATAAGACCTTTTGTACTCTTTTGCAAACGGACCTTCTGCAGCCAGCTCAAATCCATTTAATCCTGCTTGCGCTGTATATTCGCGTTTTTCGTTATTGCCAGAGCGCATCTGTAAATCGAAAACACCCGCGAGGGCATTGCCATATTCAGCAGGCAAAGCACCGGTAAAAAAATCGGAATTATCGAGAAGATTATTATTCAGAATGCTTATGGGACCTCCGGTAGTGCCAAGTGTACCAAAATGGCTTGGGTTGGGAATGTTAACACCATCAAGCCTGTATAGCACTCCCATGGGCGAATTTCCGCGAATAATAATGTCATTTTGCTGATCTCCTGCAGCCATTACCCCGGCATAATTACAAGCCATACGCGCGGGATCGAACCATGTGCCGGCAAAACGCTCTGTTTCTTCAACCGTGAAAGAGCGTGCGCTGACGCCTGCCATTTTATTCAGGGGCTGATCTTTTCTATTCCCTGATTTAACAACTACTTCGCCAGTCATTACCACTTGTTCCTCCATCTCTATTTTCAGCAGCATTTCTTTTGCAGAGCTCAGAGCAACATTCGGAAGCACTACTGTATGATAACCTATAAAACTATAACTTATATTGAATTTCCCAACAGGTATGTTTTGTAATTTATAAAAACCATTTTCATCCGTTGTTGTTCCCGTAAGCGGATTCGTATTCAGCAAAACAACATTTACCCCTGCTAATGGTTGTTGAGAATTTTTATCAAGCACCTGCCCGCGTATTGTTTGTCGGAATACATCCTGAGCATATAAATTGAAAAATATCAGGAAAAAAGATATAGAAAAAAATATATTCATAAAATATTGAATACACGAAGATACAGGAATGATTTTTATTTCCAACACCATGTTTTGTTTAAAATTTAGTAAATTTGAGAGGTTTTTAAATATACTACTGTTGGAAACAAGTGCGAAAAAAATCCGATAATAAAAATTTACAGATATAAAAGAAACTAAAAAAAAACACCTATGATATACTTAACAAGAAAAGAACAATTTAATGCAGCGCACAGGCTTTATTGCCCCGACTGGTCTGTCGAAGAAAATGAAAAATATTTTGGAAAATGCGCCAATCCTAACTGGCACGGGCATAATTACAATCTTATTGTAACTGTTAAAGGCGAAGTGGATAAACAAACAGGCGTGCTTGTTAATTTAAAAACACTCAGCAAGGTTATTCAGGAGTATATTGTAGAAAAAGCCGATCATAAAAATTTCAATATAGATGTGGATTTTATGAAAGGACGAATTTCAAGTTCAGAAAATATTGCCATTGCAATCTGGGAAACATTAGAGCCACATATTAAAGTGCTGGGCGTTCAATTGCATTGTATTCGTCTCGAAGAAACAGATAAAAATTCTGTAGAATATTTTGGTGATTAATATACTGAAATTTGCCGGGTTTGCTTGTTTTTATATACTGTAAATATATGATATTTTAACTTTTTTACTTGCAACCTGGGTTTCGACTTCGCTCAACCCACAGTTACTATGCAACCTGCAACCTGATAAGTTAAGCAAATCCGAAACTTGCAACATTCCCTCTTTAGAATTCAAATTTTATACAGATGAATGAATTTTTGGTAATTTAATTCACTAACGGTATATTTGCATTAATACAATTAACACATTATGAGCAAATATTTCTATAAATATATCTATTTGGTCTTCGTTTTATTATTGATAAAACCTGCATTTTCACAGCAATACAACATTCGTACTTATTCCGTAGAAAAAGGTTTATCTAAATCAGAAATCTATAGTATCATTCAGGATTCAAGAGGATACTTATGGCTTGGCACAGGAGGCGGAGGTGCTTCGCGTTTTGATGGGAAAAACTTTGTTACATTTAATAAAAGAAAAGGTCTTATCGGAAATGTTGTACGTACACTGCATGAAGATAAAAAAGGGAATATCTGGTTTGGTACAGACGACGGTATTTCTATATATGATGGAAAGACTTTTCATAAAATTGATAAATCAAAAGGGCTGCCGGCATATCCTATACTGAAGATTTTTGAAGATTCTGATAATACAATCTGGGTTGGAACAGCGGGTGGGGGCTTAAGCCGTATAATGTATTTCAAAGACGATTCTGTAAATATAAAAACCTACACGAAAGATCAGGATCGTATTCAGACAAACTACGTTTTTGATATTTTTGAAGATAGCTCAAAGCGTTTGTGGTTGGCACTTTACGGAGGTATTAATATTTTATCGTTTAAGGGAGATGAAATTTCTTCTCTGAAAAAACTCGATCAGGCTTATGGAGATATTCCCTCAAATTTTATTCTCACTATCGAAAAAGATACAAAGGGAAATCTCTGGTTCGGATCTCAGGATGCAGGCGCATTTAAGATAAATATACTGGGCAAAGATTCCGGAAAAGTTGTGTCGTACAGCACTAATAATGGAATGAATGATGTAACTGTCTGGGATATTCTTTGCGATAGTCAGGGTACGCTATGGTTTGCAACAGATAAAGGCGGAATCAATAAATTTGCCGAGAATAGTTTTACGCATATTACTACTAAAAACGGTTTGGCAGGAAATCAGGTTTATAAACTATTTGAAGATAATGAAAAAAATATATGGATGGGGACATTTGGCAGCGGTTTGTGTCAATTTCTCGGAGAAAATTTTATTCATTATAATGAAACAGACGGCTTACCGGCAAAAGACATCCTTTCTGTTGTGCAGGATAAAAACGGGCACTTCTGGATTGGCACACAGGGAGGCGGTTTGGTGCAGATGAGTTTCAATAAAGGAAAGCCGATTTTCAGAAAATACACAACACAGCATGGTTTGGTAGATAATTTTGTTAATTACCTGTGCCTCGGAAACGATGGAGCACTTTGGATTGCAACAGAAAAAGGAGTTTCTAAAAAAGTGGGAAATATATTTATCAATTATGATGAATTAAGCGTTCCTATGCTTTCAAATCCTGCAAAAAGTATTTTTGTTGACTCCAAGGGTATCGTGTGGATTGGCACAAGCGATGGAATGCTGCGTTACGACGGAAAAGTTTTTTTCCCCATATATCAGGACGATGACCAATACGGACTTTTTAATTACACGCTTACAATTCTTGAAGATAAAAAGGGAGAGATCTGGTATGGTACTTATGGCGGGCTTAGAAGAAATAATCATCTGCAATTTATTTATTACGATGACGCGGAAGGATTGCTTAACAAACAAATTAACTGTATTGCAGAAGACCGCTATGGCAATATCTGGATAGGTACTTTCGGAAGCGGACTTTTCAAATTTGACATCAATCATAAAGGAAAAACACCTATTACTCCTGTTCTTAACGACAGTCTTCTCAGCTCTAATAATATTTCGTCGCTTATTTTTGAGAATGAAAATCTGCTGATTGTCGCAACAGACAAGGGCTTTGACAAAGTTTATCTTGGGGCAGAACAACAAGTAATAAATGTAATAAATTTTAATGAATCGGATGGCTTTACAAGCATCGAAAATCATAGCAATGCTATTTGCAAGGATAATCAGAATCGAATTTGGTTCGGTACGATTAAAGGTCTTACCTGCTACAATCCGTCTCTTGATAAAACAAACCTTGCTGAGCCAAAAATTCATCTTACAAACATTAATTTGTTTTTTGAAAATACAGAATGGAAAAAACGTGTGGACTCTGTTTCTTCATGGTTTTCTTTGCCCTTTAAGTTGATTCTTGGGCATGCAGACAATCATTTCACTTTTAAGTTTGCCGGAATTTCGTATTATAATCCGGATAAAGTTCAATACAAGTATATGCTCGAAGGTCTCGACAACACTTGGTCGCCAGCACGCCGGGACGGAGAAGCTGTTTATCCCGGACTTCCTCACGGCGAATATAAATTTAAAGTAATCTCTGTAAATAAATTCGGCAAATGGAATGAAGAACCCATTATTTTTTCATTCGTAATAAAGCCTCCATTCTGGAAAACAACATGGTTTTATATCGCATGCGTGGTATTTGTTTTTCTCGGCTTTTTTCTTTTTGTAAGATTGCGCCTGCAAAAATTACGCAGGGACAAACGTATTCTTGAAGAAAAAGTAAGAGTGCGTACCCGCGAAATAGCAGAAAAAAATGTTGTTCTGGAAGTACAGAAAAAGGAAATTCTTGAAAAGAATGAAGAACTGCATCAGCAAAATGAGGAAATTATTGCGCAACGAAATGAAATTGAAAATCAGAAGCTCATCGTAGAAGATAAAAATAAAGAAATAACAGACAGTATTCGTTACGCAAGACGTATTCAAACTGCCGTATTGCCAAACATTGAATTAATTCAAAATGCCGTACAGGATTTCTTTATTTTGTTTAAGCCGAAAGACATTGTGAGTGGCGACTTTTACTGGATGATGAGGAAAAATAATTTCATTTTTGTAACGGCTGCCGATTGTACAGGTCATGGCGTTCCCGGAGCTTTTATGAGTATGCTGGGACTTTCTTTTCTGAATGATATTGTCAATCGCCCTGAAATTATATCAACCAGCCGGGTGCTTGATGAATTGAGGGATTGCATCATTACTTCTTTGCAGCAGAAAGGTGTTCCGGGAGAGCAAAAAGACGGAATGGATATATCATTCTGCGCATTGGATTTGGATACGAATATTGTTGAATTCTCCGGTGCGAACAACCCGCTTTATATTATTACAACTCATCCCGATACTGAAGGAGAAGAAGCAGCCATCGAACATGCCGGAGCACGCCTAATAGAGTTGAAACCAGATAAAATGCCTATTGCAATTTATGAAAACATGTCGCATTTTTCAAGCAGGAAATTTCAATTGAAAAAAGGCGATGCATTTTATATGCTTTCCGATGGCTATGCCGACCAGTTCGGTGGTCCCAAAGGAAAAAAATTTATGTCGAAACGCTTCAAGCAAATGCTGGTTGAAATTTATGAAAAGCCCATGCAGGAACAACAAGAATTTATGGACAAAATAATTGAGGATTGGAAATTCGGAGATGGCAATTGTTTTGAGCAAACCGATGATATCACCGTTGTCGGGATAAAAATTTAGAATACCTGTTATTTCTTTTGGGTGCATAAAAATCAAGTGCTATAAACAAAGGTTTGAAATTTAGAAAATTTTATACATATAGAAAATCTTCAGCCTGATTTTTTTTTGTTTATTCGTCAAAAATTGTGGTTATTATTTTTTTTCAAATCTGTTTTAGAAAATATATTTTAACAAAACATTACACACAAATAGCTTGTCCCGCAGAGAGGGAAATGTTTATTACCCCGAGCTTTAGCTCGGGGTAATAAACATTTGCAAAAAAAAATCCCGCTAAAAAGCGGGATTTCAGGCAAAATGATTTAGAATAAATAATAAACTATGCGAGTTTAACATTTACTGCATTTAATCCTTTTTTTCCTTCTTCAAGATCAAAAGTTACATCATCGTTTTCTTTAATCTTGTCTTTCAAACCAGAGGAATGAACAAAATATTCCTTAGCTGAATCTGCGTCTTTGATAAATCCGAAACCTTTCGTTTCATCAAAAAATTTTACTTTTCCGTTGTTCACAATATTATTTTTTAAAAATTAATGGGCGCAAGATAAAAAAAATAATTGAAATAAAGCTTATTATTTTTGATTTTTTTGATTTTATAGGCAATAAAAATTATCATCCGTCTCGGTGGAATCAAATTAAACCAAAGAAATTGTCTTGTAATCATTTGAAAATGAAGCTGAATAATTACAAATCACAATAATAATTACCCTGCAACTCCTCCCACACCCAATTACCTATTACCGCTTACAATCCGCTGCGGCGGTACAGACGTTGCAATGCAACGTCTCTCCCTCCCATTACCACTTACCCCTTACTTGCAACCCCCTGCCTAAAAACATATCAGCATTTTTATTTAAAAAAGTCATGCAAGCATATTTTTTATACTTTTGTTTTCAATAAGCAGTAAATATTTTTAATAAATCATTATAAAATTATTCAAAATGAAAAACACAGCATTTACACACATTCATGAAAAATTAGGGGCTAAAATGAGTCCATTTGCCGGTTATTACATGCCTATAAAATATACCGGAGACATTGAAGAACATGTTACAGTACGAACAAAAATTGGCGTTTTTGATGTTTCGCACATGGGCGAATTCTGGGTAAAAGGATCAAAAGCTCTTGATTTCATTCAGAAAGTAACTTCAAATGACGCATCTGTACTTGTTGACGGAAAAGTTCAATATTCTTGCTTTCCAAATGGAAAAGGTGGCATTGTTGACGATTTACTGGTGTACCGAATTAATGCAGAAACCTATCTGCTTGTTGTAAATGCAGCAAATATTGATAAAGACTGGGCTTGGTGCAATCAGCAGAACGATGTTGGAGCTGCTCTTTATAATGCTTCCGATGAAATTTCACAACTTGCCGTGCAGGGACCATTAGCATTGAAAGCTATGCAAAAGCTTACTCCAACTCCTGTTACGGATATGGAGTATTATACATTTAAAAAATTAGACTTTGCCGGAGTAAAAGATGTTATTTTTTCTACAACCGGTTATACAGGAGCTGGTGGTTGTGAAATTTACTTTACAAATAAAGATGCAGAACATATCTGGAATGCAGTTTTTGAAGCAGGCGCAGAGTTTGGTATCAAACCAATTGGCTTGGCAGCCCGCGATACCCTTCGCCTCGAAATGGGCTTCTGCCTTTATGGAAACGATATTGACGACACAACTTCAGGTATTGAAGCTGGATTAGGCTGGATAACAAAATTTGTTCCCCATAAAAATTTTATTGACAAAAATTTATGGCTTAATCAAAAAGAACAGGGAACAAGCCGTAGGCTGGTAGGTTTTGAAATGATAGACAGGGGAATTCCGCGCCATGAATATGAAATCGTTAACGAAGCCGGGAATAAAATTGGTATCGTAACATCCGGCACTATGTCTCCCATGATGAAAATTGGTATTGGAATGGGTTATGTACCCGCTGCTCTATCAAAACCCGGAACAGAAATTCTTATTAAAATCCGTGATAAAGCTCTAAAAGCTAAAGTCGTTAAATTTCCATTTTATAAAGGATAATTCAAAAATCAGGTCGTAGCTTTCTATCTTCTGCGACCTGATTTTTTCAACAACAAAATAATCATACATAAAATGGCTGATATCGAAACTTGCTTTTCTCCGGCTCTGTTCCCATTATATAAAACCGATGAGAGCATTGTTGTTGTTGTAGATATTTTCAGAGCAACCACTTCTATTTGTGCTGCTTTTCACAATGGAGTTAAAGAACTGATTCCCGTTGCAACAATTGAAGAAGCGCGGCAGATGAAAGACAAGGGCTACGTTGTAGCAGCCGAACGTGATGGAATTAAACCCGATTTTGCTGATATTGGAAATTCTCCAGATTTGTTTACTCCCGAAATTGTTGCAGGAAAAAGAGTCGCTTACAGTACTACAAACGGTACACAGGCAATTTCAATGGCAAAAAATGCAAAAAAACTTGTCATTGGTTCTTTTCTTAATATTGATATTTTAACCCGCTGGCTGACTATCGAAAATGCACCCGTTCTTATTTTTTGTTCAGGTTGGAAAAACCGATTTAATCTTGAAGATTCTGTCTTTGCAGGAGCCCTTGCTTCCTCTTTGCTTGAATCAGGAATACATCAAACCCAATGTGATGCTACACTCGCAGCAATAGATTTATGGAACTTATGTAAAAAAGACCCTGTTGCCTATCTTGAAAAAGCATCCCATAAAAGAAGACTGCAAAATCTTCACATGAGCCATCTCATCCCTTATTGCCTTTCGTTCAATCTTGCCCCCGTTTTGCCTATTCTTAAAGACAATGTACTTGTAAATCATTCTTTTTAATCGCTGATTGCGCCGAACCCATTCAACGTCATTGTACTGTACTGTAGAATCGTTCCACCTGTGCTGAGCGAAGTCGAAGTATGGAACGATTCTACGTACCAATTACCAAATACCATCTCCCAATCTGCCCTATAACATTCTCTAAATCTTTTTTTATTCTTACTTTAGTCGCAAAATAATTACGTTAAATTTTAAAACTTCATACCATGAAAAAACATAATTTTAATGCCGGACCTTGCATCCTTCCAAAAATAGCAATTGAAAACGCATCCAAGGCTATTTTAGACCTTGATGGAATCGGAATGGGCTTAATAGAAATTTCACATAGGAGTAAAGAATTCGAAGCAATCATAGAAGAAACAAGAGCATTGTGGAAAGAGCTTCTGAATATTCCCGATGGCTATCATGTACTTTTCCTTGGAGGAGGAGCTAGCATGCAGTTCTGTATGATTCCTTTTAATATGTTAGAAAAAAGGGCAGCGTATCTTGATACAGGCGTGTGGGCAAACAAAGCCATAAAAGAAGCTAAATTATTTGGCGAAGTAAATGTTGTTGCTTCATCAAAAGATAAAAATTATACATATATTCCACAATATACAATTCCTACAGATGTTGATTATTTTCACATCACAACAAACAATACAATTTACGGAACCGAAATTAAAACAGATATTGACTGCCCTGTAACACTTATTGCAGATATGTCTTCCGACATTATGAGCCGTCCTGTTGACGTTAAAAAATATGGAATGATTTACGGCGGAGCACAGAAAAATGTCGGTCCCGCAGGTGTTACTTTTGTTATCGTTCGTGAAGATATTCTTGGAAAAGTTACAAGAGTTCTTCCTTCAATGATAGATTACAGAACACATATCAAAGAAGGCTCTATGTTCAACACTCCTCCATGTTTTCCGATTTATGTGATGCGTGAAACACTGAAATGGGTTAAGAGCCTTGGTGGTGTTGCAGAAATGCAGAAAATTAACGAAGCAAAAGCAAGCCTTCTTTATAATGAAATTGACAGAAACCCGTTTTTTAAAGGAACTGCAGAAAAAGAAGCCAGATCTTTAATGAATATTTGCTTTGTAATGGATGAAAAACACATAGCTTTAGAAGATGAATTTATGGATTTTGCAAAGAAAAACGGTATGGTAGGAATTAAAGGACACCGCTCTGTTGGAGGGTTCCGCGCTTCTTGCTATAACGCACTTCCAACGGAAAGTGTTCAAGCGCTTGTTGATTGCATGAAAGAATTTGAAAAAATGAAAGCATAACTTGCAACCTTGACTTCGACTCCGCTCAGTCTACGGTCAAACTTGCAACCTGCAACCTCGACTTCGACTCCGCTCAGTCTACGGTCAAACTTGCAACCTGCAACCTCGACTTCGACTCCGCTCAGTCTACGGCTGCAACCTGCAACTTGTAACATTAAAACTAAAACACAAAAAATATGGCAAAAGTATTAATAGCAACAGAAAAACCGTTTGCAAAAGCTGCAGTTGACGGTATTAAAAAAATATTCACAGAAGCAGGGTTTGAAACAGTATTACTCGAAAAATACACAGACCCGAATGATCTTATCAAAGCAGTAGCAGACGTAGATGCATTAATTATCCGAAGTGATAAAGCAACGCATGCTGTTATTGAAGCCGCTAAAAATTTAAAAATTATTGTCCGCGCAGGGGCAGGTTATGACAATATTGATATTGCCGCAGCAACAGAAAAAGGCATTTGCGCAATGAATACTCCCGGTCAGAATTCAAATGCTGTAGCCGAACTTGCGCTTGGATTGATGGTTTTCATGTCGCGCGGGCAGTTTAAAGGAATTTCAGGAACAGAACTGAAAGGGAAAAAATTGGGCATTCAAGCTTACGGCGCTGTTGGGAAATGTGTGGCTAAAATAACAAAGGGCTTTGGGATGGAGCTTTGGGCTTATGACCCTTATGCCTGTCAGGGAGATATCGTAAAAGACGGACTCATTTGCGCACAGAGTGTAGAAAATCTATACAGCTCCTGCGATTATATTTCAGTGAACATTCCTGCAAACGAAAAGACAAAAAAATCAATTAATTTTGAATTGATGTCTAAAATGCCGAAAGGTGCAATCGTAGTTAATACAGCGAGAAAAGAAGTTATTGATGAAGAGTCTTTGAAAAAAATGTTTGCAGAACGTCCGGATTTTAAATATGCATCTGATATTGCGCCGGATTGTCATGCAGACTTGCTTCAATACAATGAAAGATATTATGCAACACCCAAAAAACAGGGAGCAGAAACGTCTGAAGCTAACATCAATGCTGGTCTTGCAGCTGCAAATCAAATTGTAGGATTTCTTAAAAATGGCGATAGAACATTTCAGGTAAATAAGTAATTTTTGTTGTTAAATAGCAACCTGGACTTCGACTCTGATAGTCTACGGCTGCAACCTGCAACCTGCAACAAAAATATTTATACAACTGAAGCCACACGCAGAAGAAAGATTATTGTGTAGAATATAAAATAACGTAATTATGGAAAAAGAAGAAGGCATTTTCAGATTTGAAGAGTTAAGAGTTTATCAGAAGGCTTTGGATTATGTTGATTGGGTGGTCTCAATAACAAAAACTTTTGCGCAGGATGATATTTCTACCCCGTTTAAAATTTCTGCCAGCCAGATTGCTTTGAGCATTGCAGGGGGTTCAGGCGAAAGCAAACAACAGTTTATCAATACACTTAAAGATGCCAAATGCGCATTAAGGGAATGTGTTGTTTATACTACAATTGCTAAAAGGCAGAATCTTATCAGCGAATTAGCAGAAGACGAATCAAGAGCAAGATTAATTGAATTATCAAAAATGCTCAGCGGATTCATTACTTCAATTTTGAATAAAGAAAGAGCTCCGGTTGCTCCCGGTTTTAACAGTTAAATTTTTTAGAAACTCCGGAATTAATTTCGGAGTTTCTTTATTATGTAAATTTTAAATTCAATTGTATTATGGCAATATTAAAAGCATTTAAAGGATTACGTCCACCAAAAGGTATATCAAAGGAATTGGCATCAAGACCCTACGATGTATTGAATTCTGCGGAAGCAAGAGAAGAAGCAAAGGGAAATCCGTACTCATTGTTACATATTATTAAACCCGAAATTGATTTACCTGTCGGAATTGATGAGCACGAGCCGGAAGTCTATGCCAAAGCAAAGGAAAATTTAGAGAAATTCAGAAAAGCAGAATGGTTGATACAGGATACCGAAGATTATCTCTACATTTATGCGCAAACCATGAATGGCAAAACACAATACGGAATTGTAGGATGCGCTGCTGTTACAGATTACATGAATAATATCATTAAAAAACATGAGCTTACCCGTAAAGATAAAGAGGAAGACAGAATGAAGCATGTGCGTATTACCAATGCAAACATGGAGCCCGTGTTTTTTACATATCCTGCCGTTAAGGAAATTGACGATATTGTCACTGATTTTGTAAAATTAAATGAGCCTGAATATGACTTTACTTCAGTTGATGGATTTGGTCATCATTTCTGGGTAATTCGCGATAAAAAAATAATAGATACAATTATCAGTCTTTTTGCGAAAATTCCTTATACCTATATTGCAGACGGGCATCACAGAACGGCTTCAGCAGCTCTTGTCGGTAATGAGAAAAAGAAAAACAACCCGAACCACACGGGCAATGAAGAATATAATTTTTTCCTTGCAGTACATTTTCCCGATAATCAACTTACAATTATTGATTACAACCGGGTTGTTAAAGAACTGAATGGCTTATCGAATGCCGAATTTTTTGAAAAATTAAACCAGGTTTTTGATATTCAGGAAAAAGGGGCTGAAATATACAAACCCGGTAAATTGCATAATTTCAGTATGTATATTGACAATAAATGGTATTCCCTTACTGCTAAAACAGGCACTTTTAATGATGCCGATCCTATTGGTGTTTTAGATGTAACAATTTTATCAAAACTTGTTCTTGATGAAATATTAGGGATTAAAGACCTTCGTACCGATAAACGTATTGATTTTGTTGGAGGAATCCGTGGACTCGGGGAAATTAAAAAGCGCGTTGACAGCGGAGAAATGAAACTTGCCTTTGCTTTATATCCGGTTTCAATGAAACAACTGATTAATATTGCAGATACAGGAAATATTATGCCCCCGAAAACAACCTGGTTTGAGCCAAAACTCAGAAGCGGTTTGGTTGTTCATTTATTAGATTAATCAATATGAAGAGCCGCTTTATGCGGCTCTTTTTGCCTATGGAAAATTCTATTTTATCAAATTTCAGAAAACTCCAGTCCGAAATTCCGGCAAGTGTACGCCTTGTTGCTGTCTCAAAAACACACACCGAAGAAAAAATTTTACATTTATATAATGTAGGACATAAAATTTTTGGAGAAAACAAGGTACAGGAACTGCTTGTAAAACATGAGCATCTTCCGAAAGATATTGAATGGCATTTTATCGGTCACCTGCAAACAAATAAGGTTAAATCCATAGCTCCCTTTATTTCTCTGATACATTCGGTAGACAGCCTTAAATTATTGAAGGAAATCAACAAGGAAGCTGAAAAAAATAAGCGCGTTATTTCTTGTCTGCTCGAGGTTCATATTGCAACCGAAGAAACAAAATTCGGAATGAACAGAGAAGAAATTATTGAATTAATAACTTCTCCGGAATATGGTTCATTTAGAAATATTTCAATTTGCGGATTAATGGGAATGGCATCTTTTTCTTCAGACATGAATTTGGTGCAAAAAGAATTTCAGCATATTTCTTCTCTTTTTAAGGAAATAAAAAATAATTATTTTAAAGAAGATCAAAAATTCTGCGAACTTTCAATAGGAATGTCGGGAGACTATCTGCTCGCAATAAAAGAAGGCTCAACTTTAGTCCGTGTTGGAAGTTTAATTTTCGGAGACCGCTGATTTTTTCTGTTGTAATTTTTTTTCAAGAACCTTAATCAATTCAACGTACAGGTAGCTTTTTTCTCGGTTATTCATTTCTATCTTGCTTTTTAGTCCGGCAATACAATTCAAAGCACAGGTTTCTTCAATATTATCATAATGCATAGCTTCCTCAATCACGGTAAAAGCTTCAATTGCTGTTTCATATTCTGTTGAAGCTACAAGGTTTGTGAAAAACTCTAAATGCGGAGCATAATCCAGACCGGTATTCCAACATGATGCAATAAGCATTTTGTTATCTTTAACTAACGATTTATCACTGATTACGGATATAATATGTAATATAGAATCCGGTTTTTTTAAACAATAAAACGAATCTGCAATTATTCTTTTGATGTCTTCATTCTGCGTTGTTACATAGAGTGTAGCAAGTTTCGGAATGAAAACAAAAAAATCTTTTTTGATAATTTTTTGAATTGCATCAGTAATTTTAGTATCATTGCAGGAATTAAGGCTTTCATGTATTTCTTTTTCTGCTTTTGAATTCATAATTTTGTTTTTTGCAAATGTATAAAACATTGAAATAAAATAAATAAACACAAAAAGAAAAAAACAAGTATAGAAAATTATTATACAAGCCTTTTATTATTGATATATTTATTTATTTTTGTACTTTTAAAAAATAGTTTTAATTTTACTTGTTCAAAAATGAAAATTAAACAATTAAGTTTATGATTATTAGATTATTAACACTGAAAAATTTACAGTATGTGATGTTTGTCGGGATAGCTTCATTATTATTTAGCTGCTCGAATGAAACAACCACCGAAGGTGACGACAAGCAGGGAAACACTGAAGATCTTGAAACAGATTTTAAAATTTTCAAGGCTAAACAGATAATGTATTCATTACCTTCTCCGATTGAAACGGCTATGCTTTTAAAGAGAGCGGGTGCGCAGTATAATGAAGAAATTCTTAATAAGCTGGAAAACATAAATAAGTACACGACAAACAAACAAATGGCATTAAATTTGGGTGTTTATAGTGCTGATTTAAGTTATGCTAGTTTGTATGATCAAAATCAGACATCCATAAAATATATGGCTGCATCAAAAAAATTAGCAGACAAACTTGGTATCTTAAGTGCTATAGATCAGTCTATTATTAATCGTTTGGAAAACAATGTTAATAACAGGGACTCTATTATGGAGATCATTTCTGAAACCTTTATGAACTCAAATTCGTATCTAAAGGATAATAACAGGTCTCAGACGGCAGCCATTATATTAGCCGGTGGTTGGCTTGAAGGTCTTTATATTTCATCACAGTTGATTAAATCAACCAAAAACCCAAAGGAACTTACCTCTAGAATCATTGACCAGAGAATTTCCTTAGGAACTTTAATAAACATGCTGGAGCACGAAAATAAAATACCTAACGAAGACATTACAACTTTATTAAAAGATCTTGGCGATATCAAAGCAATTTTTGACCTTATTAAAGTAAGCAACGAAGATATTGATCCTGTTGTTACAAAAGGTGATAAAATTGCTAAAATACAAGGCAAAACCGAGATTTCTTATAAAGACGAAGACATTAAAAAACTTGTGGCTAAAATAGAAGATTTCAGAAATAGTATTATTAAATAAGTTGAACTTATGAAAAGATTTTTTCAGTTATTCCTGATTGTTGCAGCCCTTTCCGTAATACCATTTATTGGAAATGCTCAATGTAAAAATTTTGCAAAAAAAGCAAAAATCGAATTACTTCCATTCATCCATGATGGAATATATAATGCGACCGTCCTCTCTGAAGGAGAAACCGCTGAACTTTATAAAACTTTTTATTCCGGACAGCAATACAGAATCGCGGTTGTAGCAGAAGCTGACATGCCTAAGGTAGAGTTTAAAATTATGGATGCAAAAAGAAAAGTTCTTTATACCAATAAAGAAAAAGATTTTGCAAAAACCTGGGATTTCACGCTGGAATCAAGTCAGCAGCTTATTATTGCTATTCAGGTGCAAACAGTTGAACAGCTTCAAAGCGATATTGCAAAAGGATGCATCGCTGTTTTGATTGGTTTCATGAACGAAGAAGATAAAATTCAAAAATAATTTAGATTAAAATTATAAAAATCCCGGTTGCAGCATTGTGTCTGACAACCGGGATTTTTTTTATATTATGGACGCAATAATCATAAAAAACGGTATCATCGTGTCTTCTGACAGAGAATATAAATCTGATATTTATATTGAAAATGGAAGAATAAAAATTATTGGGGAAAAAATTTCTTTTTCAGGGATAAAAACAGTTGACGCAAAGGGTTTGTATGTTCTTCCCGGTGCTGTTGATGCGCATGTTCACCTGCAACTACCCACACCTGCCGGAAATTCATGTGATGATTTTCAATCGGGAAGTATTGCTGCTATTGCAGGTGGCACAACCAGCGTTATTGATTTTGTTACTCCATTCTCTGGTCAGTCTTTGCTTCAGGCTCTAAAAAGCAGAAAACAAGAGGCCGAAAAATCATACATTGACTACAGTTTTCACATGAGTGTTACCGGGTGGAACGATAATACTGAAAAAGAAATTAAAGCGTGCATAAAAGAGGGCATAAATTCATTTAAAATATATTTGGCATACAAAGGTGTTATTGGCATTAACGATGATGTCGTAGTGCGGCTGATGGATGTAATATCAAAAAATAATGCACTCCTTACGGCTCATTGTGAAAATGGCGACCTTATCAAATTTTTGCAGCAATCATTTTTAAAAAATAAAAAAACAAGTCCGCTGTATCATGCTTTATCGCGTCCGGTTGAGGCAGAAGCAGAAGCTGTGAACCGAATGATATCGCTTGCGGGAGTTTTAAATTGTCCCTTGTATATTGTGCATGTTTCTTCCGGAGCTGCCATGAAAATAATTCAACAGGCACGAAAGTCCGGTCAGACTGTGTTTGCTGAAACCTGCCCGCATTATTTACTTTTGACGGAAGAAGAATATAAAAAACCGTCTCGTGAAGCCATTTCATATATTTTATCGCCTCCTTTAAGAACTAAAAAAGATCAGCAAAATCTTTGGGCTGCATTGAAAAATGGCAGGTTGGATGTTGTAGCTACAGATCATTGTCCTTTTAACAACAAGGGGCAAAAAGATATTGGGATCAATGATTTCTCGAAAGTGCCGAATGGCGGAAACGGTCTTGAAGAGCGCCTGAGCCTCTTGTGGCATTTTGGCGTGAGAACTGGAAAAATATCTCCCAGCCGTTTTGTTGAATTAAATTGTACGAATCCTGCAAAAATATTCGGATTATATCCCCAAAAGGGAAGCATTGAAACAGGTGCAGATGCAGATATTATCCTCTGGAATTCCGATAAAATTAAAGTAATTTCTGCTAAAACCCACCACCAGAATTGCGATACCAATATTTACGAAGGGATAAAAGTATCTGGTGCGCCGGAAAAAGTATTTGTAAAAGGTCAACTTGTTTGGGATGATGACAAGTTTATAAAACCATCTGTAACGGGAATGTTCTTAAAAAGAAAAGGAAAAGTAAGTGATAACAGCTTTCGGCAATAACCGTTGGGATTATACTTCAATAATAATTTTTGAAAGGCTTCAATCGAAATTAATGAGAAAGAATTAACAATTACAGTGATAACTTCAAAGCTTATAAGAAATTATATTCCTGAAATCAAAAGAATATTTTTTGGAGGGAAAATACCTTCAAATGTATCAGTAAATCTTACCGATAAGTGCAATCAAAGTTGTGTATACTGTGAAATTGGAAAAAATTGTCTATCGCAAAATAGTGATTTATTAACAAAAGATGATTTATTCTGGATAATAACACAAATGGCTGAATTCAGAATAAAAAAATTGTCAATGTGTGGAGGAGAGCCTTTTTTGTTTTCAGGAATTATTGATGTTGTTGAATTTGCCTGGAAGAATAATGTTTTTTGTAATATTACTTCCAATGGCATGACCATCCATAAGTTAAATGATAATGAATTTCATACTTTAAAAAAATGTAAAACGATAGTAAATATTTCCGTAGATTCATTTAATGAAGAGATTCAGATTCAAACAAGAGGGAATGATTCTGCGCTAAAAAATGCGTTAAAATCTATTCAAAAACTTCAAGAAAATAATATTCCTGTAATAATTCTATCAGTCATCTCAAAATACAATTATCATGATTTATATAAATCATTAATCCATGCGCACAGTTTAAAAATTACAAATGTACTTTATCAACCTGTAATAAAATATTCAAATTTTCCCAATATAAGTGTCATAAAAAACAAACAGGAATTAAATGTATCTACCGATCAATTTGACATTTTATTTCGCGAATTACAAAAAATTTATTTATTTGAAAGAAAGCATAAAATCAATACAAATATTTATCGGCTTTTACCCTGGATTGAGTCATATATTAATATCATTCCCGATAAAAAAAATACATTTTTCTTTCACAAAGTATTACCCAAATTTTATTGTAGAGAAATATTTACGGTAATAGAAATAAATTATTATGGAGGAATTCAGCCTTGCGGTTTAATACAGGCCGAAAAGAGTATAAAAGATAATAAATCTATAGATTTGTTGACTCAATGGGAAAATGCAACCGAAAAACTTAAAGCCGATTTAAAAAGTTTTAATTATCCGATTTATTGTAACGGGTGCTGCCATAAATTCAGTAGAAATATGATTGCATCAGCATTTCAATATCCATTTGCGAACAGGAAAATTCTTATTACTATATTTATATCAATATTTAATCGGTTGTTGTCAATAATATTAAAAAAACTATATATCAAAGAATATGAAAGTCGTTCTCATTACAGGTGCTAACAGAGGTATCGGCTTTGAAATATCAAGGCAATTAGACGAAAAAGGATGTCAGGTCATTTTATGTTCAAGAGATTTGAAAAAGGGATTAAATGCGGCTTCCCTTTTAAGTCAGAACGCAATTGTTTGCCGACTTGATGTTACAAAAGAGGATAGCATAAGGGAATTAGTTGAGTTTATCTCGGTTAAATTCGGTAAGCTGGATGTTTTAATTAATAATGCTGGTGTCGGTGCTAATACTCAGGGAAACATTATTCTAAATAATGCAAAACAAATTATTAAAAATAAATTTCAGGGAACATATAATATTTTAAAAAAAGTAAAACCCTTATTTGAAAAAACTAAATTTTTGGATAAAAATATAAAAGTTCAAAATGAATCATTGGATACTGTGAAAATTGTTATGGAAACTAATTTCTACGGATCATGGAGAATGATTAATTCTTTTATTCCCTTGCTCCAAAAAAGCAATAATGGTAGGATTATTAATATTAGCAGTGGAATGGGATCCTTAAATAATCTATCAGGTCTCTACCCCGCTTATAGTTTGTCAAAATCATCTTTAAATGCGTTAACAATTATGTTTTCAAATGAATTAAAATCATCAGGAATAAACGTTAATGCAGTTTGTCCTGGCTGGGTAAGAACAGATATGGGCGGTCCCGATGCACCACTTTCAGTAAGTGAAGGAGCAGACACTGCTGTATGGCTTGCCATGAATGATGAAATACCAACAGGAAAATTTTTTCAAAACAGAAATATTATCAATTGGTAAAAATGATAATCTCAAATGAAAATTGGTTTAATTTTTCCAAATAAAGACAGGCGTTATAAAACATTGCATCTTGGTCTTGCGTCTATTGCTGCTTATGCGCGTATTTACCATAATGATTTGCATTTTGAGGTTTTAGATACAAGGGTTGCAGGCAAAAATGAAACACGAAATTTTTTTAAAAATCATTTTGATTTAATCGGTATTACTGTATTCTCGCCTGTTTACTTTGAAGTAATCGAAATTTTTCATCAAATAAAAAAGAAAGCAAATAATACTCCTGTTTGTTTAGGTGGACCGTATGTTACCACTATTAAGCAGGATATTTTTATTGAAACCCCGGCAGAGTTTGCTGTATTTGGAGAAGGAGAAATCACTTTTACCCAACTTATTTCCTATTTAAAAGGTCAAGAAAAATTATCAAATATTGATGGTTTAATTTACAAAGACAATAATAAAATTATTACGAACCCACCCAGACAGAGAATTAACGATTTGGATCGTCTTCCTTTCCCTGCTTATGATATTTTTCCTATGGAAAGATACCCCTTGCACCGACTTGTAACCAGCCGTGGTTGTATATTCTCTTGTGCATGGTGTAATTCAAGCTCAATTTGGAAAGATGGATATCAGGAAATGAGTGCAAATAAAATTATTACGGAAATAGAGTGTTTAATTGCAAATTACGGAAAAAAAATATTCGTTTTTGGAGATAATACATTTAATACAAATTTAAAAAGACTTGAAGATTTTTGTGATCTTATAATTGAAAAAAACATACAAATTTTATGGTCTGCATCTATTCGCGCAGATCGGATTACATCTGATATAGCCTGCAAAATGAGAAAATCCGGATGCTTTAATGTTGCCATTGGAATTGAATCTGCAAATAATATCATTTTAGAGAAAATCGGAAAAAAAACCAGTATTGAAAAAATATCTGAAGGTATTAAGATTCTTAAATGCGCGGGTATTGAAATTATGGCTCAATATGTAATCGGAAGCCCTTATGATACTCTTGATACAATAAAGGAATCTATCTCATTTGCTAAAAAATCCGGGTGTGATTATACAAATTTCTATACTGTTTTACCTTTTAAAAATACGCCTCAATGGGATTATGTCTTAAACCATGGGAAAATGTATTTTAATTTTACGCACGAATGCCATACGGTTACTCCAAGAATAGTTTTTGAAACACCTGAATTCAATTATAATGACCGATTAGAAGCTATACGGTTGGTTACCAAAGAAGGGTTTTATAGTAATAAGGATACCAAAAATATTTTATTTGATTTTGCTAAGGAAACATCTCGTAAAATTCAAAGTATTTTACCCCCGGGAATTGGAGAAAAAGTATATAAGGTATTAAAGGCTATATATAAAATTAAGGTTATTAAAAAGAATAACATATAATAATCAATAATGCTTACCTTAATAATAATAACATCTGTTTTTATTTTAATTTACTTCCTGTATCCTGTTTGGCTTGGCTTATTGAATGATAATATTTGTGCTGAAACAAGTGATCGGGATATAAATAATATTTCTGTTATTTATTTATCTCAGAACGGGGGAAATTTATTGTATCAAAAATTACAGTGTATTTTAAATGAAATGTCTGCCTTTGAAAATTATGAATTTATCGTGATAGATGACAACAGCAATGATAATAGTTTAGAAATTTTAAAACAGTTTACGAATTATAATCTTAACATAATTCATAATAACGAAACGAAAGGGATACCTGATTCAATGAATACGGGTATAAAAGTTGCAAAATATAATAATATTATTTTTTGTGATCAAAGGCAATCTTTAACTCCCGGAATTATAAAAAAATTAATTGAACCTTTGAAATATAAGAAAACAGGTATTGTCTCGGCATGTATTTCAAATTATGATAAAACAAATCAATATTCATTTATCAGGGCGCATGAAAATTTCATAAAGCAAAAAGAAGCTAAAACAGGCAATTTAATGGGTGTCTATGGTCCTTTGTATGCTATTAAAAAAGAATGCTATGTTGAAATTCCTAAGAATATTATTTTAGATGATTTGTATTTAACCTTAAATATTCTCCCAAAATATCAGGTAATTTTTCTTGAAGATTGTAAAATCGTTGATGACAGTATTGATGTATTGTATAATTACAAAAGATCAAGAAGATATCTGAAAGGATTTTTCCAATTGTTTCAAAAAAATATATTATCAAAACTTTCATTAAGACAAACCATTATGCTTTTATGGCATAAGTATTTTAGATTGCTCATACCTTTATTAATAACATCCTGTTTTGTTCTGGTTGGCGTAAAATGTTTTACCCAGCTTAGGTATTTTATTTTATTTTTGTCAATGTGTATTTTAATATTTATTCCTCCTTTGTTTGGTTTTAATATTTTAAAAAGACTTCAATTAAAAAGTTTATTTTTGATCAGCATATTTTATTCAGTTGCATTATTAGATATAATAATAGCCGAAATATATTTTTTAATTAATAAATGAAGAATCCAGTCCGAAAAGTATCATTTCGCCACGAAAGCACAAAAGCACAAAATTTTACAAAAAAAACATGATTGATTATTAATGTTTTGTGGGTTTTTGAGTTTTCGTGTTTTAGTGGCATTTTTAACTTTGTTATAAATTATTATCTTGCGGTATAATTTGTTTGATGATATCAAAAAGAACGAATATCCGAAATTGTAAATAGTGTCAACAATAAAAAAATATGAAGAATGAAATGCGTTACATCGGTATCGTAATAATGATTTAGATTTTTTTTTACAAGATAATTTGAATTAAGAATCAATTAAAAACCTTGCTAAAAACAAGCTACATAAAAAGCCTTTCCGATAACGAACTTCTCGAAAAATATAGAATTTCCCAGGATAATCAGTGTCTGGGAGAGCTTTTCGACCGGTATGCGCATTTTATGTATTGCGTTTGCCTTAAATACCTTCAGGATACAGAAAAAAGTAAGGATGCCGTGATGCAGATTGTAGAAAAATTAATGAACGACCTCCTCAAACATGAACCACAAAACTTCAAATCGTGGCTGCATGTGGTTGCAAAAAACCATTGCCTTATGCAACTAAGAAGCGCAAAAGGAAATGCAACAAAAATAGAATATCATGAAAAAGAGCTTGCCTCTGTTATGGAAACCGATTACATTTTGCATCATGATAACAGCGACGACATTGATATTAAACTTGATTTGCTGAAAGAGGCAATAACAGAGCTTGATTCAGAACAAAAAAAATGCATCGAATTATTCTACCTTCAAGATAAAAGTTATGCCGACATTACCTTAATTACCGGCTATGATTTAAACAAGGTAAAAAGTTATATACAAAATGGAAAACGGAACCTGAAAATTTTGATTGAAAAAAATTATGGACGAAAAGTTGAATAAAATAGTTGGCCATTCGGAATGTCCGCCCGGAGATACGCTGCGCAAGTACGTTCAGGGAAAGCTTTCCGGAACAGAGCTTCGTTCCCTTGAAGAACATTTAGCATCCTGTGAAATGTGCTCTGATGAAGTGGACGGCATGGCTTTTATCAATAATCCTGAAAAAGTTGAGGCAGATGTAACTTTTCTGAAACAACAGATTCAAATAAAACTGTCTCCTGAAACAGCAAAGAAAAATATTCCCATGTATCTGAAAATTGCAGCCGCGATTCTTTTTCTTTTTGTCACATCCATTATTGTCTAT
The DNA here is from genome assembly GCA_001769125.1 of Bacteroidetes bacterium GWF2_35_48. Classification (GTDB taxonomy): domain Bacteria; phylum Bacteroidota; class Bacteroidia; order Bacteroidales; family GWF2-35-48; genus GWF2-35-48. The sequence continues at coordinate 28,519 of MEOG01000082.1, read as the reverse complement.
TTAATAATTAATAATAATTCATTAACCGAAAAATCATTGCTTTCTCTAAATACAAATTCAGATTTAAAAGCACGAAAAGAAACTCATTTAGATGACAAAAAACCACTTCCGCAGGAAGAAAAAACTCTAAAAGAAGAAACTGAAAAGGCGGATTATCTTGAAGAAAAAAATGCCTCTGGAAAAAAGACAAAAGCTACAATTATAGATGCTATAGTAGAAGACAGTGAGAGCGAAATTCTTTCAGAAGAAGATAAAAATCTTGAAACAAAATTTTCAAAAGCAGAAGCAGATGGCAAAAGTGAAAATAGTGCTTATGGCGCAGGATCAGGCTCAGGAAAAGCGGCTGTAACAAAATCGGCAGAAAAAGTTTTTATAGTTTCAGATATTGCTCTTGATATGAAGTCTGAATCATCAAAGTCTGATAATGATGAAACATTGAAAAAACAAATAGTTTCCAAAAAAGATAACGCGACAGCAAACGAGCAATTAAATGTTGAAGGGAATTTGTTAGCAGGAGGAAAAACAGCGAATGAAGATGAGCCTACGGTTTCAAAAGAAAAAAAGCGCCACATTGAACTTGACGAAAAGAAAAAAGCGGATAAAGACCGTGAAAAATCTGCAAAAAAAGAGGAAGAGCAAAAGAGGGCTTCCGGAGAAAGTAAGGCAAGGAAAAAAGCAGATAAAAAAAATAAAGAAATGCCGGCTAGTGCTATAATGATTTCTCAGGACGCAACAACAGGCAGTACCGCTCCTATTGATGAGGCAATGCAGGCATTTGAAAATAAAAATTATTCTAAAGCCGCAGATTTGTTTGAAGAAATTATAAAAAATGAACCTGCGAATAATAAAGCGATTTATTACTGCGGACTTTCATTCTATAATGCAGAGAAAATAAACAAATCCATAAAGCTGTTTGAAGCACTTTTAAACATGAGTGTTTCTGTGTATACAGAAGATGCCGGCTATTATCTGTCCTTAATTTATATTAAGAAAAATGAAAATGAAAAAGCCAAAAAATTGCTTCAGGATATCATTTCCAAAAATGGAAAAAGAAAAGCAGATGCAGAAAAGAAGTTGAAGGAAATTGAGTAAGTACATTTGGAATCAAATTTTGCCAGAACAGCATGCTTTTTCACTCAAATCTCGCTACAATAGGCATTCTTCGACCAAATCCAAATGCTTTTGATGAAACTCTTAATATCGGAGGTGCTTGAAATCTTTTGTATTCATTACTATTTACGAGGCGAAGTACTTTGCGCACGATAGCTTCATCAAAGCCTATGCTTACGATTTCTGAATGTGATTTTTTCATTTCAATATAATTGAAAAGAATTTTATCTAACACTTCATATTCCGGCAAGGAATCGGAGTCTTTCTGGTCGGGACGAAGCTCTGCTGATGGAGGTTTCGTGATAGTGTTCCAGGGAATTATTTCTTCGTCTTTATTAATAAATTCAGCCATTTTATACACATCTGTTTTATACACATCTCCAAGTACGGAAAGACCACCGCACATATCGCCATACAAAGTTCCGTAGCCTGTTGCTGCCTCGCTTTTATTGGAAGTGTTCAGCAAAATTGTTCCAAATTTATTTGATACAGCCATAAGCAGCACACCCCGAATTCGCGCCTGAATATTTTCTTCTGTTAAATCTGCCTTTCTTCCCATAAATACCGGAAATAACGCATGTTCTGTTGTATCAACACTGTTTTGGATGTTTATGACATCGTAGCGAACTTCTAATTTGTGAGCGAGTTGCAGCGCATCGTCTACAGAATGATCGGATGAATATTTAGACGGCATCAGAAGCACCCTGACATTGTCATTTCCCAGCGCTCTTACAGCAAGTACTAATGTAAGCGCAGAATCAATTCCTCCTGATAGACCTAATACTGCTTGTTTAAAGCAAGATTTAACAAAGTAATCTTTTATTCCAAGAACAAGCGCATCGTACATTTTTTCTACAACAGGATTAACAGATAAGTTTTCATTTTCTGTTTTTTCAATATCTTCCGAATTAATTACCGCAATGTCTTCTTCAAAAAATTTCATTTGCTTAAAAACAGTACCCCTGCTGTTAATGACCATAGAGCCTCCGTCAAAAATGAGCTCTGTTTGCGCGCCAATCTGATTGACGTAAAAAATCGGACACGTGTATTTTTTCGCATTTAATACCAAAATATTTTTTCTAACATCATCCTGATTGTAGGAAAAAGGGGAAGCCGCTATATTGATAATAAAATCGGGATTTAATGCTGAAAGCTTTTCCATGGGAGATGTTTTGTACAGTTTCCCCTGTGCGAAATCATAATCAAAATTTTGTTCGTCCCACAAATCTTCACAAATTGTAATTGCAATTTTTTTATTGTTTATTTCCAGTAATCCAAAATCTGAATTCGGTTCAAAATAGCGGTATTCGTCAAAAATATCATACGTTGGAAGTAGTGTTTTATGAAAAACAGATTGAATTTTTCCATCAGCCAGAATATATGCAGAATTATATAATTTTTTCCCTTTATTGTCATTATTAATACTGGGAGCGCCTACTATTGCTGTTATATGCGTGCAGGAAGCCGCAATTTTTTTAACTGTCTCAAGGCAACGTGATATAAAATCTTTTTGTTCAAGTAAATCTTGTGGGATATAGCCACACACACACAGCTCTGAAAATATTATTATATCTGCCTTTTCTTTTTCGGCATTCTTAATAGCATGAATTATTTTTTCTGAATTTTCTTTAAGATTTCCTATATGGTAATTCAGTTGTGCGAGTGCAATTTTCATTTTTTCTTTTGTTTGTGATATAAAAAAAAAGTCCCAACTCTTGCAGGAATTGGGACTTCAACTATTTTTTAATAATTAAAACATGATACCAACTTTTAACTCAACATTGCCGAGTTTTACAAATGGGTTGTCTTTTTTGCCATTTATTAATATCTCAGTATTATTAATGTTGTAAAACCCACCACAATATAAAAATTCAACAAGTAAACGTGTATTATCTGCAATTGCATATTCAATACCTCCACCCAAGTGGTATCCTAAATTAAAAATTCCGGTTTGTTTATCCATGATAGCATCTGTAACTTCTGTCTCTGTTGGAACAATTGTAGAATCAGTAGAAGCAATTGTCCATTTCATATCTGAAGTTTGAGACATAAGACCAATACCAAGTTGCCCTCCGGCCTTTAAAAAATAGGTCATATAATTTACTTTTTGCTTTCCTTTAAATGATAGCGGTATTTCTAAATAATTAATTTTATATTTAATTTGACTTTTAGGTAGAATATTTAAAAAAGTTTCATCTTTGGTTTTAAATTCAGCAATAGTATCATTAAACTGTAATTTCCCACCGTATTTAGCATATTGCAATGCCATGCAAAAAGCAAAATTTTCCACTAAATTAATATCAAGTTCAGCTCCGACTTTATAAGAAAAACCCATTCCTGTACTTTCAGCTTCTTTTTTATTCTGTGGAGCCATCCATGATACTCCTGGAGCAAAAAACAAACCGCCTGAAAATTTATTCTGTGCTATTAATTGACCACAAAAAATAAGCACAAGAGGAAGAATAATAAATTTTTTCATACTATTAATATTTTAGTTTTAAAATTCAAATTTTGTACAAATTAAATAAATTTTCTTAACAATAAAAAGCAATTTGCAGTATTTTATTTTGTCGGCTATTGTATATGAGTTAATTAACTTATTTAATTCATAAACTTATGCCCTTTGTTACAGGTTACACAATTTCGACAGGCAGGCTCACAGTTTTGCGGGATTATAAAAAACAGATTTTAAATTTGATATTAATACCAATCTTTGGTATATTTGAAAAAATTAATATTATGAATAGGAATACGTCAATCTCATTAGGTTCATATTTCGACAAATTTGTTCAGGGACGAGTAATAACTGGTCGTTACAATAATGTAAGTGAAGTTATTCGTGCTGGATTGAGGCTATTAGAAGAAGAGGAAAATAAAATGAATGTGTTGAAAGAAGCAATTCAAGAAGGGATAGATAGTGGAATAGCTAAAAATTTTAATCCCGAGAGACATTTAAAATTATTAAAATCTCAAAATAATGGCTAAATTTTTTTTGACAAATAAAGCAGTTGAGGATTTGTCGGATATTTGGCTGTATACATTAGAAAATTGGTCTGAAAAGCAAGCCGATATTTATTATCAACTACTGATCGCGAGTTTTGAAGAAATATCTTTTAACCCCAATATCGGTAAAAACTATTTTGATATTTTAGATTGCTTGCAAGGATTAAAAGTCGGGATGCACATTGTTTTTTATCGACAAGTTAAAAAAAACATAGAGATTATTAGAATTCTTCATGAACAGATGGATTTGAAAAATAGGATCAAAGATTAATGACTTATAAATTATACATTCAATGGTATAAATTAAGTTAAAATTTAAAGTGTTTAAAGTGAAGCAGCAATATATAAACTAAATAAATATCAAAAAATGTCAGACAAATTTACAATTATCCCGACCGCGCAATTGCTTTCAATAATATTGAAAGATTATAAACATGGCCATATCTTTGGCATTCCGAAAGAATTATTTTTTAAACCGGAAGCTACAGATTCGTTTCGTTTAACACGTTTCGGAAAAGTTTTAGAAACGCCGATTGGTGTTGCAGCAGGCCCGCACACACAAATGTCGCAGAATATTATTTCCGCATGGCTTTGCGGGGCGCGTTATATGGAGCTGAAAACCATTCAGACGCTTGATGAACTTGACGTCAGCAAACCCTGTATTGACATGCAGGATGAAGGCTATAACTGTGAATGGTCGCAGGAATTAAAGATATGCCAGTCCTTTCATCAATACCTTGATGCATGGATTATTATTCATGTTTTAAAAGATTTATTCGGGTGGAAGAGCGAAGAAGTCGGCTGTATATTTAACATGAGTGCTGGTTACAATCTTGAAGGTATTCTTAAGGAAAATGTTCAGTGGTTTTTCAGCAAAATGCAGAATTGCAAAATCGAAAAAGAAGAAAAAATTAAACAGCTTGCGTCTGTTTATCCAGATATATTAAAAATTGAAATTCCCGATTGCATTTCAGATACCATTACGCTGTCTACCATGCATGGTTGTCCGCCCGAAGAAATTGAAAAAATCGGACTTTATCTTATTGACGAGAAAAAATTTCATACAACAATAAAGTTAAATCCAACTCTATTAGGGAAAGATGAGCTGCGAAATATACTAAATACAAATCTTGGTTTTAAAACAGAAGTCCCTGATGAAGCATTCTCGCACGATTTGAAATACCCAGACGCATTAAAATTAATAAAATCACTTACAGAAGCAGCTAAGAAAAATAATGTTTTTTTCGGATTGAAACTTACAAATACGCTTGAAAGTGTCAATAACAAAGATGTTTTTCCGCCGAACGAGAAAATGATGTATATGAGCGGCAGGGCACTGCATCCGATAAGTATTAATCTTGCTGCAAAATTGCAAAATGAATTCAGCGGTGCTCTTGATATTTCTTTTTCTGCAGGTGCCGATTGTTTCAATATTAATGATATTTTAAAATGCGAACTTCGCCCTGTAACAGTGTGTTCCGATATTTTAAAACCGGGAGGATATGGTCGTCTGAAACAATATTGCGATGAAATGAAGACCTTGAGCGTTTCAGACATAAACGGGTCGCTTGAATATTTGAATAAATATGCTGTTTCTGTAATTGAAAATTCTTTATTTAAAAGAGATCCGTTTACTTCGCCAAATATAAAGAACTTGCGGCCACTGCATCATTTTGACTGCATTCATGCTCCCTGTGTTGATACCTGCCCGACGAATCAGGACATTCCCGAGTATCTTTATCATACAGCAAAAGGCGATTTCCAGAAAGCGTGGGAAGTAATTACACGAACTAATCCATTTCCTACTGTTTTGGGTATGGTGTGCGATCATCAATGTCAATCAAAATGCACACGAATAAATTATGATAATCCTGTTTTAATTCGTGAAGTCAAGCGCTTTATTTCAGAACAAAACAACAGCGATGCGATGCTTGTTCCAAAAAATAAAAACGGACTGAAAGTGGCTGTAATAGGAGCGGGACCGTCGGGTCTTTCCTGCGCTTTTTTTCTGAATCTTGCAGGATTTGAGGTAACTGTTTACGAAACAAAAAATATAGCGGGAGGTATGGTTTCTGATGCGATTCCCTCGTTCAGGCTCACTGCTGATGCAATTAAAAAAGATATTGACCGGATACAAAATCTGGGAGTAAAAATTCTGTACAACATTCCGGTAAGTAAAGAAAAATTTGCAGCCATTCAAAAAGAAAATGATTTTGTTTACATTGCAGTAGGAGCGCAGAAAGCAAAAGATTTAGGCATTGAAAACGAAGATGCACACGGAGTGATTGATTCTTTAAAATTTTTATCAGATGTCAGACAGGGTAGAAATGTAAATCTTGGCAAAAATATTTTAGTGATTGGAGGAGGAAATACTGCAATGGATGTCGCACGAACAGCAAATCGTATATCTCCCGGAAATGTTTCGGTTGTTTATCGTCGCACGCGATACGAAATGCCGGCAGACCCTGAGGAAGTAAAAGCATTACTGGAAGAAGGTATTCCTGTGGTTGAGCTGACAGCGCCCGAAAAAATTATTCCTGAAAATGGAAAAGTAGCAGGCTTGAGATGCAGCAAAATGAGCCTCTCCGGCAAAGATGCGAAAGGAAGATTGAAGCCCGTAAAAATTGAAGGATCGGATTTTGACATTTTCTGCGATACAATTATTCCTGCATTAGGACAAGATGTTGTTGCAGATTTTACCGATGCTTCTCTTATTGAAAATACGCAGGATTTATACGAAACAAAAATTCAAAATGTATTTATCGGCGGCGATGCAATGAGGGGCGGAGCTACAGTAATAAAAGCTGTTGCTGATGGAAGAAAAGTTGCCAACGCAATAATTAAAAAAGCTGAAAAGCAATTCAACTCAGCGCCTTTGGAAAACAAAAAAGGATTATCTTTTAATGAGTACATCAGCAGGAAAAGCTACAGAAAACATGGAATACATTTGAATGAAATAGCTGTTGAAAAGAGAGTGGGCTTTAATGCTGTAGTTTTACCATTAACAAAAGAACAGGCAGTGGAAGAAGCAGAAAGATGCCTCTATTGCGATGATGTTTGTAGTGTTTGTGTAACAGTTTGCCCAAATAGAGCGAACACTGCTTATGAAACAGAACTTTGCGAAATCCCTCTTCAAAAAATAATTAAAAAAACTGATGGAAGTATTGCTTATGAACAAGACGAATCTTTTAAAATCACACAAAAATATCAGGTGCTGAACATTGCCGATTTTTGCAATGAATGTGGAAACTGCACTACATTTTGTCCTACCAGCGGAAAACCTTTTGCAGATAAGCCCAAGGTGCATTTAACATTAGAAAGTTTTAAAGCTTCCGATTATGGATTTTATTTGAGTAAACTGCCCTTAAAAACAGTTTTAATACATAAAGAAAATAGTATTGTTGAAACGCTTACCGACCATGTTGAGCATTGGGTTTACGAGCATCCCGACTATGTTATTGAATTGAGAAAAAAAGATTTTTCGGTCGTGCGCGCAGAATTTTTTAAAGAAGATGTTCGCGAAGCAAACCTCAGGAGAGCATCTGAAATGCAAGTGTTGTTCAGCGTTGTAGAAAAGATGATGTAATAAAAAAGGGACATTTCGACTACGCTCAATGTCCCTTTTTTGAATTTAATTTTCCCTCAAAATCACATCATCATATTCCACTTCAAACAAATCCCCCTGTTCGCGCTCGTATCTCGCTTCTGTTTGTGCTCGACTTAGTCGAGTGCATCTCACGCTTGACGTAATCAATTAATTCTTTACTCCCCCTCTCCTTCTCTCTCTTCAAAACTCTCTCTCGCTTTCTTCTCATCAAACTCATTTTCCCATTTTGCAATTACAGCCGTGGCAAGACAATTTCCTGTCAGGTTTACAGTGCTGCGAGCCATGTCCATCAATTCATCTATTCCAAGAATAATAAAAATCGGCCAGGAGGGCAATCCAAACTGGGCTGCTGTTCCTAATAAAATCACAAGCGAAGCTCGCGGTACACCTGCTACTCCTTTGCTTGTAAGCATAAGGGTTATAACAATCATTATCTGTTGATCCCAGTCTAAATGTATGCCCGAAATCTGCGCAACAAAAATTGTTGCAAGGGATAAATAAAGCGTTGTTCCATCCAAATTAAAGCTGTAACCCATGGGCATAACAAAAGCAACAATTTTACGTGGCACTCCAAACTTTTCCATGGCTTCCATAGCGCGGGGCAATGCAGATTCTGAACTTGTTGTTGCAAAGGCGAGTGTCGCAGGTTCAGACACGGCGCAAATAAAATTCTTTATCGGAATTTTCAAATATAGCATTATGGGCAGGAATACACACAGGATAAAAACGAACAGCGCAATGTAGAGAGTTGCCAGCAACTGAAATAAATTTTTTAAAATATCAATCCCCATGTGTCCTACTGTTGCTGCAATTGCTGCAAATACAGCCAAAGGTGCGATATACATAATCAATCCCGTAAACTTAAACATGGTTTCCGACAAGCCCTCTGAAAATCGCAGCATCGGGTCTTTATGTTTGTCTTTCAGCAAAGCTACTGCTATTCCGAAGATAATGCTGAATACAACTATTTGCAATATTTGTCCCTCATATATTGATTTTGCAATATTTTCGGGAAATACATGCAGTATAAGTTCTTCTGTTGTTAATTTTTTAAATTCCTGACCGCCTGATGCAGCCAACTCTATGGGCACCTCCACTCCTATTCCGGCCTGACTGATGTTAATTGCAAGCAGCCCTATAACCAGTGCTATGGTTGAAACTACTTCAAAATACAAAATGGATTTCCATCCCATACGCCCTACCTGCTTCAGATTCGAATGACCCGCAATACCAACAACTAATGTTGCAAAAAGTAAAGGCGCAATGACTGTTTTGATAAGATTGAGAAAAACTTTGCTGATTACCTGCAAATGCACTGCTATTTGGGGCAAATCGTGTCCGAATTCTGCGCCAGCAAGCATACTTATAAGAATCCAGGTAGTAAGTGATTTTTTTCTGAATGCATACCAGACAAATACACTCAATGCGAAAATCCTGAATATAAGAAGCAGCATTTCCGGAATACGACCTCCGGTAAGAAAATGCAAACCATGCAAAACTCCGGTTAAAGAAATAATACCAATAAATGAAAGCCTGAAAATCTTTTTGGTTTTCATTGCTTGTTTACGATTGGTTTGTCTTTCTTAATTTTAAATGTGTAATATTTATTCGACAGATAGCTGTACACAACTACAATTCCGGCTGTTAGCATTTTGGAAGGTGTTGGATAAAATAAAAAAAATTCCACGAATAATTTGAGTAGAAAATAATTTAGAAGTATACATACAAAAACGGTTACTCCATATCTGAAAAGCTGAATGCGCCCGCGAATTTGGGATTCAGTAAAAGTAATATATTTTGACAGCATAAACCCGGTAATAAAAGTTATCGGGAAAACAATCAGAAAAGACGCTATATGCGGACTAATTGCAATAAACCCAAGATTAAAAACCTGTTTCTTCAAAATAAAATTATAGGTAAGAAAATAAAGAAAAATATCTAAAACTGTATTTGACCCACCACATAATGCATAGCGGAAGGTCTGCTGTGGTATTAATTTTCTGAAAGGTATATATAACCAGTCTATGACCGCCTCAATTATATCCCTAGTCTTACTTAATGTTTTCAATTTACATATTTGTTTGCCAACGCTGCAAATATATTCTTTTTTATGAAAAGCGTAAAGAGTCTTTTAGAATTGCTCAAATTCATTATATTTGCTAAAGAATCAGGTAATAATTTTCATCCTTTTTTTATCTTGTATCTTACAAAATAGCAATTATTAATGTTGTTAAAATCATTTTATATTACAATCTCTTTTTTGCTTTTAGGCTTCTTCTACGCAGAGGCTCAAAATATATTCCCTAAAAATTTTACAACAAGCAATGGATTACCCTCAACAGAAATTTTTCAAATATTTTCTGATTCCAAAGGATATATTTGGATAGCCTCAAATTCTGGTGTAACAAGATACGATGGATATGAATTCAAAAATTTTGACACTAAAAATGGTCTTCCTGACAACACTGTTTTTGAAATCTATGAAGATTATAAAGGAAGAATATGGTTTCTTCCTCTTTCGCTGAAATTATCTTTTTTTAATAACGACAGTATCTACGAATATAAATACAACGCAAAAGTTATTGAATATACAAAAACATCAATGATAGCAACAAAACGTACATTCAAGGTGGACAGTGCGGATAATGTTAGTTTTGGAATTCGGGAAAAAGGAATCATAACAATAAGTCCTGATGGAAATATCAGTAGAAAATTATTCGGGTCAAAATTCAAACGGCATTTCATAAACATCGAAAAAGACAGAATTTACTGTCTCCCTGCAAACAGGAAAGTAAGAGAACTTTCTATTTTAAATAACAACAAGGTAAGTGATATCAATGGAATATTGGTTCCTAATGCAGATGATTTGCAATACGCGGTTAAATTAAAAAACGGGAGGGTTATTTATTCAGGCTATAATTTGATTCTTGATATTAAAGATTCACAAAATTATCAGGAATACCATGTTCCAACAAGAGTCCTCTGGATTAATCTTCTTTCAGATGGAAACATTTGGTACGGAACCTACAAAGATGGTGTATATTGTATTAAAAATGGAGATTTCAGATCAAAACCTCTTCATCATTTTTTCTCTGGAATATCTGTTTCATCAGTTTGTATTGATAAGGAAGGCGGGTATTGGTTCTCTACACTGGAAAAGGGAATATTTTATGCACCAACACTTGAAATAAATATTCTGACCAAACTTGACGGCCTCAGCGATGAAAGAATTACATGTCTGGCTTCTGGTCCGGATAAAAGCATACTGACTGGATATTATGCACCTTATATTGATCATATTTCTGAAAATAATATTAAAAAAATTGAAATATACTCAAGTCCGAATATTGTTATTAATTGTATTTTACAACAAGAAGGTTTTTATTACACAGGAACAAACAGCATGTTGTGCAAAATACCCGGAGATATTATTTCAGGAAAAAAATCATATTATGTTCTCAAAGGAGTTGAAGCGTCCGGAGCTGTATTAAGTATGATTCAAAGCTTAAAGGGAGGATACTGGATCGGCTCTTCTTTTTCAATTACAAAATTCGATGGTGATACGATTGTTTATAATTCCACCAACAAAGGTCATTCTATCAGAGGACTTGATCTTTTAGAACATACGGATGGATCTCTTTGGATTGGGACATCCCGTGGTTTATGGCGTTACAGTAATAGCGTATTTACTGATTATGGTAAAAAGGACAAGCGTTTTATGACTAGGGTAAACAAAATAAAAAGATTCAATGATTTTCTTTGTTTGGGATCTAAAGGAGAAGGACTAGTTTTATGGAATATTCCTAAAAATAAAATTTATCAGATAACAAAAAATGAAGGACTGACCAGCAACTCTATTACCTGTCTTTTAATAGAAGGAAGCAATATTTGGGCAGGTACAGAAACAGGGCTGAATAAAATTTCAATTCAGTCAATAGAAAATAATAAATATACAATACGCAACTATACCACTTATCATGGTCTGATATCTAATAATATTAATGACCTGCTCATTAAAGATTCATTAATCTATCTGGCAACAAATAACGGACTCGCATCTTTTAATCGTTTTGAACTAAAACTAAATACATGCCCTCCACCTGTTTATATTACAGGTTTTTCAGCTAATGAAAAAAAAATAAATTTCTCTGAAAATATTGAACTGAAATACGATCAAAATTTTATTGTTATCAGGTTTGTTGGCTTAAACTATAAAAAAGCAGGAAACATTAAATACCGTTATAAAATTGATGGATTAAATGAAACCTGGCTTTATACAAACAACACCTATGTTCAATACCCTTTTCTTCCTGATGGGAAATACAGATTTGTTATTGAAGCTCAAAACGAAGACGGTCTCTGGAGTAGCAAATCGGCAATCGTTTCCTTTACAATTTTACCCCCTTTCTGGAAAACAGCATGGTTCTTTATTCTTTGCATCCTTTTAATTCTGCTATTAATATTTTTATATATAAAAAGAAGAGAAAAAAGACTGGTAAAAGAGAAAAAAATTCTGGAACAAAAAGTAACAGAAAGAACCACCGAAATTATTAAACAAAAAAATAAAATTGAAAAACAGGCACAAGAACTGGAAAGACTTTCGATTGTCGCGCGCGAGACAAGCAATGCTGTAATCATTATGGACCGTTATGGCAACATTGAATGGATTAACGAAGGTTTTACACGTTTCTATGGATATACTCTTGATCAATTATTTCTCCTGAAAGGAAAAAATATTTGCGACGCATCTGAAAATGTTTTCATGAATGATATCCTTAAAACAATTCATGCAAAAAAAGAACCTGTTACTTATGAATCTCATATTAGAACCAAATTTGGTGATAAAATATGGATACAAACTTCTCTTGCACCGATTCACGATGAAAATGGAAACATTGTAATGCTTATTGCAATAGACAGCAATATTAATAAACTGAAAATTGCTGAAGAAGAAATTATGCAGCAAAAAGAAGAAATTGAAGCGCAGCGCGATGAATTAAGCATTCAGAAAACAATTGTAGAAATAAAAAACAAAGATATTACTGACAGCATTAACTATGCTAAAAGAATTCAGGATGCAATACTCCCTGCACGAAAGACCACGCTCGAAATGCTTGGTGATAGCTTTGTTCTGCATATTCCAAAGGATATTGTCAGTGGGGATCTTTATTGGGTAGCGCAGAAAGGAGACAGAGTGTTTTTTGCAGCTGTTGACTGTACTGGACATGGGGTTCCGGGTGCATTCATGAGTATTGTAGGACATAATGCGCTGAACAGAACAATCAATGAATTTCTTAAAGTGAAGCCATCAGAAATTCTTGATACTCTTAACTCAATTATTGATGAAACACTTCGTAATACTGAAACCGGTATGAAAGATGGGATGGATATCGCTCTTTGCATGCTAGACAGGAAAAATAATGTTATTGAATTTGCCGGCGCCAATAATCCTCTTTACTTGTTAAGAAATAAAAAAGTACCACTTCCTGAAAATACTTTTATACAAGCTAAAGCCGAAAACGAAAATCATATTCTTTTATCTGTTTCAGGAGATCATCAACCTATTGGGGCGTATGCCTACAGAAAAAATTTCACGAATCATTCAATAAATTTACACGAAGGAGATACTATATATATTTTTTCTGACGGATATGCTGACCAATTTGGAGGGACAGCATCCTCCAAAGGAAAAAAATTCATGTATACACGATTAAGAGCTCTGTTGCTAAATATTCAAAACAACACAATGGAAGAACAAAAACAAATATTACTAAACAATTTTTATGAATGGAAAGGTTCATTCACTCAAATTGATGACATTTGCATTGTGGGAGTAAAAATTTAAAATAAGTATCCTCGGCAAAATTTGTGATTGAGATTTAGTGCGGTTGAATGGCAAAACATAATGCAGGGCGCAAGTACAAAAATCAGGAATAATACTATTTTCTGTCAAAAAAAGGATTTTTTGAAGTAGCGCTTAAAGGGATGCCCCATATTATTTTCACATCCTTACCAAACAAGTTCATTTCTCTGGCAGCCATTCCAATCGTGTACATAATACGAGAGTCAGCACGATTATCAGCAGCAACACTAAGCGCAGAGCCTGCTGCAATTCCTAAATCTGTAGTATTAAAAACACAGGGATGCTCCTGATGCTTAGTCTTTTCTTCGCAGTTTTTATGTCCGCATAATCCGCAATAGCTTATATTTCGTGGTTCTATGCAGGTTCCTATTAAAACAATTACCGATGCCTGCAAAACATTTGCTGCATCGCGGTTAAAAATCTGCATTCCTGAAGTAATTGCCAACTCCTTCATCTTTTCTGCAAGCATTTCCTTTTCTTCCCCATCAATCATTGCTATTGACAATGTATCAATACCTCTTCCTTTTGGAGCAGTGCGCGCAGCAAGCATCATTTTTCCGGCAACTTCTTTTAGTAATTGCGCTTTTATTTCTTCTTCCTTAATCATATCCTAAATTTTTGATGTTCGACAAATTTAGCAGAAAATAAATTTCTCACAAAAGATAATCTGCATGCGCCAAAGTTCGCTCAAAATGTATAGAAACACTTATTTCATAAAAACAAAAAAGCCACACATTACTGCATGGCTTCGAGAAAAATGTACTAACCCTATAATCATTTTTCCTCAGATGGCATTTAATCTTTTTTTACCGGACCCAATGGCATTACAACTCTTCCGTACATTTCATTTAACACCTGCGCCATACTTGCATACAGAGCAGAAAGTCCGCAAAAAATTCCTTCATATCCTGCAATAACTTTTAATGTTTGATTTTCTGTAAAATCGGCAACTGCCAATAATGCAAAAAGAATAACCAAAGAACCAAAAACAACTTAAAGCGCTTTGTTTAGTCGTAATGTTCCAATAAACATGAAAAGTGTGAAAATTCCCCACAAAGCAAGGAAAGCAGTCATTTCATTTTTTCCGGGAGCGCTTCCAAATCCTTTTGACGGCATTACAATCAAAGCTACCAGTACAATCCAAAAAAAGCCATACGCCGTAAAAGCTGTAGTACCAAATGTATTATTCTTCTTCCATTCCATAACACCCACGATAACCTGTGCCATTCCCCCGATAAAAATCCCCATTGCCAGAGTTACAGTACTGAGCGTTATAAAACCAGCATTGTGAAGATTAAGAAGTATGGTTGTCAATGCAAAACCTAAAAGCCCGAGAGGCACAGGATTTGCTGTTGCTTCCGATGCTGTAAGAATTTTCTGGGTTTCCATGTTATATAATATTTATTGATACCGACAAAAATATTAAAAACCCTTAATATAAAACAATGTTGTAAAACAACCTTTTTGCAAAGGGCAATAAAAAAACCGGCATTTCGACTTCGCTCAATGACCGGTTTTAATTTAAATTATTGGATTGGATTTAGAACTTATATATTGCTGCAAACAATACCCTTACATTAAAAATATCTTTTGTTTCGGAAACAATTCCTTTGTTATCAACTTTCTTTCCATAGGCTGCGCTGGTAAATTCTATCTCGGTAGCAAATTCTAATTTTTCCCGAATGAATACCGCTCTTGGTGCAACACGGTAAACAGATTTAATGTTCCATCCTCGACTGGCACTGTAACCATCTTTAACATTTATTTCTTTTGATGTTCCCAAATTCTGTGTATATCCACCAAATAAACCTACCTGAAATGTTTTTCCATTTGAGTTGACATCCAACCATGCAGACATTGTATTGACCGGAGTGTATTCTTTAAAACCATGATATTTATCTGTTGTATCAGACACACCATAACTTCCAAGCATCACTAAATCCTGAAGATTCTGACCATAAACTCCCTGAAATTTTATTGTAATAGGCTCTATTTTATATTTAACAAAAATATTAGCAGAAAAACTTCCCACGGTTTCATCTGTCTTGTGGTTGTAAGCAGTTACTCCTATTGTTGTTGTGGTATAAAGCCGTGGTCTTAAAATTTTATATCCTCCGCCAATACCAACAAGTAGTTCGGTTTTAAGAGAATCATTTTTTGTTCCATAAGAAATCTGCGCCTGCACTTCAGGTATTGCAGAATTTCGTAAAGGTGTAGAGCCTCCAACACTTACAAAATCGCGTTGTGATAAGATACAAGCCATGGTACTGATATCGCCAATTTTATGTGTGTACCTTACCTGTGGATTTCTGGAAAATGGCTGAAAAGGAACACCTGTATTAAAAGAAACTGTGCCCGGAAATGAGTTGTGGTTAAATAGTGGATGCCAGAACTGACCAATTAATAATTCATTTTTTTGTGGCCATGTAAGTTTCACAAATGAATGACGAAGTCTAAAACCGTTTCCATCAACAAAATTTCCTTTTAACGCAGCATCTACAAACTCATTTCCAAAAAAGTCGGCTTCAAGCACACCTTCTGTTTTAGCGCCAAAAGCATCTGGTGCAGATATTTTCCCTGTTAGCCTTGATTGAATAGACAGCATATTAAAATTCGGAACAGCATTAATATCTTTTCCTGAACTGTCAAGCATTTCATTTGCAGGAAACACCAAAAAATGACCTTCCCGAATATTTATTGTTTGACGCGAATCAAAAAACACGTCGCTTTTTACAAAGCCGGAAAAAGCAATTCCATACTTTGGGGCTTCTTTTTTTTCCTGCGCAAAAACAATGCATGGAACAAATAATAAAACGAATAATAATTTTCTCATAATCTGAATAATTTAATTTAACAATAAGGGTTTTAATTTTTAATATTTAATGTAATAAATTCTTTAATAAAAAATTAATATTTTCTTAACCTGTCAGCGTGCCTTTGTCAGCAGATAGACTGAAAGCATACAAGCTGCTTTCTAATTTCAATATAAAGTGGGCAAATATAACTTGTTTTGTAATGTATGGTTTTAGATATGCTTAAAAACATTATTTTTAACAAGCACTTTAAATGAAAACATCAGGTCACAAAAACTGATAACATAAGCAGTTCCGAAACCTGATGTTTGTTCTTTTATATAATTATTTGAATATTATTTCTGATCCAGATGATAATTTTCAACTTTGTTTGCATTATCTTTTTGTGTCATTAGAGAAACAACTATAAGCACAAGAGCCGCTAAAGGTATAGAAATAATTCCAGGGTTATCAAGCGGTATAATTGCTGCAGATTTTGCAAGACCGTATTTTTCAAACATTGTTGGAGAACCTAAAATAATCAATATGGATGATAAAATACCCACAACGATTGACGATGCAATCCCTTTTGCTGTAGTTTTTTTCCAGAACAGAAGGAATAAAATTGCAGGCAGATTTGCAGAAGCAGCAACCGCAAAAGCAAGTCCAACGAGGAAAGAGACATTCATGCCTTTAAATAACACACCTAGAATAATAGCAAAAATTCCCACACAGAATGCAGCGATTTTTCCGGCTTTTACTTTGGCTTTATCATTCATTTTTAGACCAAGGTAATTATCCATAAAATCGTGAGCAATTGCTCCGGATGAAGCCACAATTAGTCCGGCTACAGTACCTAAAACTGTAGCAAAAGCTATTGCAGAAATAATAGAGAATATTCCTACTCCAAAATATTTTGCAAGAAGTGGCCCTGACATATTACTGCTCTCAACATCAAGAACACCATTAACAGATGCGCCTAATCCCATATAAAGAGTTAAAACATAGAAAAATCCGATTGCAGCAATAGCAACAATTGTAGACTTTCTTGCAGCGCGCTGGCTTGGAACCGTATAATAACGGATAAGAATATGTGGCAAGGCTGATGTTCCTAAGAACAATGCCAACATTAAAGATACAAAATTCAATTTATCCCAAAAAGTAGCGCCCGATTTGCTTGAAACCTTGTAAAGCAGACCGGGGTTTATCATACTCTTGCCGGGAGTAGAATTCTGATACCATACGGTAGTTTTAGCATCTTTAATATCCTTCTTCGCAAAACGAACGACTTCCAGATTCTCCATTGTTGAAAGAAATTCAAACGGACCAACAGGACCTGTTTTGTCAACTTCTTTTCCATCAACAATAATTTTAGTTAAATGACCCACCTGAAAAAACTTGCGGTTTTCTTTTGGTTCTCCATTATAAAGCTTTTTGCCATCTTCGGTTGTTGTGATAAACAACATTTCGGAAAAACTTGTTGAATCCTTGCTGAGTTTAAACCATTTTGCAAGATTATCTTTTTCAAAATGAACAAAAGTTAATTTTTTATCTACGGTATAAGCTCCTTTAAATATATATGTTGAATCGGTTGAACCAATAACCTGTCCATTATCAATTTTTGCATTTAATGTTACAAAGGAGTGTGTCGGGTGATCTTTATCGGGTAGATTAAATCCATTCTTTAAAATATAAACGGTCAGGATTGTAGAAAAAATTATCAGCAATGAGCCTTTTATAAACTGAACATAAGTTGTAGACGTCATCCCTGCTGTAGCAACAATCAAAATAACAATAGAGCCTACAATCAAAACGCCTGTCCAGTGTGGCAGACCAAGCAAAGGAACTACTAAGTCTCCGGCGCCAACCATTTGCGGAATCAAATAAAAAACAGATACAATCAAAGTGCTTATCGCAGCTGTTAATTTGATCGCTTTTGAATTAAACCGGGCATCAAGAGCATCGGTAAATGTGTATTTCCCTAATCGCTTCATGGGCTCTGCCACAATAAAAAGCGCAACAACCCAGCCTGCCAGATAACCTATTGAATAAAGAAATCCGTCATAACCTGAGTATGCAATCATCCCGCAAATACCAAGGAAAGATGCAGCGGACAAATAATCTCCCGCAAATGCAATTCCGTTTACCCCCCAGTGAATATTTCCTCCGGCAGCATAATAGCCAGATGCGGACTTTGTTCTTCTTGCAAAATAAAAAGACAATCCTAAAACAGTGGCAACAAATAACATGAAAATTACTATTGCCCAAATTGAAACATCATAAATCATAAAATATCCTCCTTATTTTTTATTCATTTTATTTTCCATTTTCGTACACGCAGCATTATATATAAAACCCATAATTACAGCAAGAACAATCAGTCCAAAACCATACACTATGGCTAAATTCTGCTTCCCTAATACATGAACGCTTAACATATCCGGGTCTAATAGTCCAATCAATACAAATCCGGTGTACACCAATAAATAAAAAATAAATAAGATAACACCCAGTTTCGATTTTTTCGCCGCTGCGTGATCTGTTTCTAACTTTGCTGCTGGTCCGTGCATTTTTCCTCCTTTTTTAAAACTGATTATTAGATAATTGATTTCCTTAAAAATAATTTTTTTTAACCGACCAAAACTAAAAAAATATTATTTTATTGTTTATTTAATAAGATTGCATGACAACATTGTTTTAAAACAACTATTTTTATTCTATTTTTGAAAAATTATGCGTTTCACAAATCAAATAAAATGCGCTTCATGCAATTTGAAATGTGACATTTATCTTACAGCCGTTGAGATGGGGCTGGCAGATAAATTTGAACCCATTCAGGCTGTTTATAAAAAACATGAAGTTATTTGCAGACAAAACAGCTCTGTTTCTCATGCTATTGTTATTGTTGAGGGTCAGGCGAAAATGTTGATTGAAGGTGTAAACCAAAAAAATATCATCATGTATATACTTGTTCCTTCAAATTATATCGGACTGATTGGCGTATATGATATCAAAACCTACGCGTATAGTGTAGCAGCTATTAGTGAATGTTATACCTGCCAGATTGATATTAACTTTGTGAAAGAATTATACTTTTCAAATTCTAACTTTTTGAAGAAACTAAATTTTGCTTTTGGCGCATCTGTAAATTCTATAATGGAAAAATTAATTTCTCTCAATCAAAAACAAATAAGAGGAAGAGTTGCAGACAGTTTGCTTTATCTGTCAAAAATTTATGATGCTACTAGTTTTACTCTTGGAATTACCAGAAAAGAATTAGGTGAAATGAGCGCAATTTCTGAAGAAAACGCTGTTCGGTTGCTTTCTGAATTTAAAAATGAAAACATCATTGGGTTTGAAGGGAAAGAAATTACAATTAAAAACCTTGCCCGTTTAAAAAAAATCAGTGAAGTAGGTTAATAGATTATGCTTTGTAGGAACTCATAAAAGAAGCATTTAACTTCGCCTGATAAGCATTTATCTGTGAAAACACCTTCTTTAAAATAACCTGCTCCATATCGCTTAGTTTCTTAAGTAAAATAAAATTATCGGGCTCTGTATTACTCATAGATTGGCTTACCTGATGCTTTAATCTAAGTTGCATCAAATAATTATAATGAAACAACAGCTCTTCTACGGTTGTTTTATCAAACACCTCTTTCATCGCAAGTTCATTGATTCGCTCTGCTGTATTTGTTTTCCTTACCTGATTTTGCAGCGCATAAATCCTTGTAAACATAATTGTTGGAGTTAGGCAATTTTTTATATCAAGGCTGTCAGAATTTTTTCCCTGCGCATCGGATACGATGTTTCCAAAAACATTCAGAGGAGGCTTAAATGTTGCTACAGACTGTGCGAGGTGATAGAAAAATGTACTCCTACCATGAAGCGCTGAAAAGACAAAATCTTCTAATTCCATAAATAATGAAGACGTTCCGAATACCATACGCAGGTCAAAAAATACTGAAATGTTTAAGATATTCTGCGGTTCTGCATTTACAATCCAATCGGTAAAATAATTTTTCCAAACAGAAAGCGGCTGACACCAGTCAGGATTCTTTGCCATGTAACCCCCTTTACACAAAGGCAAACCTGAATCTGAAAGATAATTACATATTTTTTCCGATAATGCTGTAAAATATTTTTTATGTTGCTCTTGGTTTTCAGAACTATCCTGATAAATCAACGCATTATCCTGATCTGAAATCAAAGAAAATTCTTCACGCCCCGAGCTTCCGAATGTAAAAAAGCAAAATTCTGCCGGAGATGCTCCAAGCTCACTCAGAGAAATATTAATTATTTTTTCTGTAATGGCATCATTTAGTATAGAAATAAGCCTTCCAGCAATAACGGCATTTCCGGTTTCATTCAGCATAGGTCTAATCAAAAAAGGAATCTTTTCCCGGATTTTTTTAAATTCTGAAACAGGAATAGTCGAATTAATCAGTTTCAAAATATGCCCTTTTACATCAGAATATAATGAAATTACATCTATTGTTTTAAAAACACCTGTATAATCGCCCTTAGGGTTTTGAATCAATAAATGCGTAAAATCGTGTTTTTCTGCAAATATCAACGCTGTGTCAATATCAGTATTCTCAGCGATTTCTGGCTGCGAAGGCTTCCTGTATGCAGAAACCGGAATATTCAAATTAAATTCTTTAATAAAAAGTAGTTCTGCAATATTTGCGAATGTAATTATTCCAGAAGAGTTTATACCATCAAATAAAACAATATAATCGGACTTATGCCGGCTCATTATTTCAATAGCAGACATAATATTTGCTGACTCAGGGCAATGAATGAGAGGATGCTGGAAATCGGAAACTTTTTGTACGGAAACTGCCAGTCTGCTTGTCAGCAAATCCCATGATTGTTCTGCCGGAGAAATCAGCGATTCTTTCTGCATTGACACCCGTTCAATAAATCCGTCAAAAAAAGCTTTATTACCCTTTTCATCTGTAGAAATATTCAAAGAAAGTAAAACATCAAAACTACTGCCTCCCTTTTTTCGGAGAAATACTTTTTTGCGTGCGAACCCTTTATTTTCCTTCAGATGGCCTAATACAAATTTTACATCTGATTTTGAACTAAAAATTTTTGCAAGAGGAACTTTTTTTAACTCTTCTTCATTTTTATAGTCCAGCATAGATACAAGACCATTATTCACATCTGTAAGACTGATTTTATCATGCAAAGAAAAACGGAAATATCCTAGTCGTGAATAATCTGCAACAGCATGTAATCTTGCTTTTAGCTCTTCCAGTTCATTTTTAACAGTTCTGTTTTCACTTGTATCCCTAAGCGTAAGAAGCAGTCCTTCCTTTTCAGCAAAAGATATATGCAATACCGTTAATACAGCCTCAACGGTACTGTTATCTTTCTTTTTCAAAAGAATTTCTTTCTTCGTTTCATTATTTATTTTCAGAATTGTATTAGGAGCAGCATCAGCAAATAATAACTCCAAGGGCAGTAAAGACATTTCATTATTTGTATACCCGAGCCAGTTTTGAATGAATAAATTGGTATAAGAAATTTTATTATTTAATAAAAGAATTATCCCTTCTGTAGATGATTCAATCAGGCTGTGATATTTCTCTCTCGATTCGCGCAACTGTTCTTCTGCCAGTTTGCGACTTTTTTCGATTCTTAAACTCTGATGCGTAATAAAAGCAATTATCAGAGAAATAATAATAATGATACTAATTGATATTATTATAATTTTATTTGTGAGCAGTGCCATTTCTGTTTCAACATCATTCAAATATATTCCGGTGCCAATAATCCAATTCCAGGGAGCAAACTTTTTAACAAAGGATATTTTTGGAACTATTTGTAAAGAATCGTCTTTCAGTTGCCAGCGATAACTTATAAATCCCTCTTCTTTTGTTTTTGCTATTTTAACGGCCTCCATGAATAATTTTACGCCATCCGGGTCTTCAAATTCTTCAAGGCTTTTACCCGTTAACTCATGAACATAGGGATGGATTACCATTACAGGCTGCATATCTGTTATCCAGAAATAATCTTTGTTATCATCTCCATATCTTAAAGATTCGATGGTTTGTTTTGCCTGATTTTTAGCGTTTTCAAGTGTTACGATTCCCTGCTCAACATCGTCCTGATATTTTTTTAACAAGCTCCATGCGGAATTCGTAAGCTCCATTATCATTTTCCGCTTTTCCTCAACAACATTTTCTTTAAAAGCAGGAATGATAAAAGCAAAAACCGAAATAATAAAAAGCAAAATTGCCAATAATGCCGGTAGTACTATTTTCTGGAAAAAATTCGCTTTGTATAATTTCTTACTCATAGCTTAGGTTAGGTATAATGTTTTTTTGTCTGTCGGAAGCACGAAGCACGAAGCACGAAGCACGAAGCAACTTCTGGCTTCTGGCTTCTGACTTCTGACTTCAAAAACATTTTCCTCAATTTACGTAACATCATTTATAGAATAAACCTTCGGTTTGTATTTAAAGATATGGATTTAACGATTGCATTATTCATATCAAGAACCGCGATGCCATTAACCTGCCCATTGTCTGCTAAAGCCGGAATTGACACGCAACTGGATTTACCTTTTATTTTTTTTTCTCCATAAGAAAAATAAATAAATCCTTTAAAAATATGTGTAAGCAAACTTTCTCCGGGTCCATAACAAATTCCAAGACCTTCCATGTGCAAATGACCGCAAATACTCAATTCGCAGTTTGCCTTTTTCATGAAATCAAAATGCTTCTTTATTTTTTTTCCATCTCCCGAATAACTTGCGATATAGCCGGTAAAATTAGGATAGACAAAATGAGAAAAAAGAACACTTTGACTACCAAAAGATTTAATGGCATGTTCCGAAAGCGACATCATATATTCTTTATTCCTTGGCTGAATTTCCACGGAATAATCATCTGAATAATTCCAAACATGATCCCCTGCAAAATGTCTCTTTTCTTCTGCAGACAATTGATACCAATTTTCGGGTAAATTAAATCCTGACTGGTATTCAGGAAATTTTTTTAAATGAAAAAGATCATGATTTCCAAGCAAAACAATACTACAATTCGATTTTATAATATTGATGCACTCATCTGCATTTTTTGTGTTTTCATATTTTGCGCGCCTGTAGGGATATCCTAGAATATCGCCTAGACAAATAATATGATCGCATTTTTCAATTTCAATCATTTTCATCGCTTTTTTCAGGCTGACGATGTCTTCGTGTATATCCGATAATAATGCTATTTTCAAAAGAAAAAATGTATTTAATGTTACGCAATTTGCGAATCATCTTTATTAAAACGAATGAAATCTGATACCCATCACAAGCACATCATCTGTCTGATGCGTTGCGCCTTTCCATGCTTCAAAAGTAGAGCTCAATTTACTGAGTTGTTCCTTCATCGCTAAAGACTGCAATTCTGTTAACATTTGTTCAAAACGGGTTGCCATAAATTTCTGCGATTCCTGTTTCCCGAATTGATCCTGATAGCCGTCTGTATACATATAAAGCATGTCGCCCTCTTCAATATGATACGTATGTGTTGTATATTCTATATTCTGATTATGCGAGAAAATATCGCCGATTGAATAAATATCTGCCTTGACTTCTTGTATTCCTGTTTTACTATATAAACAAGCATGACCGTTGGCGCTAGCAATTTTAAGTTCTCTGAAATCTTTATCCCAGCAACACAATGTAATGTCCATTCCATCGCTCTGAATATCGTCAGGTTCACGTCCTTTCTCCAATGCAGTAACAATACGCAAGCTGAGATACTCTAAAATTTTTGAAGGGCTGGTAATACCTTTTTCATTAATAAGTTCATTCAATATTGTTGATCCAATCATGCTAAGAAGCGCACCCGGAACGCCATGACCGGTACAATCCGCAATGGCAAAAAATACTTTATTCGCCTGATAAGACATCCAGTAAAAATCGCCACTGACAATATCGCGGGGTTTATAGAATATAAAAGAATCGGAAAAATGTGTCTGTATTAATTTCATCGAGGGCAACAAGGCTTCCTGTATACGCTTCGAGTATTTTATACTGTCGGTAATTAATTTATTTGTGTAACGAAGCTCATTGTTCGCTTTTGCAAGCAATTCCCTTTGTGTGGTAATTTCTTCATTCTGTTGCTTAATCTCAGCTTCGGCTTCTTTTATTTGTGTTATGTCAGAGTCTATTGCTACTAACTTTTTAATATTTCCGGAAGCATCAAGAATAGGTGTTATAGTGGTTTGCGCCCAGAATTTATGACCCGATTTTGTTTCAGTATAATTATCGTACACTACTGCCTTTTTATCTGAAAGGCACTCATTTATTATTTCAACAATACGGGGACTGGAGCTTGCTTTTAAAATATCAACACCCTTTTCTCTGCAATACTCGTCCCTGTCAACAAAACCATAAATACGCTTAAAACTCTCGTTTATCCACTCAATGTTGCCTTCTGCATCCATTATTAAAATAGCATTGCTTGTTTCGCTTGCTACTATTGACAGTTTCTCAAGCTCGCGGTTGTTAAGCTCAAGATGCTCTGCCTGCGTACTAAGTTCTTCTTTTTGCTGCTCTACTTCTGCTGTTCGTTCTTTCACGAGAAGTTCCAGCCGAATGTTTTTCCTTATTAACCTCTGATTATATATTTTAATGCTTCCAAAAATAACAAGCACGAAAACAATTAAATAAATGGCATAAGCAACATAAGTTCTGTAAAAGGGTGCCAGAATTTTAATTTTATATGAATCTTCCGAACTTTCCACATCATAAATATTTTTTGCTTTAACCCGGAACACGTAATCTCCTTCTGGAAGATTTGTATATTCCTTCTTTGTTTCTTTGCTCCAGTTACTCCACGACTTATCAAAACCTTCCAGTTTGTAGCTGAATTCAATATCTACCTCATTATCATAAAAAGGTGCAGAAAATTCAAATGAAACAGTATTTAAGCTATAAGACAAAACAGATTTCAGCTTCACAGAATCGTTTAAATTGTATCCCATGAACAAAACAGAGTCATTGTTTGCAACAATTTTTCTTATCAGGCTGGGAAAAGTTTGTTCGTAAATTTTCGTAAATTTCTGTTCATATTTATACAATTCATGATTCGTACACATCCAGACGGTATTATTTTCATCAATATAAAACCTAAATACATATCCGGTGCTTTTAAATGGTTTGTTCTGCATTTTCCAAACACCATTTTTATTTTTTTCAATGTAACACATTCCGTTTTTGTCAGACTGAATCCAAATGCGACCTGCAGTATCAGAAGTCAATTGTTTAACATCTACATTAGCGCCTAAAATTTGTGTAGAAATTTCATCCGGAAAAAAATGATATTTTTCACTTCCTTTTATTTTTTCTGCTCTGAAAACGCCTTTCTGGGTGGCTATATAAAGTTTATTTTCCAGAAAATACGGATAATTATAATCCATTCTGGGCAAACCATTAGTAGTATCGTAATTTATTACTTTACTTTTTCCCGGATTGTTTTTATCGGAAAACACAACATGATAAAGCCCGCTGTATTTATCAGAATACCATATATCGCCATTTTCATCAACGGCAGTGCGCCACACGGGATTCTCCGATCTCTGAATTTCTTCTACCGCACTAAATACATTGCCTGTCCCAAATTTTTGAAAACGTGTAAAAGCAAGTCCAGATCGCTGTCCTATAAAAATTATATCCGGAAATTTTGGCGTTGTGGTAAAACTTAAAATTTGTCCACATTCAAAAACGCTATGAACGGTGGTGTCTCTGACTTCGAGCAAACCAATCGGACCCGGAGCGTACAAGATGTTATTCAGCTCAACAAAAGCCCAAGTGGAAGCAGCGGTATTTTTTATATATTTGAAGCTATACCTGTCATTTGTACTGTTGATTTTATGCTCAGGCATATAATAAATTCCATTTGTAGTTCCTATATATGTTTTGTTATTATGCTTTTTTATAGACAAGGCCAAACCTTCAAATCCATTTAATTCATTGAATTTCGTTAAGGGCGAATTTATTTCGATTTTTGATATTCCATTTACAAGACCAGCCCACAGATTATTATTTTTATCAAAGAAAAGAGCATATACGCCATTGCTTTGCAGTCCCCTGTTTTTATTAATTATTTGTAATAAAAAACCATCCCTGTCGGTTATTACAATTCCCCCCGATAGTGTCCCGTAAGCATACTGTTCATTGTTAATCTGAATTCCTGTTAGCAAAGAATTTTCTTTAAAATAGGCATCTGCTTCAGTTATGAAAGGAATAACGACTTCATTGGCGCTTGCATTACCTGAATCAAGTTTTTCTTTATCATACAGAAAAATACCTTTTCCGCGAATACTGATTAAAAATTTTCCCTTACAGAAAGGAAGTATAAAATATTCTTTGAAATTTGATTTTAATTGCTCTGTATAAGGCAGAAACACGAGTCTTTCTCTATCTATATAGTAAATTCCATTATCTTTCTGCGTTATGTAAACCGTGTTTTCAAAAACAAAACCTTTCATCTGTTGCAGGTCTGTTTTTATAATATTAAAAGTATTATTTTTATAATGAATGATTGAATTTTTGCAAATAAAATACACTCCTTCGCTTGTTATACAAACGTCTTTAACGTCGCCACAATTTAGATCTTCGGGTTTTAATTTACTTAACAAAGAGATATAGGAAAGTCGCCCTATATTGTCGGGAGCAAGATAGCCAAACTCGCCGACTGCTCCCACGTAAATAACTCCTTTTGTATCTTTAGCAAGCGACCAGACAATAGAATTATTGGAAACTTTTATAAGCCTCCAGTTTTTGCCATCGTATTCAAGAACACCTTCTGTATTGGCAATATACATCACACCACGGGCATCCTGTAGGATAGACCAATTTTGCGGTGAATTTGTGCCATAATCTTTATCTGTGTAATTTTGTATGAAAGGAGAACCGGATTCCCTGTAAACCTGTGCAACAGAATAAAAATATCCTGTCAGAAAAACAAGCAAACAAAAAATAAATATTCTTTTTTTATTCATACAGATGATTCTTTTTTTATTTTCTTTGTACTTTAGAGCGCAAAAAGAACAGTAAAGTTAATTAAAATTTAAAGAATGAAAAAATATATTTTTGGGCTGGTAGCACTAATGTATGTGATATCCGGCTGTCAGCAAAGTTCTCAAGAGCAGGGGATTTCAAAAAAAGAAGTTATTTCTGAAAACAATTACCAACATCTTACGTGTGCAGTCAACTGGTACGAACGTTCTGCAGAAATGAAGGCATGCTACTATCAGGCATATAATCTTGCACGTATGCAACTTGACAAATATCTGCAAACAGAAAATAAAAAAAGTAAAAAAGCAGTGATAGTAGATATAGATGAAACTATATTAAACAATACTCCTTTTGAAATTAAATGTATGGAAACCGGCAAAGGCTATTCATCTGAAACTTGGAATGAATGGACAAAACTAGCGAAAGCTGCGGCATTACCAGGTGCGCTTGATTTTATAAACTATGCAAAATCTAAAAATGTTGAGACGTTTTACATTTCTAACAGACGCACAAATGAAATGGAATCTACCATGAAAAACCTCGACTCACTCGGTTTTCCTTATGTTGACAAAGATCACATGCTTTTCCGCACAGATGAAAGCAGCAAAAAAAATCGCAGAGCAAAAGTTACGGAAACACATGAAATTATTCTTCTCATTGGCGACAACCTTGCCGACCTTTCTGAAATATACGAAGAACGCTCTGTCAATTTCGGAAAAGATATTGTTGATCAAAATAAAAATAATTTCGGGGAAAAATACATCATTCTCCCAAATCCTATGTATGGAGACTGGGAAATGGCATTGCTCGGAATGAATAAAAAAATTAGCGACGAAGAAAAAGGAAAAATATTACGACAAGACTTAAATAGCGGATATTAGTAAAAATTGATGTTCAATAGATGTTCGGTAGATGTACAATTGTATTCCTACTTAATATCTATTGTATATCTATTGAATTCCTATCGTATTTCTACTGAATTCCTATTGTATTCCTCTATATTAAAAAATAAGTAACTAATCAGTTTTCAAAAATATAAAAAATTACGAGGTTGTTAACATAATATTAACTATGATTTTAGGATAAAAATTGAAATCGAAAAAAAGTCT